>CAYZTL010000012.1:0-112951 GCA_964481465.1 uncultured Anaerolineales bacterium
CTCATCCTGGATTATGGGAAAAGCAAAAGGGGCTGCTTTTTAGACAGCCCCTTCTTTTCTTATCTTATATGATCTGGGACGTATTTAGAGTTCTTCTAAAACCATTTGAACGAGAGTGGGGATCGCGTTAGCAACCTTGGGCGTAGGGGTTTCACTGAATTCAAGGATATTTTCCACCTCAACAGCGAAGATGATCACGTCCGAAGGCGTTGGGTATCCCATTTCTTGGGCCGCTTCCAGCGCGGTGACCAGGGTGGTGTCGTGGGCACTCGCGCTGTGCTGGGTGGGGCTCAGGGATCTTAATTCATCCAGAGTAAGGCGATGGACGCGACCGGGTTCGGTGTCTTGTTCGTCGAGCAGGAAGGCATCGATCAGGATCACCCGATCATATCCCAGCATGGCTTCCATGAGACGGATCCCGCCAGCGCTCGCTTCGGTGATGGTCACGTGGGGGTGGTTTTCTTTATCTATTAACTCCTGAAGCTGATAAGCTGCTTTGACTCCCACGCCATCGTCTGTGAGGATGGGATTTCCCAGGCCGATGATCAGCGTTTTCATGGTTTCTTTTCCTAAAAAAGTAAGTAACCAGTTTCCCGGGCATGGCCCAAAGCAACTGGTTACCTTTCTTTCCGTGAATGGAACTCGACGTCTCGTTCAGTCGATATATTGTTGTCGGGTTTTGACCTCTTCCCCGTCCGCGTCATAAATCGTCACTTCCAAAGGCATTTGCCCGGGGAGGGAGTGGGTGGCACAGGACATGCAGGGGTCGTAATTCCGGAAGGCCATTTCCACCATGTTGAGCAACCCTTCTGAGACCTCACCATTTTTAATCAGCCCTTGGGCAGCTTTCTTTATGGACATGGCGATGGGGGCGTTGTTGTTGGTCGTTCCCACAATGAGGTTGACATCGGTAAGGATGCCGTTCTCATCCGTCTTATAGTGGTGGGTTAACGTCCCCCGCGGCGCTTCCACGCTGCCGATCCCTTCGTCCGGCGTGTTGGTGACAATAGGGCGCACATCCTGGTTGGTGATTTCAGGGTCCTGGATCAGTTCCGCCAGTCGTTCCGCTGAGTAGAGGAGTTCGATCAACCTTGCCCAGTGGGTAGCCAGACGATGATGGACAGGCTGGTATCGTCCATCGACCTTTTCAGAACCTAATGTCTCATAGAAACGTTCAAAGTGCTCTTGGGCTTTAGGGGTCGCCATCCCGTCCGCGGCGTTGAGCCTGGAAAGGGGAGTGGCGCAGTAGACGCCGCTGTCTTTCCCATCCACAAATCCGTTCCAGCCCACATCTTTCAGGTAAGGGAATTTAAGGTAGGACCAGGGTTCAACCCGTTCTGCGACATGTTTCGTGTAATCTTTGGGGGGGTATTTCACGAGCTCTTTTCCGTCCGGACCCACCACACGGATCTGTCCGTCATAAAAATTGACTTGATTGTTTTCATCCACCGTGCCCATGTAATACGTTTCGTGCGTAAAGGTATCGGAAAGGATCAAATCCAGGTAATCCTGGTTGCCGAGGACCACATCGTCAAATAAGTCCAGGCTGAAGAGCGCAAATTCCACGTTCTGGCGCGACCACTTTTCGATTTGGTCCCGTTCTTCGGAAGTCATGGCTTTGCTCCACCCGCCAGGAAGGCCGGCGACAGGGTGAATGCCGCGCCCTCCCAGGATCTTGATGATCTCGTGGTTGCGCTTACGGCACTCGATGACCTGTTTGCCAATTTCCACACCCACTTTATGGATCACGCCTAAAATGTTACGTTGGGCTGGATCCGATTTCGGGCCGAGGACAAAATCAGGTGCGCCAAGGGCGTAGAAGTGGACCGTGTGATCTGTGACGTAGAAAGCGGAGTAGAAGAGTTCCCGGAGCTTTTTGACGGCTGAGGAGGGCTCTATGTCAAAGAGATCATCCAAAGCCTTTGTGGCGGCCATGTGATGAGCTTCCGGGCAAACGCCGCAGATCCGGTTCGTGATCCGGGGCATTTCTTCTGCTGGTCTGCCAATTGAGAATTGCTCAAAACCGCGCAGCTCGGGGATTTGCAAATACGCGTTGTCTACATTTCCTTCATCATTCAGGAAAATCTCGATTTTGCCGTGTCCTTCTAAACGTGTGATTGGGTCAATTGAAATTCGTTCCATTAGCCTTCTCCTTTTCCGTTCTTGACGCGCTGGAGAATCGAGTGTGCCATGCTAAACCGGTAAAATGTCCCTGATGGATCTGCGATGGTATCCACGGCTTCCTCGATCAGAGCTTCTAATTCGTCATCTTCCATGGTTTCATCACCCGCATCAAGGACTGAACCGATCGCGGAGAGCATTTTCGCGCCTTGATCTTCGACATCATTTGTCGGTCCGTAGCACCCTCGGCATCCGATCCCTACCGTGGGGCACAACGCGTCGCATCCGCTTCGTGTTGCTGGCCCCAAACACATGAGCCCTTGTTCCAATAGGCATTCATCCGGATCGGGGTTCACTTCGTAGGGACGATAAAACCGTTTGATGGTTTTCTCTTTTTTCTCCCGGTCACATTCATCACATACAGCTCTTTGACCCGCCCCAACGATGGACCCTTTGGGAGGTAATTCTGACCCCTCCGTGAGTGCACCAGCGACTACCTGTAAGACAGCCCAGATTTGGGGTGGTTCTGGGGGACAACCGGGGAGATAGTAATCCACATCAACGACTTGGTCGAGTGATTTTACTGTGTGATAAAAACTGGGTAAAGTAAGTTCACCTTCGGGCACGTGAGTTGATGTTTGCGGGAACGTTTTCTTGGGGTTGTCAATGGAGGGATTATCGACATAAACTTTGTTGAGGGTGGCATCTTTTGTGGTTAGGTTGGATAGCGCTGGAATACACCCTTCATACGCACAGGAACCATAGGCGACAAGGACCTTTGATTTTTCCCGCAGCAGATGAGCCATTTCTTCATTCTCCGAATTTCGGACGGCTCCGTTGAACAAACAAACGTCGATGTAATTGTCAGGGTAAGACTCCACATCTTTATATTTGAAGTCTGCGATGCAAGGGAAGAAGGCAATATCAAAGATCTCGTCAACGGTCAGGATATGTTCATGGATGTTGAGTACAGAAATTTCACAACCACCGCATGATGCTCCCCAATACATAGCTAATTTCGGCTTTCCGTTTTCTGTCATCCTAGACCTCCTTCACGGGTACAGCCACGGCCCCGTTACCACCAAGTACTTTTTCGTGCCAGCGTAGCGGTCCTAATGCTCGAAGTTCTTCCGTCATGCTGTCCACTTTCTTGGCCAATTTCGTCCCTTCTGAAGCGGATGCCCACAGCAGCTGCACGCGCTCCTCTTCGATGCCCCATTGGTCGAGGGTCTTTTTGAGCAGCGTGTAGCGCCGCAGCGCTTTGATGTTGCCGTTGACGTAGTGACATTCTCCTGGGTGACACCCGGCGATCAGCACACCATCCGCTCCATGACGGAGCGCTTTAAGCACAAATTGAGGATCTACGCGACCGGAGCACATCACCCGGATTGGGCGCATATTGGGTGCGTACTTCAGGCGAGAGGTGCCGGCAAGATCCGCTGCCCGGTATGAGCACCAGTTACATAAAAATCCTACGATCACAGGTTCATATTGTTCACTCATCGAAAATCTCCTCCTACACAGTAACCTTTTCGGGTGCGGGTTGGACATCCCAAAGCAGGCCTTGGAGTTGAGACATCATCTGGGTATTCGTGAAGTGAGCTCCATCAATGGCTCCGCTGGGGCAAGCTGCCACACATGTTCCGCATCCCTGGCAAAGGGCAGTAATCACTTTGGATACTTCTTTTTCTTCATCGTATTCGATCGCGTTGTAGGGACAGAGGTTGTTGCATATCCGACATCCGGAACAATCGTCTTCCCTAATGCTAGCCCGGACGGGTTCCATCATCACCGTACCCTGTCCGATCAAGCTGGCCACTTGCGAAGCAGCCGCACCACCTTGGGCGACCGTTTCCGGGATATCTTTAGGTCCCTGGCATGCACCGGCAATGAAGATCCCATCCGTCATAGTGGATACAGGCGCTAACTTCGGATGTCGTTCGTTATAGAAACCGTCGTAGTCGCATCCTATCTTGAAGAGATTAGCGACTTGTTCTGCATCTTCGCGAGCTTCGATTCCGGCGCTTAAGATCACCATGTCGACCGGAATTCGTTGTTGCTTTCCAAGCAACGTGTTCTCTACCTGCACGATCAACTTACCCTCTTCTCCATCTCGGCGAGCTGCGTCTGTTATTTCTGCAACCCGACCTCGTATGAAGTGGGTGTCTTCCTCTAACAAGCGATGATAGAACTCCTCATAGCCTTTACCAGGCGTTCGCATATCAATATAAAAATCATGGACTTGTGCTTCGGGCAGGTGTTCGTGTACCAAGTGGGCGAATTTCAGAGAGTACATGCAGCAGACTTTCGAACAATATTCATTGTAATTCTGGTCTCTAGAGCCCACACAATGAACGATCGCCACACTTTCGGGTTCTGTCTCTCCGTCCCGGAGGACGATGTGCCCATTGGTTGGGCCAGAAGCGTTGACCATGCGTTCAAATTCTAGGCTGGTGAATACGTTAGCCAGCCGCCCGTAACCATATTGAGGGATTTGACGTGGGTCAAAAAGGTCGTATCCTGTGGCGACGATGATGTTCCCGACGTTGATGTCGAGGACTTCGTCTTCTTGTTCAAAGACAATCGCGTCTGTGGGGCAGAATTTTTCACAGGCCCGGCATTTCCCAGTTTGGAAGTAGATGCAGTTCTCCTTATCCAAAACAGGATACCCTGGTACGGCTTGCGGGAAGGCCCGGAAGATGGCTTTTCGATAACCAAGGCCTGCTCCATAACCTTCATCAACGACCTGGGCAGGGCATTTCTCTTCGCAGATTCCACAAGCTGTGCACAATTCTTCATCAACGCAGCGAGCTTTCTTGCGTACCTTGACATCGAAGTTGCCAATATAACCATCTACTTTTTCCACTTCACTGTAGGTAAGCAGGGTGATGTTGTCGTGTTGACCGACATCCACCATTTTGGGGGTCAGGATGCATGCGGAGCAGTCCAGGGTGGGGAAGGTCTTATCGATTTGCGCCATGTGCCCCCCGATCGTCCCTTCTCGCTCCACTAAATATACATGATTGCCGGAATTCGCCAATTCCAAAGCTGCCGTGATGCCGGCAATACCGCCCCCCACTACCAGTGTATTGGGGTTGATTTCGACGGGGATTTTCTCCAGCGGTTCGTGATGGACCACCCTTTCCACGGCCCCATTGATCAAGCTCTTCGCTTTTTGGGTAGCTGCTTTTTTGTCCTTTGTTGCCCAAGAGTCGTGCTCCCGGATATTGGCCATTTCAAACAAAAAGGGGTTCAACCCTCCCCGCTCGGTGGCATTCCGGAAGGTTTTCTCATGCATGTGGGGGGAACAGGAAGCGACGACAATGCGGGTCAAACCCTTTTCTTTGATATCCTGTTCAATCAGATCCTGTCCCGTGCTGGAGCACATGAATTCGTAATCCCGGGCAACTTCGACATTGGGATTCTCAGCAGCCCATTCTCTGACTTCTTCGACATCAACCGTTCCGGCGATGTTTGAGCCGCAGTGACAAATGTAAACTCCTACCTTTTCTCGTTGCATGTCCCGATCTTTCTTTTCTTCCATTGGTTATCCCTCCTCCGGCATGGATGGCATGGGAAGCCCTGTCCTTCTTCGCGGCCTTCGTCTCCGCTTTTTCTCTTTGGGCGCTTCATCGCTGATCTTTTCAAGGGCAGGTTTTGCGGATACGATCTCCTTTCCAAAACCAAGCTCGCTTTCCGGAATTCCGAAGGCAAGACCGATGAGTTGGGTGAAATAGAGCACCGGAATATTGTAATTTGTCCCAAAATGGGCGTTGACCGCACCCTGATAGGCGTCAAGGTTGAGTTGGCACATAGGACAGAGGGTGCTGATCACATCCGCGCCATAATCGTCCGCGTTTTTCAACAGCCTCCGGATGAGTTCTAGGGCGGTAACCTCTTTGATTTGCGTCATGTGACCCCCGCAGCATTGGGCTTTAAGGGGATAGTCAATGACGATTGCCCCCAAGGTTTCCAGCAAATCGTCCATGGACGTTGGATGCTCTGGGTCGTCAAAACTCTCCATATCCGCAGGTCTGGGCACCAGGCAGCCATAGTAGGGAGCGATCCTCAACTCATAAAGTGGTTTTTGGATCTTTTCTTCAATGGCATCCAAGCCTACATCTTTGACGATTACCTCGAGCAGGTGATGGACGCTTACCGATCCGGGTTGATAATCAAGCCCACCTGCCTGCAAAGCGGTGTTAACGTTTTCGTTTATGCCCTTGTATTCTCCCATGACGTGGTCGGTCTTCTTCAGGTTTAAGAAGCAAGCGCTACAAGGGGCGACTAATTTTTCACCGTCATATTGTTGAGAGGCAAGAGCTAAGTTCCGACCCACTAACGCATAGGCGGGGATATCGTTGATGGCAAAATACTCTGTCGCACCACAGCAGTTCCAATCTTCCATTTCCTCGAATTGGAGGCCAAGAGGTTCAGCAATGGCCATCATGGAAATATGATAGGAACGAGCGTTTCTGTCCATGGCACAACCGGGGTAATATCCGAATTTCATGCTTCACCTCCAAGCTCTTTTGACTTTTTGAGGATGGCTTTGAGCTGATCGATGCCCTTTATTTTGGGGGGAGTTAAGTCCATCCGTCCTTTGCTGATCAGTTTCAAACCCATTCCGGTGGCCATCTTGACCGCATCTAAGGGATGATAGCGCAGGTGATATCTTGTCGCCAGACCCAATTCAAAGCTCCGTCCGTTATTCTCGACATAGTCAATGAACATCTCGGAAAACTCGGGTGCCTTATCCTTACCTGCTTCCTGGTAATAGCCAGCTTTAATGGCTTTCCGTTTCAAAGAGTACATGATATCCGTGATGTGAATATCTTGCGGGCACCTTGTCATGCAGTAATAGCATGAGACGCAATACCAGGGGGTATTGCTGGTCAACACTTCTTCTCTCATGTCTTCCCTGATCATGGCGAATATCTCCCGGGGAGTATGATCCATATCATCCCCGGACGGGCAAGAACCTCCACAAGTCCCGCATTGGATGCAGGTGTTGAGGTTCGCTCCAAGTCCTGATGTCTCTGCGACGACTTCCTCAAAAAGGGAGGGAGCACGAGCAGATAAGGTTTCAGTCATTTCAGCCTCCTGATGCTCGGATGAAAAGATACTTTTTGGGTAACTTCTTCATCGGGTAATAGGCTTTTTTTCTTTGTAAAAAAATGCACAATACGAACTGCATATAGTATATCAAAAATATACCAAATAGAATGTGATTAACATCACATAATGCTCATAATTCTTCATTTGTTAATTTATTGATTTACTAAAAACCGTTAACTGGGGGTGAAATCCGCCGGTCCAAAGGTGCTTTTTTTCCTCCTCTCCCTCCTGGGGTCGTTTTTCATGGCTCAAGGAGGAGTTCTTGGGGATCAATCTAACTGTAGGGGGTTGGTTTGGGATTTGAGGTAAAATATACAATTGGAGTTATCGATAAAGCCATTTTTTCGTGGGAGATTCGTCATGGTCAAAGTGAATAAAGAGCTTCAGGAGAAGGCCATCAATACGCTCCGTTTCTTGTCTGCGGATGCGGTTCAGAAAGCGAACTCAGGACATCCGGGGTTACCCATGGGCGCAGCCGCTATGGCATTCGCGTTATGGACGCGCCATTTGCGGTTCAACCCTAAAAACCCTTCGTGGTGGGATCGGGATCGCTTTGTCCTTTCCGGGGGTCACGGGTCCATGCTTCTCTATTCCCTGCTGCTTTTGACCGGATATGATCTTCCCCTGGAGGAAATCAAGGAATTCCGCCAATGGGAAAGCATCACCCCGGGGCACCCGGAGGTGCATCTGACGCCAGGGGTGGAAACGACGACCGGCCCTCTCGGGCAGGGATTTGGCAACGGGGTCGGGTTTGCCATTGCAGAAGCCCATCTGGCTGCCGTATTCAACCGCCCGGGACATGAGATCGTCGACCATTATACCTATGCACTGGTCACGGATGGTGATCTCATGGAAGGGGTCTCCTCCGAAGCGGCCTCGTTGGCAGGGCACCTCCAGTTAGGGAAGCTGATTTACCTTTATGACGATAATCACATCTCCATCGATGGGAATACAGAGATCACCTTCACCGAAGATCAGGAAGCCCGTTTCCGGGCCTATGGGTGGCACGTCCAGGCTGTGAAGGATGGGAATGATGTAGCTGCGATCGACGAGGCCATCCAGTGGGCCAAAGAAGACGACCGTCCCTCCCTGATTTCTGTGAGGACCCACATCGGTTACGGATTGCCAACCAAACAAGATACGGCGGAAGCTCACGGCGCGCCGCCGGGAGACGAGGAGCTCGATGCTGCTAAGGAGAGATTGGGTTGGCCCGTAAACCCCCGTTTTTATATCCCGGACGATGTCCGTGACTTTTTCCGCCAGGTCGGAGAGAAGGGAGAGGCAGAAGAGCGGGCCTGGAAAGACCGTTATCAGTCGTATCGTGCGGAATATCCGGAATTAGCAGCGGAGCTGGAGCGGAGGTTAGCAGGGAAGCTGCCTTCAGGATGGACGGAAGCGCTGCCCACATTTGACCCAGACCCGAAAGGGATGGCGACCCGGGCGGCATCCGGTCAGGTGATCAATGCCATTGCCCCGGCACTCCCAGAATTGATGGGCGGCTCGGCGGATCTGACGCCCTCCAATAAGACCTGGATTGACGGCGTCCCCAATTTCCAATCAGGGTTGTATGAAGGCCGGAATTTCCATTTTGGTGTCCGGGAACATGCCATGGGGACGATTGTCAACGGGATGGGATTGCACGGCGGGATCATCCCTTATGGAGGGACGTTTTTGGTCTTTTCAGATTACATGAGACCAGCGGTGCGCCTGTCCGCGCTTTCCGAAATCCAGTGTGTGTGGGTGTATACGCATGACAGCATTGGCTTAGGGGAGGATGGACCCACTCATCAACCCATTGAACAACTTTCCTCGTTAAGAGCCATCCCCAAATTGGTCGTCATGCGACCCAACGATGCCAATGAAGTCGCCCAAGCTTGGAAGGTTGCCATTACACATAAGGAAGGGCCTGTAGCCTTGGCGTTGACCCGGCAAAACGTGCCTGTGCTGGATCGGGAGGTATATGCTTCCGCGGAGGGGCTGGAAAAGGGTGCATATGTTTTGGGGGATTTGGGTGAGGGCGACCCAGATATCCTTTTGATGGCATCCGGCTCGGAAGTGGATCTGATCGTAAAAGCCGGGGAGAAGTTGGCCCAGCAAGGGGTGAAAGTCAGGGTGATTTCTTTCCCCAGCTGGGAATTGTTTGAGCGCCAGGATCAGGAATATCAGGACAAAATCCTACTCCCCAAAGTGGAACGACGTTTGGCGGTGGAAGCCGGCGTTGCCCAGGGATGGGAGCGTTGGGTTGGCTCCCGAGGATCTGTGATTTCCGTGGAGAAGTTTGGCGCCAGCGCACCGGGCGCCAAAGTTATGGAGGAGTATGGATTTACAGTCGAGCATGTATTCGATGAAGCCCAAAAGTTACTCAAGGAGGAAGATTGATGCGGGTGGCAGTGGCAACGGATCACGGTGGGTTTTCACTGAAAGAGACGGTCATAGAAACCATCAAAGAAGCCGGACATGAACCGTTAGATTTGGGGACAGACAGCCCGGAGAGCGTTGATTATCCGGATTTCACGGAGAAATTATGCCGGGTCATCCAGGATGGAGAAGCGGAACGCGGCGTTTTGTTATGCGGATCTGGAGTTGGTGTTTGTATCGCAGCCAACAAGATGAAAGGGGTGTACGCTGCCCTGTGCCACGATACCTATTCTGCTCACCAGGGTGTGGAACACGATCACATGAATGTCCTTTGCTTGGGGGGGAGAGTGATCGGCTCAGAGTTGGCCAAAGAAATCGTACGCGCGTTTTTAAAGGCCCAGTTTATCGGACATCAAGCGGGGCAGGAACGGCATGCGCGGCGGGTGGGCAAGGTTCGAAAGCTGGAGAACGGAGAAGGATTGGCTTGATGGATCATCCTCTGGACCCTGCATATGGAAATTTTCTTGGAAGGCATTTGTGGGTTAAGGTATGATTCAATATATGGAAATGAGTTGAAAGGGGAGGTTTTTTGGGGATTTTGACGTTTCCAATACGGTTTTATGGTTGATTGTTCAAAAAGGCAGACATGGTAGAGAACCGACTTACCCAGCCAACATTGTTTGCTTTCAGGGGATCCTCATCTGAGACTTTGGAACTGATCCCCGAAATTTGGAAAGCAGCTGAACGGTTAACTTCCCCTCTGGATGAGGAAAGGGAAAGGGGCTTATCGGAATTAAAGTCCCTGGACATATGTCATCTCTCCCCCTTAATTGCTTATTTACTGGCGACCCGGCTGACGGATCCCAATCTGGAAATCCGATTCCATATTGTTCAGACTTTAGGGGACATTTTACGTTTGCATGATGAGGACCATACGACGCCAGATCCTGTTCGCCGTCACCTGCAAGGATATTTATCCAGCATGCGGAGAAGGCAAATATATGCAATTTTGCAGGTCGCTGAGCGTTATTCTGCCTCAGAAGACAATGTGGCAGCGATCCTGAATATGTGTTCCTACGCTGGAGCGGCATTAAGCGCAATATTAAGCGATCGAAAGGGGCCCATTTCCATCCGCCAAAAAGCGATCTACTACTGTGGGCGGGTGGGATTTCTGGATTCCGTGCCAGCTTTAGAAAGGCTTATCAGCCGTCTTCGAGCCCTAAATGAGAAACAGACGCACATGGATTTTGTCTCAACAGAAAGGAACGCCGAGGAACAAACATTGCTTATCTACGCTCGAGCAGCTTTGGAGAAATTAAAAAACCTATCTTAATGATGAGATGGTGAATTTACTTGATTATGAACGATATCAAAAAACAACCTTTATTTGTGAATAGCTTACGAGTAGGTTTGTTGGCATTGATGGTGATCATGGCCGGGACATCATGGATGGTGCCATCCGGGAATGCTCAGCAGCCAACGGTCGCGATTCCAACTGTCACGGGAACACCGACGGGTCCCATCGCCATCGTCATCTCCGATCCCGAAGACCAAATTAATGTCCGCTCAGGACCTGACATCATCTACCCGAAAGTGGGCGTTCTCATCAATCGCCAAGAGGTCCCTGCCTTAGCGAAGACGGAAGGTGGGTTGTGGGTCAAGATCGCTTATCCTGGCGTTGAGGGGGGTGTGGCTTGGGTCTATGCTCCCCTGGTGAGGGTGATTGGGGGGGAGCTGCCAATTGTTCCCAAACCGCCTACGCCGACACCCGTCACTACACCGACGATTGACCCCACATTGGCCTCTCAATTCGTGGCTGAAATACCTCCCACCAGGAAACCAACTTTCACTCCGGCACCCGCTTTGGTGCTTCCTACCTATGAGTCCCAGGATGTCAGGGCAAGCGCTGGCGATTTCCCCATGGGTTTGGTGATTGTCGGATTGGTCTCAGTTGGGATATTCAGCTTGTTTGTCTCCTTACTTCGAGAATCCTAAGGGTATTCCCCCCACAAAAAGAAAATCCCTGGGAAGAGGAGATCCTCCCAGGGATGTATGTTCGTTATTCCGGATGAACTAACAACTGCAACCGGATCCACAACTGGTAAACGGAGAGTCTGTGTGGGGTTGGATTTGAAAACCGCTCCGACCATTCTCCTCAACATAAGCAATGGTGGCGCCTTTCAAGTACCGAAGGGTTCGGTCATCCACGATGACCTTTACATCATGGCTCATGAAAATCTTGTCGTTATCGCGAACTTGATCATCGAGAGCCAGGCTGTATTGAGGTCCTCCTCAACCCGCGCCGGCGATGAAAATCCGCAGGGCATGATCTGACATGCCTTCATTTCTCAACAACTCTTGTATGGCAGAAGCAGCCTGTTCACTTAATGTAATTTTATCCATCTTCTCCAATTCTCTTTCTAAATTTCACAAGTACTTGCGAAATTATATGAAGAGAACGGATTAGTGTCAACTGGCAGCGTATTACTTATTACACATCCTCCCCATGATAGATTGCCCATATTTCTGGAGAGTGTCCTCTTCCCTCCACAGCCCGGGTAAGGTGCCGGATTATCGAATCTCAGGTTCGCGTTTCAGAAGATCGAGGTAGGGAAGGAATTCAGGTTTCATAAGCATGATATAATGGCGCGCATGAATGAGGGGGGCCTATCGACTGCAGAACATGGATTAGCGAGCGTATGGGAAACCACGGTCACGGAAAGAAACTTCTTGCAGTGCTTGCCCATCCTGACGATGAATCCTTTGGCTTGGGCGGGACATTGGCACATTACGCGGAAAAAGGGGTGCAGGTGCATTTGGTGTGTGCCACCCGGGGCGAATCAGGGGAAGTGGATCCGAAATATTTGGCAGGGTATGAATCCATAGCGGATTTACGGGAAGCGGAATTGAGATGCGCAGCAAAGCACCTGGGCATAGCAAAAATCCATTTCTTAGGGTACCGGGATTCCGGTATGTTGGGGTCAGCGGAGAATCACCACCCCCGCGCCCTTGTCTCTGCCCCCCAAGAAGAGGTGGTCCAAAAAGTGGTGGAAATCATGCGCGATTTCCAGCCCCAGGTTGTGATCACTTTTGATCCCATTGGCGGATACCATCATCCGGATCATGTATATATTCACGAAGTGGCCAAAAGGGCCTTTCAGGTAGCGGGAAACCCTGCCTACGAAACGGCATCTGCCCCATTTAAACCGGAAAAGCTTTACTACCACACCATCTCAAAACGATATTTACGGTTTACGGTATATCTCCTGCGCTTTCTGGGACGGGATCCCAGCCGATGGGGCAGGAACCAAGACATCGATTTAGTAGCCCTGGCTAACCATGATTTTCCTGTCCATGCCAGAATTGATGTGCGAGGGGTGGAGGAGAAGAAAAAAGCCGCTTCAGCATGCCATGCCAGTCAAAGCAGGTCCAGTTTGACAGGCAGCGTTTTGAATTGGATTCTAAAGGTGGTGGGCATTAGGGGTAAAGAGCTATATATGCGGGCCTATCCAGAACCTCAACCTGGGGAAATGGAACGTGATTTATTTGCCGGATTATGATGGATAAGAAAAGCGGGTGATTCAAACCTCGATCACCCGCTTTTCATTATCCATGTGATTTCTAATTCTCAATTCGAGGATTTACCCATACCGCCCAATCCTGAGTCGCTGGGCCGTTTGCTTGAACGGCAAACACGAACTTCACCGTTTCTCCAGCGAGGCTGGAAAGGTCTACGTCTATTGTCGTCAAAGAACCATCACACGTTTCATTCCACGACTTAAGGGGGTAAAGCGTCCCTCCTTTCTTGTAATTGAATTGGTATTCCACATCTCCAGCGCCGCAGGATCCATCACTGAAGGCGATGAATCCGATTTTGGCTTTGAAGTGATCCCCATCTTCTACAGTGTAGTTTGTAAACCGGCCGCTGATGACCCCGTTATTGACCCATTCTGGATGGGTTTCCAGCACCTTCCCGGGTGTAGACCCATCTTCGAGTTTCGCGCCATCTTTGTACATGGCAAAGCCATCGGAGTCATTGTCGGGACCGCCGAAGGAGAGCTCACCTGCCCCTGAGACCCAATAAGCTGAGGGGGCTTTCTCATGAAAATCGTATTGCACTTCCGGTCCAGGGTCATCGATTTCGATCTCTACCCAAAATTTTCCCAAAGAACTGTTCTCGATGCCGAAGATAACCCCATCGGAATCTCTCAGTTTCCAATTGCCGCGGAAGGTGCCCGGCGTGCTGGGGGCGGTGAGATCGACGGAGACATCGACCATCTCTCCAGGTTCTACGGTGCCTGAAGTAATCGGGACTGAGTCGGGAGCGCCCATCTGATCCCCATCGATAAAGACGATGTCATAGTCAGAATTCCAGGTGCAGGACCCCGTGTTTTTCAGCCGCCAGGTCTTGGTGAAGGTATCTCCCATCAGGAAATCCATCCCATCCGGGACGGTGACATCTTTGACGAATCGTGCCCGGTTACAGGGCAGTGGGGTGTCCGTGGGCTCCAGGGTGTCGGTTGGCTCGGGAGTTTCCGTGCCGGTGGGTATTTGGGTAGGGGCTTCTGTGGGTCCAGAGGGAGTGGCTGGGGTGGAAGTGGAGGTTGGCACTTGGGTTTCGTCCCCAACCTCCTCTTGCATGGCATTCGCTGTCACCGTTTGCGCAACAGAGGTGTTGATATTATCCCTTTCTACGGAACCCTGATCCCCGCTTTTTGGTAAATTACATGAGGTCAATAGGAGCGAAAGCAGGAGTGTAAATATCCAGAGGCGGGTTTTTATGGTCTTCAAGGTATCCTCCTTTGTGCTTACGTGGATGAAATCGTCCATGGAGTTACAGCAGTATGTATGAACATATCCATAATTTTACTGATCTTTCCTGGGTCGAGCAAGGATGAATGGCTTGAATTGTGGCCGGAATGGATGATCAGATCCCCGAGAATGGGATTCGACCTTATTAATTCTCTGAAAGTAGGCGGGATAAGTCCTGTTTTCTGTGGAGTAGCGTTAGAAATAGGATCAATGCCAGCGACCAGCTGAGAAGGACGAAGACCATCATGGAGGTTGCCCTGAGGGTTCCGATTCCCCATCCGATAAGCAGGGGAAGGATGATTCCGCCCATACTGCCTACGGACCACACCATTCCGTTTTGCTTTCCAGAGAGTTGGGTTGTCTTTTGGATGTAGTTGTAGGTCGTGGGAAATATGGCTGCCAAGCTGAGTCCGACTCCAGCCGTTCCTACCCATACAGACCAGTTTTGCTCCGGAAAGAGGATCATCAAACCCGTGCTGACCAAACCCCCAATGAGGTAGGAAAATATGGAGCGGGTGGGTTGAATGTAGACCGCTGTGGGGATGGCGAGTGTGCGCCCCAGGGTGATCGCTATCCAGAAAAGAGAGGTTATCATATAGGCGGTATGATCCGGGCCGAGGGCGCGTTGTTGATAATATGTGAAAATCCAACCGCTGTAGCCAACTTCCAAACCGACGAATAATAGGGCCAGGAGGGCGAACAAGATAAGGATTTCGTGTTGATCGGGAAGCGGATCCTCCACCTCGTCTTGGGATGGTTTGGGTGGTGAGGGGGTGAGGATCATCCAACAAGCGAGGGGAGCTATAAAAAGGGCTAGGCTTTGATATCCGGTATCCGGAACCACATATCCAAAATAAAGCGGGATCAGAAAACTTCCCACCCCTGCGCTGAGGTACATGGCGTTGAGATAGGGCCCGCTTTTTTCTCCGTGGGTTTGGGCTAATAAGGTGTTTGATCCCACATCCAGCGCTCCCAGGGTGCATCCCACCAGAAACAAAACCAATCCTAAGAGGGTCAGCAGGCTGACCTCAGGGATGATGGATAAGAGGAGTAATCCGGTCGTGAGCGCGACTGCGAGAAGGTGATGTCCTGGAATGCGGTCTAAAAGCACCCCGGTAAAAAGTGATCCACAGAGGTATCCCAGAGAACGGGTTGAGAAAAGCACGCTTAAGGCGGATACGTTTTTTCCGACCTGGCCAGCGAGCTCTGGGAGGGTGGGCCCGAGGGAGGCGATGATAGCGCCCAAAATGAAAAAAGCGCTTATATATCCTAAAGTTTGTCTTGTGCTGGTTTTCATCTTTGCCTGATTGTGTTGAGTCCCCCCCTCCTTTCCATCAAGCGTTCCATCCGTCCCAGAAACAGTTCGATAAAATCCCGGGGACGGACTTCAAGCGCTACCTGTATTTTTGGTGATTTTTTTATTACGTCGTAAAAATCAGCAAACGTGTTACCCATGGAAACCCCGCCCGAAATGTCCACATCGACGTACAGGTTTTGGTATTCGCATAATCCTGGGTTAAAAGTTAAGGACAAAGCGAGGGGGTCGTTGATGACGCAGCCTTTCACCGATTGATAATGATCATGGAATTCCATATAAAAGCGGGTGGCTTCGGCGATGAATTCCGCGATGGGCGAGTTGTGTTCCAAGAGACGGTCGACGTCCTCAGCGGTGAGGACACATTGGTAGGTCACATCAAGCGGAACCAAAGTGATGGGTAGGCCGGAATGGTACACCATGTGCGCTGCGTGGGGATCGGCATAAGTATTGTACTCTGCGAGGGGGGTTGCGTTTCCCTGGTGGAGGATGGCGCCGCCCATGATGATGATTTCCTTGACGGCCTCGATGATTTCGGGTTCACGGCGAAGGGCAACCGCGATGTTGGTCAAAGGGCCGATGGCGACGATGGTCATCTCCCCAGGATTGGATAATACTTTATCGACGATGAAATCCACCGCGTGGATATCTAAGGTGTGGTTATGGGGAGGGTCAAGATCAGCGTACCCGAGACCCTTCGGTCCATGGGTCTCGTCCGCAATAAGGGGGGGCTGAACGAGCGGCCGCGGGAAACCGGCTGCGACAGGGGTATCACCGGCATTGGCTAACTCCAACACGGACAAGGCATTATTGATGCCCTGTTTCAAGGAGCAGTTGCCGTGGACGACTGTCAAACCTTCCAAGTGAATTTCTTCAGAAGATATCGCCAATAAAATCGCCAAGGCGTCATCAATACCGGGATCTGTATCCAGCAGAATCCGTTTTTCCTGACTCATCTAGATTTCTGTCCTTTTCCGATACAGGGACTGGACTTCTTCGAATGACGGCAAGGAAGGCTGCGCTCCCACTTTGGTAACTGCCAGTGCGCCAGCGCAGTTCGCGTAGGCGACCGTCTCTTCCAAAGGGAATCCTCGGTGAAGACCAGCTGCCAGCCCTCCGATGAATGAATCCCCGGCGGCTGTGGTATCCACCACATCGACCTTTTCAGCGGGAAGGTGCACTTCTGCGGATTCTGTGATCAAAAGGGACCCTTCTGGACCTAGGGTGACGATGATCACGGGGATCCCCTTTTCAATTAATTCTCGGCCCGCTGTTTTCGCTGAAGCGAGATCAGTGACCTTTTCACCGCTGATCAGACTTAATTCGGTTTCGTTGGGGACAAGATAGTCAATATACGGGATCAATGCAGGCGGTAATATCCGGCCTGGTGCGGGATTGAGGATGACCTGCAATCCAGCTTCTTTGCCAAGTTTGGCGGCATGTTCCACGGTTTCCCGGGGAATTTCAAATTGCAGAAGCAGCCTTTCTGCCTGGGAGAAGAGGAGATAGGCCTCATCGACATCTCCCGGCTGTATGGTCCCATTCGCTCCCGGGGAAAGGACGATGCTGTTTTGCCCATCTTCCGTGACGATGATCACCGCCGTACCGGTTGAAACGTGCGGATCCACCTTAACCGCATTTGTATCCACACCTTGTCGTTTCAGAGTGTGGATGAGCTTTTTTCCGAAGTGGTCCTCGCCGACCCCTCCCACCAGGGCCACATCCAGATTCTGTCGACTTGCAGCTACCGCTTGATTGGCACCTTTCCCTCCCGGGTAGGTGTTGAATGCTCCCCCTGGCAGCGTCTCCCCGGGTTTGGGAAAACGAGGGGCCCGGACAACGAGGTCCATATTCAAACTGCCCACGACGATGAGATCAACCATGATCTATCTTCATTTGCTTGCTGATATCAATACGCGTTTGGAGTTCCATCACGAGCCCCGAGCATCTTTCATTTAGGGATCATCCTGCTTTGATGTATTTCTGCAGAGCTTGTTTGATATGTTCTGCGTTCTTATCCAGTTCATCTCGCGTCGGCAGTTCGAAGTATGTGGGGCTGAAATGAAATTCGAACCCGTCGTCTGCAAAGCGGGGGAAGACATGTAAATGTAAATGGGGCACTTCTTGCATGGCTTCTTTGCCATCGGCGAGGAATAGATTGATCCCCGGACATTGAATGCCGCTTTCCCGTAACGCGGAGGATATGTTTTGCGCCAGACGAAATAAACGGCTTCCCGTTTCGGGGTCTAATTCTGCCAGGTTTTCAACATGTTCGTTAGGGATGATCAGTATATGACCGGGATTTATGGGTTGGACGTCGAGAAAGGCTGTGCAGGTATCGTCCTGGTGGATGATGCTTGCTGGCAGATCACCATCACGTATTTTGCAGAAAGGACAATCACTCATCGTTTTCTCCTATGTGGTGGAAATGAAGGAGAGGGACATCATAGGTTTCTCTCCATTGAGAATAAATCGATATGCCCGATTTTCCAATTGGCAAGTGAGTGTAATAGTGATTTGATCAAGGTCTTCCCTTCGCAGGGGATGATGGGGGAAAACTTCCTTAGCTGGTTTGAAAGACCGCTTCAACCAACTCCCTGTTCTCGATCATGTCCCGTAAGGTTTCGATTTCCGGTCCCCACCATGCGTCTCCCGGCTGGTAGGGAATCTCAGAGCGGATTTTCTCGTAGGCTTTTCTTGTGCCTTTTCCTAAGCTAGCGTGAGGTAAATCGCGAAGGCGAATATCCAGGGCGCGGGCCGCGGTGTAAAGCTCAATGGCGATGACATGGGCAGTGTTTCTGACGATTTGCTGTGTGTGACGGGCAGCGGTCATGGAATTGGCGTTGTGGTCTTCCTGTTCGGCGGATGTGGGCAGGGAATTCGTGGAATCGGGAGAAGCCAGGGAACGGTTTTCAAGGACGAGGGAAGCAGCGGTGTATTGGGGCATCATCATCCCGGAGTTCAAGCCTGCATCCTCAGGGGTATCGACCAGCATAGGAGGTAGCTCTGCATTTAATTTGCTGTCTGTGAGACGAAAGGACCGCCGTTCGGAGACGCCCGCGATTTCCGTAAGGGCGATGCTCAGGTAATCCATGACCAATCCCACGGGTTCCCCGTGGAAGTTGCCGCCCGAGATCGCGGTTTTGTGATCAAAGAGCAGGGGATTGTCCGTTACAGCGTTGATCTCGCGAGCGATGACCTTCTTGGCAAACGCCAACGTCTCTTCCACCGGCCCGTGGACTTGGGGTGCGCAACGCAGCGAATAGGCATCCTGGATTTTATCGGTGGAGTCGAGAAGCGTACTTCCCTCGGTTAGCTGACGGACCCTTTTCGCGACCCGGATCTGGCCAGGATGGTGGCGGGCTTCATGGATTCGAGCGTCAAAAGCGGAGGACACGCCTAACATGGCTTCTAAACTCATCGCCAAAGCGATTTCACTGGCCCGCAGAAGGTTCTCGGCATCGTCGCAGACAAGGGCAGCGATCGCTGCTGAAAAGGTCGCCCCGTTGTTGATTGCCAAACCTTCTTTAGACTTTAATATCAAACGGGGAATGCCGGCTGCTTCCATGGCTTTCTTTCCCGTCATCTGCTGTCCCTGATAGTCCGCCCACCCCGATTCATCTTCTTTGTCCTCTTGATCTGTCGTGAATACCAAAGCAAGATGGGAGAGCGGAGCTAAATCCCCTGAAGACCCAAGAGACCCCTGAGAAGGGACAATCGGGGTTACTTCTTTATTGACCATATCGATAAGCGTGTTAACAACTTCGAGACGGACGCCGGAATGCCCCTTGGCGAGCGTGTTGGCGCGGATTATCATCGCTGCCCGGACCACATCTTTCGCCAATACAGGACCTGTGCCCACCGCATGGCTGAGGATCAGGTTGCGGCTCAGCGCCTGGGAATCTTGCATGGAAATCAGGCGGTCCGCAAACGCGCCAAATCCGGTATTGATACCATAGACCGGCTTTCCAGTAGAGACGATCTCTTCTACCCACGCTCTTGATTTCCGGATTTTGGTCTCAGCTTCAGAAGATAAGCTCGCGGGGAAATGATGACGGGCAACCCTGGTAACCTCGGTTATGGTAAGGGTGTTTCCATCGATTATCAGCATATTTCCCTCTTCGATCAAAGTTAAATGCTTTTCGGGATCTTCGTTGATCAAAGTTAAATGCTTTTCGGGATCTTCGTTACAAAACCAATCTGTGAGGTTGTGATTAATACATGAGAGGGTAGGGGTATTTTACCAAGACACACCCGGTGCAGTAGCCACACCGGCGTGTTTACCCACATACTTATACATCGTCACCTCTGTAAAAGGGAAACCAAGGATATTATCGTGAATTGCCCAAGAGCGTAGGCGGATGCTGTCTTCCGCTCCCGGTTGTCGGAAAACATTGCTCCCATCGAGAAGGGGAAGCAGATCACCGCCTGATGAAAAACCCGCTTGAATTCGCTTCATCAGTCTCTTCCCTTTTTGGTAAGAAAATCCATGCCGTTCAAACATGATCGCTACATGGTAATAAAGAGGTTCAGCAAAATATAGTTCATGACCCAAGGTGCTCACGAAGCGCTCGAACTGTTGCATGGACGCCTTAAAAAGATGGGGCCCCTGATAGATTTGTCCGGGGGCTAACCCAGCTTTCAAGGCTTTCCTCTCTGCTTGGATGTTTCGCAGGTTGGTCCCGAAATCCGTTTTCGTCCCATCGGGAAGTCGATCGACGTTGTAGCGTTGGGTAGTAGGGTCGTTCAAACCGTAAAGCAGAATATGAAGCTGGCCCTGTATGGTATCTGTGATATGTCCAAAGAGGACAGGATCCGGGATATCATGTCTATGATAGAGAGCCAGTTCTGCGTCCGTGCTACCGGAAGGACAATCTAGTTCAAGAAGATCCCTTCCTTCTTGATCCACCAATGAAGAGGGGATATTAAACTTATCAAGTAGTTCCGGGGGGATGACTTGGGCGTAAAGGGAGCGTTTTTGAGGGAAAGGTAAGCTGTTAATGCCACCAATCGTAGATGGGGAGGGCATAGATTCCTCTAATTCAATGAATGTTTATTAGACATAATTTAGAAACCAAAGCGTCGCATTTCTCGCTCCGCTTGACGCTCAGCGTCGCGTTCTTTGATATCTTCTCGTTTATCCCGTGTTTTTTTGCCTTTGGCAACCGCGATCTCGACTTTGGCGATCCCATCTACTAAATAGACCTGCAGGGGAATAATAGTGCGACCCTTGATCCGAACCTTGTCCCATAGATCCAGAATTTCCCGTTTATGGAGGAGTAATTTTCGCCGCCTTTTAGGATCGTGATTGTAGGCGCTGGCTTGTTCATAAGGGTGGATGTAAGCGTCAATGAGCCAGGCTTCTTCACCGTCGATGTATACGTAGGCTTGCTCAATGCTGATGTTGTGTTCTCGGATGGATTTTATCTCGGACCCTTTGAGGACAATCCCGGCTTCGTATGTATCGAGGATCTCGTAATTGAATTTCGCTTTCTTGTTTCTGGTGATGATTTCTATACCCATAGGATGTATTTTAGGATAGGTGAATGTACGGGTTGATTAATATTCTATTTCGATCCGGGTCCCGCGTCCATTGACCCCCCAGTCACAATGACCGCGATAAGGGGGTTCATAGGGAGGATTTATCCATCGGTAAAGCCATTTTGCGTCTTCGGTTTTCATGTTGATGCAGCCATGGCTCATTTTGTGGCCGAAGTTGTTGTGCCAATAGGTCCCGTGAAAGGCCACCCCGGTTTCATAGATAAAAAAGGTCGCCCAAGGGACGCCGGGAAGGGAGTAGCTTCCGGGTGCGCCAATGGAAATTACGCTGCCCATGTGTTTTGTGGGATATTTTGAGGTAACCCGGAAGACGCCTGTAGGCGTCGCTGTGCCTTTGGGGACTTCTTTGAAGCCCAGTCCCGAAGAAATTATTGTTTTCAGGATCGGTTTATCGTATTCATAGGCTACCAACTCTTGTTCGGATAGCGACACCTCAATTTTCTTTTCCCGGGGAGGGACTTGGATGGCAAGCGGGATGTATTCGACATCCGGGATGGGGCGGAGATGTTCCCGGGGGACGAAGTAATATAGGGTATCCGACAATTCTGAAGTGATTTTATACCAGGTTTTTCCGTCGGGCCCTGTTTTTAATCCTGAGATCCAATGAGTGGTTTCATAGTAAAGGCGAAAAAATTTTTGCCACCCATCCCATTTGTCGTATTTGTAGGTTTGGGTATAGGGCACCGTGACTTCTGCCAGCTGCCCGCACTTGGGTATGGACTTGAAGGGCTTGTTCAGTCGATAGCGGGTGGGCTGCACATAGGCTCCCGGGAGATATCCTCCCCACACCCGATACCACTTGTGAGAATGGGCGTCATTGTGGAGCACATTTTTTTCGTAATAGAGGTTGATCAGTTCATCAAAGTGCGTTTCGCGGACGATGTCGCTTTCATAATCAGCTTCTTTATAAATGGAGATGGTTTTCTCATCTGAGGCGACGCGCCCGATAGGGCCTGGCAGGGGATAGCATCCATCCCTGAATCGGGGATGAGGGCTGAGCCCCAATCCCAACAACCCGGAAAAGCAAAGTTTTAAGAAATCTCGCCGCGATACTGATCTCACAATGTGTCCCTCCAGGAAACATTCTAACCGTGGGTTGAAGATAAATCAAGGAATGATCTAGAGAGCCTGGTTTCCCTTATCAATGGCAGAGCGCTGGAGAAAATCATCAAAGCACGGATAGCTCGGTATAATGTGGATAGGTTGGTATTGGAGTTGATATGGCATTCGAACCGGCATATAAAACCTTGCTTGACTCCGGCGCGTTCCCAGATCGGGTGGAGAGGGCAAAAGGACATTTGTCTTCCTGCACGGTTTGTCCATTGGTTTGTCAAGTGAATCGTTTGGATGGGGAAAGAGGGGAGTGCAGGATAGGGTCTGAAGCCATCGTGAGCAGTTTCGGCCCCCATTTTGGGGAGGAGGCTCCCCTTCGTGGATGGGGTGGATCGGGGACGATCTTCTTCAGCGGATGCAATTTGCACTGTCAGTTTTGCCAGAATTCCTCTATCAGTCAAAGCCGGATGGGACAGAAGGTGTCCCCTGAACAACTGGCGGGGATGATGCTTTCCCTGCAGAGACAGGGATGCCATAACATCAATTTTGTGTCACCTACCCATGTTGGCCCGCAGATATTGAAGGCCGTGTATATGGCCGCGAAAGAAGGTTTGGAAGTGCCCCTCGTATATAACACGGGAGGGTATGATTCCATGGCCATGTTGAAGTTGTTTTCCGGGGTCATCGATATCTATATGCCGGATATGAAATACTCCAGTCCGCAGATAGGGGAGAAGTACTCTCGGGTTGAGCATTATCCCACTGTCAATCAACGCGCGGTCAAGGAAATGCACCGCCAGGTTGGAGATTTGAAGTTGAACGCCCAGGGTGTTGCGAAAAGGGGATTACTGGTACGCCATCTGTTGCTTCCCAATCGATTAGCAGGGTCTGAGGAGATCTTGCGGTTCATCGCTGAGGAGATTTCTCCAAACACGTATGTCAATCTGATGGACCAGTACCGACCCAGTTACCGTGTCCCTCAATACCCTGAGCTTAATCGACGCATAAGCCGCGAGGAATACCAAGAGGCTGCCGATTTGGCAGCTCAATTGGGATTGAGGCGAGGGGATCGGCATTGACATAAAGCGCACCAGAAGGAAAGGGATAAGTGGTGGTTTAAAAAGGGCTTCCCATAGGAACAGTCGGACGTATCTGTGGATAAGGAGGATGAGGTAGGAATGAGAGCGATGCAGTTTTCCAGCCCAATGGAAGTCGAAAAGGAACCCTTAGATCTTGTCGAAGCCCCTAAGCCGACGCCTGGTCCGGGACAGATCCGTTTGCAAGTCAATATGTGTGGCGTTTGTCACACGGATTTGCATATCGTGGAGGGAGATATTCATCCCTCTCAGGCACCGATCATCCCCGGCCATCAAGTGGTAGGGGAAGTGGACGCATTGGGGGAGGATGTGGACTCATTCTCACTTGGGGATCGTGTGGGAGTGCCGTGGTTTTTTGATGCCTGCGGGGTATGTGACTATTGCCGCCAAGGGCAGGAAAACCTTTGTCCCGAAGCTCGTTTTACAGGATTTGATGTGGATGGTGGGTTTGCGGAATACATGATTGCGGAAGCCGATTATGCTCTCCCTTTACCTTCTGCCATGGATGACCGGGAGGCAGCCCCACTGCTATGTGCCGGCATCATCGGCTATCGATCGCTGCATCAGGCGGATTTCAGCCCCGGAGATCGATTAGGATTGATCGGGTTTGGAGCGAGCGCCCACTTGACGATCCAGGTGGCGCGCCACTGGGAGGGCGAAGCATATGTCTTCACTCGTTCAGAGGAGCACCGTGAACATGCCCGATTTCTCGGTGCAGCCTGGGTTGGGGGGATTGAGGATAAGGCTCCCGGGGAGTTGGATTGTGCGATCATCTTCGCTCCAGCAGGGCATTTGGTGCCGAAAGTGCTGGGAAAATTGCGTCCAGGCGGGACGCTGGCTATCAATGCCATCCATATGTCACCTATCCCTGAAATGCCATATCGCTTGATCTATGAGGAGCGGACGTTGCGGAGTGTTGCCAATGCCACCTATCAGGATGGGGTCGAGTACCTGAAATTAGCGGCTGAAATACCCGTTGAGGTGACGACTCAACTCTATCCTTTGGAGGGCGTAAACCAGGCTTTGCGGGGCATTAAACATAGCGCGATCAACGGGGAAGCGGTGTTAAAGATCACTTAGCATCTTCCTTTTCCATCTGCAGTATTGCAGCTGGTGAATGTTATAATGGGGGCATAGAGAAAGGACATACTCTCAGGCGGGGAGGGGGATGAGCAGGAGGCGTAACATGGCTGGACATTCAAAATGGGCCAACATCAAACATCAAAAGAAGAAAGAGGATAAACGGCGGGGGAAGTTATTCACGAAGTTGTCCCGCGAGATCGAAATGGCTGCTCGGGAAGGGGGTGGCGACCCGGAAATCAACTTCAGTTTGCGCATAGCCATAGATCGGGCGAAAGACGCCAACATGCCCAATGACAATATTGAACGGGCGATCAAACGGGGGACGGGCGAAGATCGGGATGCTTCGAAAATGGAGCAAATCCACTATGAAGGGTATGCTCCCCACGGCGTGGCGTTGATGATCAAATGCATTACGGACAATCGCAACCGCACGGTGGCAGATGTACGCCACATCCTCACCAAATATGGGGGAAACATGGGCGAGGGAGGTTCGGTAGCCTGGCAGTTTACCCGAAAATCCTTTTTCGTGATCCCTGCGGATGGGCTTGATTATAATACCTTATTTGAGATCGGCGTTGAGACCGGAGCGGAAGATGTGATCGAGGATGATGAGTATTTTGAAATCATCGGTGCCGTAGACGTTTTCAAAGATATCCACGATCGGCTGAAGGAAAAAGGCATTAAAACGGAAAATTCCGGTTTGCGGATGGACCCTGACCAGGAAATAGATCTCGATTTGGAAAAGACATTACAGGTTATGAAGGTAATCGAAGAATTAGAGGATTTGGACGATGTCCAAACCGTGTATTCGAACCTCCGAATTTCTGACTTGGCCCTAGAGAAGATAGAGACAGAGCATGCCTAAGGCAAGGGTGGTGATGGGTATTGATCCGGGCACCGCAACCACTGGCTATGGTGTCGTGAGAATGAACAGCGACCACGAATTGGAGGAAGTGGACCATGGCGTTGTGACCACCCCCAGTGACTGGGAGGAACCCAAACGGTTGCTGTACATTTATAGAACCCTGAAGGAAATCGTGGACAAGTATCAACCGGACAGCTGCGCTGTGGAGAATATTTACTTTCAAAGGAATGTGCGCACAGCGATTAAAGTCGGACAAGGTCGCGGTGCAGCGTTAATTGCCATTGCGACCTCCAATTTGCCCCTCGGCGAATACACACCATCTGAGATTAAACAAGCGGTGGTAGGATATGGAAACGCGGATAAAAACCAAGTCCAGCAGATGGTAAAATTATTGCTGCATATGGATGAGCTTCCCCAGCCGGATGATGCAGCGGATGCGCTGGCGGTAGCCATTTGCCATCTTCACACATCCAGATACGGAGAGGGATAACAAAGAAAAGATGACGAATTACGATCTCATTTTACGGTTTGGTTCCGCGCTGTTGATCGGGGTTCTGATCGGTATGCAGCGTGAGTATGCTTATGGTGATCCTTCTGGGGGTCTGTTTGCAGGCGCGCGGACGTTCGCGTTAATGAGCTTGTTTGGCGCTACAGCTGCGTTTTTATCTGATGTACTGGGGGCATCCTCGATTTTCGTGGGTTTAAGCACTGTTTTGGCGTTGATGGTCATCGTGGCCTATTTCATTGGGGCGACAAACCGGGGGGAGGTGGGGTTGACGACCGAGGTCGCAGCGCTGGTGACCATTCTGATCGGGGCCATTTGTTATGCTCATTCGGTGGAATTCGCCACCGCATTGGGTGTCTTGGTCACAGTACTTCTGGCCATCAAGTGGGAAATGCGCAGCTTGGTCCGGGTCCTTACCCGGGAAGACGTTTTCGCGACGCTCCAATTTGCGGTGATTACAGCTGTCATTCTTCCTATCCTGCCGAATAAGACTTACGGACCTCCTCCCTTGAATGTCTTGAACCCTTACAAAATTTGGCAGATGGTGGTCTTCATTTCCGGGATTAATTTCCTGGGATACATCTTGATCAAAATCGTTGGTCCCAAACGCGGGATCGGGATCAGCGGTTTGTTGGGTGGATTGGCTTCCAGCACAGCGAATACACTCAGCTTTTCTCAACGCAGTAACACGCAGCCGGAACTAAACAAACCGTTTGGCGTGGCCATCATCATCGGCTGGACGATTATGTTTGTCCGCGTGCTGGTGGAAGTCGCGGTGGTAAATAACAAACTGCTCCCTGTGATCTGGCCTTCCATGTTGGCTATGGGAGGGGCAGGGCTGGTCTATTCCATCTATCTCTACCTATCCCAGTCCGCAATGGACGAAGAACAAATGGATGTTTCCAACCCATTTGAGCTGGGGCCAGCCATCAAATTTGGTTTGGTTTACGCGATTGTTCTGGTGATCTCTAAAGCGGCCAAGTTTTATCTGGGAGAGAGCGGCTTATATTTTTCGAGCTTCGTAGCGGGTTTGGCGGATGTCGACGCCATTACCCTGTCGGTGGCTGATTTGAGTCAGGATCCAGGCGGGATTAGTTTGATGACTGCCAAACGGGCTATTATCTTGGCAGCAGTAGCAAACACGGTCGTCAAAGGGGGGATGGTTTTATCTTTGGGATCGAAGAAATTGAGATGGGTGGTTTGGCCCGCTTTTGTGATCATCATCCTTATCGGTCTTATATTCACGTTCTTCATCTGAATAAGGTTCTCATGATAGCTAGTTTGTATGGGAAGGTTACGCAGAAGGACAAGGATTTTGTAGTTTTGGATGTCGGCGGGATTGGTTTCAAAGTCTTTGTCCCTTACTCTTTTCCTGAACAGGTCAGGAAAGGTGAATCGGTCTCACTTCACACGTACCTTGTGGTCAGGGAGGATTCCCTGACCTTGTATGGCTTCCCACAGATAGACCAGGTCACCATTTTCGATTTGTTGCTCGGTGTAAATGGCGTAGGTCCTCGGTTGGCCTTGGAAACCCTTTCAACACATTCCCCTGAGGTGATCAATCGCGCGGTAGTCCACAGGCAGGATGGCATTTTTTCTCAAGTATCGGGGATCGGGAACAAAACAGCTCAAAAGATCATCCTCTATTTGGAAGACCGGATTAGTTTGAAGGAAGAGATGGGGCGCGCTCCGGTATTAAGTGATACGAATGCAGAGGTGCAGGAAGCGCTGGTCGCTTTGGGATACAGCGTCGTTGAAGCGCAGTCCGCTCTGCAGTCCCTTCCTGAGGACGCACCAGATGATGTGGAAGAACGTTTGTCAATGGCCCTCCGTTATTTCAGTTGATCTCCATTGAAAACTGGACAATCCAGGGACATTCGGTTATCATTTCAAAGGCTCGAGAGAGATGAGTTTTGATAGGGAAATAAGATGAAATTCTCCTTAGGGAGAATGGTTTTTTAATGGGAATAGCATAGCGAAATAATGGAAAGAGGGAACATAGAATAGTCTGATAATCAATTAGGTTTCATGGATATTCATTGAACCGGACGATCATACGCGTTAGGAGCGGAGAGGATATGACCGATCTAATCAAGCAGATTAAGGTGGACCTGGAAAAACAAATCAGAGCCTATGAACCTCAGGTTGAGATCCAGGAAGTAGGGAGGGTCATCGAATCTGGAGATGGCATCGCCAGGGTGAGTGGGCTGTCAGATGTCCGTTCCCAGGAATTGGTACAATTTTCGAATGGTGTATTGGGCACCGCGTTCAATTTGGAGGAAGAGACGGTAGGCGTGATCATCATGGGGGAATATGAGGACATCGTCGAGGGGATGATCGTCCGTTCCACAGGCCGGATCTCCTCTGTACCGGTGGGGAAAGAGTTGATTGGGCGGGTGATCAATCCCTTAGGACAAGCCATTGACGGCAAAGGGCCCATCTCTACCCAGCGATTCCGGGCGGTGGAGAGGATCGCCCCGGGTGTTGTGGAGCGGAAAGATGTCGATGTGCCGCTGCATACAGGGATCAAAGCCATTGATTCCATGACTCCCATTGGGCGGGGGCAGCGTGAGTTGATCATTGGCGACCGCCAGACCGGAAAAACAGCCATCGCACTAGACACGATCATCAACCAGAAAGGGAAAGACGTCATCTGCATTTATGTCGCCATTGGCCAGAAAAACGCGGAAGTCGCGAAAACGGTCGCTACCCTGGAAGAGTACGGGGCCATGGAGCACACCATCGTCGTCCTCGCCTCCGCGAAAGATCCTACGGCGCTGCAGTACATCGCTCCTTACGCGGGCTGCGCTATCGGGGAGGAGTTCATGGAGCAGGGCAGGGATGCCTTAGTGGTCTATGATGACCTTTCCAAACACGCTTGGGCATACCGCGAATTGTCTTTGCTGCTCCGTCGTCCCCCAGGCCGGGAGGCGTATCCCGGGGATGTGTTTTACCTCCACTCCCGGTTATTGGAACGGGCAGCCCGCTTGGCCGATCAGTTCGTGATCGTCTCAGAAGGTTATGAAGGGGACCTGGCGACCGAAGAAGACAGCCTCAATGGGGTTGTGTATAAAGGTCCTTTGGCACGCCATGAAGCCGAGGATGCCGTTGATGAATCAGCTGGCGAGAAAATCGTAAAAGTGAAAGGGTCTGGAGGGTCATTGACCGCCCTTCCTATCATTGAGACCCTTTTGGGCGATGTTTCAGCGTATATTCCCACCAACGTGATTTCCATTACGGATGGGCAGATTTATCTGGAAACCGACTTGTTTTATGCCGGCATCCGACCTGCCATTAACGCGGGTATCTCCGTTTCCCGGGTGGGCGGTGACGCGCAAATCGAAGCCATGAAGCAGGTTGCAGGTCAGCTGCGGTTGGACATGGCGGCGTTTCGCGAGTTGGAAGCCTTCGCCCAGTTTGGATCGGAACTGGATCCGGCGACGCAAGCCCGGTTGGAGCGCGGCCGGCGGTTGCGGGAAATCCTCAAGCAGCCCCAGTTTGACCCCGTACCCATTGAGGATCAAGTGATCGTCATTTACGCTGCGACCCACGGATTTGCCGACGATGTGGAGATTTCCGAGATCACCAAATGGGAAAATGAATTGCGGCAATTCACGGATCTATCTTACCCGGAAATCAAGGAAGCCCTTTTGGAGGAGGAGGAGATAACGGAGGAGATCGAAGCGCAGCTGCAAAAGGCTTTGGAAGATTTCACTCAACCTCTCAACGAGGAAGAGCCATCAGAAGACGAATAACATAAAAAATGACCACAGCTAGAGATGTAAAACAAAGAATTAAAAGCGTAAAGAATATCTCCCAGGTTACCCGGGCTTTGCAAGCGGTGAGCGCGAGTAAGGTTCGGAAGGCGATTGATAAATTGGAGGATACGCGTCCCTATTCGACGAAAGCTTGGCAGGTATTGCAGCATATCGCCGAACAGCCGAGGCGGGAGGTCATGCATCCCCTGTTGACAAAACCGGATAAGGTAGACCAGTTACTGGTTGTCCTCATCAGTGGGAACCGGGGATTGGCAGGCGCATACAACACGAATGTGGTAGATTTTGCGCTCAAAGAATTCGCTGATCGGGAGTTGGAAGTACGGTATATCACCGTAGGGGAAAAAGGTCGCGATTTGGTCTATCGCCAGGGGAGGGAGATCTTCGCTGAGTTTAATGATATCCCCGCAGATCCTGTCTACAATGACGTCACGCCCATTGGCAGGTTAGCGATTGACGAGTTTTTGGCGAGTAACACCGATGAAGTCCATCTAGTTTATACGCAGTTTATCAATCGGCTGCGGCAAGAACCCACAGTGAAGAAGCTCCTCCCTTTGGAAACGGCGAAAGATGAGCGGGTGAAAGCGTTTGAGGAACCAGAGGCATATGCGGGACCGTACATTTATGAACCGGGGCAAGAGGAAATTTTAGATAGGTTACTCCCCCGTTTCACCATGATACAAGTTTTTCATGCTATATTGGAGTCATTGGCGAGTGAACATTCGGCCCGAATGGTGGCGATGAAGAATGCCACTGAAAACGCATCGGATTTAGCGGATGCGCTCCAGCTCCAATACAATAAAGCCCGACAGCAAGAGATCACCCGTGAGATATTAGACATCGCGGGGGGAGCGGAAGCGATCTCCCAACAAAGGGCATGATCGGTTCAGCAAATCTTAATTAAGCAAAGCGTGACGGATCACAGGATAGTTACGGAGGATGGAATGGCGAAACAAGGTGGGCAGATCATTGAAATCAAAGGCGGCGTGGTAGACGTGAAGTTTCCCGTTGATGAGTTGCCAAATATCTATGACGCCTTAGAAGTCCCTCGCGAGGACGAAGAGCCATTAATTTTAGAAGTTGAAAAGCATTTAGGTAGGGGGAGCGCACGGTGTGTCGCCATGGATTCCACGGATGGATTGCAGAGAGGATTGCCGGTGAAAGCCACCGGATCCCCGATCCGGGTTCCTGTAGGCAAAAAGACCTTGGGACGCGTGTTTAACGTCCTGGGGAAACCCATTGACGGCGAGGGAGACATCGAAGCTGATGAGTTTTATCCCATCCACCGCGATGCCCCTCCCTTCGAAGAGCAAACGACCAGTGTGGAAGTCTTTGAGACGGGGATCAAAGCGATTGATCTCGTGGCCCCCTTTACGCGGGGGGGAAAGACGGGCATCTTTGGCGGTGCCGGGGTGGGGAAGACGATCATCATCATGGAGTTGATCCGCTCTGTGGCAGCAGAACACGAAGGCAACTCCGTTTTTGCAGGCGTGGGAGAACGTACGAGGGAAGGCACTCTCCTCTATCGTGAAATGTTGGAGGCGGGGGTGATGAAAGACACCGTGATGGTCTTCGGACAAATGAACGAACCCCCCGGTGTTCGCTTGCGGGTCGGTCTCGCCGGATTATCCATGGCTGAAAATTTCCGAGACGAAGGCCTGGATGTGTTGATGTTCATCGATAACATCTTCCGCTTCAGCCTGGCCGGTGCCGAGGTGTCAGCCTTGCTGGGAAGAATGCCCTCCGCGGTGGGATACCAGCCGACACTGGCCACGGAAATGGGGGACCTGCAGGAGAGGATCACCAGCACGAAAACGGGATCCATCACCTCCATGCAGGCGATATATGTCCCCGCTGACGACTACTCGGACCCTGCGCCAGTGGCGACTTTTGCTCACCTGGATGCCACCATCACCCTGGAACGATCCATTTCTGAGAAGGGCATCTACCCCGCTGTCGATCCCCTGGCATCCACCTCGAAAATTTTGAATGCGGATGTGGTGGGTGAGGAACATTATCAAACCGCCCGCCGCGTGCAGGAGATCCTGCAGCGCCAGAAAGACCTTCAGGATATCATCGCCATTTTGGGCATGGAAGAACTTAGTGAGGATGATAAAATAGCCGTCAGTCGGGCACGGAAGATCGAACGGTTTTTCTCGCAACCGATGTTCGTTGCCGAGCAGTTTACAAATCTTCCCGGGGTTTATGTACCCATTGAGGATACGATCCGGGGTTTCCAGGAAATTTTGGACGGCAAACATGACGATTTGCCTGAGGAAGCGTTTATGATGGTGGGGACCATTGATGAGGCGGTTGAGAAAGCGCAGAGATTGGAAGGGTAATCTTCTATATGCCTATTCGTTGTGAAATCGTATCCCAGGATCGGATGGTTTTTGAAGGGGATGTCGATATGGTTATCGCCCCCAGCGTGGACGGAGAAATCGGCATCCTCCCCGATCATGCCCCTTTGATCGCCATTTTGGATTTCGGGTTCATTAAATTGCGCCGCCAAGAGGAAGAGGAGGTGTTCACGGTCACCGGGGGGTTTATCGAGGTCCAACCGGATATCGTCACAGTGATGGCGGAAGCCTCAGAGCATGTGGATGAAATCGATGTCGAGCGAGCCCGAGAAGCCCGGGAACAGGCGCAGAAAACCCTGGAGAAAGGGCCCCCTCCGGACACAGAAACCTACCTGAAGATACAGGCGGCTCTGAGAAGATCGCAATTGAGATTAGAAGCGGTGAAGCAATATCGAAAACGTGGTTTGAGATCGCGGCCACCGGGCATGGGATCATCTGAGTAAAGAAGCTATGGCATTATTTTCGCAAGACTTCGGCATTGATATCGGCACCTTCTTCGTCATGATCGCGGAAGGGGGAGTGCTTTTAGAACGGGAACCCACCGTGGTTGCGATTGCTATTGATGAGCAGAAGATCGTGGAGATCGGTCAATCTGCGAAAGAAATGTATGGGCGGGTTCCGGAGTCCCTGGAAATCGCTCGCCCGTTACAAAACGGTGTGATCGCGGATTATGAAGTCACGGAAAAAATCTTGGAATACATGCTCCGCAAGGTTACAGGCCCGGTTCGATTTTTTCGACCCCGGGTGATGGTGACCATACCTTATGGGGCGACCAGCGTGGAGAGCAGGGCCGTTCAAGAAGCGGTATTGGAAGCCGGCGCTCGGGAAGTGTTTTTGATCGAGCAACCTCTGGCGGCTGCGTTGGGCGTCGAACTGCCGATCAATACGCCGACCGGGAATATGATTCTCGTTTTGGGGGGAGGATCGACCCAGGCGGCGGTATTGGCGATGTACGGGATCGTCTCCGCTTCAACCCTCCGGGCCGGGGGAATCGGACTTGATGAGGCGATCATTTCTTACGTCCGGAAAAAATATGGGTTAATCATCGCCCAACCGACTGCAGAAAGGATCAAGCTGGAAATTGGAGCTGCGATTCAACAGGATGAGGAAGAGGGGATTGAAGTGCAGGGCCAGGATCAGGTTTCGGGATTGCCCCAGCCGCTGTCCTTGAAGACGGGCGAAGTCGTGGAGGCTTTGCAAGATCCCCTGCAGGATATCGTGGAAACCGCACGCCAAGTATTAGAGAAAACCCCACCGGAGTTGGTTTCAGATATTATCGATCGAGGCATTGCCCTCTGCGGGGGAACTGCATTACTCCCAGGCATAGACAAACTCTTGACCAAGGAACTGGGCGTCCCGACCTATGTTGTTGATAACCCAACCACCTGCGTGGTAGAAGGGGCGTCTCTGGGATTGTCCCCCGGTGTGTTCCCAAAAATCAAACGGAATTTGATCACCTAAAATCACTCCCCTGTTAATTAAAGCAAAACACCGGGCTGTTCTCTCTCCGCCCGGTGGTTTTTTTAGGGGGTATTTCTCACTTCAAGTAATAACTGAGTTTCTGGAGGTGGATCGCTGGATCGATGTGTTCCACATGGACGTCATTGGGGACCTTCAGATAAATGGGGGCGTAATTCAATATGGCTTTAATCCCATTTTTCACCAAAAGGTCCGTTACCTCTTGTGCCGCGGATGCCGGCGTGGCAACCACAGCGATTTTGATGTTCTCCCTTTGGATGATCTCCTTTAATTCCTTTACATCTTTGATGACCAGGTCGCGAACTTTTACCCCTATTTTTTGGGGATCGGAATCGAAGATGGCGGAGACTTTGAAGCCACGATTCACAAAACCGTTATATCGAGCGAGCGCGTGGCCTACATCTCCAATCCCCACCACTGCTATTTTCCAGACCTGATCGATATTCAAAATCTGGTCTAATTTCTTGATTAAGAATTCGATTTCATAGCCCGTCCCTCGTTTGCCCAATTCCCCAAAATGGGACAGGTCCTTTCGAATTTGGGCCGCGGAGATATCCAGCATTTCCCCTAATTCTTGGGATGAGGCGTACACTTCCCCCTCGTTTTTTAACCTCCTCAGCACCCGAAGGTAAAGAGGTAAACGACCGATGATAATTTTGGGTATTTCTTCTCCCATAAAATCTCCCTTTTTCGCTTGTTGACAATGAAATGGGATCGCGGTCTTGGTTTGTGACTATTTGCACAATTTTACCATATAATAACGGGGGATGATCCAGGTGGTATAATTCTAACTGGCCCGGTACAGTCAATGGAATGAAAGTGTTCTCTGCATTTGGGAAGAAGGATTATTTATTGGATTGAGCCGTGACCAAGGAGGCTGGATGTGGGGCTGAACCGCTTTTGCTGCGTTTTCCATCAGCAAAAGCGATTTATGATTAATCGGCCGTGGTCAGGATTAGTTTTCCGTGAGTCATCATGGTGTTTGTCGACGAAATTAACATAGAAGTTAAGGCTGGGAAAGGCGGGGATGGCATCGTCCATTTCCGGCGGGAGAAGTATGTCCCCCGGGGAGGTCCGGATGGTGGAGATGGGGGATCTGGGGGAGATGTGATCCTGGAAGTGGATCCCCACAAGAACACGTTGGGCGACTATCGCCATCAAAGGCATTTTAAAGCGGAGAACGGGCAAAGGGGAGGTGGAAACAACCAAACCGGCGCTTCTGGAGAGGATTTGGTCCTCAAAGTCCCCCCCGGGACCATGATCTATGACCAGGATAGCGGAGAACTGCTTGGGGATCTCACGGAACCCGGGGAGAGGCTGGTGGTTTGCAAGGGGGGCCGGGGCGGGCGGGGAAATGCTCGCTTTAAAAGCGCGCAAAATAAGGCACCCCGGATCGCTGAAAAAGGGGAGCCGCCGGAAGAACGCACGCTGCGGTTGGAATTAAAATTAATTGCCGATGTGGGGGTGGTGGGCGTGCCCAATGCGGGGAAATCCACCCTACTTTCCGTGGTTTCCAACGCCACTCCAAAAATCGCTTCGTACCCGTTTACTACCCTGCAACCCAATCTGGGTGTGGTAGAGCTGGATTATGAAACGCAATTCGTTTTGGCGGATATTCCAGGTTTGATTGAGGGAGCCCATGAGGGGGAAGGTCTTGGACACGAATTTTTAAAACATGTTGAGCGCACAAAAGTCCTTATCCACCTTCTGGACGGCTTGTCTTCGGATCCCATCGCCGATTTTTCCCAGATAAACAGTGAGTTAGCGCTCTTTGATCCAAAATTACAAGAAAAACCGCAAATTGTGGTCTTGAATAAGATGGATCTCCCTGAAGTGGAGGAGAAATGGCCCCAAATAAAACAGAATATCCAGGAGCTTGGATACCAGGATGTCTTTGCTATCTCCGCAGCGACGAATTCCGGCATACAACCTGTCATGTACCGGGCAGCGGAAATCTCGGCTGAAACCCCTGACATGATCCCGGAGAGGGAGAAAGAGGGAGAAGGTATGCCCGTTTACCGCCTGGAAAAAGATCCCGGTGAATTCAAGATATTAACATCTCCCAGGGGATGGCGGATAAAGAGTGAGGCCCTGGAACGAGCGGCAGCCATGACCTATTGGGAATATCATCAATCTGTCCGCCGGTTTCAGCGAATTTTAGAAGCCATGGGGATCGATGAAGCGTTGCGGAGAGCCGGCGTTCAACCTGGAGATACGGTATATATTGGTGACCATGAATTGGTCTGGGAAGAGTAAGGAATCATGAAAATCGGAATCTTTGGGGGGACGTTTGATCCCCCTCATGTCGGACATCTCATCCTGGCTGCGGAATTTTTTGACCAATTGGAATTAGACCAGGTCTATTGGGTTCTCACCCCCAACCCCCCCCACAAACCCGATCGAAACATCACCCCGGTGAAACTCAGGGAAAGGATGTTACGTTTGATCCTTGATGAAGATCCTCTTTTCGTCCTTTCCCGGGTGGATATCAATCGCCCACCACCCCATTTTGCCGCGGATACGGCGAAAATCTTCCGGGACAATCATCCCGATTGCGAACTGACGTATTTGATCGGGGAGGACTCTTTGCGCGACCTCCCAATCTGGGAACGCCCTCAGCAATTGATTGACCGCATTGATCGTCTGGGAGTTTACTCTCGGTCGGGAGTGGATCCGGACCTGGTTAAGATCATGAGTAAAATCGAGGGCCTCTCTGAAAAGATGATCAGGATTTCGGAGCCTTTGATCCAAATATCCTCTTCCGAGATTCGAAGGCGAATTCAGGAAGGAAAGCCCTATCGTTATTTCCTGCCTATGGCAGTGTACTCATTTATTGAAAAGCACGAACTTTATGGTTAAAGGTAAATAAACTTTTATTGCGTATATTCAAGGAATGAGAGGGTATGATGTGAGGGTAAAGATGAAAGCATATCAAACGGTCATTTCCGCTGATGAACTCATGCCCAAGTTGAACGACCCTGATTGGGCAGTCATCGACTGCAGATTTTCGTTGGATGACCCAAAAGAGGGTCGACGCGCTTATCTCCAGGCCCACATACCTGGTGCTTTATATGCCCACTTGGATCATGATCTCTCCGGTGAAATCATCCCTGGAGAGACTGGGCGTCACCCTCTTCCAGAAGTGGATGATTTTGCGAAAACGCTTTCTAATTGGGGCATCGATGAAAGGGTTCAGGTGGTCTCTTATGATGACCGGAGTGGCGCGATCGCTGCTCGCTTGTGGTGGATGTTGAATTGGATGGGGCACGAAAAGGCGGCCGTTCTCGATGGGGGCTGGTCGTATTGGCGAGAGTCTGGTTACCCTCTCGATGTCAAGATCGAAACTCGTCCAAGGAGGGAATTCATACCTCGGCCCAGACCGGAGATGGCAGTGGATGTAGATTTCGTGGAACGGGTGTTAACAGGGGTTGATTTCATCCTCCTGGATGCCAGGGATGGGGAACGCTATCAGGGGCGTGAGGAGCCGATTGACCCTATCGCCGGACACATTCCCGGAGCCGGATCCGCTCCCTATGTCCACAACCTGACGGACGCGGGCACGTTTCGATCCAAAGATGAACTTCGAGAACGCTTTGAACGGCTTTTAGGGGATCGGCCCGCCCAGCAGGCAGTTTTTTATTGCGGGTCCGGCGTCACCTCAGCCCATAACATCCTCGCCATGGCTCATGCGGGATTTGCGTTGCCCCGTCTCTACCCGGGTTCGTGGAGCGAATGGATCACGGATCCATCGCGGCCCATTGAATAAGTTGACATAGACGGCTTGATTTCTCTTATGCAGGCTAAGGGAATATTTCTCAAAAACGGAACGGAAGGAAAGAGATGACATTTACCATCACTTTAGCGCAAATGGAATTCAGGTTTGGTGATCCCGAGACGAATTTCCAGCGCGTGAAAAAATGGGCCTTGAAAGCAAAGGAAGCCAAGGCTGATATCCTCCTCTTTCCTGAGTTGTGGGCCAGCGGTTACGATCTGGAAAATTGTGATATCTACGCTCAACCACTGGATGAAGGGTTGTTTCTGAAAATGGCGGAACTCGCCCAGCAGCATACCCTGGCCATTGGGTGCTCTTTGCTTGAGAAGGGCCGGGAGGGTATTTACAATACCTTTTCCCTTTTCGGGAAAGATGGCAGGTTGATCGATTATTACCGGAAAGTTCACCTCTTCCGCCTGTTAGAGGAGGAAAAATGGCTGCAGGCGGGAAATGAACTGGTGCTTGCTGATGCGCCGTGGGGAAAGACGGGTTTGAGTATATGTTATGATCTCCGTTTCCCGGAGGTGTTTCGAGCCTATGCGCTGGCGGGAGCGAAGTTGATCCTTATGGTCGCGGAATGGCCTGAAACGCGAATTGGACATTGGCGAAACTTATTACGAGCGCGGGCTATTGAAAACCAGATCTACCTGGCTGCGGTGAATAAAGTAGGGCAAAGCCAGGGGGCTGTCTTGGGGGGGAGGAGCGGTATCATCGATCCTTGGGGCGAACGGGTAGTGGAAGGGGGGCAGGGAGAGGAATTACTCGCTGCGGAGATCGATTTGGGGAAAGCGGATCAAGCCCGGGAAAAGATCCCTGTCTTCCGGGATCGCCATCCCTACGCCTACGAGAACATAAGAGGTTGGGACCATGATTCGCGTTGACGGCTCGTCAGGAGAGGGGGGCGGTCAAGTCTTGAGGACCTCTTTGTCTTTATCCGCGTTAACCGGGAAAGAATTGCGCATAGTCAATATCAGGAAGAAACGTTCTTCTCCTGGACTGCGCCCCCAGCACCTTCAGGCGGTCAGAGCAGCTGCTGATATTTGCGAAGCGGATGTGGAGGGAGACAGCCTAGGCAGCGAGGAAATAAGTTTTCGTCCCCACCAAATCCGCTCCGGACGCTATCACTTTTCAATTCCCACCGCGGGGTCTGCGTCCCTTGTCCTCCAAACCGTATTCCTCCCCTTGACCTGGGCTGCCAGCCCCTCTCAGGTCACTATCCAGGGGGGAACTCATGTAAAATGGAGCCCTTGCTACCATTATTTGGAATGGCAGTGGCTCCATTACATGAAAAGGATCGGATATGAGGGGCAAATAACCCTCAATAAAGCCGGCTATTACCCCCAGGGTGGCGGGGAAATCCAGGCTACCATTCAACCGGCCCAGGGTAAAAATCCCTTGCATCTCTTGGAACGAAAAGGGATGATTCAAATCAGGGGAGTGTCCGGGTTGACAAATTTGCCGGACCACATCACCCGGAGGATGCGAGACCGGGTTGTCAGCCGTTTGGGAGGGAATTACCCCCTGAATGACCTGCGCACAAAACACATCCCCGGTCATGGCAAAGGTGCCTTTATCGTCCTCCTGGTTGAATTTGAAAACTCGCAGGCTTGTTATTTTTCTCTGGGGGAAAGGGGAAAGCGGGCCGAGGTGGTAGCCGATGAGGCCGTTGAGCAGGTATTGAATTTTTTAAATAAGCGAGGGTGTATTGATCAATATCTGGGCGACCAGTTATTGCTGCCGTTATCTTTGATGGATAAACGTTCCCAACTCAGCCTTCCGGAGATTACATCCCATTTGGTAACCAACGCGGAGATCATCCGGAAATTCATCCCGGTCACGTTCAAAATAGACGGGGATGTGGGCCAACCGGGAACCGTTACTGTGCATTAACCATGTCGAAAGCTTATTTTCGCTTTTACGCTGAATTGAATGACTTCCTCCCTCATCAGAAACGACAGCAGACATTTCCGGTCTCGTTTTCTGGACATGAGACAGTGAAGCATATTCTCGAAGCGGTTGGGGTTCCCCATACGGAGGTGGATTTGATTTTGATCAATGGGGAATCCGTAAGCTTCGACCATCCGGTCCAGGCTGGGGATAGGGTAAGTGTTTACCCCATGTTTGAAATCTTGGACGTTTCTGCGCTGACTGAGGTACGGCCGGAACCTCTCCGAGAACCGAAATTCATTTTGGACAATCATCTGGGAAAGCTGGCTGGGTATTTGCGGCTTCTGGGATTTGATGCACAGTATGAAAATCATTATCAGGACCCCGAACTGGCTTCTATCTCTGCGGAAGATGATCGCATCCTGTTAACCAGAGACCGCGGTCTATTAAAGCGGAAACAGGTCACCCATGGGTATTGTGTGCGGGCTGATGATCCGAAGGAGCAAATCATTGAGGTGTTGCGTAAGTTTGATATCGCGGATCTTGTCAAGCCTTACACTCGCTGCGCGCGTTGTAATGGGTTGCTGAAGCCCGTACCGAAGCAGGAGGTCATAGACCAATTAGAACCTCTCACCAAAAAATATTATGATCAGTTTATGGAGTGTCAAAATTGCGGGCAGGTGTACTGGAAGGGATCCCATTTCCAGGAGTTGAGTGAATTCCTCTCTCAGGTTGTGGAAGAAGCGAAGGGGTAACCGGAGCGCGTAGGCGTATTCCGGGTGAGAACCCTTCATCTACCACCCTTCCTGGTATATAATGTGCCACGGTGTGTTAGCAAAGATCATCGTTTAGAAAGAAAAGGGGACCATTTTCTATCGCAGGTCTCCCCTCAAGTATATTTTGGGTCATTTGTATTGGTTTGTTGATTAGGACTACGATATGCTGGAATATTTTTTTACCCCGAAGTCCGTCGCCGTGATTGGCGCTTCTACTGATCCTGATAAATTGGGTTATGCTGTTTTAGAAAACTTGGTCAAAGGGGGATATGCTCAGAAAGGGGATATTTACCCGATCAATCCCCATGCAGAAGAAATTTTGGGATATCAGGTGTATCCTTCGGTAATTGAAGTGCCCAATGAGATCGACCTGGCTGTGATTGTCATCCCCTATCCTTATGTTCCTGATGTGCTGAAGGAATGCGGTCAAAAGGGGATCCCAGCGGTGGTGGTCATCAGTGCCGGCTTCCGGGAAGCGGGGATGGAAGGGCTGGAAAGGGAGCTGGAATTAATCGACATCGCCAAAGAGTATGACATCCGTTTGGTGGGCCCGAACTGCCTGGGGGTCATTGATACCTTTACACCGCTTAATGCCTCTTTTTCAGCGGGAACTCCGCCCAAAGGACCCATGGCTTTCATGTCACAGTCTGGTGCGTTGGGCACAGCTATTCTCGATTGGGCGCAAGCGGGCCGTTTGGGTTTGTCCAAATTCGTCAGTTTGGGGAATAAAGCGGATGTCAATGAAATCGACCTGATGAAAGCCTGGGTCGACGACCCGAATACGAACGTGATCCTCATGTACAGCGAGGGGCTTCCAAATGGCGAGGAATTCATCGAAGTCGCCAGGGAGATCACGCGGGAGATTCCTTTGGTGGCGGTCAAATCCGGAGTGACCGAATCCGGCTCGCGAGCCGTTTCGTCTCACACCGGATCTCTGGCGGGTTCGGAACAAGCGTATCAAGCGGCTTTCCAGCAGGCGGGGGTTTTGCGAGCGGAGGACATGGCCAGCTTGTTTGACATGGCCTTGGCTCTCGGGTATCAACCCCCGTTAGAGAATGATCGGATTGCCATCATCACCAACGCTGGTGGGCCCGGCATCCTGGCCACGGACGCTTTGGAACATCGGGGGATGTCCTTGAGCAGGCTGGAAGTGGAGACCATGCAGGACTTGGAGCAGTATCTCCCGGATGCGGCCAGCGCAGCTAATCCTGTGGATGTCCTGGGAGACGCCCGCGCGGATCGATATCGATTTGCATTGCAAACGGTCGCTAAGGATTCCAACGTGGACGGCCTGCTGGTCGTCCTTACGCCACAGGCCATGACGGAGATCGAGGCCACGGCGGAAGCTGTGGGGAAGTTGTCCCAGGAGATCGATAAACCCGTCTTAAGCTGCTTCATGGGTGAGGCGAAAGTGAAGCCGGGTGTAGAGATGCTCAGGAAGTACAATGTCCCCAATTATTCTTTCCCAGAGGGGGCTGCTTTGGCGTTTCGGGCCATGTCGGATTATCGAAAGATCCGGGAACGGCCTGAACCGGAATTTGAAACCTTTGAGGTCGACAACCAAACTGTGCGGAAAGTATTGGAAAAAGCCAAGGCAGAGGATCGATATGCAATTGGGGACTTGGAAGCCTGGGATATACTGGAAGCATACGGGATTAAGATCCCTCAATCGAAGTTGGCGGAAAACCAGGAACAAGCGGTCAAATTTGCGGCTGAAATTGGCTATCCTGTGGTCTTGAAGATCAGCTCTCCAGACATCCTGCATAAAACGGATGTTGGGGGAGTTAAGGTTGGATTGGAGGGTCCGCAAGAGGTGAAAGACGCTTTTGAGTTGATGCTCTATCGCGCAGAGCGTTACCTTCCGGAGGCCGAAGTGTGGGGCTGTCAGGTTCAAGAAATGGCTCCTCCCGGTGGATTGGAGGTGTTGATAGGGATGAATCGAGATCCCCAATTTGGCCCTTTAATCACCTTTGGTCTGGGGGGTATTTACGTGGAAGCGCTGAAAGATGTCACCTTCAGGGTCGCCCCTTTTTCAAGGAGAGAGGCCGAATCCATGTTGGATGAAATTCGCGCCCACACCTTGTTAGAGGGCGTGCGGGGCGAAGAGCCTTCCGATAAGGAGGCGATTGTGGACATATTGCTGCGCATAGGACAGCTTGTGGGGGAGTTCCCTGAGATCGCAGAACTAGATATTAACCCTCTCATTGTCTATCCTGAAGGGCAGGGAGCGATTGCGATTGATATGCGGCTGGTTTTATCCAGCGAGAAAGAAGGAGAATAAGGATGAAATCTCTATACATTACGTCCGTTGAAAAGTACTCTGGGAAGACAGCGGTTTGTCTGGCTTTGGGCAAGTTGTATCAAAAGAAAGGGATGAAGGTCGGATATTTGAAACCTTTCAGCCTTCAACCGTGGAGAATTGAAGATAAAATCGCGGATGAAGACGCTTCCTTTGTGATTGATGTGCTGGGTTTGGATGCCAATCCTTGGGATCTTTCCCCTGTCGTGGTCACGCCAGAGAGATTGCGGGCTCATTTGATGGGAAAAAGCGAACAGAACTTCATGGAAAAAGTGAAGGAAGCTGCGGAGGACGCCGGGAAAGGGAAAGATCTCCTTCTCTTGGAAGGGGGAGGAAGCCTGCGAGAAGGGTACATCATGGATTTACCCACCCCCGGTGTGGCGAAGGAACTGGGAAGCGATATCCTGGCCATCGTTCGCTATTACGAAGATGTTTCCCTCCTGGATGATATCCTCACCGCCCAATTCCGTCTGGGTGATTCATTGAGTGGGGTGATCATCAACCGGGTGCCGGAGAGCGCGATGGCTTTCGTCCATAACCTTGTGGTGCCTTATTTAGAAAAGGAAGGCGTCGCTGTCTTAGGTGTCTTGCCGGAGGAACGCAAAATCGCTGCCCTCACCGTCGGGGAGATTATCCAAATTCTAAATGCGAAAATCCTGACTGAAACCGCGGAGGAAGAGACCTTAGTTGAGGCTTTAATGGTGGGAGCGATGACGGAGGATGCTGCCATCCGACGATTCCGGAAACAACATAATAAAGCGGTCATCACCGGCGGGGATCGCACCGACATCCAACTGGCAGCTATGGAAACATCGACTTCCTGCTTGATTTTGACGGGCAATCTCCACCCCAATCCCCTGGTGGTCAAACAGGCGGATCAAATGTGCGTCCCGATCTTACTCGTCCCTGAAAACACGATGGAGACGGTGGAAGCTTTAGATCGCGTATTCGGAAAAACACGCTTGGGCCAAAAATCGAAATTAGACGCTTTCACGAAGTTGATCGTGGAGCATGTTGACCTTGAATTGCTCAACCGGGAGTTAGGTATCTAACGTCGGAGTTCCTTAGAGATCAAGAATCGAACAGCCCCTTACCTATGAAGGTTCAAGGGGCTGTTTTGATTTTCACTTCGAGTTCAGGAATACGACATCCGTAGGCATACCGGGTTTCAATATCCCTCGTCCATCGATCACGGTCAATTCGATCTCATAGACCGTTTTTTGCCGCTCTTCTTTGGTCTGCACGTTGCGGGGTGTGTACTCCGCTTTATCCGCGATGCGGGTCACTTCTGCTTCAAATACTTGATCTGGGAAGGAATCCACCTGAAGCTGCGCTTGATCTCCCAGGGAGATTTGACCGTATTGATCCTCTGGGATGTAAACGGTCACCCGCAAATCATCTAATTGGCTGATCGTCATGGCCGTCAAACCCGCCTGGATGACTTCTCCGGGTTCGATATTCCGGGTCAGGATGGTCCCGCTGATCGGAGAATTCACCCTGGATTTTTCCAGATTCAATTCGATTACATCCCGGGCTGCTTTGGCCTGGTTGAGGGCTTTCTCCGCACCTTCAACCCCTGATTTTGCCTGGTCTACCCGAGCCTGGGCCTGGTCCCGCGACGCTTTCGCTTGCGAGACCGCCGCTTTTGCGATTTGGACTTCTAAGGCATTGTCCCCGGTGTAAAAGCTCTGCAAATGATCCCGGGCTAATTCACGGCGTTCTCTAGCAACAGAGAGCCGGGCTCGCGCTTCCAAGATATCCACCGCTTCCGGCTCGGAGAGCAATTGCTGATACTCCTCTTGGGAAGCTTCCAACTCCGTTTCCGCAGCATCGTATATGGTTTGTCTGTAATCCTCAATTTCCTCCCGACCCTCGAATCCGACATCGTGGTCAAGGAGGGATTCAGCGATGGAAAACGCAGTTCGAGCTTCGGCAAGCCTTTTTTCAGCAGCGGCGATTTCGCTGTGACCCGCTTCTTCTAACAAATCCTGGTAATCCACCTGTTCCGCTTGGTAGGAGTTTTCAGCTTCCTCCAATTCGTCCTTTGCAGCTGCCATGCGTTCGTTTTTATGGAAATACCAGCTGGGGAGGTCAAATTCCGCAGGAGAGCTTTGGTCCCAATCCCCCACACGATCCAATGCTTCCGTAAGGCGGGCTTCCCGCAAAACCCGTTCGTATTCCAATTCTGCGGATTGAAGGGCAGCTTCTGCTGCATCAAACCCCGCTTTCGCAGCTGCAAGGGTTGACTTGGATGATTTTAGATTAGAACGCGCTGTTTCCACTTGGGCTTGAGCTTGTTTGCGTTGGGCCTGGATCATCTCCGTATTCAGTTCGAATAAGAGGTCCCCCTGCTCGACTTCGTCCCCCTCTTGGGCATGGACGGCGGTGACCCTGCCCGAAATCTCACTGGAAATGGAGACATCTACTGCCTCAATGACCCCGGAAGCTTGGATGGCTTCTTCGTCGCCTTGCATAAATACGAAGTCAAGGGATTCGCAGCTTGTTAACGCAAATACGATCAATAAGATGCCGATCACATGTATCACTTTCGTTCTCTCATTCATTCATAACCTCCGTTTTATCCTCACGCATACAGGCGATGAACACATCTTCCAGAGACGGTTCATTGATCGCCGTGGAGTGGATCTTGATCTGAGCAGAGGACAACAGTCTGCGGATTTTTGATTTCTGTTTCCTTACCTTTCTTCCAAGGACATGAACCAGTGAACCATATAGTTGAATGTCGAGGGAATCCAGTTCACCGCTTTCCAGGGCTGATTTAAGGGTTTTAATGGCTTGGGCTGTATCTGAAGGTTCAATCTCCAATACCTCCCCTTCCATTTTCTGGGACTTGATCTCTTCTGGAGAACCATAAGCGATGATCTGACCCCGCTGCAGGAAAGCCAACCGATGGCAATGTTCCGCTTCATCCATATAGTGTGTGGTGATAAAGACCGTGACCCCTTCCTCGACGAAATTGTAGAGTAGGTCCCAAAACTCCCGTCGAGAAAGGGGGTCCACCCCAGCGGTCGGTTCGTCAAGAAAGAGGATGTCAGGTCGATGAAGGATAGCGGCGCTCAGCGCCAGTCGTTGACGCCATCCCCCGGAAAGCTCTTTGGTGGGGGTGTATTTGTGACCTTCTAGGTCTGCCATGGCGATGGCCTCTTGCATTCGCTCTTTCAGAAGGTTGTTTTCTAAGCCATAGGCTTGCCCGTAAAAATGTAGATTTTGAAATACACTTAAATCATTGTAAAGGCTGAAATGTTGGGCCATGTATCCCACACGGGGTTGGATTTCTCGCGTCCTCTGGTTGACGGGAATGCCCAGCACTTCAATATCGCCGTCTGTGGGTTGCAGCAAGCCCAGCATCATGCGGATGGTGGTGGTTTTCCCGGAACCATTCGGGCCTAGAAATCCGAAGATTTCTCCTTTTTTCACGTCGAAAGTGATGGAATTCACAGCAGTGAACCCATCAAACCGTTTGGTCAGGTTTTTGACATGGATAACGTAATCAGAAGTCTTTCTCATTCCAACCTCAATCTAAATTCCGCCGCACGAAACGCCAGGAGAAAGTGCTGATGATCAGCCCCAAGATCACGAGGGCCAGCACATGAGGCCAGAGGATATCCAGCCCTGCTCCTTTGAGGAGTAAACCGCGGAGGATGCTCAACCAGTGATGAGCGGGTATGAGATTCGCGATCCATTGCAACATGACCGGCATGCCTTCCACCGGCGCTGCGTAGCCTGTGAACATAAAGTCGACCATCCCCACCAGCATGACTAATAAAAAGGCTTGGTGCTGGGAGCGAGATACGATGGAGATCACCATGCCTTTACTCAATTCGACGAATATGTATCCCAAAACAAGCAATAAAAGAAGGAGCATTGAACCGCGGACGGGGACGCCAAAGGCGAAGTGGATCATGCCCAGCATGAGGGTAAAATCGAAAAACCCGACCAGGACCACGGGGATGGATTTCCCGATCATCAGTTCCAGGGAGGAAAAGGGCATCACCAGAAGCTGTTCTAACGTGCCCAGTTCCCGTTCCCGGGAGAAGGTTAAGGCCGCAAAAAGCAGCACGGTAAATTCCAGCATTAAACCCAGTTCCGCCGGGGTGGTGTAAAACGCTTCGCTGAGGGTCTCGTTGAACCAGACGCGTAAACTGAAATCAAACCCTGCAAAGGATTCTGCGGGCATGTTGATCCTCTCCAACGTGATCTCCTCGCCCATGTCCCTGGTCACACCTTCTATGGCCCGTAAAGCTTCTTTGGCGGGGATGCTTTCCGCCCCGTTGAGGATGACGGCCCATGTGGGCTCCCCCCGAGGAGAGATGACCTCTTTTTTGTAATCAGGGGGAATGATGAGGGCTGCCGTGATGTCTCCTCGTTCCAAAGCGTTTTGGATCGGTTCCATGCTTCGCACCTCATCTTCCAATCGGAAGGTGTTGGTATTGATCAATGCCCTGACCACGGATCTGCTTGCTGCGCTCTGGTCCTGGTCCCAGACCATGAGAGGGAGGTTGGTGATGGGGCGGGAGGTGGCCCAGCCGACGAGGACCAATTCCAGAGCGCCGCCAAAGAGCATGAAAGCCGGCATCCACCAATCCTTGATCAAGTGGATGAATTCCTTTTTGACCAGAGCCCGAATGCGTCGAATCATGTTCAACCCAACTTCTTCCTGAAGAATAAAGAAGCCACAGCGGTAAACGCCAAACCTAATCCAAATAACATGACCACATAGGGCCAAAGGACATCAAGCCCTACCCCGGGTAAAAAAAGGCCCCGGGTGATGACAGCATAGTGAGTCCCCGGTAATCCCATGGCTTCCATGCGCATGATCTCCGGCATGGAAGCCAGGGGGAAGAAAATGCCCGTCAAAAAAAAGCCGGGAAAGAAAATCAGCAAAAAGGATAACGCTAAAGCGGCTGCCTGGGTGGGCATGAACACCCCGACGACGATGCCCATACTGAGCATGGCAAATAAGAAAATGGCGGTGAGGATGAAGAAAAGGAGGAAATTACCGTTGAATGGCACGTTGAACCAGGCCATCGCTATAGCGGGTATGACCAGGGCGTTAATTAAACCCACCGTGACATAGGGGACCATTTTCCCCAGGAGCAGCTCAGCCCGACCGATGGGCGTGGCCATCAATTGCTCCAGTGTCCCGTGCTCGCGTTCATGGGCCAAAGCGAGGGCGACGGATAATGCTGGAAAGCCTAACACCATGGAGATCAACCCGGGGATAAGGTCGTTTCTGGGTTTTAAGCTGGGATTGAACCAGGTCCGGACCCGGAGGTCGATGGGTTGCAGGGAAGTTCGGGACAAACCCATGGACTCCAACTCGCTTTCCAAGGCGAGGGCGGCGAATTCTTGGGCTCGCATCGCGATATGGTCGACAGCAAAATTCCCACTCTCGGGTTCGGTCCCGTCAATGATCACTTGAAGCGGCATGCCTTCCATCTTTTGGACCTTGTGGGCAAAGGTAGGGTCAACGATCAAAGCGGCTTTGATCTCTCCTTTGAGGAGGAGATCCTCCATCTCGGAAAATGCGTTTACTGTGGTGAAAAGATCCAGGTCCTCCCCGGCTGTGATTTGCCTGATGAAGGAGCGTGATAAAGAGCTGTGATCCAGGTCAAGGACAGCGATGGGAACGTGATTGATGTCCACAGTTAGAGCATACGACATGATCAAAAGTAAGGCAGTGGGAGTGATCAAAACCAGGAAGAGAGTGCTCCTGTCCCGGATGATGTGTTGAAACTCTTTACGAGTCACTGCCCAAATATGTCGGAGAGACATGATTATCCCTCGTCCTCCATCTCTCGGATGAGAGAAATAAAAGCCTCTTCCATGCGAATGGGAGCAGGCCGGATCCCGTGGTGACGGATCCCCCGTTTTCGGAAGGTTTTCTTGATCTGTTTGAGTCGTTTCCTTTGCGAATCGACCAATAAATGGAGCGATTCCCCATATGTTTGGACTTCCAACACCCCGGGAAGGGTGGAGGTAATGTCTCGGGCTGCCTGCCAATCATCGGGGATGACTTTGATCAGGTCGCCTTCCAATTTTTCGCGGATATTCTTGGGCGAATCGCAAATGACCACTTTCCCCTGGTACATGAACCCCACCCGGGAACAACGATCCGCCTCGTCCATGTAGGGAGTGGTGATCAGGATGGTGGTCCCCTCCAGGTGAAGTTCGGCGAGGATGTTCCAAAACTCGCGCCTTGATACGGGGTCCACGCCAGTGGTGGGTTCATCGAGGAGGAGGATGGGCGGTTGGTGGATGAGGGTACATGCCAGGGCCAGTTTCTTGCGCATCCCGCCCGAGAGGTGCATGGCCCGGCGGTCCTTGAATTGATTCAGACCGGCAAAAGAAAGCAATCGCTCCGTACGCTGTGCCCGTTCCTGGGGATTGACATCGTATAGCTCAGCGAAAAAAGTCAAGTTCTCCAAGACGGATAGTTTTCTATATAAACTGAACTCTTGGGCCATGTATCCGATGTGGGGTTTGATGGATTCCGGCTGGGATGCGATGTCAAAGCCTTTCACCGCTGCTGAGCCGTCAGAGATGTCCAGCAGCCCCGCCAGAACCCGCAAAGTCGTGGTTTTCCCTGCTCCGTCAGGCCCAACCAGGCCGAATAACTCCCCTTCATTGATAGAGAGGTTTACTTGCTGGAGCGCCGTTGTCTCTTTAAAGGTCTTGGTCAGGTTATCGGTCTCGATGATCGGAGGAGAGGGCATGATATTTTCGATCGCCTTCTGGTCAGGCTGGATGGTGGTTGAGTTTGCTTTCCGGGACTTTCAAAGGCAGAGAGGAACGCTGGTGGAGCACAAAAAGGATGCTGATCACGCAAAACTTTTGAACGATTTGTTTGATATCCATGTGCATGAAAAATGTAGCGGCGTACCAAAACACGGATATACTCAAAAACAATGTAAAAAAACATAGCCGAAATTTGGGTATTTCCGTTCTCCTCTCCCAGAGAAACAAAAGTTCAATCAAGAAAAAAGGGCCAATCATCATCCCGCTGCCAATGCTGTGGATAAGGTGGAAATGGTTATTGGGAAAGATGGATATCAGCGCCCCCGTCCCTGCGATATACATGAAAATGGATTTATTTTGATGATGGGGAAAGCTGGTATTTTTTCTGTATAGGGTGGCAATTTCCAGCAGGTAGGTGTTGGTGAGAATCATTCCCAAACCGATCACCGCTGTGGCCAGCAGATTTGGCGTTCCCTTCAGGGTACGGGTGGTGCCAATTTCACTCAGGGCGTGCTCCCAGATATGAAAATCGTCAGCGTAGAATACCGCACCCAAAGCGAAGGTAAGGATGATGGACATTTCAACACGCCTGAACAGCTTGCGAAGCTTTTGGTCATCGGCGATGAGATGTTTAGGTGAGGAAGCCATATTCGCCTCGTTGGAGACGGGTATGTTTACGGTCTGGCGCGCCGGATGAGCCAGAGGATGAGAAGCGCGCCCAGGGCGGGTTCAAAGACGAGGGCGATGTCGCGCAAGGAAGTGCTGAAACCCATCGCCGGGATGATGTACCAGTCCATCATACCGATCACGGTGGTGGATATCACCGCGACAATATAATCTCCCCAAATCCCGATAGGGCGGTTGTCTTTCCAAATCAACCCAGCGATGACTCCCATGATAATTCCCACGACGACCATGGCGGCGAGAATGATGAGGATGCTCATGTGTTTCCCTCCATAGGTAGAGACCCGTTCCAAAGGGACCTTCCCTTCCTGATTTAACCTGACAGGCCATCCATTTAATGATCCCGGGTATGCTTTCCACTCCATGGTTAAACTTTCAATCCGTTCAAGATGAGCTGGACCCCGGACCTGATGTGGGATGGGACATCCACCATTTTTTGATCGTAAACCCAGAGGAGTAACGTCCCTTCCATCACCGCGCCAAAAGCGACAGCAGCGTCCTGCGGATCAATGTCTTTAAATTCACCGCGCTGGCACCCTTGGGCCACAATGGGGGTGATGACCTGCATGTGTTCCTGGAAGTATTTCCGTAAAACGTCTTGTACGGTCTCCCGGTGAAAGGCCAGGGATATGAATTCAAAAGCAATGGGCAACCACTTCTGCATGCTTTGCATGTCTCCGATCACTCTCTCAGAATATTGGAGGAGCCTAACTTCAGCAGAGGCGTCCCGGTCGATTAATTCCCGAAGCTCCTTTAGCTCCGTTTCGAAGAGTTTGTCCAGTAAATTGAAAATGATCTCGTCTTTGCCTTCGAAATAAAGGTAGAGGGTGCCCTTGCTGAGACCTGACTCCTCGGCGATATCCGACATGCGCGCTTGGTGAAACCCGAGCTCAGAGAATACCTTTTGGGCGGCGTTGATGATTTGGTTTTTTCGTTTCTCGCTTACATCCGGTTTAGGGGACATGGATCATGGTTGTAAATATATAACTGACTGGTCAGTCATTTTTATGGTAAGGGAAAAAAGGGAGGGTGTCAAGCAAGATTGAGTCGCTGCCGGGGGAAGCCCCGCAATGTGTCTGGGAGGTGAGGGAAGTAAGGGATTCCCCAAGGTTCTCAATGAGAAGGCAATTTGGGATCTCAGTAAAAACGGACGAATAACCAGAGCATGGCCAAAAGGACGGTGATCAGTAGCGCAGGAAATCCTTTCTTCAGGAAATACCCATAGGTGATTTTATGCCCCGCCCGTTCGGCGATCCCCGCCGTGATCATGTTCGCCGAGGCTCCGATCAGTGACCCATTTCCACCCATTGCAGCGCCGACTGAAAGGCAATAATAAAGGACTTTGTTTTCCGTTCCCGGCACTGTGGAAGACAGGAAGGCCACCACCGGCAGCATCGCGGTGGTGAAGGGGATATTGGCGACCACCATGGAGAAAATCGCGCTCATCCAGGTGACTGTGAGCATTGTCAATACCAGACTCTCTCCGACAAATTGACCGATGGCAGAGGCGATGAAACTGATTAAACCCACTTCTTGGATGGCACCGACAACGATGAACAAGGACATGAAGAATACCAGGGTGGTCCAATCCACGGCTTCAATCATCTCTTCCACATCAGGCTTGATCCACACCAGGAGCATGGATGCCCCTAAGAGCGCTGTCACTGCGGGTAGGAGATGGAACCGCTCTCCAAAGATAAACAGGAATAACATCCCTGTACCAATCAATCCCGCTTTTCGTAAGTTTTCCGGATTGGTAATTTTTGACCTTTCTTCTAACTTTTCCACCAGAGCATCGGATCCCATTTTGGCCTGGGACAATTCTTTCCGGTAAGACAGCCAGCTGTATACAACCAACCCTGCAAAGGCAATCAGCACACCGGGAGTGAGGTTAGCAAGGAAATCACTAAAGGTGATTTGCGCAAAAGAACCGATGATGATGTTTGTGGGGGTGCCAATTAATGTGCTGACGCCGATCACATTAGAGGCAAATATCTCAGGCATGAGCAGAGCGAGGGGGGAAATACCCAGGGAGATGGCGATTTGCACAGTTATGGGTGTCATTAACAGCATGGTGGTCACGTTGTCCAGAAAAGCGGAGGCGATCCCGGTGATCAGCATTAACACGGTTAGCAAGACCCACATGCGCTCCTGGGAAATGCGGTAGGCGAAATAAGCCAGCCAACGAAAGATCCCCGTATTTTCGACGACGGCGATGACGATCATCATGCCCATGACCAAAAAAATCACGTTCCAATCAATATATTCCAAAGCCCTGTGGAAATCGAAGATGAATAAACCTTCCCTGAGGGGCGGCCCCAAATAGCTGATGGTGAGGATCAGGCTGGCCCCTGCAAAGGTGGCCAGGGTGTTGTGAAGGAAACCGGTGGCAATTAAGATCAGGACGCCGATGAAGATGGCGGTCGCAATCCAAAAGGCGAGGGTGATCTTCCGCTCCAATTTAAGGGTGGGAAAAGACATCGTATTCCCTGCTTGCAAGGACCGGTAGTCGCTTTTTGAGAGAGGGCTGTCTTTCTCTTCGAAATGGGGCCGATCGAAATGGAGGGAGACAGCTTCTGGAATGGACGCTGGGACGGGGAGTGCATATCGTCCGTCTGCGTGGGTTTTCGCCGATGAGATGGATTCCCCATTTTGGTCATTAACCAGGGAGATAGTGACATTGGGGAGGGGTTGATTTTGCTCACCGAGTATTTTACCCACAATCCAAGCCGGGGGGTTGGATTCCTGAGACTGGGCTAAACTTCTCCCGGTCAGGACCAAAGCAAGGACAATCAGGAGGACGGCAAGCACTCGATTAATCGAATTTTCTTTCATTTACAAATCTCCCCTGAGATTAGACAAGCATCGTTTGAGCATCGGTTTCCTTTTCAATTTCTGCGGCAAAATCTTCCAAGCCGCTTAATTTGAACACGCTTTTTTCTCCGGCCGGTTTACCGAAGACGACCAGTGAGATCTCGTATTCCTGAACGACTTCTTTGAGTTGGTCGCGGATGTGGCCTTCCCGCAAAATGGTCTCCGCATCTAGCCCTTGTTCTGCCGCTCTTTCCTGGGCCATCACCAACAAAAATTCACCCATTTTGGAAATTTCGCCTTCCACATCGACCACAATGGGGGCGCTTGTCTTGTTAATGAAGCGGGTGTCGACGACGTAGAGGAAGTACAATCTCCCATTTCGTTGCTTGGCCAATTCAATGGCTGCGTTTTGGGTCCGGAAACTCTCGTCACCACCACGAGTTGCGCATAGTATTTTTTCCATGGGATCTCCTTAAAACCTTAGCCAGAGATAGCGAATTAATATCCATATCGTTGAGACCAGGATCGTGACAAAGGTGATGGGAACCCCGATGCGCGCGTAATCCGCGAAAGACACTTTATATCCCGCGCGGTCCATGATCCCTACGGCGACGATGTTCGGGGCGGAACCGATAAAAGTAGCGTTCCCGCCTAATCCCGCACCCAGCGATAAAGCCCAATAAAGTACGTTGTTGTCGGCGCCTGGAATGCGGGAGGTCAAAAACACGGTGACCGGCACGATAGCCGCTGCGAAAGGGATATTAGCCACGATGCCGGAAGCAATCGCGGACACCCAGATGATGAGCAGGGTGGCCAGGATGAGATTCTCCCCTGCGATCGTCTGCACGCGTTCCGCGATCAATTGGATCAATCCCACCTCTTGGATCCCTCCAATCATCATAAAGAGGGTCATGAAGAAAACCAGCGTGGTCCAGTCCACCTCTTTTAGCATCTCTCCCACATTAGGCTGAACCCAAAGCAATAAACCCGCCGCGCCGATCAGGGCAGCCACTGCGGGAGGCATATGAAATTGATCTTCAACGAAGAAGAGGATCAAGGTGATTCCAAAGAGGATGGATGATTTGATCAATAAGGGGCGGTTGGTGATCTTGGAACTCTTTTCCAACTGCTGGACGAGCTTCGTGGACGTGGTTTCATCCTCTTTATTAAATTGATCTTTGAACAGCCAGCGGGTCATCCAGAATAAGATCAGCATGCTCATTAATGAAATAGGGAGCATGTTCACTAACATCTTTGTGAAACCAATCCCAACATAGGACCCAATAATCGTGTTGGGAGGGGTGCCGATCAATGTCGCTGAACCTCCGATATTAGATGCTAAAATTTCAGGGATGACAATGGCTTCCGGGCGAATGTTCAATGCCAGGGCAATCTGAATGCTGATGGGCGCCATCAAGAGCATCACCGTGGTGTCATTGAGGACTGCTGAAGTCACACCGGTGATGGTGATAAGGATTACCGCCACCTGGAAAGAATCCCCCTGACCGATATTAAACGTCTGATAAGCAAGCCATTGGAAAATGCCCGTCTGACTCATGATAGCCATGAAGATCATCATGGCTAATAGAAGGAAGATGACGTCAAAATCGATGTATTGGATTGCGTTGTGGAATCCGATGATCCAGAAGTTGGAATCCGCACTCCCTAGGAAGTAAGAGACGCCCAGCATGGATGCCGCACCAAGGAAAGCGGCGATCGTTTCGTGGAGGACATTGAAAGAAATCAATCCGAAGACGAAGATGAAGATACCGGTTGCAATGAAGAAAGCCTTATTCAATATGCGGTGTAAGGTGATTTTCCCTTGATCCAAAAAACAAGTCCCCCCCTGGCAGGCGAGATCCTGGGCATGGAGGAGGATCGATTCCCCCTCAAATCCTTGTTTTGAAGCGCGCAAAGTCAGTTCAAGGCTTTGGCTGACATTAAGGGGTTCAGCGATCTTTCCTAAAAAGCTGCCGTCCTGGTTGGTGAATATCGTGGTCTGCTTTTCTCCGTTTGCCAGGAAAGGGAGAGGGGACTGGTCCCGGTAGACTTGGATTTCAACCTCATTAATCCCTATTTCCTGAGTGTTGACCACTTTTCCCGAAATCGTAATCGACGAGAGGGCTTTCCACCCGGAAGCCATTGGGGGTTGAGCAGCAGCCCTTTGGGTGACGAAGAGCGCGCCGATCCCAAAAAGGAGGATTAGGCAGCACAGCAGGGGATGGTGTTTTTTCATCAACGCTCCAAATTTGGTCTATCAGGGAGAAGAGATGACGACCTCAGCGTCCGTCACTTCATTGATGCGCGATATGACCTCATCCAGTCTCTCCCGCGTCAAGAGGTTGTTTTCTCTTTCCGTTTCCGGACGACCGAGGACAATGTAATCGGGTTGTTTTTCAGCGCAATAGGCGATGATTTCCTCGATGACGATCCCATCCCGAATGATCCCTTCCGCGTTCACCCCTTGTTTCTGGGCTTTCTCCTGCGCATCGAGGAGGATGAATTCGCCCATCTCCCGCATTTCCAGGGAGATATGCTCTGTCCGGCTGCTGCTGGAATGGGTCAGAAAGTCGAGATTCACCACATACAGGAAGTAGATCGTCTCCCCACTTTCTCTGGCTAATTCGATCGATTTCTCGATGGTAGATTTGCTCAACGGTCCACCACGAATGGCACAAACAATCCCCGCCATAGTTCTCTCCTTTCATGATTTGCGAAGCTTAGGGTGTATTGTAACCGAAAAGGATAGGGATCCGGGGGGAGTATCGTTATATTCTACAAAGTTGACATTTCGGTTCTGAAAAGGGGAAACCCTCTATGATCGTTCCCGCTGTGGATGTCTGAAAGGTTGCTGGCCTCCGTGATTAAATGAAAATCCGTTTCACGATCGTGAAACGGATTTTCAGGGGACAAATCGTCCCTGTCATAAATTGGGAGCGAGACGTTTAATCCTCTTTTTCAAACTGGAGGATTCAACCTCATGCATCTTTTTCATCTGACGTTTTGCCCGATCTGATTTGCGTCGGCGCAGGTGTCCTTGGTGACCTTTTGTCCGTAAGATCTTCCCGCTTCCTGTCTTTCGGAAACGTTTTTTCGTCGCTTGATGTGTTTTTAACTTATATTTACCCATGGTCAATAATCTCCTTCTTCTACTGATAATCACCCGCTGAGATCAGCTTTCTTCTTCCTCTTCAGGTGAGATATCGCGTAATATCTTATTGAGCTTTTTGGTCGCTTCCCGGACCGAAATGTCTTTCGTAGCGGCCCATTCAGAAGCGATTTTCTTCTTCAACTTGCGATGCGCTCTTTGTTCCGTGGTGTTTAGTTTGTCCTTGATTCTCTTCGCTTGTAGGTCTCGCAGGAGAGCGCAAAAGCCTTCCAAATCGCCCTCTTTTGTCACCTGGGTGATGCGGCTTTTTCGGGTGGTGTGCTTATCCGCCATCTCCTCCGGTGGTGATTTCAAAACGTCAAGGGCTTTTTTCAATTCCTTATTCGAGGATACGGGCCGGATTCTCTCACTTTCCGCTTCTTCGACGGGAATCCAATAAACCCCGTTGCGAGCCTTGACTTTGTAATATGTTTCGCTTTCGCCTCCCAGCACTTTTTCTTCAATACCTTGGACTTCTCCGACTCCGTGATAGAGATGAAATACCCAATCCCCTTTCGAATACTGCTTCTTGTCTGCCGTCATCCCGTCCTCCACCGCTATTCGATCGAAACCAAGCTCTCTATGTCATCAACCAAATAAGTATTTTAACACAGAAATGCTTAGTTATGTTTTTGTCTTTCAATATAGTCCCTTAAAATCCGTTGGATGCGGGGTTGACGCAAGCGGCGCAGCGCTTGGGCTTCAATTTGGCGGACACGTTCTCGGGAGACTCCCACCTTTTGTCCGACCTCTTGGAGTGTGTGGCTCTTTCCGTCCGGAACGCCATAACGCAAGCGAAGAATTCGGACTTCCCGGGAAGGAAGGGCTTCCATGACCTCTTCCAAATGCTCTTTGAGGAGGTGTTTTGTGGCCGTCTCGTCCGGCAATGGCGTTTCGTGATCTTCTACGAAGTCGCCCAAAACCGCATCTCCCTCTTTTGTGGTGGGCATTTCCAGGGACAGGGGTCGACGGGCGACTTTCATCATGTACTGCACCTTTTCGGGATCTTCATCGAGGGCGTCAGCCAACTCATCAATCGTGGGATCCCGTTCCAGGGATTGTTTAAGGTCGTTTTGCATGCGGAACATCTTGGATATCTTGTCGCCCATATGGACGGGAACGCGAATGGTCCTCCCTTGGTCGGCGATGGCTCGGGTCACCGCTTGGCGAATCCACCAGGTTGCGTAGGTGCTGAATTTATATCCCCGGAGGTAATCGAATTTTTTCGCAGCGCGCATCAAACCGATATTTCCCTCTTGGATGAGGTCCAAGAAGGGCACCCCCCGTCCCATATATTTTTTGGCCACGCTGATCACCAACCTGGAATTGGCGGTGATGAGATGGTCAAGAGCAGCCCATTCGTCTTCGATCATTTCGTGGAGTTCGCGCCTGCGTTCCTCAGACACGTTTCCCCGCGCTAACTCCTTGCGGGCGAGCCGTCCTCTTTCTATGCGTTTGGAAAGCTCTCTCTCCTCCTCTTTGGAGAGCAAGGGGATGCTTGCCGCTTCTTTAAAATAGAGTTCGATGAGATCGTTGGTGTCTATTTGACTGAGTCTGTTGTCGTCGTCCTCAAGGAGGTCCTCATCCTCCTCCAGCTTGCCATTGCCCCCGTCATCTCCAAATATAGATTCGATTTCCTCTTCAGCGCTTTCCTCAAGGTAAGGAATGTCCTCTTCCAACAATGTGGTAAAGGCTTTCTCGAGGCTGGAGACGTCTTTTTTTGCTTCTGGAAAGTAATTGAGGATGTTTGAGAAAGTTACATATCCCTGCGAATGTCCTAATTCAATGAGCTCTTTGATGGGTTTCGATTGTTTTTTTTCATCAGATACAATGTTGGGATCTGTTTTTTTACTCATGTATTTTTTAGGGTGCTGTATTCGTGGATATTGGATGACGGATGCCAATCAACAAATAGCCAAAATCAAAACAGGGGAGTGGTTAAGCGATCAAGACCGGCCCGGATCAGGTTCGTCTCTTTTCCGGAGGGTCTCTGTGCTTACCAGCCCCCATCATGTGGGTTGATATCAACCTACTCATCCTGGTCTTGGGTGGGTCTTTGCTTCTTATGCCGGTATACAATCCGCCCTCGAGACAAGTCATAGGGAGACATCTCCACCGTCACTCGGTCTCCGAGCAAAACGCGAATATAGTGTTTGCGCATTTTGCCGGCAAGATAGGCTAAAATTTCGTGGCCGTTGTCCAATTCAACCTTGAATTGGGTCCCCGGCAACGCTTTTACTACCGTGCCCTCCATGCGCACCTTTTCTTCTTTTTTGGCCATGTTACCCCTTGATCATGTCGACGATTCATCCTGGGAATCAGAATAAAACACAGTTGCTATCAGTCCCTGATGGAAACAAGGCCATCGGTCTAGCCTAATACTGATAACGGCGACGGCGCTGACTCTTTTGACGCCGCTTCTTTGAAAGACGACGCTTTCGACGCCGGATCGCTTTCTTGCGCTGAATTCTGCGCAATTCGCTTTTGGACACAAACCACCGCTTGCGGCGCACCGTGCTCAGCACTCCGCTCCGGGCGACTTTTTTGCGAAAACGCTTCATCAACTGCTTTTGCGATTCATTCGGTCGGAGTTCAACTTTTACTGCCAATCTTCTCACATCCTTTCTTTCTGGCACTCAAACAGAAAGGGCGAGGCGTATCCTATCTCACCCTTTCTGATTTGTGGCTAAATTATTTAACTTCGCGAAGTTGCCAGTCATTTTGTCTGGCCACAACCTCCTTCCAACTCCTGCACAGTATACCGCGCAATTGTTACAAAATAATGTAAATATTTTATCAAAACTTTCAAAATGATTACATTGACGGGTCATTTTGGGCGTGCTAGAATGCTTGTATGGAAAACGAAGGACAAATTTCTCAAAAAACCCCTCCGTCCTCCCCTGGTGAGCGCCCCCGATGGGATCAAGGGTTGGAAGACTTGCCTGTCGGGCTCTTTTTCGTCTCAAATCAGGGCCAAATCGTGAAGATGAACAAAACCATCCGATCCTTTTTACCCATGGAAGCTGCCCAATGGGTGGGTAAATCTTACCACATATTTTTTAACGCCCTTTCGGCCAAGGCGCAAACACCTGAAGTGATTCGCAAAGCCTTGTATGCAGCTCACCGCTCCCTCCCGAAGGTTTCCCATGTGAATTTGGAGCTGGAAGGCGACCCCCATCGGCACATCCAGCTTTCCCTTTTTCCTTGGCAAGATGAGGGGGGTCAAGGGGTAGGTTGGGGAGGGGTGGTTAACAAGGGGACTCAGCGCGTGGACCGGGCGAACCAGACGGCGGTTTATGCCACGGGATTGATCAAAGAGTCCCGGAAAACCTTGGCATCCATCCAGGGGCAACTGAGAGCGTTATCTGAACAATACCTTCATTGGGATACCGAGATGGTTGGCGATGTTTTTAAAACCCTGCTTACCGAGTTGAATGAGGTCACCGGGCAGGTAGAACAGACCATGGAGATCCTCAGATTTCAAGATGAAGGGTTGGTCATCTATCCTGAGAAGGTACCCTTGGAGGATCTTGTCTATGATTTGACCAGCAGGCAGTCCGCTCAATACCCTGACCTCGAATTTCAACTCGATTTGGAAGGGGATTTGCCCCCTGTGCGCGTTGATCCTCAGAGGGTGAATGACGTTTTTCGAGATGTCATTCGCTATGTGGCGGGAGGATCCCCCCCAGGTTCGGAAATAAGCATCGGGGCGATTTTCAAGGGGAACGGGGTGGAAATATCCATTGTCGGGGAAGGGGATGCTGGAGAGAATCAGGGATTTGTTTCCGAACCTGGCGGAGAACTCCAACAGAATCCATTTGAAGACCGACTGTGGATGAGTAAGGAAATTATCCAAACACACGGGGGAGAAATGTGGGTGGATGAGCCGGATCATCCTGAGCGGGTAAAGGTCTCTTTCACCTTGCCGTTGATGCCTCTTCAACGATCATTTCGCATCAGGAGAGCGGATTCATCCCCGGAAGAAGCGACAACCGGGGATATCCTCATCGCGGAATCAGACCCGGAGTCCCTCCATCTTTTGTCATTTGTCCTCCGCGAGGAAGGGCACAAGGTCCGCGTTGCTTCTGATGGTCCATCTGTGGTGGATATCGTACAGGCATCGACCCCGGATTTGATCATTTTGGAATGGGATCTGCCTGGGATGAATGGATTAAGGGTCAGCAAGTATATTCGGCGATGGACCACCAGGCCTATTTTCATGCTTACCTCGAAGACGAATCCGGAAAACCTAATTGAAGCCTTTGAAGCGGGCGTAGATGATTATCTGACCAAACCATTTTTGGTGGATGAGGTCCTGGTTCGTGTTAAAGCTTTGCTGCGCAGGTCTGGAGAAGGGGATGCGGATTCGAAAACGGAAATATTCGAAAGTCGGGGATTGAGGATCAACTTTGAAACCCGACGGGTTTGGTTGCACGGGGACCCGGTTGACCTTACCCCTTTAGAATACAAGATATTGACCTATATGACCCAACACCGGCGGCAGGTCCTTCCCTATCAGCAGCTCATTGAACATGTCTGGGATGCACCTGACAAAGGGTCTCGCCGGGGTCTCTTCGTGCACATTAGCAGATTAAGGGAAAAAATCGAACAGGATCCCGAAGATCCAGAATTCATTGTCAACCGCTGGGGTGTCGGGTATGCGTTCCTGCCGAATTAAGCGGATTGGATTTGACAAAAGGAATAAAGTTTGTGATAATTTGACTGAACATGCGAGGCTTAGGATACGTTTTATTAATAATGGTTATTAGCTAACTTTGCTGCCTCCCGTTTTGGTTGGCAGCAATCTTATTGTTAATAATTTATCAAGCCTGCCATACTTTTCGCGCAGGTACCAATTTTTGGAGGAGAGTACGAATTTTTTATGGAGACAGGAACGACGGAGAAGGAGAAGGAGACAAAAGCGAAAGGAGCGCAAGAGTCCCCAGAAAAGCCAGATTGGTTCCAAGATTTTGTCGATAATTATGATTATGATCGACCCCAAAGGGGGGAAATACTCAAGGGTGTCATTCTAGATATTGGCGACAATTCCATCTTACTGGATGTGGGTTTGAAAAGGGACGCCATCGTCACCAGTCAGGATTTGGATAAGGTCGACGAAGAGGTCATTGGCGATTTAGACGTGGGTGATGAGGTATTTGTGAGTGTCATCCGCAGTCCCATAGGTGATGACGACCTGCTGGTCTCATTGAGTCGCGGGATCGCCTATGAAAGTTGGGTCAAGGCCAAGCGTTTCATGGAAGAGGATAAACTATTGGAGCTGCTCATCATCGATCAGAACAAAGGGGGCTTGCTGGTTGAATTTGAAAACTTACGGGGATTTGTACCCAATTCCCATATTCCCTCCCTAAGGCGAGGCTCGAGCAACCAAAAAGCCAGCGAAGTTAAGGCAAAGATGATCGGGGATACCATCCCCCTGAAGGTGATTGAAGTCAACCGCAAGCAGCGCCGGCTGGTTTTTTCAGCTCGAGTGGCGCAAAAGGAAAAGCGCGAAAAGCGTCTCAAAGAGCTTGAGGTAGGGGATGTGATCAACAGCCGTGTGGTCAATGTGGTCGATTTCGGCGTATTCGTTGATTTGGATGGCGTAGACGGCTTGGTGCATAAATCTGAGATTGCCTGGGACCGGGTCTATGACCCATCCAAACACTTCAGCGTAGGGGACCAAATTGATGTGAAGGTAGTGGACGTGGACGTGGAGCGGGAGAGGGTTAGCCTGAGCAGGAAAGCTTTATTACCCAATCCTTGGGAAAAACTGGAAGAAAAATACGATGTCGGTGACTTGGTAGAAGGGAAAGTCGTCTCCGTTTTGGATTTCGGAGCGTTTGTTGAATTACCCGAGGGTCTTCAAGGGTTGGTCCATGTCAGTGAAATTGGGTACGCGAATATGGGGGATCCGGAGAGCGTCGTCCAGGAGGGAGACAATGTCTTGGTACGCATCTTGAGCATTGAACCCGAGCGGGAACGCGTTTCCCTGAGCATGCGCCGGGTGCCGGTAGATGATCAGTTGGCGTGGATGATGGATGAGGAGGATGCGGACACGGTATCCGATTTAGACCAAGAACTCTTGGAAGAGATGGAGGAAGGGCAGGAAGCAGAACTCAGCACAGATGAAGAAGAAGTGCAGGCTGAGGTTGAGGAGCCTGAAGTGGAAGGGGCTGTAGAAAAAGGGGGGGAAGCTGATGCCGTTGCGGAAGAAACTACAGAAGAGGAAGAAGCTGAAGCGACTGCAGAAGGGACCGAAGCGGAGGAGGTCGAAGAACCCGATGCCGCGATAGAAGCAGCAGTAGCTGGGGGGGAAGAAGCTGAAGCGACTGCAGAAGGGACCGAAGCGGAGGAGGTCGAAGAACCCGATGCCGCGGCAGATGAAGCTGATACCGATGCAAAAGAAGCTGCAGAAGAGGAAGAAATCGATGCCGCTGGAGAAGAAACCGAAACCGAGGAAGTCGAAGAATCCGATGCCGTTGCGGAAGAAGCTTCAGAAGAAGAGGAGGTAGAGGGGGCGGAAATGTCTGCAGCGGAAGAAGGTGAAGCGGAACCAGCAGTGACGGAAGTAGAAAGTGAGGACAAAGAAGAAGGGACAGCGGAGACGGATGAAGAAACTGAAGGAGAGGAGGAAGAAGTACCCGCAGGGGAAGCCTGATCCCTCAGCGCTGTTTATAATCCTCGTTACCCGGATATGAAATCATGGGAGGCTGGAGAGCAGCTGCTCTCCAGCCTCTGTTTTTTGTGGTGGGGGATATTAATGCAGTTGGGGAGTCGAGGTTTGGGATTGGGATCCCTTCTCCCTGTATTCTTCTTCAAGGATTTCTCCGCAATCACACCCAAAACCTTGCTGGCAATCCAGACAACAGTATTGAAGGCCTTTCTCTATTAAAGGAGTCCAGAGGATCTCGACTCCGCAACCATCACACCAGATTGTCTCTCGGTATTGAACCATATTTCCCTCCTCAGCATAGGTTTATGCTTTCATCCTTCTTTATCTGGCCAGCTGAAGGACGATTTCAAGATGGAATAATACGTTTAGAGAGAGCCTGAAAATAGTTGGTAATTGACTATTGGGTCGATCTGTAATGTCAATATATCAAATCATGGAGCGGATTACAAGAGATTTTGGAATCTTTAGATATTTAACCAGCGAGCAGCCACGGCAGGCACATTCCGCAGGGGTCCTTCTTGAATGGTGCAGGGGGGGAGGGATTTTAAGAACAGCGGCCCGTAAGTTTTCGTCAACACCCGGCGGTCCATGATCACGACGATCCCTAGGTCCTGTTTGGAGCGGATCAAACGGCCGAAACCCTGCCGGAAACCCAAGATCGCTTCGGGGAGCATATACTCGCTGAAGGGATCCTGGTAGGTCTCTGACCGGGCGGCGACGATGGGGTCAGAAGGCACATCGAAGGGAAGTTTAGCGATAACCAGGACGGATAAGTCCTGACCGGGGATGTCCACCCCCTCCCAAAAGGCTCGGGTGCCCAACAATACCGCCTGGTCGGATTCACGGAAATTTTTTAAAAGCGTATGCGGGGAAGGACCGCTGCCCTGTTCGTAGACGATGATCCCTTCTTGGGCGAGAGGGGAAGTGATCGCTTCTGCGGTGTTGTGCAGCTGAGCATAGGAGGTAAACAAGACCAGGGTTCTGCCTCCGGTTTCCTTGCAGAGCGGGATCAATCCCCGATTCAAGGCGGCTTGATGTCCGCGGTAGTCAGTCGGTTCTGGGATGTCGTTCACCAGATACATCAGGGCAGCGGTCTGATAATCGAACGGTGAACCAAGGGTGATTTCCTCCGCATCGATTGCCTTTAAGCGGTTGCGGATGTAGTCGAAGTTCCCGGTGGTGGTCAACGTGGCAGAGGTGAGGACGACCGCCCTCTTTTCATACCAGATGTGCTTTTCCATCAAATCCCCGATGTGAAGGGGGGCAGCTTGGACGGAGATGTATCTCTGGTCCGGCGTCACCTCCACCCAATAGATCATATCCGGATTCGGGTCAAAGACCAGGGCATCGAGGTTTTCAAAGAGCTCATATAACCCCCCATACAATTCCCGCATGTCCCCCAGCATGGATTCGATCTGCGCTTCATCTTCAGGGGCGCGGTGGATCATCTCTCGGATGCCGTCCCACAACTGCTGTAGGCTTTCTAGCAAACCGTTTAGGGAGTTCCGGCACCCTTCCCAGGCGATTTCCACATTGGTCCAATCGGGTTGGGTTCTCGTAGAGGGGATGATTCGCTCCTGGTGGGTGTACCGACCGATGGGTTCCCCACCTCGCTGATGCTCGAGAAAGGTATCCACCGCTTGGAAAAACTCATCCATTCGACTCTGCACTTTAAAGGTTTTGTTGGTGATCGTTTGGATGAGGGCTTGCAGAGAGCCGTAATCGGATGGCGTCAATACATTTTCTCCGTAAGACATCAACCAGCCCAAAACGCCCCTTCTTTCGTCTCCCAACGCGTTCAAAGCGCGGCGGACATTGGCCTGGGAGGCATGGAAACTGAGGGCGTTTGTGGTCGCAGATTCCAGGTGATGGGCTTCGTCGACGATGAGCGTGTCGTATTCTGGTAAGATGCGATTTCCTGTGGCCACATCAGCGAGCAGCAAAGCGTGGTTGACGATGATCAGGTGGGATGTGTGTGCCGCTTGCCGGGCTCGATAGAATGGGCAGCGGCCCCCTGTCCTCTTCAGGCAGTTTTCTGTGGCGCAGTCCTCGTTGTCCGCCGATAAGCGGTGCCAGATGCGCTCTTCCCTGGGTCCATTGAGGTTGATTTCCCCGCGGTCTCCAGTCAGGCTGTCCTCCAGCCACACCAAAATTTTGGCGAGCACCCGCATTTCCACGGTGTTCTTGGGACCCCCCTTTCTGAGAATCTCAAGGTGGTGAGGGCAGAGGTAATTCGCTCGACCCTTTAAGACTGTGGCTCGCAGGTCCAGATTGAGGGCGGATTGCAAATCGGGGATATCTTTGGAGATCAGTTGATCCTGCAAGTTGATGGTGTTGGTGGAGATGATCACCCGGCGCTGGTTTTCGATCGCCCACAGGGCAGAAGGGATCAGGTAAGCAAGGGATTTGCCGATACCTGTCCCCGCTTCTATGAGCAGGTGCCTGCCTTCGGAGATGGTTTGGGCAGTGGCTCGAAGCATTTCCACCTGTTCCGGCCGGTGTTCATATTCAGGGAAATTATCGAAAAAAGGACCTCCGGGTTGGAGGATGGCGGTGACCTCCAAGGTGTCCAACTCTTGGGGTGGTTCTGCAGGGTCAAGGGGTTTGACTTCTTCCGGTGGGGCCGTTTCGTAAAGGGGATTTTGATATTTAAGAGACCTCGTCTTGGGGTTTGTTTTGCCCTGTTCTTGACTTGTCCGATACTGGAGTGCGCGTTGAAAGGCCCAATTTCCATTCCATTTTAACCCTTTTCCAAGACGGACGATCTCTCGGAGAATAGGGAGAGGGAGCTGGGCGACCTTTGTATACAGCTTCTTAAACACGCCATATGTGACCCGGGCGTCATCCAAAGCGCGGTGGGTCGCGCGCCGGGGGATTTGAAAGGCTTGTCCCAGAGCTTCCAGGTTGTATCGACCTGCGGAGGGGAGAACGACTGCGGCGATTTCATAGGTATCGATCGCCTGGTTGTCGTAGAAAAGGTTGTGATTTCTGAGGAACGATAAGTCAAAGGTGATGTTGTGGCCCAGAATGGGGTGAGACCCGACGAAACTTTCCAAATCGTCAATCACCTCTTCGATGGGAGGAGCGCCCCGGACCATAGCTGAGGTGATCCCCGTGAGATCGGTGATCGCCGGTGGAACCGGTCGTCCTGGGTTAATCAACGTCTGGAATTCATCGAGGATGCCGGAATTGTCGAACTTAACCGCTCCGATTTCGATAATGGCATCCTCTCTGGAATCCAACCCCGTCGTTTCCAGGTCAAGGGCAATGATGATGGTTTTCGTGTCTTCAATCATCGGTTTTCTTCAATCTTCTCATATGCTTGACGGCTTACGTAGTAATCGGAAAAAGATTCACAGGATGGGACTCACCCAACCTGCGCGAACGGCTCCCTTCTCCCTTTCCCCTTGTCAGCTGGGGATCATTGAAGGGCAGACGTCCCTTTCCCTATTTGGCTAAGACGGGTTTTCCATTTCTGCGAAGGAGGTGATGACGCGGGTGATATGTTTGGCATGTTTCAAAAACAGATCAATGCGCACGTTTTCATTGGGTGCATGAGCATTGGTGCCGGGGTAACTCATCCCCGCGGTGACCACCGGCAAACCCAGGGTATGGACAAAGGCGTGGTTGGGACCTGACCCCCCCACCATGGGCACCAGTTCCATAGGCGAGTGGTATATCCCTTTTGAGGCTTCCACGACCAGGTCCACGAAGGGATGGTCAGGATCCGTCCGGGCGGGGGGACCGCCGCCCAAGAATTCGATCTCTATGTCCTCAAATCCCCTGGCGTCCAGATGAGTTCGCAACTGTTCCAGCACTTGGGGAGGGGTTTGATCCGGCACCAGGCGGAAATCGACCTTGGCGGAAGCCCGGGCGGGTAAGACCGTTTTCGATCCTTTCCCCTGGTAGCCGGAGGTCAAACCGCAGATGGTACAGGTGGGTTCAAAGACCGTGGTCATCCGCAGATCCGTTTCATCCGTGATGCCCCTCAGGAAATGATCCACGCCGTAGCGTTCTTTGTACTCATCAATGATGGGAGGCAAAGCTGCCATCAACTCCCGGTCCCTCTTGGTGGGAGGAAGGATGGGATCGTAAAATCCGGGTAGTTGGATATTTTCGTTCTCATCTTTTAGGCTGGCTAGGGCCCAGGTGAGCCGCCAGGCTGCATTGGGGAAGATCGAACCGCCGGTACCAGAATGCACATCCTGGCTAGCTGTCTGGACGGAAAGCTCCACGTAACAAATGCCCCGTAAACCTAAATAGAGGAGGGGGACATCCCGGTAATCCACCCCGCCAAACTCCCAGATACAGGCGTCTGCAGCGAGTTGATCCTTATGCTCCTTGATGAAATCAGGGAGGTGGACGCTGCCAATTTCCTCTTCGCCTTCCACGATGAACTTGATGTTGCAGGGCAGCTCTCCAAACTCTTCCAAAAGGGCATCGATGGCAAATAAACGGCTGACCAGATGTCCCTTGTCGTCGCTGATACCCCGTCCATATAATTTCCCATCCCGCTCTTCGGGTTCAAAAGGCGGGGAATCCCATAATTCAAGGGGTTCGGGAGGTTGGACATCATAATGGTTATAAATCAGCAAAGTCTTATCACTCCGGCCCTTTCTCTCACCAAGCACGACGGGGAACCCTTCTGTTTCCTTGATCTCCACCTCGAATTTTCGTCCTTCGAGCATCAAAGCGACCAGATGAGCCGCTTCGTCCATTCCCCAGTCCTGGGCAGCGACACTGGGTTGGGCTGCAAACTTCTTCAGTTCAGAGAGGCTTTGGTCAAGATGCTTCTCCAGATACGAATCGATGGCAGTGAATGTGTTCATTGGGATATCTCCTCTAACATAGATTCAATACGGGCAACGATCATGTCCAAGGCGACCGTGTTGTATCCCCCTTCAGGGATGATGAGACTTGCATAGCGTTTGGACGGTTCCACAAATTCTAGGTGCATAGGGCGCACGGTATCCAAATACTGCTGGATCACGGATTGAGTGGTTCGGCCGCGCTCATTAATGTCTCTTTGCAGCCGGCGGATGAAGCGGATGTCGGCATCGGTGTCCACGAAGATGCGGACATCGAATAATTTCCTCAATTCCGGTTCAGCGAAAATGAGAATCCCCTCGATAAGGATGATGGGCTGCGGTTCAATCGGGGTGGTCTCTTCAATCCGGGTATGGGTTCTGAAATCATAGCTGGGCAGTTGGATCACTTTCCCAGCTTTGAGATCCTTAATGTGTTTGATGAGCAGGTTTGTTTCCAGAGATGAGGGGTGATCGAAGTTAATCCGGTCCCGTTCCTCCCGGGGCAGGTGGCTGAGGTCTTTGTAATATGCGTCATGGGGCAAAAAACAGATCTTATCCGGACCTACCCTTTCCAAAATGAAATTGGCGATCGTCGTCTTCCCCGAACCTGTCCCGCCAGCGATGCCAATGACCAGATTGTTTTCTCTTCTCATAGTGTTGATATTATACTTGATAAAGGGGGAAGGCTGCTGGCTGAACCGGTGTGATTAATTGAGAAGGGAGCGTCATGGAAGCGCCGCAGAAAATCCGGGAAGATTCACGAGTCATCCTTTTTGACGGGGTATGCAATTCATGTTCTGGATGGGTATTTTTCGTCTCCCAGCGAGACCCCCGGGGGGTGTTCAGGTTCACTCCTGTCCAATCGGAGACGGGAAAGGAGATACTGGCGTGGTTGGGGCTTCCAGAGCAGGGGGTTGAAATGATGGTCTATTTGGAGGGTCATCGCTGTTATACAAAGTCGGACACCTTTTTACGCATTGTCAAAAAACTTCCCTTCCCCTGGCCTGTGTTGTATGCCGGGATCGTGATTCCCGGCAGGATTCGCGATTGGGTATACGATCAGGTTACCCGGGTCCGTTACCGGGTTTTCGGCAAAAAGGAGCAGTGCATGGTGCCCGATGAGGGGGGTACCCCTTCTTCACAGGCGAATTTGCTTGTATAACTTGTATAAATGGTTTACTTGGATATTAGCTCTGATGTAGGCACCGTTCATATAATGAAAAGGACAATCTCATGAAGAAAACCATTCTCATCTTCACAATCATCGCCCTTTCCTTTGCTGCTGTATCTTGCACGGCGGGGCCCAATCAAATGGTGAATGTCCCCGATGAAGAAGGCCAAATAGCGGGATTTTGGAAAGGGTTATGGCACGGCTTGATTTCCCCCATCACTTTCATCATTTCCTTATTTTCCGATACCATCCATGTCTATGAAGTACATAACAACGGCGGGTGGTATAACTTCGGCTTCTTGCTGGGCGCTTCGATTACCTTTGGCGGGAGCGGGGGCGGCGCAGCTTCCAGCAGGAAGAAGTGAGATGGCTAACCCTGATCCCTGTTCCCCATTCTCGGTAAGGGAGGGTTCAATCCTCTTCCAGTTCCAGTGGGGCATCCAAGGGTTCTTCGGTTTCTTTTCCTAAAAGGCGACTTTTCTGGTATGCTGCCCAGACGGCTTTGGAGAGGATGGTCCTCATTCCCCCTTTCTCCAATTGGTAGATCGCCTCCGCGCTTGTCCCTCCAGGTGAGGTGACCATATTCCGGAGCTGTGCAAGGTGGAGGTCCGATTGCTGGGCGAAGGTCACCGATCCCAGCACGGTTTGCAAGACGATCTTGCGCGCGTCGCGTCTGGAAAATCCCAGGTGAACCGCAGCATCGACTAAAGCTTCGATGACCAGGAATATGTACGTTGGACCTGTGCCACTGATTGCGGTGGCCATGTTGATCGTGTCCTCGTGCTCCACATATAATTCCTTACCCATGGCTTCCAAGATGATCCGGGCTTGCTCTCGCTGCGCTTCGCTGACACCCGTAGAAGCAGTCCACACGGTCATTCCCTGGCCAATTTGGGCCGGGGTATTGGGCATGGAGCGGATGACGGCGTCATGGCCCAATCCCTTACTGATGGAAGCGATGGTCCGCCCAGCGACGATGGAGAATACCAGACATCCCGAAGGGATAGACCCTTTGAGCTCGGACAAGACTTCATTTAGCACCTGAGGTTTCACGGAAAAGATGACGATATGGGCGTTTTTTGCCGCTTCCCGGTTATCCGCCGTGGTCATTACGCCGTATTGGGAGGCGATGAAATCGCGCTGCTCTTTAGAAGGGTCACTGGCAGTGATTTGTTGGGGGGTCAGTTCCTCCGCTTTGAGCAAAGCTTGGATGATGGCCCCAGCCATATTCCCGGATCCGATAATCCCTACTCTTTTATCTCGCAGCCCTTCCATTTTGATCTCCTCTGGGATAGCGCCCGCTTGGATATCCACTTCTGGAACGCGCGGTATGAATGCTCAACCAATGACCTCATTCTACCATTCGATTCGGGCTTGTACCCCCTCTTGGTGAAGCAACTCACCCCAAAAAACATAACCCAGTTTGCACTGCTTTTGTCTTATTCATCTCTGGAAGGCTGATTTTATGGTATATTGGCTTGGTTCTCGATACCATCTCATTTCCTGGGACCTGGTCTTAGTTGAGATATGGAGGGATCGATTACAATAGAGTAGATTTGATTGGATTGGGCAGACGCACGTTGATATTTAGGAGGGTGCTTTGCAAACCACATATACCTTTCAATCCCGCCGCTCCCCAATCATGGGGACAAAGGGGATGGTGGCGACCAGCCAACCCCTCGCTGTGGCGGCGGGTCTGGAAATCTTGGGAAATGGAGGAAATGCAGCTGATGCCGCTGTGGCTGCCGCTGCTGCGCTGAATGTCACAGAACCAACCTCAACCGGGATTGGTGGGGATGCATTTGCCATCTATTACAATACGGAGTCCGGTGACATCACGGCCCTGAACGCTTCGGGTCGAGCTCCCCAGGCTTTATCCCTCACCCGTTTGAGAGAGGAGGGTTTCGGAGAATCCATCCCTCCTTTCCACCCTTATACAATCACGGTCCCAGGGGCATGTTCCGGGTGGTGCGACTTGGTTGAACGGCATGGAAGGTTGGAGATGAAGGACATCCTTAAGCCGGCTGTGGAATTGGCGGAAAAGGGATTTCCGGTTGCGCCGGTGACGGCATTTTTCTGGGAGAGGGGTGCGGAACGGCAGCTTAAACACGCCCCTAATGGGCACGAGTTGATGGTGGGCGATCGCGCTCCCCGGAGTGGGGAGATATTCCGCAATCAAGGCTTAGCCCGCACTCTGAAAACCGTCGCTGAGAAAGGGAAGGGCGCTTTTTATGAAGGGGAAATCGCCCGGGCGATCATCTCTGTGGTGAGAGAGGCTGGAGGATGTCTGACGATGGAGGATTTGGCCGCCCATCAAGCGACTTGGGAACAGCCGATCTCTGTGAATTATCGGGGATACAATATCTGGGAGTGCCCACCCAACGGTCAAGGGATCGCAGCCCTGCTGGCGTTGAATATCTTGGAGGGCTTCGATATTGGGGATCAAGAACCCCTTTCCATCCCGCGCCTACACCTTCAGATCGAAGCCATGCGGTTGGCTTTTGCGGATTCAAGCTGGTATGTGAGTGATCCCACCTATCGATCTATCCCAATAGAGCAGCTGCTTTCTAAATCGTATGCCGAGCAGCGGCGACAATTGGTAGATCTTGATCAAGCCACCCTGGATCAAAAGCGTGGGACGCCCATACAAACTTCCGACACCGTTTACCTCACGGTTGTCGATGGAGAAGGGAATGCCTGCTCTTTCATTAACAGCAATTATATGGGCTTCGGGACAGGGATTGTGCCCAAAGGGTTCGGCTTTACCCTCCAAAACCGGGGCCATAATTTCAACCTCGATCCCGATCACCCCAATGCCTTAGAACCGGGGAAAAGACCGTACCACACCATCATCCCTGGTTTGATCACGATCCCTGCGACGGGTGAAACGGGAAGTGAATTTCCTCAGGAAGAGCTTTTCGCGTCCTTTGGGGTGATGGGGGGATTCATGCAACCTCAAGGTCATCTTCAAGTGGTATGCGGATTGGTGGATGATGGCCTCGACCCTCAAGCTGCTTTGGATCGACCGCGTTTCTGCATCATGGACGGCACTTCAGGCGGAAAAGTCGCTTTAGAGCGTGGGATATCCATCCCGGTGATGGCTGAGTTGGCGAATATGGGTCACGAAATTCAACCTGTGGTCGGCTACTGGAGGGCGGTTTTTGGGAGGGGCCAAATCATCCTCAAAGATCCGGCCACAAAGGCCTTGTGGGGCGGGAGCGATCCGCGCGCAGATGGATGCGCGATGACATTATGAGAATTTTGAGTACTTGAATTCTATTCAGGAAGGTAAATTGGGATGGATAAGCAAGATAAATATTTTATTGTTGGAATGGTGTACGTCATTATCGGCAATTTGGTTGGCATATTATTAACTGCCGGTATGGTATGGGCAGATTTTGAGGCAACGTTATTCCTCTTTGGTTTGGATGGGGATAAAAGTGTAAAACGCTTAATTTGCCCGGTGTTGATGACCACCAATGAGACGCGTGAAATCAATTTAACCTTGAAAAACCCCGGGAATGAAAAGAACTCTCCTTTTGTAGAAGCGACCATCTCCGAGGGATACCTCACACTGGTCCGGAATATCAAACAAGAGGTACAGTTGGGTCCACGGGAAAAGAAAACGATCACCTGGGAGATATTCCCGGAAGACGCAGCGTATCAAAGGATCATTCTATTTAATGTCTATGTAAGGCAATCTTACCCACACCCATCTCTGGATGGGAAATGCGGCGTTCTGGTCGTGAATGTCCCTTATTTAAAGGGAAAGCAAGTTATGGCGATCGCCTTGGGATTGACGTTTGTGATGATTTTAGGGGGAAATGGCATCCTCCAATACCAATACCGGAATGCGGCCCTTGGACCCCGTCGTCAATACATGTCAAAAGCGATGTACGTCATGTCCATTCTCATCACCTTGGGTATGCTGGTTAGCTTTGTAGGATATTGGCTGGGGGGGTTGATATTTTTAGTCATCCTCCTGATCATGATCATAATCCTGATTTTACAGCTTGCCCTGTGAAGCCCCCATCTGCCTTGAAGGAAAGATGGAGGTTTTCCCCAGGGGAACAGGGGTTGACAGCTTTCTCCAGCCTGGATGAGGGGCTTCCTATTGCTCTAGATTCAGTTCTGCGTAATTCTGGCAAACCTGTAAGGCCAAAGGCAAAAAGGTTCAAATCTTCATATTCCCCAATCGCCCGGTTTCCACAGCTTAGTCTCCGTTATTCATGAAGTCCGCGCTTTCTAAATAATCCAGAATCCGCCGTGAAAACTCCTGGTAGATATCCCGGGTGTATTTCACCCCTGTATAAAGTTGAGCCAGGTTCTCCACCCCCTGTTGATCGACCAATTTACGCAAGCGGGGAGATTTCATGTAGCGCTCCCAATCCACCTGCTCTTTTTTGTGGTAAATGCGCTGGATATCTTCCTCTGTATACGCCTGGTATCTGCCTTCGTGGACCAGACAGTCGAACGGCAGTCGGTGCCGCAATGGCGGATCTTCATCGGGGTAACCCAGGCAGAATCCAACCACAGGAACCACATTTTTAGGCAGTTGAAGGGTTTTTCCGACCCGGTCACAGTTGACCAGGGTGCTGCCCAGATAACAAATTCCCAGCCCTTTTGATTCAGCGGCCAAGGCGACGTTTTGGGAGACCAAGATGGCATCGATGGCGCCGATCATGAAAGCCAAAAAGTTGTCAAAGTTATCCGGTGCATCACGGATGGCTGCCCACTGCCGCATGCGGTGGAAATCCGCACAAAAGGTCACAAAAACGGGCGCATCCAGGACCATGGGCTGCTCCCCAAGCGCGCGATATAGGTCCTTCCGGCGTTCCTCCTCCTTGATGAGGATGATGGAATAGGATTGCATGTTTCCCGAGGAGGAGGCCCGAATGCCCGCAGAGAGGATTTTTTGAAGCGTTTCCTCAGGCACGGGATCCGGTTTATATTTCCTGATTGAGCGGTGTTTGTGAATTTGGTCAATGACATTCATATATCGGTCCTCAGTGAAGGTAGGTAAAGGTCAGGGCATGGAAAGACTGATTTATATGGGAAATTCATGCGCTTTCTTCTCCCACCACGCCATACATTTGATCGGGGCGGAGTTCCTCGGGGAATCGATCCCGCAGGCGGCGGCGGGCGGTATCACACAGGTGGCAGGCATCCGCGAACTTTCCATCTATCGGTAGATTGTAAAATCGAAATAACTCAGCAGGACCCCCTTTGAGCAAAGGTCCGACGATTGGGTGATCCTCCGCTTGATATTGTCTGCACAGCTGGGCGAGTGATGCCTGGTTGACGTTTCCCATGGTGATGCCCTGGCAAAGGTGTAAATAACCCAAAGGATCGACATGGATCCGGGAGGGAGAGCGCAGATCTTCGTAAGGACAGGAGTTGTACGCTGTCCAGGGTTGTTTATTGAACGCATAATCTACCAGTTTCTGGGCTGCCCGACCGCGGTACCGCACTTCAGAAAAACCGTCTGGAAGGACCCCTTTTACCGCAGGCGCGTTTTGATCTTCCGGTTGGGCGATGGATATCACCCCTGCGGGTATCCCAAGCTGCTCCGCAGCTTGGACTGCGTTTTGAGTCCACCCCTCCATCTCTTCATCGTCATGATATTGATCTCTGCTGATAGAAATGGAATGGAGCTTATCTGCGAAAGGTTCTAACCACATGATGGCGTCCTCAACGCCCATGGCCCAATACGCGTTGCTGAGAATACCCACGGTGTAGCCCAGATCAGCCGCTTCTCGGATTCCCCGGACCATCAACGGGTAGTATAGAAAGGGTTCCCCTCCTTCAAAGTAAATCCTGGTGATGGTGGGAACTTCCTGGGCTTGGTGAAGCAAACTTTCTAGCTTTTTCCAGGTCCATGTCCCCCGCTGGTTTGGGCTTCCCCATACAAAGCAGTGCTCGCAGGTGTAATTGCATACATACGTCAAGAGGATATGTAATCCAGTCAGGTTCATGGCGGATCTCCTCACCTCTCACCCTTCAGGAGGTTGTTAGCATATCTTGACCCTTGCCTTAAGTATACGATAGATTGACCCTTTATTCCAATTTGCATTTCAGGAGGGGATTTGTTTTGTTCAAGCGCTTCATCCTCCCATGGGTTATACTATGGGAGATTGCCTGGTCCATTGACGAAAGGTTGGATGGATGAACCAAGCCAAACTGAAAGCAAACGGAATGCTTTTGTTGACGGCTATCATTTGGGGCGGTGGATTTGTAGCCCAACGGATGGGCATGCGATCGCTGGGTCCTTTTACGTTCAATGGGCTTCGCTTTGCATTGGGGGCTATTACTTTGCTGCCCATCTTCTTCTTGAGGAGGCGAGGAGCCCAGGCAAATGATGTGAGCTTAAAATCAACCGTACTGATTGGGGGAATCGCGGGTTTATTCCTTTTCTTCGGCGCGACATTTCAGCAGCTTGGTTTGGTGTTCACCACAGCGGGAAAAGCTGGTTTTGTGACGGGATTGTATGTCATCATCGTCCCCTTAATGGGCATGATCTGGGGGGATCGAGCTCCGCTTCAATCTTGGGCAGGCGCTGTTTTAGCCGTCATCGGCCTCTATTTTCTAAGTGTCAAAGCGCAGTTCACGATGGTGCTGGGTGACGCTTATGTCTTGGTGGGGGCCTTTTTCTGGGCCGGACATGTTCAGTTCATCGCTCACTTTTCTTCCCGGGTGGGCCCTATGCGCTTATCTTTCGTGCAGTCTCTGGTCACCTCTCTACTCAGTTTTTTGGCAGGCGTGTGGTGGGAAGAACCCACCTGGGGGATGGTTTCAGGAGCTGTGGGTCCGATCTTGTATGGAGGGGTGATTTCCATAGGTATCGCGTTTACCTTGCAAATCATCGCTCAACAAGAGGCAAGGCCCACCCATGCAGCGATCATTTTAAGTTTAGAATCCGTCTTCGCAGTCCTGTGGGGGTGGTTGATCCTGGGAGAAGTCCTCTCCATGCGGGGTATGTTGGGGAGTGGTTTGATGTTATCTGGAATGGTCCTGGCCCAGTTGGACGTTTCAGAGCGGAGAGAAGGTGGAGAATGGGAATTGCGCCCCTGACTTTCTCATCATCCCAAGTGATTGGGAATGGTTTTTTCAGAGGGAGGATGAAGTCCCGATAGTCAGGGGTAAGAAATCACCATTTTCCCGCATCGTCGATTTGATAAGGAGCGCTGATTTGCATCAACAATTGGCGCTGAATTTCTACCAGCTATCTGAGTGCAATTGGTCATGGGCTGCCCAGGAAACCATGATATCCCCAGCCCGGATGGAGAAGGAATCGGTTGTATATTCCGCATCCCAATCTGGGGAGTTGAGTGATTGAAGCCAATGGAGTCACTCGCTGAGCGCATCCACTGCCGCTTGCAGGACCGTATCTTCCCTCCCTAAGACACTCTCCCGGGTTCTGGGAACCAGGATATCCGGTTCTACCCCGGTGCCTTCAATGAGAATCTCGCCATCCGGGGTAACCGTTCTCCCGGTTGGGAATTGCAGGGAAAGGTCCTCCGGAAGTTTGTACTGCCCTCGTCCCACTTCGCCGTATGCTCCTGCTGTTGGGGAGTGACCGATGACGATGGACCGGTCATTGTAAGATAGGGCATAAGCAAATCCCTCGCAAGCGCTGATGCATTCCGGCCCTACCAAAACCGCCACCTTGCCGTCGTAATATTTAGGACCTGGTTCGATCTTGCGGGGCAGATCTTCAAACTCGAATTGACCGGTGTTTTCGTTATAGTATGCGGAGCGGGAGAGGAGGATCTGTTCATCAAATAAGTAACCGGCAAAATCAAGCGCCAATTGACTGTTGCCACCGTTGTTGAACCGGAGATCGATGATCAACCCCGGGATTTCGTTTTCTAAAAGGCTGTCTATGTAATGCTCCCACAAGCGTGCCATGTGATTGTAGTCGTCCGAAAAAGTGGCGATGGAGACGTACCCCAATCCGGAATCATCCAGCACTTCTCCTTCCAAGGGGAGGGCGAATTCATCGCTTTCCCCTCTTTCCAGGGCGGCGAATAAGGAGTCGATTTCAACTTCCGACTCCAGTGTTGCGGTTTCGGATTCTTGCCCGGGGTTTTGATAGGTGACTTGGATTTGATTCTCAATTTCTGTCCTGGGCAGGAAGACCAGCTGCCCCCGCCGTCGGTGATGGTCAGTGGAGTAGGGCCCGAAGAACGGTTCTACTTCCTGGAGGGCTTCGGCCACCGGTTGGCCGTCCCAGGTGATGATTTCCGCGCCGACTTCTATCCCCGCCTGGGCTGCCGGGTAGTTGGGAAGGACTTGAGTGACGAGGATCGTGCCGTCGCTCACTTCATCCACTACCAATCCGAACCCGCCCCCGAATTTTGGATAAAACACGTCCGGGTTGATGGGCCCGACTCCCACATGGCCGTCCGGAATGGCTAACGTGAAGTCGTGCAGGGCTTGATAGAATTCCTCGGGGTTGGAAGCCTGGGCGATCTGGGGGGCATGCTTTTCGTATAGCGAATCCCAGTCGATCCCTTTTAATTCTGTGAAGGGGTATTCACGGGATGCTTTTTCGAAGAGGGCGTCGAATGCCTCTTTGTAACTCATGTCGGAATAATCATTGACCGCGACCTCGCCTTCCGTGAGGGTGATCTCAGGATGGCGTTCTTTATAAAATCGGAAGGGATCCTGATCCAAATCGACCAGTGTGTAACCGGCGGAGATCGACGCGGAGGGGTCATCTTCCGTGAACAGCATGTTGTCCTCCCCAAAACCTGTGGGAAAGGCCTGTTGGTTATCAGGCGCCCAGACCACCAGGGTCCCGCCTTTGATCTCGTCATCCCGTTCTGGATCGGTAATCGTAGAAGCATAAGAGTTGGACCACCCGGTCCCATCCCGGGGTTCTAAAAAGGGGTCCCCCCATGTGTTCGACCAATAAGCGATGGCGAATACCATCACCCCTTTATCCTCCTCACCGTCGTTGTCCAGATCGAGCAATGTCGCTTGAGGAGCTTCAGGGAGAATGAGGTGATAGGTCAACGTTTGTTCACCGATTTTCTCCACCGGGCCGATGACCTGCCCCTCCAAGGGAAATTCGAACTCCCGGTCCCGGTTGACGAACCCAGCCTGGTCTTCAAGGAGCACGAAAGGCTCGGAAAACGTATTCATGAAGAAGGGGGAAGTGAAAGGGATCGTCCCGGAAATTTTAATGGGTTCGTTTGCATGGTCAGGGGATTTCTCCGTCTCGAAAACGACGGTTTTGGTGGGGGGGCGGGGGGTATCCTCCTCTGTGGGGCTGGGGATCAAATCTGTGGAAGGGGTCCCGCACGAGGAGATGAGCAGAAACAAAGGAATGATCCAAAAACTGAGAGGGCGTTTGAACATGGAGGTTCTCCTGGAAATATCTCGATTTGTGTGCCGTAGTGATATTTTGATAAGAATGAAGGGACTGATGATCAAAGGTCACCTCACCGCATATGACGGCTGGATGGTTTTCTCTATTTTACTATTGAAGCGGGATAAAAGGCCCATTCGCCGCTTTTTTCCGGCGGATTACTGCATGTCTTTGGAGATTGGCGCCCTTGATCAATTCATCAACCGTTTCCGTATGATAGAATTAGCCAACCCCCTTGACTGTCCTAACCCGCTTTCTGGAGAAAACGATGGATAAAAAAACAGTCTCTCATTCTATAGTTTTCCTGATGGTCCTGGTCTTGCTCAGCGCCTGCGGCCAGGGAGCAGCGTCCCCTACCTCAACCAAAGAAGCGGTGGAACCCACCAGCACTTCCCTTCCTCCCACCCCTACGCTGACCCCGAAACCGGAGCTGAAACACCCTGTTCAACTCAGCGGTCAAATAGAGGTCTCAAACGCGCTTTTGATCGAAGTTTACTTCTTCGAACGCTTTGTCATGCTCGAAGATCTGACAGGTTATGTCGAGCGTGACTATGAATATGAACAGCCTTTGGACGCACAGATTCTTGGGCCGGTGAAAGTCCAAGAAAAGGAGGATGGGGACAAGGTTTTCTCCTACACGCTCCATTTACCTGCCCAACCGACTTATCCCTTCAATGATGTCGATAACGATAAGGAAGAGGATCAAGGCTTGCAAATCTGGCAAATCATCATGACCGCCAACTACATTGACGATCCATTTTTGGGTGAAGATGAAACGGGAGGTTGGTCGAGCAGTTATACCTCTGCACGGATCGATGCGGAAAATAAGAACGAGATCGTCGGGGGCGATATCCTCGTCTGGGCTCCCGACGAGGGACAATCTTTCCCTACTGGTTTTGGGGAAGACGGTCTTTTATTCACTGAAGATGATCCCGTAGACACCATCCCGGCTGGCTATACCCTTGTCAATCTAGACGCAGAGCCGTTTGAATTTTACAAGGAGACGCAGCCGACCCTTACGCTTTATGAAGGGGATGTAGCCGTCAATGATTACTCAGACATGGGTTGGACCGAAGCCTTCCAGGCTCTTCATGAGAAGGTTTCCAAGGAATATCCCTTCAATGAGATCAAAGATATCGATTGGGATTCCCTCTATGAGGAATTTGCCCCCCGGTTTGAAGAAGCGGAGGAAGATGAGGACGAGGTCGCCTATTACCTTGCCCTGCGGGATTACAGCTGGTCGATTCCCGATGGGCATGTCGGAATGGGTATCGGCGAGATCGGGAACCAGATGTTCATGGAAGAGACGGAAGGCGGGTACGGATTTGCCGTAACCGGGTTGGACGATGGTCGGGTTATCGCTCATATCGTTCTGGATGGCGGACCCGCTGCTGAAGCGGGCATGAAGTGGGGCGCTGAAATCCTGGAATGGAATGAAACGCCCATTGACGAAGCCATCGCTGCGGTCACTCCCTGGTCCAAGCCTCACTCCAGTGAACACTCTTTGCGGATCCAGCAGTACCGCTACTTGCTGCGCGCACCTGCAGGGACGGAAGCTGAGGTTCAATTCCAAAATCCTGGAGCAGCCGCGCCTACAACTGCTTCATTGACCGCGATTCCAGAACGGGAGACTTTTTCGGCTACCAGCGTTTTTGAAGGGTTTGATTGGAACAGCCTGCCGGTTGAATATGAAATTCTGGACAGGGGCTATGGTTATATCAGAATTTCATCTCTCTCCGAGGACATCAACCTCATCATCCGCCTCTGGGAATACGCCCTGGAGCGGATGATCGAAAACCAAGTCCCGGCGCTGATCATCGACATGCGCCAGAACACAGGAGGCAGCCCTCTGGGCTCGTTCTTTGCAGGCTACTTCGTTGAGGAGCGGATTGATCTCAATCGCACCTACTACTACAGTGAGAAGACCGGAGAGTTTGAAACCTATGGTCCGCCTGATTACACGGAACCGGATGGCGATCTTTACTATGACGGCCAGCTGGGCGTCCTCGTCAGCCCGGGGTGTATGAGTGCCTGCGAAGACGTCGCCTGGACCTTGAGCCAACTCGAGCAAACCCGAGTTTTTGGATATTATCCTTCTGACGGCATCTATGGTGAAGTCGCTCGCGGCCAATATCAGCTTCCTGGAGGGTATGCTTTCCAAGCGCCTACCGGGATGACCAAGGATATGGATGGGGAGATCATCATTGAGGGCACGGGAGTGGTCCCCGATGTCCATGTCCCCATCACTGAGGAAACCATGTATGCTGAGTATGTGGAAGGAGAGGATGTTGTCCTCAAGCATGCCATTGAAGTCATGGATCGACCGTTGGGGGCAGGGATCACCCCTGAATACTCTCCGTCCATGGGGTCGATATCCGAATCCGAAGCTGCGTTGGACGCTGGAACCGCGTGGCTGGATGATTTAACCCGGGAGTCCTATGCTGAAGACGAGCTTTCTCAGGCGGGACGGACATATACCTACACGGTCCCCCTCAACCGGTCCCGAAAAGTGATCTGGGTCTATGCCTGGTGTACAGGGGACCAAGAGAGTTTCACGGATAATTGGTCCAAGATCCAGTTAGCGTTTGAACTGAACGGGGAGGATGTCCCTCTAGAGGATTTTGCAGTGTTGGAAGGAGAGTTCAGCGGGAGCTTCTGTCGAGCATACTACACTGTCCTCAGCGATTGGGCTGTGGGTGAACATATCTTGACTACCGAGATTACCTTCACCGCCCCCCTCAATGACGGCATATCCGAAGAAAATTACCCAGCAGGAACCCATGTTTACGAATATCATGTTTTCATCGCTCGGTAATCCCTCTCCATTGTGGGCTGAGGAAATGGATCAGATATAGTAACAGGCCTTAGATGTCTTCAGATCAGGGATCAGCAGCTAGGTCTCCAATCACGGGGTGTAAGAAAACAGGTGCAATCTATAAAGGATTGCACCTGTTTATCTGTGTATTCCGGGTTTTCCTATTAGATCAATGTCCACTTAGATCAATGTCCACAGGGAAACCCCTCAGTGTAGATTCTGTTTTTCTGGATGGATCCGATCATCTACTCCAGGGGCCAGTTGCGCAAAATGCGTTCCGTTTCTTCGGAGTGCTCCATTTCATCGCGCACCATATCCTCCAAGGTCACAACCAGCCCTTTATCGCCAAATGCTTCCGCCTCTTCAGCGCGCTGAGAGTAGTCCTTCACGGCGCGTCTCTCAGCCTTGAGAACTTCTTCCAACATTTCCTTGTTGGTGTTTGCTTCAGGGACCGGGCGATGTTCGGTTGTCGGTTGACCGCCCAAAGCGACGACCTTATTGGCCAAGAAATTGGCATGCATTTGCTCGTCCGCAACTTCGGCTAAGAAGAATTCTGACAATTGGGGGCGGTAGGGTCCGGTCGCTTGCGCGGCATAAGTGATGTATTGGATGATGGCCCCGTACTCCCCTCTCAAATCCTCATTTAAATTCTCAATCAATTTTTTCTTATCCATTTTTCCTCCATAATTTGCTTCCCATTAACGTCATCTAAATATTTTCTTTCTCTTATCATGCTAATGAATGAGATGAACGGTGTTAATATCACTCTGTTATTCTGTGGATATAACCTTGGGTATAAATCTCACCCTTCACCTTATTCCATGGATTTCCTTTCAATTATTTAGATGCAGATGGCTGGAAAAGGTTACAGGGATCCCGGTAAAGGTTCGTTCCATCCGGTTGGTAGAGAATAAGGTGGTTTTCTGGTTCCAATGTCGGATGGAATTGACCCTCTTTTATTTCAGAATGAATAGACCCCCCGAATTTCGGATGCGGGGGATCTTTGCATTGATTTCTCCATTTCCTTATCTGGGCAATATCCTATTCTGGAGATGGCTCCTGTTCTAAAAAGACTTTGAGTACTTGCATATCCTCTTCCAAAACCGGTTCTAAGCTCCGGTCATAGAGGACTGCAGCGGGATGATAAAGAGGCAACATGTAGACATCCCCATAATCTGCTTTTCCGTGCAGCAGCTGCCCGTGGATCTGGCTGATTTTTTGATCCTTTTTCGGGTGATGGAAGGCATCCAAGATGAAGTGCATGGCAAAACGGCCTAATGTGGCGATCAATTTGGGTTGGATGACTTCAATTTGACGCCACAAAAAAGGGGCATAGGCTTTCATTTCTTCCGTTTTCGGGTCCCGGTTCTCAGGGGGCCGGTCCTTAAGGAGGTTGGTGATGAAGACATCATCCCGGGACAACCCGATCGATTGCAGCAGCTCCGTTAATATCTTACCCCCCGAGCCAACGAACGGCCTGCCTGTTTCCGCTTCCTTTTTCCCAGGCGCTTCTCCGATGAGCATCACCCGCGATTGAGGATCTCCCTCTCCCGGCACAGGGTGGTAGTCATGTTTTTCCCGGTAGGAATAGAGGGGTGTATCCTGGAAAGACCGGATCTCCTCCGCGATTTCTTGTAGTCGAGCAGCTTTGTCAGACACATGAACTCCTTCTGGGTTTTGATGAGATGCTTCTATTTCTAAAAATGAAAAGCCACCGATGGGAGTTGAACCCATAACCTATCGCTTACGAAGCGATTGCTCTACCCTTGAGCTACGGTGGCGCGTATTCCAGTTGACGGGTGAAATTATACCAGCTATCATACGAGCGTGGCAAGGATAACCCGGTTGGCTGAGGTTTGGGTGATAGAAAAGCGAATTTAGTAAAGGAAGATGACTGTGCGGATAGCCATGCTCTCATACCACACCTGTCCCTTGGCGACATTAGGGGGAAAAGACGCCGGGGGGATGAACGTCTATGTACGCGATCTCTCCCGCTATCTGGGGCGGGAGGGGATCCATCTGGATGTCTTTACCCGCTCCCAAGATGAGCACGTCCCTCACGTGCTGCATGACCTGGGATACGGCAACCGGGTAGCACATATCCCGGCTGGACCGGAGAATCCACTGCCTAAAGCAAAATTGGCGGAGTATGTCCCCCGGTATGCCCAGAATATCCTCGATTTTTCAACTCGGAAGGCGCTTCAATATGATTTGATCCACAGTCATTACTGGTTGTCGGGAGTGGCTGCGGAGACACTAAAGCGGACCTGGGATGTCCCGATGATCCAGATGTTCCACACTTTGGGAAAGATCAAGCAACGGGTCGCCCAATCAGCGGAGGAGAAAGAGGGAGAATACCGGATCCAAGGCGAGTTGAAGGCGATGGCATTGGCAGACCGGATTGTGGCGGCCACCACAACCGAGGAAGAACAGCTGGTCTCCCTTTACAATGTCGATCCCCATAAAATCACGGTTATCCCCCCCGGCGTGGACTTAACTCATTTTTATCCCATTCCTCCGGACGAAGCCAAGGAGTTCGTCGGCGTTCCTGAAAAGAAACGCATGCTCCTCTTCGTGGGTAGAATTGAGCCCCTGAAAGGGATCGAGACTCTGTTGAGAGCTTTAGCCATTATCCAGAAAAATGAAGGGATAAGCGATCGGCTTTGTTTGGCCATTATTGGGGGCGAAGTGGGGGGAGAATCAGCGGAGGAAAGCGAGGAGATGAGGTATTTGCAATCCCTCTGCAAGGAGTTTGGTTTAGACCAGCTGGTGACGTTTTTAGGCAAAAAGGATCAGGATTCTCTGCCCTATTATTACTCAGCCGCGGAAGTGGTGGTCATGCCCTCCCATTATGAGTCTTTTGGCATGGTGGCTCTGGAATCCATGGCCTGTGGTACCCCGGTAGTGGCCAGCCAGGTGGGAGGATTGGCCCATCTCGTGGAGGATGGGGTCACCGGATACCATGTCCCTGTGGAAAATCCCCAGGTGCTCTCCGAACGCATTATGGGGTTGTTGGAGGATAAGGCATTACGATACCGGATGGGCCATGACGCCTTTGCGTTTGCTAAAAAGTATGGCTGGGAAAACATCACCGACCGCATCATTCACCTTTATCAAACGACCATTAATGAATACCAGGGCCGGGAAACAGCGGATCGAAAAACCGAGGTAAGTGCAGCGTAAACATCCTCCTATCAGCATTTTCAGTGGGGGTATGTGCTCTTCTAACGGCGTTGAGAGGGGATCAGGAAAGGATCGGATCCGTTTTCATCTCTTGACTTGGGAAGCCGCTGCACGCCCGGCAGCCCAGCCAGTGGAAAACGCCGCCTGGAGATTATACCCGCCGGTATCCCCATCCACATCGAGCACTTCTCCGGCAAAGTAAAGGCCCCGGATGCGTTTGGATTCCATGGACTGAGGATCTACCTCGTGGGTGTCCACACCGCCAGCGGTGATGATCGCCTGGTCGAATGACCGGTGGTCGATGATCTGAAATCGAAAATCTTCTTTCAGCCACATCCGCAAACGGGTTCGCTCCTCCGCGCTGATCTGGTTATTCTTCTTATCCCAAGGAATTCCGGTTTGCTCGACGCAAACGGGGATCAGTTTCTTGGGAAGCAGGCCTTCTAAAAGGGAGCTGAACTGTTTCCGGCCCAGCGCCTGGATGTCCCGCAGCAGGCGCTCCTCCAGGGTAGGGTGGTCCAAGGCTGGTTTAAGGTCGATGGCGATGACGACGTCTCTCCCTGCCCGGAGGTGGTCCACAACCTGCCGGCTGAGGGTGAGGATGATGGGTCCGGAGAGCCCAAAATGGGTGAACAACATCTCTCCGAAAATGTCATCCGCCTTTTCTCCATTTACCCACAAATTGGCCTGTACGTTGCGCAAGCTTAACCCTTGCAGCCGCCGGGCGGTGTCGTTCTTTGTGACCAAAGGAACTAAGGCCGGGCGGATGGGGATGATGGTGTGTCCCGCTTCCCGGGCCAGCTGGTATCCGTCTCCGGTCGAACCCGTCCCGGGGTAAGCTGCTCCGCCGGTAGCGATGATCACCGCCTGGGCGTGATAATTTCCCCGATGCGTTTCCACACCGTTGACTTTTTCCCCCTCAATGAGCAAATGGGTGACCGGCGTTTCTGTGATCAGGTCCACCTCCAGCCCCCTTAACCAGCGCAGTAAGGCATCCCGCACCTCTCGGGCGTCTTCGCTTTTCGGGAACACCCGGTCCCCGCGCTGGACTACGGTGGGGACGCCAAGCTTTTCAAAAAAGTCTCGCAGCTGTGGGTGAAAAAACCGGTAAAAAAGCTGGGTTAAAAACCGCCCTTGGGGATTGTAATGCTCAATAAACTGCTGCACGTTCCCCAAATTCGTCAGGTTGCAGCGACCTTTTCCGGTCAATAATAATTTCCTGCCGGGCTGTTCCATCTTTTCCAGAAGCAGGGTATGGGCGCCTTGAGCGGCTGCCTGACCGGCCGCCATCAATCCGGAAGCACCCCCACCAACGACGATGAGATCATGCATAGCGATCCCTTTGTCTTTCCAAACTTCACCTGTTATTACAAGACAAGTTTATCATGCCCTGGTTTGATTAAAATACTAAAATTCCCACCAGCTTTGGCCCATTCTTCATCTAATAATGGGGCAGGGTCAATTCGCTGAGGTTTAAAATGCATGCCAATTTAAGGTTAAAATGGGTTCTGTCAAAGAAATTCTGCGCTGTGCCCAGAACCGACCTTGCTTTGCCCAGGTTCAAGCCAGAAACCCTTTGCAGAGCGTATTCGTTGGACAGGCTGGTGGATCTGCTGATCACTTCCGGCCGCTCTCTGAAACAGCGCTATCAGATGGCTTGAAGGCAGATAAAGCGGTAAAAGCGCGCAAGCCATTTCGAGGGGGAGCCCACCCACGGGACACTGGAAAGACATCAACTCATCCGTGATTCAAGGCTTCCCTCGCGGGTTTTAATGAACGGGGGAAATGCAAATTGTTATTTCTTTGGTGGGCGGATGCCTTCCACTGCTATTTGCGCGTAGGTATGGAGGAGAAAATCACTTAATGTTAGTGATTTTCTACCTAAACGGGTTCTGAAGGGTAGTTCCATTTGACAAGGAACGCGGAACCATGTACAATCCCCTTAGATACGAGAACGATCCGTAACTTAACAAGTCAGTTTAGCTGAGGTGCCTTATCTCCCGGAAGGGAGGGCTGAAAGGCGAAGTCTGTGCAAGTCAGACGCTGTCCCGCAACTGTATTGCTCATCTTGAGCAGAGCCAGGTCGACCGCCTTAGCTAGAGTTCATCATGCTCTCGCGGTAAGGAGGTGTGAACATCGAATTGATATTACAATAATCAATCTTGCTTCCCTGTCCGAGACAGGGAATTTTGTTTTAAGGGGTGCGTATTTATATCCAAAGACATGAGGTAAAGATGAGAAAACCATTTCGTAACTTGATATATGTCCTGTTCGTTGTTTTGTTTGTGATCACAGCTTGTGCGCCAACTCCCACACTGGAGCCCACAGCCACTGAAGTGGAACCGACGGAAGCGCCCATCGAGACCGCCGTTCCCACCCAGGAGCCGACCGAGGAACCGAGCCCTACTCCAGAGCCCACACCGAAGCCTATCGTCATCACCGATGATTTAGGGAACGAGATCACACTCCAGGCACCGGCTCAGAAGATCGTCTCCCTGTCTCCGTCCATGACGGAAAGCCTCTTCGCTTTAGGGGCGGGGGAGAGGATCATCGCCCGGGAATCCAATTCCACCTATCCTGAAGAAGCGCTGGAGATTGAAGATTTGGGCATGATCTGGGAGGGCTTACCCTTGGAGAAGATCGTCTCTTTGGAGCCGGATTTGGTAGTTGCTGCCCAAATCATCTCCCCGGATCAGGTCCAGAACATGCGTGATGTAGGCTTGACCGTCTTTTGGCAGGCAAACCCGGCGGATTTCCCGGGCCTTTACGAGAATTTACGGCAGTTAGCCCAGCTGGTGGGTCAAGAGGAGGAAGCAGAGGATTTGATCTCTGCGTTGCAGGAACGGGTCGCGGGTGTGGAGGAAAAAGTAGCCGATGTGGAAGAGACACCTTTGGTCTTCTATGAACTGGATGCCACGGATCCTTCCAATCCATACACTGCTGGGAAGGGTACGTTTATCTCCTATGTGATCGATAAAGCGGGAGGGGAAAACCTGGGGGATGCCATGGAAGGGAGTTACGTTCAGATCAGCTCCGAGGAGATCATCGCCCGAGACCCGGATTACATCATCCTCGGGGATGCCGCCTACGGGATTACCCCGCAAGCGGTTGCGGAACGCCCGGGTTGGGAGCAACTGACTGCGGTCAAAGAAGGTAGGGTGCTGCCGATTGATGACGATCTGATCAGCTTGCCGGGTCCCCGCTTAGTGCAAGGCTTGGAAGAAATGGCGAAGATGATCCATCCTGAGTTGTTTGAGAAATAATCCCTATGTTGAGAAGGCCATACCTCCTGACGCTCTGCTTATTTACCGTGGCCTTTGTGTTCAGCGTTGCCCTGGGGGCGGTGTTCATCCCCCCAGGGACAGCGCTGCGCATAGGCATCAACAGGCTCTTCTCGTTAGGTCTGGAGGAGGGTGGGCCGGCTTATTTTTCGACCATTCTGATTGAAATCCGCCTTCCCCATACCATTCTGGTCGCATTGACAGGGGCGGCGTTGGCGGGCAGCGGGGCGACCTATCAAGGCTTATTCCGCAACCCCCTGGCGGATCCCTATCTGATCGGGGTCGCTTCCGGGGCGGGGTTGGGCGCCGTGTTTATCATGGCTTTGCCCTGGATGGGCCAATTTCTCGTCCCAGCGGGGGCCTTTTTGGGCGCTTTACTCACTGTGATTGCGGTTTACAGTTTGGCGAAAGTGGGGAAGATGGTCCCTTTGACCACGTTAATCCTGGCAGGGGTCGCGGTCGGGTCTTTTACCACGGCGATGACCTCTTTTCTCATGTTGCGTTCAAACCGCCAGGTGCAGCATGCTTTAGCGTTTTTGTTGGGAGGGTCGCCGGTTGCCGGTTGGGACCCGGTCCGCGTTGCCGTTCCCTACATGGTGGTGGGCTTCGCCTTGCTCCTGTTCAGCGGGCATTCCCTGAATGTGCTCCAGTTTGGCGAGGAGCAGGCCCAGCAGCTGGGGTTACCCGTGGAGCGGGTGAAGGTCTTTGTCATCATCGCTTCCTCCCTGACAGCTGCGGCTGCAGTGTCTTTTTCCGGGGTGATCGGGTTCATCGGCTTGATCGTCCCTCATTTGATCCGCATGTTGTGGGGAGGGGATTACCGGCGCCTGATCCCCCTTTCCATGATTGGAGGGGGATTGACATTGCTGGTGGCGGATTTGTTTGCCAGGGTTATCCTGGCACCCCAAACCCTTCCAGTGGGAATCGTCACCGCGTTATTCGGCGCTCCTTTCTTCTTGTGGATTTTGCGGAGGGCCAAGCAGGAGGTGTTCTGGTGATCGCTTATCTGGCGGGAGGACGTATCTATGCTTGAGACGAGATCCTTATCCGCTGCCTATGGGAATGTGCAGGCGTTGCGTGATGTCACGCTTCAGGTTTCAGGGGGAGAAATTTTGGGACTGATTGGTCCCAACGGGGCGGGAAAATCCACCTTGATCCGGGTTATCAGCGGCGTCTTGAAAGCTACGAAGGGCAGGGTCATTCTTGATGATCAGGACATCACCACCTTTTCGCCCCGTCAACGTGCCCTTCGGGTAGCTGTGGTGCCCCAAGCCCGGCAGCTGGGGGGAGCGTTTACGGTGAAGCAGACCGTGATGTTGGGCAGGACGCCGTACCTGGGCATGCTGGGGAAAGCAAATCCTAGAGATGAGGAAATCGTCCAATGGGCTATGGCTCAGACGTCTGTTCAGGATTTAGCGGGCAGACGCCTGGCGGAGATCTCGGGTGGAGAACAGCAGCGGGTGTTGTTGGCCCGGGCCCTGGCTCAAAGGACGAAAGTTTTACTCCTCGATGAGCCGACCAATCACCTCGACCTTGGTTACCAGGTAAGTTTCCTTAACTTGTTCCGTGAATTAGTGGAAGAACAGGATTTGGGAGTGGTCATGGCCATGCACGACTTGAATCAAGTGGCGGGAACTGCGGACCGGGTGGCCTTGCTGATTGAGGGCCGTTTGCATGCTGTGGGAGACCCTCATCTAGTCCTGACCCCAGATAACATCGAAACAGCCTATAACACACCCATCGATGTCCTCGATCACCCCACAACAGGTAAACCTTTTATCGTCCCGCATGCATCTTGAAGGTTATCACCCATCACTCGAGTGTTTTCCGGTCAAACAGAGTTGAGAAAACGTATATCCTAAAGATGATGCAGTATAACGCCCGAGAAAAGTGCCTATCAAATGCTCAAAAGAAAAGGCGCACCCGGAGGGATTCGAACCCCCAACCTGCTGATTCGAAGTCAGACGCTCTATCCGTTGAGCTACGGGTGCGCGGTGAAAACTATTATACACTAGGTGTATTTTTCGTCAATTTCAGGCACAAAATATTCGATTTCTAGAAAAAGGGAGAGATTTTTTGATTCGGGATTTTTCAGCTTTTTGGATCTTGGTGCAATCCCGGTGCAACCCGGTGCAACTGTGGTGGACTTAACGCATCTGGTAAGGCCACAGGAGTGGTGATTTCGTTCATGATCGCAGCTGCTTTTTCCTGCAATCCGGGAATGGCATGTCCGTAGATATCCAGGGTGGTGCTGGCTTTGGTGTGGCCTAACCTCCTTGATACGGTCAGCACATCCACGCCGTTGGCCAGCATGTGGGTGGCTGCGGTGTGGCGCAGGTCGTGAAAGCGGATATCCGGAAGACCAGCCGCACCAAGCGCTCTTTTGAATGCCTTTTGGAGCTTTCTGGGACCTATAGGAGAGCCGTCTTCTTCTGCAAATACCAGCTCTTTGTCTGTCCAGTCCGGATCTCTGGGAACAGCGCTTGCGAATTGGGTTTTCTGGTGTTCTTTCAGCAAGGATCTGGTAGTGTGGCCGATTTTCAACGTCCGGCCGCCAGCTTTGCTAGTGAGGGGAAAGAGCGTAGCAACATCGACGCCCAGCAGGCGCATCACCTTGCGCCACTGCGTATCCACATCATCGGTTTCAAGCACATGTTTGCGCCAGACACTATCTCTGCCCTGAACAAAACGAAAGACCCGCAAGGAATCAACATAATACCGTAGCAGGGGAAGCCCATATTGTTGGCTCAAGGCCTCGGTCGCCTGAATATGGGCCCAGGTCGTCTCTCTGGGAACGAAATCAGCGTACAGCAGCTTGCGGCTGAAGTCATCAATCGAAGTGATCAAAGCCCACTTCTCCTTCGCGAAGGGGGACCACTTATGTGTGGAAGCATCATGCTGGATCAGTGCGCCGATGGATGACGTTAACACTTCCCGATCATGAGTTTTTCTCTTTTTTCGTGGTTTGTGGCAGTCAAGTTTCTTAGCCCGATTTATGATGGTCGTCACAGACACCTGAATCCCTCTTGCTTCCAATCGATCCTTCATTGCTGAGTAGTTATACCCCGAGATTGGCAGGTCAGGGTCTTCAACAACGGCCTTCTCCTGCAGCAATGCTTTCTCGATCTCTGTTTCTGCTGCTGGTGAGATCCTGGAGTGTGTCTTCCGTTGATAGGTAATTGTAAAACGATCTGGATCGCTTCGATATGCTTTCAACAACACAAAGAAGCGTGACTTGCCAATCCCTATCATTTCTTGGAGGTCAGCTCTGCTAACCTGGCCCTGGCAATAGCTCTGGAATAAAAGTTTGATTTGTTCATCGGTGAAACGTTTGTGAAGCTGCGACATTGGACCCTCCAGTTCTAAATTGGAGGAGAAATCGTAAATTATTCCAGGGTTCTTGTCAAAACCAGGTGTCCACTTTTCAAGTTTAAATAACACAAAGTCAAATCAGGTTGAGAAATAAATATATATAATGTATAATTGGTAATACCACCTTACCTATGGAGTATTTTTCTATGGCAAAAATTGTAGAGTTTGAACCTATAGAAACTTCAGATGTTCCATCATTGGTTGTCAATCAAATAATCAGTGCTCTTCAAAATGGAAAGTTAGAAAAGGGTGATCGGCTTCCTTCAGAACGTGATATGGCAAAGATGTTTGGTATAGGTAGACCATCACTTAGAGAGGCGTTAAACACCCTAGCTGTGTTAGGCGTATTAGAGATTAAGCGTGGTGATGGTACATATGTAAAATCCACATCAACGGGTGCGAGAGTTGCAACAAAGGCTATTGAGCTTCTTCAAGCTGATTACAACCCATTTATAACGTTAGAAGCCAGATTATTATTAGAGCCTAACATTGCCAACATGGCTTCACAAAGGGCGGAGTCACAAGATTTGGCAGCGATACAGTCTCTGTTGCCTAAAATGGAGGAGAGATCGAAAGAAAATAAACCCCTAGGCGATTTGGACTTAGATTTTCATGTATATATAGCACGCGCGACAAAAAACCCTTTAATAGAACAAGTAGCTAGGTTTTTACTTAATTCATGGATAGGCAAAGGGCGGAGATGGGATGAATTACAGTATGATGTTATCAAACAGGAGGGGCGCCTTGCAAAATATGTACATCAACATAGAAAAATATACGAAGCTATAAAGGAAAAAGATTCTGAACAGAGTGAATGTGAAGCAAGAAATCACATAGAGACCTTATTAGAAGATTTTGTTTATAACGGAAATGACTAATTATTTAGGGATGTATTTTATTTCCTGTTTGAAATAGTGGAAGGAGGTGGTGAAAAATACCTATTGCAAATTGACATAAGCGCATGTATGGGGAATACAAATAGATATATAAGTTATATGGAGGCATAAATGTATAAGAAGGTACATATTTGTTTAGTTGTAACTATTATTGCTTCTTTGTTGCTAAGTGCATGTGTTGCACCTTCTACAGAAGAATCACAACCAGCAACTAAAACTAGTGAAATTCAAGTTACTGAAGAGGAGGAACCTACTGATCAACCCCCAACAGAGACTGCTAAACCAAAAGAACTAAAACAAGTAAATATTGCTGTGGGAACATATGTCTTGAATGCCTCCTATTACTGGCTGATGATGCCTAAAGCAGAAGCTCTAGGTTATTATGAAGACATGGGATATAAGGTAAATGTAGAGGGTGTAGGGGGATCTCTCGATGCGTTACAGCAAGTGGTTGGTGGAAATGCTGAATTTGCCCAAGGGGAAGCGGGAGCTTTCATCCAAGCCAACGTCCAAGAGGATATTCCAATAAAAGTTGTGATGGAAACAAAGATTATAGATTATGGATTGGCTGTGCCTGACGAAAGTGACATTAAATCGATTGAGGATATTAAAGGCGAAGATATTGGAGTATTTAATTTAGCCAGTGGGGGCGTGTTACTTCTTAAAGCCTATTTGGAAAAAAATGGAATTGATCCTGATAAAGACGTTAATTTAATTCCTGTGGGTTATGGCCCTCAAGCCAGTGAAGCTTTGAATAGAGGTGATGTTTCAGGAGTGATGTTATGGGGTGCAGCTTTAAAACAACTTGAAAATCTAGGTCATGACTTTCGATATTTTAGAGATGAAGCTTGGTCTAAAATGCCAGAGTTTTCTTTGGCTACTACTGCCAATACGATTCAAAATGACCGCCAAATGGTTGTAGACATAGTAAAAGCCACTATCATGGCAACTGAATTTACAAAGGCAAATCCAGAATGTGCAATCAAAATCCATTGGGCTAATTGGCCGGATACGAAACCCACCGATGTGGATGATGAAACAGCCATGGAATGGGATTTGAATATCTTAATGGGCACTCTAAACGGAAGCATTTCCGCATACGAACTCCATGGTTCCGAGCTATGGGGTATCGCCACTGAGGATGAGTTCGCACGCTTACAGGACTTCCTATTAGAATGGGGTCAAATTGAAGAGAAAGAGGATCCCATTAACTTTTTCATCAATGATCCCACATTCTGGGAGGAAGTAAATGATTTCGACCATGAAGCGATACGCGAACAAGCTTTAGAATGTGACTTTGATTTTTAATTAATCATTGATTTAATGGGAGGTTTTAACTTTTAAGTTGGAGCCTCCCATTAATTTTCAGTTGGTTTGTTATGGTCACATGATAGCCGAATGTAACAAGTAATGGTTTATTATATTTGGTAAGTGTTCGGCTTCTGTAATATTTTCAAAGGTTTTTTGTAAGTTGTTTATTCCTGATTATATATCTGACATGTCCTAAATTTTTTTTGACATAATTTACCCGAGCGTATGTTAGATATATCTACAGATGGGATGCTATTCGTGGGGAAATATGGGAAAAATAGATGAAATCAGTGAAAGAAGTAGAAAGTTGGTTGATGTATGCCTTGGTAGAGAATCCGCTGACATAGTAATTCGCAATGGAAAATGGGTATGTGTTCAATCAGGTGAGATAGTAGATAATTCAGATGTGGCTATTAAAGATGAACGGATTGCTTATGTAGGGGAGGATGCCCGGCATACTATAGGAGGCGAAACTAGAGTTATTGATGCTAAGGGTCTATACCTAGTGCCTGGCTTATTGGATGGCCATACCCATGTAGAATCATCGATGGTGTCAATTACTGAAATGGTTCACTCTATCATTGTACACGGGACTACCGGTATTTTTGTTGATCCACATGAGATTGCTAACGTTTTTGGTATAACCGGTATAAAGGCAATGGTAGAGGAGGCGCAAATACAACCAATCCATGTATGGATACAAATAGCTTCCTGCGTTCCGTCTTTTCCTGGACTGGAGGAATCTGGGGCGGAGATTGACGATATAGATGTCAAGAACAGCATTTCTTGGCCTCAAGTAATAGGCCTTGGTGAAGTAATGAATTACGAATCAGTAATTGAAAATGATAAAAAACTTCACGATGAAATGGCTATTGCTCGGGTCGCTGGTAAAGTTATTGGCGGGCACTATGCCTCTCCTGATTTAACAACACCTTTTCATGCCTATGTAGCTGCCGGACCAGAAGATGATCATGAGGGTATTTGTAAGAACGATGCTATTGCGAGGGTTCGTCAAGGCGTGAAAGTAATGATGAGATATAGCCCAGGATTACAAGATGTTGCTGAACAAATTCGAGCAATAACAGAGCACGGTATTGACTCCAGGCATTTTATGCTTGTCTCTGATGGAAGCCAATGTGTAGATCTAGTAAATGATGGTCACATGGATATTGCTTATAAACATGCGATCGAGCATGGCATCTCACCGATGGCAGCCTTGCAAATGCTAACAATTAATACAGCGACCCATTTTGGGTTAACAAAAGACGTAGGTATGATTGCTCCGGGTCGATATGCTGATATATTGGTTGTTTCGGATATGAATTCTTTAGATATTGAGTTGGTAATTGCTAAAGGCAAAATAGCAGTTAAAGGAAAGGAAATGATAGAAGATGTACCAACTTTCAATTATCCTAAGGAAATGTTTTCTTCAGTTCATATAAAAAAGCCTGTTAGCCGAGAAGATTTTGAATTATTTATAGATGGCCAACATACACAAGTGGGTGTAAATGTTATTAGTGTGATAAAGAATCAAGCGCCAACGAAGCATATTCAAAGAACATTAAATGTGAGTGATGGAAAAGTATTAATTGATACGAGTCAGGATATCATTAAAGCTGCTGTTGTGGAAAGGCATACTGGCAACGGCAACGTTACACTCGGCTTTGTACACGGTTTCGGGTTCAATAAGAAATGTGCTTTCGCCTCTACTATTGCTCATGATGCACACCATTTGGTTGTAATAGGTACAGAAGAATACAACATGGCTGTAGCGGTTAATAGGCTTTCTGGTATGGGGGGAGGACAAATAGTGGTGAGGGAGGGTGTTCCTATAGCAGAAGTCAATCTTCCCATAGGTGGGCTAATGTCAAATAAGGGAGCTCAATACGTCGCAAAGAAAATAGAAGAATTAAGAAAAGCATTGATAAAATGTGGTTCAAAAATAAATGCAACACGAATGATTACATTGTTATCACTTGTAACTATTCCAGAACTTCGAATAACAACTAAAGGATTAATCGATGTGACAAATAAAACTACGATTCCGGTTATTTATAAAAAGATATGAATGACTGTAATAATTTAAGCATCATTTCTGGGAGGACGTCGAATGTTACGCACAGAGGTAATAAAGCATGTTTTCGTTATTACTCTTAACCGTCCAGATCGATTAAATGCGATAAATAAAGAGATGTCCGATAACCTAAATGAAGCATGGAGGGAATTTCGTAGTAATCCCGAACTTTGGGTAGCGGTAATTAAAGGCAGTGGGGGAAATTTCAGTTCAGGAATGGATCTTCAATTTCTATCAAGTTGGCGGGAACAAAATAATCTTTGGGAAAAGTATGAGCATTCAAGTATCCATCCTGATTTCACTGGGATTACTCGGAATTTGGATGTTTGGAAACCTAAGATTGCCGCAATTGAGGGTTATTGTCTCGGTGGAGGTTTGGAATTAGCCCTGGCTTGCGATATTCGATTGGCTACTGGAAGTGCAAAATTGGGGTTCCCGGAAGTCAAATGGGGAATTATTCCTGGAGGTGGGGGTACGCAGCGGTTACCACGAATCATACCCCCCGGTATTGCGCTCGAATTAATTATTACGGGAAGGATTATTGAGTCAGAAGAATGCTACCGTATTGGTTTAATAAATAAAATAGTTACAGAGGAGGAAATTTATAAATCAGCACTAAAAGTTGCAGAAGATATTTCAAAGAATGGCCCTCTTGCCGTAAGGGCGGCGACTCAGGCTGTGCGGAATGGTTTAGAAATGACTCTTGAACAAGGGCTAAGGCTTGAGTCATTACTTAAGGAGATTATTCAAACAACAGAAGACGCTGGAGAAGGACTCAGGGCGTTTATGGAAGAACGCCCCCCCGCATTTAAAGCTAAATAAAATAATTTGGATTATGCATGCGTTAAAAATTAATCACTGTAATAGTTGGGAGATTATGGTTTTAGGGAGGCATGGTGAGTGAAACGGATATCGTAATGATCAGAAAATGTTATGAAATTGCCAAGAAAGCACTAAAACGCGGTAATCAACCATATGGAGCTATACTTTTTGTTAAAAATAAAATAGTCAAGACAGCTGAAAATAAAGTAAATATCCATGGTGATAACACTAGACATGTAGAACTTGTTCTTGCGAGTTGGGCTATGCGTAATTTAAATTTAGAAGTTTTATCTGATAGCGTGCTTTATTCAAGCACTGAACCATGTGCTATGTGCGCTGGGGCTATCTATTGGGCAAGAATCCCAAGAGTTGTGTTTGGGGTATCTATTGGTTCAGTTTCAAGTTTAAAAGAGGAAACTCTTATGATGTCTTGTAGAGATGTATTTGCGAGTGGAAAGCATACTGTTGATGTTTCAGGGCCTATACTAGAAGATGAAGGTATGAATATTCATAGAAGTTATTGGGCTAAAAAAAGCCTCTAGAACTAATGAGATAATTATATTGTTATATCAAAGAATATTCAGTATTGTTTTTCAGAGTTTTAAAATGAATTTGTGATTCTAGGAGAGTTGAAAATGAAGATAACTGATATCGATGTAATCCCGCTAGGTTATAAGAAGAAGTACCCGCCCATGCCTAGGAGCTTTGCGATAATTAGAATAGAGACCGATGCAGGCTATGTAGGGTATGGGGAAGCCAGCTCGTCTTATGGTCATATGTACCCTTTGCTTGTGAAACATGTTGTCGATAATATCCTCAGGCGAGTGCTTGTGGGGGAGAATCCATTAAATATTCAGAGATGTAAAAACGAGATGAATAGGTACCTTTACCCCTGGATTGGATGGCAGGGATTATCGACCCAAGTTGTTGGTGCAATAGAAATCGCTTTATGGGATATATTAGGCAAGGAAGCTGGAACGTCAGTCTCGGGGCTTTGGGGATGTCAGAAATCAGAGATACCTTTATATGGAACAGGAACGCTGTATTTTGGAGATGATGATAAATGGCACGGACATTTCTTCGACAAAGCGTTAGAACATGGATTTAAAGGTGTAAAAACTAGGATAGGAGAATCATATAAAAAGGATTTAGAACAAATTGCTAATGTTAGGGAACATATTGGTCCCGATATTGAATTAATGGTTGATGCTTATTGGTCCTATTCTCTTCAATCTGCTATCGAGATAGCAAAAGATATGGAGCCATATGATATTTACTTCTTCGAGGAACCAATTCCTCAATATCAATTGAGGGCGTACGAGAAACTGTGTAAAGAATCACCTGTTCCGATTGCTGTTGGAGAAAGGATCTTTTCATTATGGGGATTTGACATAGTTGATAGGTTTAATGCTGGTGATGTTTTTCAACCAGACGCGACAATATGTGGGGGAATTTCTGAGGTTCAGAAAGTAGCCACCCTGGGAAAAGCTTCCAATAAAATAGTAATACCCCATATTGGTGGTTTAACATCAGTAGGCATTGCCGCCAACCTTCACCTAGCTGCGGTTATTGATAGCCCTATCTTGGAATACGATCTTGGTCCGTACCAACCACTCAGAGATGAGATGCTTAAAGACCCAGTCTTCTCTTTGGAGCGAATTAATAACGGCTGTCTACCAGTACCAGAAGAGCCTGGACTTGGAATTACGGTAGATGAGTCTGTTTTTGAAAAATACACCTATAAACCTGGTAAGGTTTATCCAGATTTGTATCCTCAATTTGGTGTTGGTAAGATATAGAAGCACCCTATTTCTAAGAATAAATTACTATATTATGTAAATATCCATAACAACTTTGTAATTGTTATATTTCAATTAATCTGTTATTAATTATTTATGAAATTGGTCTGACCACCTTATGACCAGAGGTAAGAGGTATGGTTTTTGAAAAAATTACACCGAAAGCCATTTCTGAGCAGGTCATCCAGCAAATAATTGAGGTAATTCAAAGTGGGCAGTATGAAATTGGGGACCGATTACCTTCTGAAAGAAAATTATCGGATCTGATGGGGATTAGCCGCTCTACACTAAGAGAGGCTCTTGTTTCGCTAGCTGTTTTAGGAATACTTGAAATGAAACAAGGGTCTGGGACTTTTGTTCGCGCGAATTCTATTGATGAAAAGCTTGCTTTTAAAGCTGCCAGTTTGCTGGCTACTGAAAAAAGTCCTATGAAGGCTTTAGAAGCCCGGATCCTTTTTGAACCACCAATTGCTGCGTTAGCTGCCGAGAGAGCTGAGACAAAGGATCTTGAACTTATGCAATCAGCGTTGGCCGAAATTGAGAATCGTGTGAGACAAAAAAGGCTATTTAAATCAGCAGGACAAAAATTCTTTTTATCGATGATTCAATCCGTGAATAACCCAATTGTAGAACATAGTGCTATTACGGCAATTGCTATTTGGTATAGCGACATACCAGGATGGGATGAAATTGTTGCGTCCATAGTAAAAGGTCCTGGACGCATGGAGAGATATTACAACGATCTCTTAGATATTTATCGTGACATTAAAAATCGGGACTCTGAATCAGCTGCAGAAGATACAGAAAAATTTTTAATTGGTGTTCAGAATGATTTTTTTAGTGATGAGGGAGAATCAAAAAAAGCTGGATAGATCAGCTTAAACAAGGAGTTTTCATGTGAAAATTTCAAGTATAAAAACAATTTCATTAGGTTATATGAAAAAATACCCGAAAATTCCTAGAAGTTTTGCATTAATCCGCATTAAAACGGATTCAGGTTTGGTTGGATATGGAGAAGCAAGTACTTCATACGGTCATTTCTACCCCAAAGTGGTGGAAAATATCGTAGATGAGGTAATCTCTCGCGCAATTATGGACAAAAACCCTCTTGACATTCAAGGGAGATTACGTGATATGAAACTCTATACCATTCCTTGGTTGGGATGGGAGGGTATAACTACCCAGGTAATAGGGGCTGTGGAAATAGCTTTGTGGGATATTTTAGGTAAAGCCAAAGAAATGTCTTTATCCCAAATGTGGGGGTCTGGTCGGGAAGAAATTCCCCTTTATGCAACGGGAACGACATATCCAGAGAAAAGTCCTGAGTGGCATGGGGAATTTTTCCAAGATATCCTTGACCAAGGTTTTAAAGCTGTGAAGACGCGAATTGCTTCTCCCTATCAAAAGGCAATAGAGCAAGTAGCTGGTGTACGTAAATACGTTGGTGAAGGGATAAGGTTATTGGTAGATGGGTATTGGACTTACTCGGTTGAAACAGCCATTCGCCTTGCTAAAGCAATGGAAGAATATAACGTTTTCTTTTTTGAGGAGCCTATTCCTCAATATAAACTAAATGGATTGGCACGCCTTTGCCGAGAATCCCCAGTGAGCATAGCTGTTGGTGAGCGAGTTTATTCTTTGTCGGGTTTTGAGAATATCATCAAGCGACAGGCAGCTGATATTCTTCAACCCGACCCAACTGTATGTGGGGGTATATATGAAAGCATAGAGGTTGCTTCTTTAGCTAAAGCAAATGATATACAAGTGTATCCACACATTGGTGGTTTATCTGCGGTGGGAATTGCTGCTGTCCTACATTTTGGTTCCGTAATAAATTGTGATTTTTTGGAGTATGACTCTAGCCCTTACCAACCCCTCCGTGATGAATTATTGAAAGACCCAATATTTTGCTTGGATCGGATAAATGATGGTTGTTTACAGATTCCACAGGGCCCAGGACTAGGAATAAAAATTGATGAAACCCGTTTTGAAGAATATGCTTATAAACCAGGGAGCAAAATATACCCCGATGTTTATCCCCAATTAGGGATGGGAAACTTGTAAATTTATGAATAATTGAATTTTTTAGATAAAAGGAGGTATATATTGCAAGAGTAGTCCTTGGGTAGGCGAAGAAAAAGCAGGGTATTGGAATAAAGATATGGAGGAGACAATGCGAAACAAATTATTTTCAATTCTGATATTTGTAACCGTTGTGAGTCTATTGTTGGGAGCTTGTGGTCCGTCAGAGACCGAATCACCCCCAAGGGAAACCTCTCAAACTGAAGTGGAAGTTACAGAAGTCGAGGAAGAAAAAGAACCGGAAGAGCTTAAAGAAGTCCATATCTCGGTGGGCACCTATGTCCTCAATGTTAGTTACCCGTGGCTGATGATGCCCCAAGCTTTAGGTTATTGGGAAGATATGGGATATGATGTCACAGTTGAGGGAGTAGGAGGGACATTAGATGCAGTTCAACAGGTTGTTGGGGGAAATTCGGATTTTGTACAAGGAAATAGTTCTGTCGTCATCCAGTCCAATGTGAAAGAGGATATCCCGCTCCGGGTTGTTCATGAAACGGGAGTAGTGGATTGGGGTCTTGTTGTGCCCAAAGATAGTGACATCACACAAATCGAGGATTTCCGAGGGAAAGATATCGGCGTATTCAATCTTGCAAGCGGTGGAATACCGCTTATGCAAGCGTACCTTTCCAGCGAAGGGATCTCAAAAGATGAGTATGAGATGATACCTGTGGGATTCGGCCCTCAAGCAAGTGATGCCTTAGATAGAGGGGATGTGGATGCAGTAATGTTGTGGAATGCTGCACTTGCACAGCTCGAAAACTTAGGCCATGAATTCCGGTATTTTCGATCTGAGCGTTGGACCAAAATGCCTGACTTTGCTTTGTCAACATTAAAAAAGACGATTGAAAATGACAGGCAAATGGTGGTTGATATTGTAAAGGGGATCAATATGGCCATCGTATTCACAGAGACGAACTACGATTGTGTGGTGAGACTTCAGTGGGCTAACTGGCCAGACACGAAACCTGCAGATGTGGATGAGGAAACTGCCTGGGAATATGACATGCATCTTTTGGAAGCGCAAGTTGGAGCAGCGCTTGAGCCCGCTTATGAGCTACATGGCTCGGATTTGTGGGGCTTTGCTACACCAGATGAATATTCTAGACTGCAGGATTTCATGTTGGAGGCTGGGTTGATTGAGGATACAATGGAACCGTCCACCTACATCATTGATGATCCGACATTCTGGGACGAGGTGAATGATTTCGACCACGAAGCCATAAGAAAACAGGCTGAGGAGTGTGATTTTGATTTCTAGTGGATAAGTATGTGGTTCTCATTGAGCCATATTTTTTTATTTGTGCTCAATGAGAACCCTTTCATCTCATTATTCTATTGATACTGAAGCCGGATTGTTAGAAATAATTGATGGGAATAATAGACTTATCCTTTTGTAACTAAACCAGGATTCAAGCCAATATGATGAGTAAAAACAGAATGTATAACCTTTTTAACCCTCAAACAGTGGCAATTATAGGAGCCTCTGAAAGGAAAGGTAGCTTAGGGGAAGCAACTATAAAGAATTTATTAGATTCTGAATTCCCTGGGATTTTATACGCAGTTAATCCGAAATATAATCAAGTTTATGGCGTTCAATGTTTTCCAAATATATCAGCCCTCCCAAGGCAAGTGGATTGTGCGATCATTTGTGTACCTTCGTCTATTGTCCTTGACATAGTTCAGGAAGCTGGACAGGCAGGGGTTAGGTCGGCTATTGTATTTGCATCTGGATTCGCAGAGATAGGTAAAGAGGGGGAAAAACTGCAAGAAAAACTAAAAGAAATCGCGATTAAATACCATATGCCTGTATGTGGACCAAACTGCTTAGGAGTAATTAATTTTCGTGAAAAATTCATGGGTTTTAGTGCTCCAATGGATAAATTTTCTAATGCGGGACGTGTTGCTGCCGTAAGCCAAAGTGGGTCTGTATCGATTGCTTTGCTGAATAGTGGTCGAGGCCTTGATTTCAGTTATGTTGTTTCGAGTGGTAATGAAGCGGTTACTACATTAGAGGATTACCTAAAATTTTTCATCGAAGACGATGGAACAGATGTGATCTTAGCGTTTGTGGAAGGCTTTCGCAACACAGAGAAGCTAAAGAGGGTTGCAGAACAGGCTATTGAATCCAACAAACCTATTATTGTTCTCAAGGTTGGCAGTTCCGATATTGGAAAAGAAACTGTCATTGCGCATACGGGCGCTCTCGCCGGTTCAGAAGCTGTTCACGAAGCTTTTTTCAAGCAATATGGAATTCTCCGCGTGCAGGATTTGGATGAAATGCTTGAGACAGCTATGTTGTTTTTAAAAGCTCCGAGACCAAAAGGTAAAAAGTTAGGCGCAATTGCAATTTCTGGAGGTGAAGTTGGATTATTAGCGGATTTTGCGGATGCAATTGGACTTTCATTCGCGAATTTGTCAAAAGAAACAAAAGATGGGTTAAGAAAGTTTTTACCTTCTTTCAGCAATATTAGAAACCCTTTAGATGCTTGGGGCAAAGGTGATCTGAAAGAAACATACGCTAAATGCTTGGATAAGATGGGAAATGATGAAGGGGTTGATTTAGTTGTTGTATGTCAAGATGCTCAAGCGGGATTGGGAGAAAGTCAGGCGGGATTTTACGAGGATTTGGCTTATTCAGTTGTTAATGTTTATAAGAAATTAGATAAACCTATCATTCTCTACAGCAATATATCAGGTGGATTTCATCCTGTTTTAAGAAGAGTGTTAGATAAAGGGAATGTACCAACACTTCAAGGGACTGAAGAAAGTTTACGAAGTGCAAAACATCTAATTGATTTTGCAAACTATAGAACAGAAAAGACCCGTAAACACGCAGTTCAATTGGATGATGGACGTAGAAAAAGAGCTCTCGAGTTACTGGAAAATACTGTGTTATCCGAACACGCGAGCAAATTACTACTATCTCTGTATGGAATTGGAATTACCGAGGAGGAGGTTGCTGAATCGATATCTGAAGCCAAACAAATAGCTCAAAAAATTGGTTATCCGGTAGTTTTAAAAGTAAATTCTTGTGAAATTCAACATAAAACTGATGTAGATGTTATTCGTTTGCATATTAAGAACGAGAAAGAATTAATTCAAGGATATAACGAAATTCTACTTAATGCCAAAGAGGTGGTTTCTCCACCTGAGATAGATGGTGTACTTGTTCAAGAGATGCTGGATTTGGAGGATGCTCTAGAAGTAATCGCTGGTGTGAAAATGGATCCTCAATTTGGTCCTGTTATATTATTTGGTATTGGAGGAATATTTGTGGAAGTGTTTCAGGATGTAGCCCTGCGAGTAGCTCCCATAGAAGAAAAAGATGCATGGGCTATGATAAAAGAGATTCATGGCGCTGAGCTTTTAAAAGGGTTCAGAGGGAAAAAAGCGGTTGATGAAAAAGCTATTGTTGATGTCTTATTAAGTCTTTCTGATTTAGCTCTTGAGCTCGAAGAGGAAGTTGTGGAGATAGATATCAATCCACTGGTTGTATTTCCAAAAAGAAAAGGTGCAATAGCAGCAGACGCATTGGTGGTTTGTGAAGCAGGAGGTCCTATCCTAAGTCCTGAGGTAGAGATATGATAGAAAAACCAATTGTTGGTCAAAGAAATGAAATGAAGGTTATCGTCACAGAAGAAAAGCTTGCTTCACATTTTGTTCCGGGTACTCCGCAAGTCTTTGGAACTCCTGCGCTGGTGGGGTTGATTGAACAAGTAACATTTGATTACTTGAAGAAATATCTTGACTCTGATGAAACATCTGTGGGTACTTCGCTTGAATTAAAACACTTGGCGCCAACACCGAAAGGAAGCGGTGTTCAATGTGAGTGTAATCTATTGGAGATTGATGAACGCAAATATGTGTTTAATGTGATTGCTTGGGATGATAAAGAGAAGATAGCAGAAGCCCGGCATGAGAGGTTTGTTGTCAATCGGAAAAGATTTTTGTCCAAAGTCGAAGAGAAATCAGGATAATTGAATAATAAGGAGAGCATCAATGCCAAAGTATCAACATATTCTTTATAAAAAAGAAGGTCCGATCGTAACTATTACATTAAACAGACCAGATAAATTGAATGCCCTTAATGATCCTTTAATGCACAGTTTAGGTGATGCATTTGGTGAAATTGAGAATGATAAGGATATCCGGGTGGTAATTCTAACCGGAGCGGGTAGAGCTTTTTCTTCCGGGTATGATCTCTCTCCAAGAGATGAGCCACTGGAATCAGTTCAAGATTGGCGCGAACATGCCACTAAAGCGGGCAGGGATGTGGTTATGAAAATGTGGGACCTTAGAGTCCCAGTAGTCACTGCTGTTCAGGGGTATGCTTTAGGCGGGGGATGTGACCTTGTACTAGCTTCAGATATCTCCATTGCAGCGGAAAACGCAAAAATAGGAGAACCCGAAATTCGCGGCGTTTCATCACCTCCAACATTCATCATGCCTTGGGTCATAGGAATGAAAAAAGCGAAAGAGTTGTTATTGACTGGTGATATGGTTGGCGCTGAAGAAGCTCTTCGATTAGGGATGGTGAATAAAGTTGTCCCAGTAAGTGATCTTCATGATGAAGTTTTAAGTTTTGCAAAGAAGCTAGCAAACATTCCACCCATAGCTATGGAGTTGAATAAAAAAGCTATCAATCATTCATATGAAACGATGGGGATGAAAAGTGCAATAGCCTATGGTGTGGAAGTATTCACGCTACTATTAAAAACTGAAGAAGCGGCAGATTTTGGGAAAAAAGTTGCTGAAATGGGCCTTAAAAAAGCACTGGAAGAAAGAGATAAGCTTTTTGAGGAGTGAGGATATGTCAATTGAAGTAAAAAATCTTAAGAAGATATACCATACAAAGGAAGGAGAGGATGTTCACGCTTTAGAGAATGTTACATTCTCTGTCAAAGAAGGTGAATTTGTTAGTGTCGTAGGGCCAAGTGGTTGTGGAAAGAGTACTTTATTAAAAATTCTTGCAGGAATCTTACCAAAAACTGCGGGAGAAACTTTGTTAATGGGTACACCAATCACAGGGCCAAGAACTGATATCGGAATTGTATTCCAATCTCCAGTCCTTCTTCCCTGGAGAACGATTATAAAAAATGTCTTGGTTCCCGTTGAAATTCAAGGGTTAGAAGAAAGTGAGTATCGGGAAAGAGCTTTAGAGATCCTTGATCTTGTGGGATTGGAGGGATTTGAAAAAAAATTTCCATATGAATTGTCAGGAGGTATGCAGCAAAGGGTGGGTCTTGGGAGGGCATGGATTTGTGACCCGACTTTATTATTGATGGATGAACCTTTTGGCGCTTTGGATGCTATGACTCGCGAACGTATGAATATGGAATTACTACGTATTTGGTCGGAGAGAAAGAAGACTGTATTATTTATCACTCATAGTATTCCTGAATCGGTCCTTCTTTCCGATAGGGTGATTGTTTTGACCAAACGCCCTGGGACAGTATTGAGAGTATTAGAAGTCGATTTACCAAGGCCTAGAAAGATTGGCATGTCTGGGGATTTTGTATTTAATGAAAGCGTGGCTGAGATAAGGGAATTAATGGCTAGCCAGGAGGCTATAAAGAAATGAAGAATTTTAAAAGTGACGAAGAAGAAAAATCTGATAGAGAACCATTGCTCTTGGGAATGTGGGTAAAGAAAATTTATAAGCTTGCCAAAGAAAGACCGGAAACCATATTGTCACCTTTGCTTTTTATTATTGTGATTGGGGGGTGGGAATTAATTGTTAGAATTTTAGAGATCCCAAGGATAATATTACCAGCTCCTACGGAGATTGTAGAGGCTTTATTCTTATCTGTTGTTGAAAGAAGACTTTTGTTTCATTTTGGAATAACACTCTATGAAACACTTGCGGGCTTTTTTATTGGCGCTGTGACAGGTTTGTTTTTAGGAACGATCGTTGCCCAGTTTCCGCTTGTTGAAAAAACTCTCTATCCTTATATTGTAGCTTTTCAGACATTACCAAAGGTGGCAATTGCTCCAATAATCATTATATGGGCAGGCTTTGGTTATACATCTAAGATAATTATTACTGCTATGATTGCCTTTTTCCCTCTTTTGGTAAATACCATTGCTGGATTACATTCAACACAACCGGAGTACATTGAGATGTTGAGGGGTTATTCTGCTTCTAGGTGGCAAACCTTTCGTATGGTGGAAGTGCCTATGGCTTTACCCTTTATATTTGCTGGATTAGACATTGCTGGAATCCTTAGTGTTATTGGTGCAATTGTTGGAGAATTCGTGGGTGCCCGAGCAGGGCTTGGATATGTGATTATGTATCGAAATTTTCAGATGGACATGCCTGGAGTTTTTGCTATTTTAATTGTTTTGTCTTTAATGGGTATTGGCGTCCACTTGTTTTTTGCTTGGTTGCAAAAGAAAGTTGTTTTCTGGACAAGGCCTGAAACAGAACGTGTTGTTGGTGCTTAATAGCTGGTCAAATCACTCAATTCTAATTTGATGTTTTAGTCCAATAGGTAAATTATTTCTTTGAATTAATATTTATTTGCTGAAACATCATAAAAGAGGACAAGCATATTATATGGATAAATATTTGTTATCTGGTGGGGCTGTATTAACCATGGATAATAAAAATACATTTATTAAACATGGATCAATTTTAATCGATGAAGGAAGAATTGTTGATGTTAGGGGTGATGAAGTGCCAATAGCTGATTCTGGTGTAAATTATCCACGAAGTGTAATACTTCCAGGTTTAATAAATTCGCATACGCATTTATTCATATCTATGTGGCGCGGGTTGGATGATGATCACACACTATTTCCATGGTTGGAGATTCTTTCACCAGCAATCAATAGTATGAATGAAAACGATATGCTTTGGTCTAACTATCTTGGGTGCATGGAAGCGTTAGGTACGGGAACAACTACCGTTAGAGAATGCTGTAGATATGATCCTTTAATCACAGCAGATGTTGCAAGCGAGCTTGGTTTGCGTTGTATAACTGGAGGAATGCCAGCTTCTGAGTGGTTTGGAGAACCCCTTTCTACGGACTTAAAGAAATTAGCTATTCAGAGCAAGCAGTTACTTGAAAAGAGTGAAAAATATAATGGTTTAGTAACGCCACAGATTGGCGCACACTCTCCTTATAATTGCTCTCCTGAATTCATCTTAAAAGCCAAATCTTACGCGGATGATTTGAATATACCATTCGGAATCCACCTTGCTGAAAATAAACAAGAGCTCGAAATAATCCGTGAGCGATATGGCAAGACACCGGTGCAGCATTTATTTGACTTGGGAATATTAGATCGTAATGTTATTGCTGATCACTGTGTTTGGTTTTCCGATAGGGATGTAGAATTATTTCATAGTAGCGGTTCGCGGGTTGTCCATAATCCTCTAGCGAATGCGAAACTTGAATCGGGGACCGCCCCTGTAAAAAAGTATTTAGAGGCGGGAATACCTGTAGCCTTGGGCACTGATAGTGTTGTGAGTAATAATAATTTGAATATGTTTGAGGTCATGAAGTTGGGAATTATGATACAACGTGCAGCTCATCCTTCATTAGAGGATAACCAACTTAAAGCCATAGATTATCTAAAAATGGCCACTAATGGGGGTGCTGAAGTTCTTGGATTAAGTGAAATCATAGGTTCAATTGAAATAGGTAAAAGAGCAGATCTAATTGTTGTTGAATTACCCCCTGAAATGCCTATTACCTTTGATCATGTTGTTTCTCACTTGGTGTATTCTGCTAACCCAAAAGATATTCGTGCTGTATTTGTTGATGGACAATTATTGATCCAAGATGGCGAGTTCCAACGTGTGGATGGAGAGAAAATTAAAGAAAAAATCATGCGATATTTTGAAGATCGTTGGAAGGTACTAAGGCCAGAATGGTGAGAATATATAAAACAGATAGGAGATAAGTAGACAAAGGAGATTTAAAAATGAAATTTGCATTCACAGAAGAGCAAGAGATATTGCGCAGATCAGCTAAAGAATTTGCTGAAAACAAGATCGCACCACGTGTGGAGTGGATGGAAAAAGAAGATAAAACACCGATGGATGTTGTTGAAGGCATGGCCGATTTAGGGTGGATGGGGGTATGTGTCCCCCAGGAATATGAAGGTTCAAATTTGGGAAATCTGGCACGGATGATAATTTTGGAAGAAGTTGGAAGAATATCCGCAGCCTGCGCTTTCTTTCTACAGATTTTTCACTTGGGTATAGACCCAATTGTCCAAGCCGGTACAGAGGAACAAAAAAAGAAATACCTTCCTGCTTTAGCTAGTGGAGAGAGATTGGCCACACTGGCTTTGACGGAAAGTACAGGGGGGTCAGATCCTGCTAGTATACGTACGGAAGCCAGACGTGATGGAGATGAATATATTCTAAATGGGCGTAAGGTATTTATCACGAATGCGCATGTGGCCGATACTATTGTTGTCATGGCAAAGACGGGAGAAGGAAGCAAAAGTATAAGCGCATTTATTGTTGAAAAAGGCATGGAGGGTTTTCGTGAAGGCAGAAAAGAAGAGAAATTTGGGATTCACGGTTGTGACACGGGAGAATTGATATTTGAGGATTGTCATGTACCAAAAGAAAATCTGTTAGGAGAAGAGGGGCAGGGTTTGCGGATTGGTTTCAAATCCATAAGCGACATTGGGAGGACTGGTATGGCTGGAGTGGCACTAGGGGTTTTGAATGCCTGTCTTGAAGACGCAGTAAAACATGCCAATGAGCGCGAATTGTATGGAAAACCAATTGCTAAACTCCAAGGGATACAGTGGCTCATTTCTGATATTTGGTTAGATTTGCAAATAGCCAAGCAATTATGTTATAAGGCAGCTTGGCTTGTGGATCAAGGGGAACGCTGTGATGCAGACGTAGCTGCAGCGAAATACCACACAACAGAAGCGGCTGTAAGAGATGCTAAAAAAGCAGTTGATATTTATGGAGGGTATGGTTATCTCAAAGAATATCCAGTACAAAGATATTACCGTGATGCGGAATGTCTGATCGCTTCAGCGGGCACGTCGGAGATCATGAGAATTGTGATGGCCAGGTCAGCCTTGAGATGAGTTGAAGGAGAGGAATGGAAAAACTCGAGATCGTCGTTTGTATTAAAAGTGTTCCCGATCCCAGGGAAAAATATGAGAGCAGGGTGGATCCTGATACTGGAGTGGTGCAAAGGCAGGCGGATAATATAGGAATCCCACGGGTCATCAGCCCATTAGACCGGAATGCATTGGAAGAAGCTTTGCGGATAAAGGATAAATGGGATGTAAAGATCACTGTTTTCTCTATGGATACACCTGCAGCGGAGAGCGTATTAAGAGAAACAATAGCCCTGGGAGCGGATCAGGCAATATTATTGAGTGATCCGGCTATGGCTGGAGCAGATACTTTGGCAACAGCAAGGACCTTATCCGCAGCTGTTAAAAAATTAAATTCTTGGGATTTGATTCTGTGTGGAGCTTGGAACTATCATGGAAACACAGGTCAAACGGGTGTCCAACTGGCCAATTTTCTGGAAATTCCACATTTGAGTTATGCTAGCAAATTGGATCTTATTTCTTCGAGCAAGTTAAAGGTGAAAACATTATGGGATGGGAAATACATCATTTATGAAGCAGCTTTTCCTTTATTAGTGACAGTTTTGGAGGATATCAATACCCCAAGACAAGCTTCGCTTGGAGGTATCCTAAATGCGCGTGAAAAAGAAGTGATTTGTTGGACCTGCGATGATTTAGATTTATCTAAAGATCAGGTAGGTATTGAAGGCTCACCCTCAAAAGTCACTGGAGTTAAAAAAATTGATCTAACACGAAAGAAAGAAATTTTGAAAGGGGATCCTAAGGAAAAGGTCCAAAAATTGATAAATGAATTACGTAAAGAAGCAGTTTTGTGAGAAAGCCCGGAGAAAAATATTGTGACAAACGATTTAGGAAGGTTATGGGTTTTTGCTGAAGAGCGTGATAATCAAGTGGTTGATGTATGTTTCGAGCTCTTGTCAAAGGGGCGAGAATTAGCCAATAAAACCGGCTATAAGTTAGAAGCCCTGATTTTGGGGAATAAGATAGATGGAAATCAAATTAAAGAGCTGTACGCTTATGGAGCAGAAAAGGTATATCTTGTAGATAACTTGTTATTGGATACTTATCGGAACCCTGTCTACATTGAGGTATTTGAAAGCCTTGTTGAAGAATATAACCCTGACATTTTGTTGATGGGGGCTACTAGAGTGGGACTGGATTTGGCGCCATCATTGGCTGCCAGATTAAAAACGGGTTTATCAGCCCACTGTATCGACCTCGATATTGATGATGAAGGTCATTTGGTTCAAATGGTTCCAGCATTTGGTCAACAGATGATGGCGACAATTTTATGTCCTCAGTCCAAACCACAAATGGCAACAGTAAGACCAGGATCTTTTGAGAAAGTGTGTCAAGAGGCTGAGTTTCAGGAAGTAGTTGAAGTAGAATATGATTTTTCCAAGATAGATACTCGAATAAACGTGTTAGAACAAGGCGAGATTCCAATTTCAGATGATGAAATTCTTGAAGAAGCGAAGGCTGTTGTTGCTGGAGGAGCCGGATTGGGTGGTAAAGAAGGTTGGAATCTTTTGGAACAGTTAGCTAATGTTTTAGGAGCTTCCATTGGAGCTACTAGACCCGCGGTTGACGAAGGTTGGGCAAATATGTCACAAATGATTGGTCATAGTGGAGTTCATATTAGTCCTGATCTTTATATAGGTATTGGAATCTCTGGAGATATGCTACATATGGTAGGTATTAAGGATGCACGAATTACAGTAGGGATTAACAATGATCCAAAAGCACCTATTTTTGACCAAGTTGATTATGGTATTGTGAGTGATTATTCAGAAGTATTGCCGGTTTTAATTAAAGAATTAGCATCTAACTTTAATGTGCAAAAGAATTAGCGGTTCACAAATTTATATTATTTTTATGATTGTAATTTAGGGTTGGGCTAATTTTGGGAAATATTTAAAATTATTGCGTAGATTATTAATTCATACAACGGATTAGAAATAATGGGCAAGGTGCGCGTTGAAGTATTTGCCCAGTAATACTGCCATAATATAAATGACCAAAACAAGAACGGCCATGGGTAGTCATGGCGATTATATCGACTTTCTCCCTTTCTGCGATTTTTACAATTGAAGAAATAATTGATCCCTCCATTATTATTACCTTTGTTAATTCCCCCTTTTTTTTGTATTCGCATTCTAGCTTAGTTAGATATTTAATACATTTGTTAATTAAAGATTTTCTCCTTCCCTCTTCGAACTCAGCGATACGATCAAAACATCCTAGGTTGTGTCAAGTAAAGTGTGTAAATTCGCTCCTTCACAATGGGAAAAACTCCCTAAATAACCAAGCTATGCGGGTAAGACCTCCGGGATAATCGGCTCCAGCTGCTGGACCGGAATTTCCTTTTCTTTCAACGAATCCATCCGCAGATAGCGCCGACCCGTAATCCACTCTTCGGATTGTTCCATAGCCAGGGCTGAAATCAATCTCAGACAACTGGCCCGGTTTGGAAAGATGCGCACCACATTGGTCCTCCGCTTCACCTCACCGTGGTAGCGCTCCAACCCGTTTGTGGTCCGCAACCGTTTTCGGTGTTCCCGTGGGAGCGCAAACACAGCGAGCGGCTCATGGATCGATTCCTCCAGCCAATTGGCAAGCGACGAGAAACGACTCTGATAATCTGTGACCATACGGCTGGCTCTGTGCTGAGCAAACTCAAGCCCCGGGGCACGGAACACATCGCGCAGCTCCCGATGGACTTCCTCCCGCGCTTTGTGCGGGACCTTGGATCCGGCGTTTCTCTGATAGTGTGTCTGGCATCGCTGCCAGACTGCCTTTGGGAAGTAACGCCTCAGCGCCTTCTTGAGCCCTTTGTGTTCATCGGAGACGATGTACTTGATCTCCCTTGGCTCCAGGCCGCGGTCAATGAGATCCGAGAACACGCTGCTCCCACCATGGGTGCACACCGTGAGGTAGCTTCCTCCTCCGTGGGGGCCACAGCCACGCTCAGGATCTCCCTGTAGCCCTCCTGGTCGATACCTTTGACCGTCAGCACCCCTTCTGTCACCACCTGGCCGTCTTCCCGGACATACTCGTAGCTGGCATCCACCATCAGGTAGGGGTAGGTCTTCTCGAGCGGTCTTGTCCTCCAGGGTTCCAGCGTTTCGTCCAGCTCTTGGGCCATGCGGGAGGCCTGGTCTTTTGAGAACTCCACCCCGCACAGTTTTTGCTCTGCATGCTACGCAATCGGTGATCTTTTTCATCTTGCGGGTGGAGACGCCCTGCAGGTAGCTCTCTTGGAGAGCCAACACCAGAGCTTTCTCGCTGCGCTGGTAGCAGTCGAATAGTCGGGTGCTGAACTTGCCCTCTCGGTCCCGGGGGACCCGCAGCGTGAGCCGGCCCACCCGGGTAAAGAGATCGCGCTCTCGATACCCGTTCCGGTATCCTTCGCGATCCTCGCTGCGCTCGTAAGGCTCAGCGCCAAGGAACTCTTCGAACTCGACTTCCAGAAGTTCCTGGGCCAGCATTTCGACCAGCTCCCGGAGCCAGTCTTCATCATCACTCTCTTCGAGGTTTGAGATGAGTTGTCGTATTTGTTTTCTTCACGGTGTGCACCCAGGTGAAGGTACCATCATGTTGAGACATCGGCGACCTCCTTGGGAGTAATCCTTCGAGAGAAGGAGCGTTGTTGATGTCTCTATTTTAGTATCAGAGACTTTTAGTTTTTACACACTTAATACTACATGACCTTGCCAGGGGTTATGAGGTTTCTCAATTTACTTTGGCGTATATCAGCCAATAATATGGGTTATAATAAAGTAAGCTTGAAGTTTTATCAGAAATAGAACCTTAAGGAGATAATCATGACAGATGAGAAGAAAGGACTGTTTGGGAAGGCTATCGATAAATTATCGGATCGGGATGAAATAGAAAAGCTTGAGAAGGCAGAACAGAAAATCGCAGAATTGGAAGAACAGCTTGAGGAAGCCAAATCCGATGATGAACTTTCGGAAGCGGAAGAAAAGATTCAAGAATTGGAAAAGGAACTCAAGAAGAGTAAATCAAGAGAAGCCAGACAGGCGTTTTTAAGGCGAAAAGAAGCCCTTCTCAAGAAAAAAGAAGCCAAACGTAAACGTGTTAAAAAACACGTGGTGAAACCTGGTGATACCTTAAGTGGATTGGCTAAGAAGTATTACGGTGATCCAGGAAAATATATGGTTATCTACAAAGCCAACAAAGAGGTCATCGGTGACGATCCAGATCTGATCGTAGATGGGACGGAGTTGGTCATCCCCGAACTTCCTGAAGAAGGCAAGGATAAAGGCGGCTCAACGGGATCCGGACCTAAATCCATCTAATTGATAAGTCCTCTTAAAAGATAACTTCGCTGTAAAGGCATCAATTTGCATACGTAAAAAAAGGCAGCTGATTCGGCTGCCTTTTTTTGAATGGTTAACAACGAAGTCCATCAACTTTTCAATCTAGGTCCAAATCTGTAGAGCTATTTTCCTCCAAACAACTTGCTTGCCATTCCCAGAATATCGTCCAGAGATGAACTGCATATTCCGGTGAAATAATCCACTGATTCCGAAAATAGTCGTCCACCCCGGAG
>CAYZTL010000013.1:0-109741 GCA_964481465.1 uncultured Anaerolineales bacterium
TCGAAATATTATTCAAATAAATAACCTTCAAAGGCAATCTATCTCAAAATACGCTAAGTGTTTTGTCGTTGGCATGTAGATAAAGATAAAAAAGGAAAATATATGACTTGGAATGATTTTATACAGAACACAGATTTTTTTACGACTGATTTGTCCGTGACATCCATTGCATATACGTTGCTTTTTTCATTTGCGTTAGGCTTGTTCATCTTTTTCGTTTATCGTTTCAGTTATAAAGGCGTGATGTATTCAAAGACATTTAATGTGACATTGATTGCTATCTCGATGATCACTTCATCAATTATCTTGGCTATCTCGAGTAATATTATTTTGTCCCTGGGTATGGTGGGTGCTTTGTCCATTATTCGATTCCGTACTGCTATCAAAGATCCGATTGATGTAGCTTATTTATATTGGGCAGTTGGTGTAGGGATCACGAGTGGCGCAGGTCTTTTAATGTTAGCGTTGATGTCTTCTGCCGTCATTGGCATTATTATGTTTGTATTTTCCAATATATCAGATTTGAAGACGCCATGTTTGTGTGTGGTTTCTTATCAAACAGAAGAAACGGATGATTTGGTTTTTAAGCTCATTGAAAGTGAAGCGAAAAGGTATCGATTAAAATCAAAAGTGTTTAATGGTGAAAATTATGAATTGACAGTTGAGATCAGAAAAAGAAAAAAGGCCGCGAATCTCGTGAATAAAATTAGGGGAATTAATGATGTTAATTCAGTTGCGCTGCTTGATTATGACGGTGATTTTGCTGTTTAGGAATCATCAATGAAAAAGACCCTTTCTCTTTTTACCAAGATTCTGATTGTGATTGTTGGATTCGGTTTAATTGCCGGATTCATGTTTGCAATGGTGGAGGTTGAAGAGAGAATTGCCGTTGAAAAAGAGCGCAAACAATTGGAAATAAAAAGCCAAAATCTGTCTTTCCAGAAACAGTCAAAGATTGTCATCACTGAAGTGATGTCATCCAATTCTTTGACGATCTTGGATGGGTTTGGCTTTAGTTCAGATTGGATAGAATTTTACAATTCGGGTGATGAGGTCATCAACCTTGAAGGTGCGGGGCTATCCACAAATATGGATGAACCTATGATGTGGGTGTTTCCGGATTTTGAGATTGGTCCAAAGGAATATAAGATTGTCTATGCCTCGGGCTTGGACGAAATGGACAGCTCTGGGCATTTGCATTTGAATTTTAAATTAAATGCTGAATTTGGCGAAACACTTTATTTTACCTCTGCTCTGGGTACATTGATTTCTACCATTGAACTCCCACCGATGGATAGTGACATATCTTATGGGTTGGATGAGGAAGGGGAATGGCTTTACTTTAATCATCCAACGCCTAATGAAAAAAATGGCACGGACGGACAAAGGACACCGGATTTTGAGGTTTATATAGATTCTCCTTTGATGATTACGGAATATATGAGCGATAATCGATCTGTGCTCTATGATGAGGATGGGGATTTTGTTGATTGGGTTGAATTGTATAACGATAGCGATGCGCCCATCTCGTTAGCAGGACATTTTTTTACAGACGATAAAACGGATCTTCGAAAATGGGCTTTTCCTGATATCGTCATTGAGCCCAGGTCGTATTTGGTTATTTACGCTTCCGGAAAAGATAAAGTTACAGAACATGTGCATACAAATTTCCGTCTATCCGATCATGAGACGTTGGTGATTTCCAATCAATATAGTGAAATATTGGTCGAGTTGACAATCGATCCTTTGTTGGAAGACATTTCAAGAGGAATCAAGGATGGGGAATGGGTGTATTTTTCTGAGCCTACGCCAGGCAAAGAAAACAGCACTCATGGTTTTATGGAAGAGTTGAAACCTTCTAGCAAGGAATGGGATGTCACGATCAATGAGGTGATGGCCAAGAATGGATCATTTTTAGCTGATGCCCATGGGTCCTATCATGATTGGATTGAGCTGAAGAATAACACCGACCAGGATATTAACCTTAAAGGGTATTCTCTCAGCAAGGATCCGGAGCAGGAAACAGCATTTGTGTTTCCGGATTATGTCCTTCCTGCACAGGGTTTTGCTGTTTTTTTTGCGGATGAGGAACTCGATTCGGACGGCACAGGGATACATATGCCATTTTCCCTGAGCGCTTCTGGAGAGACGCTGTATCTTTGCGATGTTGATTGTGATGAGCCGCAGATTTTTGAGACAGGCTTTTTGAGAAAAAACGCATCAAGTGGTTTGAATGAACATGGAGAAAGGGTGTTTTTTGATAAACCAACACCACAGGAATCCAATGCTGCGGAGTATGTAACGCGTTATACAGCCCCTGTTGAGTTCTCACATCAGGGCGGCGAAATTTCAAGTGGGCAGTTGTTGACGCTCACTACCGAAGAAGGGGCGGAGATCTATTATACGTTGGACGGATCAGTACCCACCTCTTCAGATATGCTTTATCAAGATCCAATTGAATTAGATTCATCCACGACAGTTCGAGCGATGGCAGTGGCTGATGGACAATTACCGTCCATGGTGACAACGCGCACGTACATTGTTGGTGTTGAGCATGATTTGCCTATTGTTGCTTTATCTACCGATCCTGGGAACATGTTTGGAAAGTCAGGTATTTATTCAAATCCGGGTCGAGATATCGAGCGACCTGTGCACGTCGCGTTTTATGAAAGGGATGGCTTGGCATTGTCTTTTGATGCTGGATTTGAAATCATTGGCGGCACAAGTTATAAGGAGCCCCAAAAATCATTCGCTTTTCACTTGAGAAAGGAGTATGGCCCCGAGGAAATCAATTACCCGCTTTTTGATGGAAATGAGGTGACATCTTTCAAGCATTTTTTACTACGCACCTCTGGGCAAGATCAATATATGACCAAGATTCGAGATGCATTTATTCATAAAGCTGTTAAAGATGTGATTGATATTGAGGTTATGGATTCGAGACCTTGCGTGGTTTATATCAACGGGGAATACTGGGGGCTGTATAACATTCGCGAAAAAGTGAATGAAGATTATTTAGCAAGTCATCATGGTGTGGATCCGGATCAAGTGGATCTCCTTGTTTGGAATGGCTTGGCATTGGAAGGCAGTAATGAAGCTTATAAGGCTTTGGTTAAATATGTTGAAACGCACGATATGCGAAATCAGGAACATTATGAGTATGTGACTTCGCAAATTGATGTTGATAATCTCATTGATTATCTGATTGTTGAAAGCTATTTTGGAAATACAGATACTGGGAATATCAAATTTTGGCGCGATCAGAATGGCGGGAAGTGGCGTTGGATTCTGTACGATATGGATTGGGCGCTGTTTATGACCACGTATACATGGAATAATATTACTGATATTTTCAATCCTAATGGCATGGGTTTTGCCGATTGGATCGATACAACGTTGCATGTGAATTTGCTCAAGAATGATCGCTTTAAAGAGGAATTTATAAAGCGTTACGCATTGTACACCAGGACCTATTTTCATCCCGACCGCTTACTGCCCATTTATGATGCTATGGTTGCAGAAATTGAGTCTGAAATGCCAAGGCAAGTGGAGCGATGGTCTAAAAATTATCTTCCTTGGGAAGATCATGTGGCATTTATGCGGGAAATTATTCTCGAAAAGCCGGAGGTAGAGAAAAAACACTTACAATCTTTCTTTGGCTTGAGTGATGAGGAAATGCAAGAATTATTCCCTGCTGAATAAAAAAAAGAAAGCTTGAACTACCCCTAAAAAGCAGACAGCGTATAATAGGCACCAGTGAGATATAGGAAGACAGACATCTTAATTGGATGAGGTGTCTGTTTTGATTTAAATTAGTACTAAAAGTAAATACATTCATCAATAACCTGTTTGAGTTCGTGAAAAAAGAGGAACAGGGCATGTCAGCCCTACCAGGGTGGGGGATTGGCAAGAACCTTGCACTGTATACGGTTGTTGAAAAAGGGAAAAAATTGTATGCAGCTGCAGAGAGCTGCCCCGGCATACGAAGGGTTTAGACACCTGCTGAAGAGGATTCTATGAAAAAAGGACTGCTTTCCACCGGATTGATCTTGTTGTTGACACTGAGCACCTCCTGTTCTGCGATTCCCACCCTTCCATCCCTGGATTCGACGGTCGTTTTTGCCGCGTCGAACACCACCTTGGTGCCCACCGCGTTAGAACCGGATACGGCTACTGCATCACCTGAAACCCCCCCAGCCGAGAAGACAGCGACTCAAAGTCCCCCTTCTTTCACCTTCACACCAGAGCCGACATGGACAGCGACCCCGCTGCCTACGGACCCCCCTGCAACCCCGACGACTCAAAGCCCCCCTTCTCCCACCTTCACACGAGAGCCGACCCGGACCTCGACCCCGCTGCCTACTGCTACGCCGACACAAACCCAACTGCCCACACCAACCCAATCCCTTGATCAGTATATTTCCTACCTTCAAAACGTGACCCGGGAATCAATCACGATGATGTGGGAAACTCCTCGCAACCCCATCGGGAGTAAATTACGCTATCGTCCAGTGGGTGATACAAATTGGATAGAAAAGTCCTTTTCAGAAGAAAAAACCATTCATGAAATATCCATCATGGGACTTATCCCAAACACAACCTATGAATATCAAGTGAGCCTGGACGGCAGAAGCCAGTGGCGTCCATCCAGCCCGGCTGTTTTTTCCACTGCCCCAGATGCCAGCCCTACCTTCCGGGTAGCTGTTTACGGAGACACCCGGACAGAATATGAGCAGCATCGTAAAGTTGTTAAATCAATGGTTAAAAACGAACCTGACATCCTTCTCCACACCGGAGATATGGTGACTTCCGGTCGCAATTACGCCAATTGGGGAGAGCAATTTTTCAGACCATTAGCGGATTTAATCGCCCAAATCCCCTGCTATCCAATTTTAGGCAATCACGAATATAGTGGGTCTGAAAAGATGTGGTACTATGACTTTTTCTCCCTCCCAGGGAATGAACAGTGGTATGCCTTCACCTATGGATGCGGTAGGTTTATCCTGCTTGACTCCAATGTTGATTTTTCACCCGGGAGCCCACAATATTTATGGTTGGTGGAGGAGTTTGAATCCCCTGGCTATGGTAATTCGGAATGGCAAATTGTGCTTTTCCATCACCCCCCTTATACCAGCGGCGGGCACCCTGGGGACGAACGACCAATCGCTGATTACCTGGTCCCCCTGTTTGAAGAACATGGCGTGGATATGGTTTTTTCAGGTCATAACCACCATTACGAGCGTAGCTTCAAGGATGGGATCTATTACATCGTTTCTGGAGGAGGCGGTGCCCCCCTTTACGGTTTCCCCAATCGTTCCCAAAATCCCTATTCGCAGGTCCGCATTGCCGCCTATCATCACGCCACACTTGATTTCCACTGTTCAGAAGGCTATCTAGAATACAGTGTTTGGGATAACTCCCTCAACTTGATTGATGGTCCAATTCGCCTGAAATCACAGAGGGACGAATGACGTAGAACGCGAACCTTCAGCCATTCCTCGCTGACCCTCTTTTAACGACTTCCTCCAAATTGAATCATTGGCATGAATACCTCATCTAGCTCCATAAAACCATTATCAATGGCGGATCAATGATCTATTTTGGTCTGCCAGCCGTGTGCATGATAGGTGGTTTTTCCTTCCTCATGCCTTATTTTTCATCCCTTGGCAAGCTTCCGTATGATGCCTATTCCTTGGGGCCTCAACTGAGAGCCTGAGAGGCTGTTATGGCTCCCACTACCCAATTTCAGGCGGTTGGACTAACAGGAAGGGTGGTGCATATATGGGGGGCGGGCCACTCATTCTGCAACATAAAAAGGACCCGCCATATTGGCGGGCTTTTTGTCTTAGGTGAGCCGCACAGGAATCGAACCTGTAACCTACTGACATCGATTCAACTCTGTGCGGCACTTTATTTATATTCTGGATACCTTTCTCATTGGAAGATATTGGTCAAATTCAATTAATTGCAACCCCCGCGTGTAACGTTCCACTTCTTCCAGGCGTGACCAGCGTCCGGCCATTTGCACCAGCCTTGTAGGAGCCTGAAGGATGGTGGAGATTGTAGCGAAAGTGCGCCGGAAATCGTGAGGCGATAATGGCCCAATACCGCTTCTCTTTCCCCATCGTCTGACGATCACTCGGAGACCGCTGCTGGTGATCCGGGTGCCTGGTTTTGTTCCTTTGATCCCGACGAAAACAGCTGATGTGCTCCTTACATGTTCTAGCCTTTTGTGTAACCACTCAATTAGATGTTGGGTGGTAACCTCACTGTAGATTGCAGAACCCCAATCTCCCCCTTTTACCTTCACAGTCAAAGTCCGGGTATCTAAACTGAGATTGTCCCGATTCAGTCTGCATATTTCGGAAGATCGTAAACCGGTATCAAGCAGGAGAGAAAATATTGCCAGATCCCGCGTTCCTATATCGGTTTGAAGGGTTTTGAGATATGTATAGACTGTCTTTGCCTGGTCAATGCTTAGCGTTCGCTGTGGTCCGGAGTCTTCTCTCTTGATAGACAGGTCCAGTGCTGGATGGTCTTTTCCATACATCCATTTCAAGAAAGCTCTTACAGCACAGTAAGATAACCAGGTGGTTGATTCACCCCAGGTATCGTGGCTGTATAACCAGCTTTTGAATTGTATGGGGGACAGGGTTGACAGGTCTCCCAGATCATCTATCGCGTCTGTGATCATCCGGGAATAAACTTCTTCGGTGTTGATGCTGTAATTATTCTCTATAAAAAATAAATTAACCGTTTCGTAGGACATAGTGTTGATAATCCTCCATGTAAATGCAACTAAACATGAATAGTGATGTTGCAACACCTGTTCCTATTTTTTTATCCTAAATCATTCAGGTGGATAATGCTAATTCTGGTTTTTTGGTATTATTGATAACTTTCGATAGCATTGGACTCCTTTTTCGATAACTTTGGCCCTTTTTTCGATAGCTTAATTTTCGGGGAAGATCTAGCATGAAGGCATGTTAGGACTTGTGCCAGCTGCTCAGAGGTTGATTGAGGTTGTAGCCGTTGTGTCTATTTTGCCCTGGTTGACGATCATGATCGCCGCGCTTCTTATGCGGCAGCTGCGCTGGTTCGGTATGGGAGGCCGGTATGACGGGTGATCAATTCGATCTCCTGCAGCGTGCTTTGCTATATACTTTTGAACCAGTCATCGGTTGGTGGTTGGTTGGATTGGCCTCCTACTCAATACTCGTTGCTTTATACATATTCATGCTCGCATTGTTTCGTTGGATGACGGGCAAATCTGTATAAAGCCTATTTTCACTTAGGAGGTGAAACCATGTTGTCCTTCTCCTTGGACTTTACAGGAGTCTTTGACATGGCATCCCAGATCATAAACGGCCTTTTTCCCGTTTACCTTGTTCCACTCGGGATCAGTCTTGGCATCGGGATCTTGGGAATCATTGTCAAAGCGTTCGCAAAGATTGTTCGGTAATCTTTGGGGATATGATGGTGAGCATCATTTAGTTTGCCTAGTTGATAACTGCTTGGAGAGGTGGCTTACTTCTCCGTGCCACCTCTCTGAGCGGTTCTAAACGGAGAAGGAAACGGAGGGATACATGAAGAGGCTATTATATGCAGCCCTGGGGGTTTTAATACTGACTTTTGTTGTATTTTTGTCATCGTCAGTTCAGGCTGCGGACGACTACACGCTCCTACAAACTGACCCGACCCCGACACCTGAATTATGGGTAGGCCCAACGTCGAATTACCACCCGGATTATTACAGCCCTAATACCCACGAAACCTATGATATAGAACCGCCGCTTGTATCCGATCCTGACCAGGAAATAGCAGCGGTTGTCTTTGCCGGGTCCGGTAGCGCCCCAGGAAACGGGACACTCAAAATAGGCGGGACAAACTTTAGCCTTACTTATCTTTTTGGGTATACGGAAGGGACCACGTTTTCAAAGTGTTTAGAGAATAATAACTTTTCCGGGCAGGACCCTTGCAGCTTGGTGGGGCTTGATCCTATCGGTGAAATGGGGTTAGATGAGCAAGTTACCAGTGGATATTGGGACGTGACGGGTAACAATGTCCAGGTGACTGGTGAAGTTAAAATCAAGTTTATTTATTATGGCATTAACCCCTGTGAGCAGCCGGACCCTTCCATCCTTCCGGAATATGGCACAAATACCTTGCAGGGTGATGATGACGTGGGCGATCATTACACCCTGTCTAATGGCACGGAGTATTATTTAACGACTTCCGAAGGACCTTGGAACGATGGGACCCGCGATCGCTACGACGTGGCCCTAAGTTTTGACGAAGGGGAAACTTGGACGGCCATAGGTGACCTGTTAGCAAATGACGACGCTGTAGAAGATGCTTGCGCTGCGGAAGATGATAACTTCCATGACGCGATACAAATAACCGGGGATGAAGACCATCTGACGCTGGATATTAGGGTCAATGACGAAGACGATGCCTTCGATGACAACAGCGGATCAATAAAATATACAATCACTAACGCAGCTACCGCAGGTGGGGGAAATTGCAGCCAATGGTACACCACTGACGAATTATTGGCGTCCGGTAGCGTTAACTCTACGGACGAACTGGGGGACGACCTGGGCATTATCCTTCCCTACGAAACAGGGACCCACATAGGACGTCACTATGAAATTAGGATCTTAAATACCTGGCTCGACGGGGCCATGGAAACCGTTACTACCCAACTTAAAGACGAATACGACGCTGACTGGTATCAATCGCAATATCATCCCAAAGCGGTGTGTGTGGAAACGGATAAGGATGCAGAGAATAACCCGATCGCCAGGTCCATTTGGGTACAGCCGATGTTTGGTGACTTGGACTTCGATCTACGCGCTAACGATGTACCTGGGGACTTTGGGGACAATAGCGGGATGATTAACTATGAAGTGTATTCTACGGACTATAACCCTCCTAAATCCCCCTGCGCTTTGAGTTTTGAAAAGAAGTCGCTTATTGAAATATATTACGTCTACCCTGATGCTAGCGCCGGCTACAAAATCCCCGTTCAAATTAGCGGATTGACAGATGGTAGTTATTATGTCTTAGAAGAATTAGGTAAAGACGGATATTATGACTATCCTTTAGGACACAACTGGGATTTCGAGGTATCAAAAAATCAGCAAACGTGGAAGGACGCGGAAGACTGGGCAGTATGCACTAGCCCCGTAGACCAAAACCACAATGAGTTTTATTTTCCGGCCTACCAAAGCCATTACTGGGTAAGGGCTAACGATAACACCGGGAATTTTTCGGATAATCAAGGTGTGTTAACCCTAGCTCTATATGGTGCAAAGTCCCTTAAAAAAGTCCCCGGCGTTGGAGAAGATTGTAGCGACTATTTTACCCTAGGAGAAGAATTATATAATGGCGAGGTAGCGGCGACCGCGGAGCTCGGGGAAGTAATCCCCAATGTTTTTGAGCAAGGTAATTACTACGCAATAGAAATAGAACCGCCGGGATGGTCGGACGACGGGGATCCGTCCTACCATGCAGAAATGTCATACGACAACGCTATGACTGAGAGTGAATATGATTTCTATTCTCATAGTACATGGCCTGGGTCCTTATGCTCTTTTTGTGATGAATTTTACTGTACCACGTTTATTGAATACCAGCCGGGAGATTATCGGATAAGGGCAGGAACGGACATATCCGGCGATTATGGAGACAATACCGGAAACGTAAATTACGTCGTATGGTCTGCAAGCAAAACCGGAGATGTCCCCGACCCCACGTGTGAATTAGCATACTCTGACATAACGTGGTCGTGGATCATGGAAGATGCCCCAATCCCGGCAACGCTAGAAGCGGGGGAATGGATTTTAGATGAATTAAGCGCGGGGTATACCTACCGGTTTGAAACGTCCGGTGATCCGGCCTACCAGGATAGTCTTATCGCAGATACGGACCCCAGCTATCGGTTAGATATTAGCCTTGACAATGGGCAAACGTGGCAACCGCTAGACGAATATGTAGACTGTTTGATATTAATAGACGACGAAGCTGGTTTACCCGAAGACCCCGAAGACCCCGAAACAGCGGAAACGCAATATACCCGCGGGTTTAAGACCATAGAAACGACGACCGGAAAAGTCCGAGTACGCTTCCATGATACAGTGGGCGTTATAAACAAATGGAAGTCGAATAAAGGTGCTGTTAGCCTTAGTGTGTGGGTCAACGACCCTGGTGGAATAGTCTATCCTAATGACCCCGGTAGCCCCTGGGTCCCTGGGGGGGAGTGGGATCCCTTCGCCGGCTGCGTCTTTGATTGTTTCAGACCCACCAGCTTATTACACGTTGCCCAATGGATCGAATATGCCCGATGCCGGGTCCAAGAGTGGCTATCTTGGTGTCCATACCATACCCGGAAACTTCTCAATATGAAAGATAGTTTTTATGACGTTGAACCGTTTGGGACGCTCTTTGAAATGATCGACCTGGCCTTGATGATGAGGAATGAAGTCAAAGCCTACAACTGGGGAACGGAAGGCGGTGGTGCGGGCGAAACAGTGACCGTAGACCAGCCGGAGAATTTCCTCTTTGCTCCGGGGGAAGGTGGCGGCGCTGGGATACCTATGCTAATAACCGGTGAAGATTCGCCTTGGGGTGAGGGGGATATAGTATTAAGGGATACTGAAACCCCGACCTATTCAACGACGTGTAATAACATGCTGGCCGATAGCCTGGGCGTCCGGCTGGCTTTGCCGCTTTGCTTTATTTTTAACATCTTAGACCAGCTGGGGTTAATGTCATGGTTTCAATGGTTATGGGACGTAGCCATGATAGTGGGCTTTATTTTTTACCTGAATAAAAAATGGGTAGATAAACTACAATGAATAAGAGAACAAACGTTCTAAACATCATAGCAGCGGCCGCGATCGTGGCGGCGGCGATTGCCCCGGTATTTCTGCAAGTCGCCCAAGCTGCAGGAAGTTATAGCTACTATACGCCGGTGACGATCGACGCAGGTAAAGTAGATGCGACTCTTGCCAACTTTCCGGTAGTGATTAATTCTACGGTCAGTCAATTAGCGACGACGGCCAACGGGGGCCACGTCCAAAACACAGCCAGCGGCGGCGCGTCCGGGTCCGTAACAGTCCCCGCGGATTTTATTATTGACGATAACGATGCTTGCGATACGACGTTGGATTTTGAGGTCGAAGACTATGACCCGGCGACCGGGGAAATAGTAGTCTATGTTAAAGTCCCTAGCTTAAGCGATACGTCGGATACGACCCTTTACTTATGCTATGGGGATAGTGGGACTACGACGTCCCAGGAAAACGTCGCCGGGGTATGGTCTAACAACTATGTGGCCGTCTATCACCTGGGGGAAACGGGCGGGACCTACTACGACAGCACGGGCAATCATGACATGACCCCCCAAAATTCTCCGACCCAAGGCGTGACCGGTATCCTGGGCGACGCGGTAGAATTGAATGGGAGCAACCAGTATTTGACCTATACCGGTGATCCGGTTGGTAGCTATCCTTATACGCTGGAAGGTTGGATAAAGCCAACCGATCATACATCCTCACAAGCTATAGTAGGGATGTATGGGACAAATAATTATCATTACAAAGGAGCTTATCTTAATACGCAGGTCTTAAGTGTAGACCGGGATGGTGGTAGCAACATATATGCTAGTTCTACAGCTGATGGGAGTTCCGGCGCTTGGAATTATGTAACAGCGACCAGCGTAGGAACGTCTAGGGCGGCGTTTTTGAATGGTGCAAACAAAGGGACGAATGGGACTGATGTTAATTATGGCTCTGCGTATGATAGAACCGAAATAGGACGAAACGGTAGACCAGATGATGGGGGTTATGTAAATGGCCCAATTGACGAAGTTAGATTATCTAATGTGGAGCGTTCCGACGACTGGATTTCAACGACCCATAACAATATATCTGACCCCAGCACGTTTTATACTGTGCAAGCTGAAGAAGAACCGGGCGCCGCGGAAATAAAAGTTACCGGAAATGGGATAGAAATTGTCGACGGGGATACGACGCCCAGCCCGGACGACGATACAGACTTTGGGGATAGTTTTCTAGCGGCCACGGTGACGAAAACCTTTACGATCGTAAACGAAGGGGAGGCGCCCCTTAATCTAACCGGTGATCCCAAAGTCGATATAACCGGAACCCACGCCGCGGACTTCACGGTTACGCAAACTCCGACGTCCCCCATTGATAACGGGTCCAATACGACGTTTGATATTGAATTTGATCCGGGCGCAGAAGGTATTAGGACTGCTACGATCAGTATTGCTAACGATGACGGCGACGAAAACCCCTACACATTTGATATTCAAGGAACGGGTATACCGATAACCATGGGGGATAGCAGCGTCACGGTCCCGCCCGGGATCGTGACCGCGGTGCAAACTAGGTTAAATAGCTACTTGCCGGATACCAGCGCTAATATGTGGGCTATAACCGATTACTCTGAAACTGACGCGGAAGGTTATTATTATATCGCTTTGTTAGGCCTGATTGTAGATGATCCCGATAACACAAAATGGAGTTTGGAAAAGGGCGTTTGGACGGGGGTAGGTATCGTCCGGGACGACGGCGGCGGGTCCTATACGGCCGGCGTGGAAGGTGACGGTGGGACGTATGACACTCTGATAGGGGAAGCGGAAGTTACCGATCCAGCTTACCAGGCAACCGGCGGCGCCGGATCGCCCTATTATATCTTTCCATGGCAAGCAGGGACGCTGGCCTGGTATGGGGTCAAGGGGGTTCATGGAGCCGGTCCCTACGGTCCTGATCCTTACGCCGACTATGTGGCGGTTGACTTTGTAGGTGGGTCAACGGGATACGCAGCTGAGATTATGCCTAACGCCGTCTTTGCTTCTGAAACGGGGACGGTTAACTTCGTTTGCCGTGACGATTATCAAGTGTGGGTCGGAGTGGGGAATTTCCTATATGGTCACCTGGCCGATAACGAAAACCTACAAATAGGACACCGTTTTACGCAAGGGGAGAACATGGCCGCTATGGTCACCGGCCCGCTCGATAACAACTGGGACGGCTGCTACTGCGGTGACGCGGAGCAGCGGTCAACGACCTATCACCTACACTTTGGCTTTAAGCCGGACGGTAACTATTTCCAAATAGAGAAATGGGTATTAAACATTGATACAGAAACATGGCGCTACAGCAACGAAAGTATAGAACCGCAGGAATATCTAAAAGCGGAGTGGTCCGGCGGCCCGATCATTGTTAAGACCCCAACGCCGGGTGGTCCGACCCCGACGCCGGGTGGCGTCCCGACCCCTTATCCCGACGTGCCACCTGAAGGTGGCGGCGCCGGTCATATTTACGATCCCTTCGTCAACGCGATGGAAGGTATGGTCCAGGAGCGGGTCGACAGTATGAGTGATGTAACGGCCGGTGAACAGGAAAGAAATATCCCGGTTATGATCGCCAGCGGTTTTCGCATTGCTATTAGGACCGTTTACGTTATCATGGTTTCCAATATAAATATGACCATTACGATCATTATATTTGGTCTAATTATCATCATGGAAAACGTGAGGATATTACGGGCTATTTGGATGGGTATAAAAGAGTTAATACCATTTGTGGGATGATGCGAGGATGTAAATTAGTGGAGTTTAGATGTTAAAAGGTTTGAAAAGGTTTTGGAGGAAATTACTTGGGAAGCCTGATTTTACTCTTGTTGAACCTGGTTATGATCCCATGGCTGAACCGGTGAGAAGGAAAGAAGAGAGTGGACCTCCCTGGTTTTGGATTCTTCTTGTTATTGCTATGATTGTCGGGTTTATATGGACAAAGCGGTCTAGAGCGCAGCCACCTCCAACCCCGCTATCCCCTTCATTCACCCCGGGCAATAACCAAACATATACTCCAACTTATACACTAACTGCTTCCCCTACTTTTACTCCTACATCAACTGCTACGTTGACAGGCACCCCAACGAATACACCAACGCCTGTGGACACTCCCACGCCCACGTTAACTTTTACCCCTGTAATTAAATACATCGAGCATCAAGTAGTGATCACTGTTGAGGTTCCCTATGTTATTACGGTTGTAGTCACGGCGACGCCTACGGATACTCCGACACCAACCAGCACACCAACTCGAACACCTACACCTACATCGTCTCCAACGTTTACAGCCACCCTTGAAGAGACACTAACCAGCACTACCACTGTTGAAACTCAGAATATTACACCAACGGAGACAGAAATCCCATGACCTATCTTTCTGTTATTGTTCCGGCCTATAACGAAGAGAAGCGTCTTCCTGAAACAATCAGTGAAATAGTCAATTACTTGTCTTATAAGAGGTATAAGTCCGAGATCATCATAGCGGAAAACGGGTCTACAGATGACACAAGTGCTGTAGCACAAAGTTATCTGAACCTATTTACAAAACATCGTGAAGACGTGAGGGGAAGGGTTATTCATGCAGATAAAGGTAAAGGTGCAGCTGTTAAAGCTGGGATGCTTTTGGGTCAGGGCACATGGCTTTATATGGCTGACGCGGACTTGTCCACGCCCATCGAAGTAATTGATTTTATGACTCCACCGGAGTTCACTGGTGATGTAGCCATTGCCTCGAGATATTTACCTGGCCTGGAATATGTCGTTGACATTCCCTGGTCTCGAAAAATGTCAGGGCGGTTTTTCAATATTTTTACATCCTTGTTGGTGCCGGGAATAACTGATACTCAATGTGGTTTTAAAATGTTCCGAAGAGATGTAGCCCAGAGGATTTTCTCTCAGTCGACGATTACTGGCTGGGCTTTTGATGTTGAAATACTCTATCTGGCCAAGCTTTATGGTTATGATTTTGAAGAGATTCCTGTTTCGTGGGAATATGATGCAGACAGCAGGGTAAATATATTGGGGGATAGCCTGGAAATGGCAGCTGACCTCCTTAGGATCTGGATTAGGGGAAAGATGGGAGGATATGAACCCCAGAAAGATCCTGCTCACGCTTAGCATTTTTCTTTATTTGATTCCATCTAATGTATTTGCTGAAGGCCGGACTGAGACCGTTCAGGAAATTTACACTGAGCATATCTGGGTTGTGACCGGGCTAGATGGGATGGAGTTTTGTCGTATTATCACTGGAAAACCCGTCCCTCCGCAGCCTAGTTTGATTAAAGCCCTGTGTGGCCAACTTGTATATGACCAGGTGAACGAAGGCAAGATGGTGGTCAGACATTTGTTGAGCCGAGATATATCTCGAGAGGTGGAAAGACCGCTCCCAGGTATTAGCATTTCTCTTTACTCTAATCATGACACAAATGACCCTAAATTATTTATCAGGGCTAGGGACCTTCTTGAGGGTGAAAGGATCATCCAAATTGAAGCCAGGATAAATGACCAGCCCGTCGTTTGTGCTGAAAGCCCTTGTGAGATTCCCATGTATAACAAAACGAACGCCCGAGTAGAGTATTGGGCTACATCATCATATGGGGATACGTCTGACCAGCATGTTGCACTCGTTCGCATTGCCGGAGGGGAAATCACTGTTATTGGGGATAAAACCTATACTGGCTGGCTGCCCTCGGATCGGGTGCCCAGAATATGGTCCTCATTTCCGCCTGTATTCCTCCCTGGCTGGCTAAAAAACGCTGGGGAGACTCAATTATTTACGGATATACCCTATACCTATCTAGCCGGACAAACGATTCTTAGCGGCGCTCTAGGCGTTTCTGATTGTGAAAACCTTGGAATTATTCCTGGAAGTGGTGGATATGCAAATCAGTGTGGGCTAGAGTTTGCCCGAGAAAAGGTCACGGAGCTTCAGAACGCATACAACCATGAGATTGCTGAAGCCGCTTATAAGTCAGGAGTCCCCAGCAGGATATTGAAGGGAATTATCGCCCAGGAATCGCAGTTTTGGCCAGAGGCTCATGGAATAGCTGGGGAGAAAGGTCTTTATCAATTATCACGGGATGGGGCAGACACGCTGCTTAGATGGAATGGCCATACCTATCTGGATTATTGCCGCCTTTACCTTGAACGATGTGATGAACTAGGATATGATAGCCGTCAAGATTGGGAGAGGGAACTCCTGATTTCAGCTGTGATGAAGGACGCGGACAGCATTGCCCTTTTAGGTGAGATATTGATAGGGAAGGCTGCTCAGGTTGCCCGGGTGCTGGAAAATTACTTCGACATTGACCCGGCGGGTGAGGTTCTGACTTATGAAACCCTCTGGATGCTGACGATTGCGAATTATAACGCTGGCCCCAACCTTATTGCTGGGGTGTTGTGGGAGGTGGATCGTAGGGGGTTGGTGTTTACCTGGGAGAATATAGGTGCGGTGATGAATGAAATGCAACCCAGTGTTTACAAATACGTAAGGAATATTACGATCGTCTCCAAAAGGTAAGTGCTAAAATAATGCATACAAGAATCATATCTAGATTTGGAGTAACTAATGTATCAGGAAGCTATTACCAGAATATGTAGATCCATATTCCCGATTTTATTTGTCAAGGTTATCGATCACGGTCAAGGTCATATAGGTGTAAGAGGAACTGGCTTCTTTACCGGTGAAGATGGCTATTTCATAACAGCATATCATGTAATTCAAAACACCCCTGAAGGTAGCGACTTAATCTTTGCAGGGAATGTTCCTCATCACCCCTTAGAAAGACCAGTAAATATAGAAGAGGTGTATGTTGATGAAAGGTTTGATATTTATGTCGGTCGGGTTCCTGGTGAAAGATTACCACCACTAGATCTTTCGCAAGATGAATATGGTCCAGGTAAGTCCTTATGCTTGTGTGGTTATCCTATGCCACAAATTCGTCAGAACGAAGATGGGTCGATCAATCTATCGAACGTTAGGCAATATTGGCAACCAACATTTTATATAGATGGTTTTACAGGAGAACACAACGGAAGACAGCTTGATGGTTTTATAACTCAGCACACTTCATTGAAGGGGATGAGTGGGGGACCCGTATTTGATATAGGTGGTTTGGTTGCGGGTATGGATATGGCAACATTCACTAGAATTATTCCAGAACAAGGTAGAGAGGATACAATTGTCCCCAACGGAATAGCAACAAAATCCTCGAGAATATTACAAGTTTTAGGTGAATTATAAATTTTCTACCTTATCTTGAAGATCCTCCATTCTAGGTTCTGTATACATCATCGTAGTTTTTATATCCTCATGCCCTAAGATCTTTGCCAGTCCCCGGATATCCCCTAGGTTTTCTTTCAGATAGTTGTAGGCAAAGGTATGCCTCAAGACGTGAGGGCCGAAGGCCTTCAATTTCGCGTGGTAAGCATATTTAGCCAGCATACGGAAAAAGGTGGAAGTGTCTGAGAACGCTCCCCTTTGTCCATGCCATAAGGCCGATTTAGGATTATCTGGATCGGGATGTTCCTCTGAGAGAAAGCGGCTAAGCGCCCTTCTGGTATTCAATGGTAGGGGAACCACTCGCATTTTCGCCCCTTTGCCGGCTCTAACGGTCACCTCTCCTGATTTGTCCCTGATCACAACATCCTCAATCTGAAGTGCAAGCATTTCCTCCGCGCGGAGCCCGGTGCCTAGAAACATTTCAATGATGGCTACATCTCTTAGTCCTCCATGCCAGTACTTTGTTTTGTCAACGGCTCTTAGAAAGTCCCTCTGCTGGGATTTACTTAGTGATTTGGGCTTACTCTTGGTGATCTCCACGTTAGAAACGTTTTGAGCGGGATTGTCTTTACCATGCGACCATCTGTAATATGATCTCACAGCTGCAAGCCGTGTGTTGATTGTGGATGCAGCTGCCTTTTCCTTTCTGATTTGATAAGAGCGCCAAGCCAAGACATCACGTGGAATAGCATCATCTGGGTCAACACCATCTAGGAAGTCGATATAGTGCTGCATCCCCAGGTTGTAAACTTTTATTGTGTTGGGAGATTTCCCCTGGTCGCTAAGGTGGTTAAGCCAATCAGAAATCATAGGTTTTCCTATGTGGGTACATTATCATGAGAGTACTTCGATGAATAATTGGCACATCCGGGGTCAATATTGGCTCAATTGATGGCCATCTGTCAATATAATGGAGATTATCATGAGAGTATTTAGGTTCGTAAACTCGACTTAACCGAACATATGTGCTATCATTGTCTAAACAATTAACGGGGAAAGGAGGTGAGTGTAATGGCTTCAACTTATAGAAGGAAGAAAGGAAGTGACACCTGGCACTTCTGCACCAATTGCTCAAATTGGCCAACTTCCAACTATGAAACTTCATATAGCAAGCCTTCAACAGGCGAGCTATGTGATCAATGCCTGGCCAAGAGGCGAAACAACAATTGTAGTTAGCACCAGGTGCCGCGAGCAGGAACCGCAGGTAGTTCGACCTATCTGCGGTTTCCGTTTTCATTATACACTCTTCGAGTCCGATATCCATTATTATTCCTTCATGATTGCATCAAAGGCTTTGTCTGCCAGTTCTTGGGCCTGGTCGCACAAATATTTATTCTCTCCATAAGAGACATATTCTAAGCGGCCTTCCTGATCGACTGAGAGAATAATAACCATGTCTTTTCCAAACTTCTTGCCGAAGTCTTTAGCAGCGTCCACCTTGGGTGACGGATTCCACATCAGTCTTCTATCTCCTCCAGTACCTTGCGTTGCTCCAGATCCTTTTCGAGTTTCAGACGCAACAGTCTAATCTGTGAAAAATCCTTTCGATATCTACGCACCAATAAGAATCTCTAAAAATAATGGCAGTTCTTTCGAGCTCGTCTAGGATCTCCATACTCTCTTCGAGGAACTTGCTCATTTATCACCTCTCTTTGCCATTCTCTCCAGCATTGCTATGAACTTTTCCTGATCCTCTTCCGGCAACTGGCTGAAAAGCTCCTGGGCCCTTTCATACGTGGGCGGTTCTACCTTGAAGATCTTTCTCACCAGGGTGAAAATGTAGGCCAAAATCTTTATCACCACTCACGCTCCTTTGCGTGCTCCCCACACAGCCAGAACCCATCCCGGAATACTGTGTCTTCCCGATTGCAGGGGACAAACCCCCATCCTTTTGGGTTCTCAACCAGATGGTCGCACTCCCTTGGCGCGTTCAGCCTGATAAAAGGCTCAGGACGTTCCAGCTCCACACCAAAGACATTTATCCAGTCTTTCCGTTCAATGCTCATCCCTCACGCTCCTTGCAATCAGACAATGACAAAACCTAATTTGCCAGATCAAACCCATCCCCTCTTGGGGCAGAAATGGCCAACGCCAATACTATAGCCAGATACCTCCCCACAAACGGCTCCTTCCAGGCCACGTCAGCGATCCCATGGACCAGGAAAGACGCTAACACGCCCAAACCTGCCGCCTTCATGCCCAGGTTATCTACGTCGACCAGAAAGGTTTTCACCAACACCAGTAGCAGCGCAATTGCAGCTATCACCCCCACAATCCCTCGCTCTGCCATAATGCGTAAGTAGACGTTGTGTGGGTGTGCAGGTTCAGAACTAAAGTTAAACATAGACACTGCGAGATATCCGAATGTGTTTGGCCCAGATCCTAAAATGGGGTATTTTTTTATTATCTCCATGGCGTATTTCCAGTAGTCAACACGTCTGGTAATACTGCTCGTCCATGCTGATGTACAAACTTGGGGAGGTCGGGTGAAGAACACAGATATAACAGGCAGCGTGATTAGAGCAGCAGATACCGAAGAAAATACAAACCTATTCCCTAACTTCCTCCAGCCCCTGAAGATAACATTTACAACCAACACGGTAAATACACCTGCGCTCGCCGCCATAATCCCTGCCCGTGATTCAGTGGCGACTAGGACAATAGCGCTGCTTATGATTAATAGAATGGGAAAGATTCTGCCCTTTTTGGTCTGTCGATCAAAGAACACAACCAGGGCTAATATCAGCACAATGTTTATATACGCAGCTGTCCTGTTAGGGCTGTCCACGCCCCGAGAGCAAATGTCGATGCCTGCTATATATTGGATGGATGTCTCAATCAACTTGTAGAGATTGAATAAACCCCCAACAATCATGATGCTGTTTATCAGAGATTCCCATTTCCAACCGTAGCCAACCAAATTGATAATGCCCAGGAATAAGAAAAGATAGAAGAACCAAAAATATAATTCCTTGAATGAAAGATATGTGTTTACAGAAAGCAGTGAAATCACAACTCCCACGACGAAAAACTGAATATAGACATCATAATGAGATGGGTAGATAACTTCTTTCCTTGTCAGGGTAGAATAGATGATCCAGGCAGCGATCAGCATCCCCACAATAAGATATGAAGCTATGAATATGTCTGATCTAAATCGATGAGTATAAGAGCCTGTCATAAAAACCAGGTAGACAATCAGGTAGATCTCTGCCAGCTTTTTTATAGTTTTCATAACGCCTTCTTTATCCTGGTAGCGACCAGATCCATCCCGTAGTGTAGAGCATCCGCTGCCATGAGCCCGGCCAACCATACATAAATCCATCTATCCCACAGCTGTCCTACCAGCCAGCCCCACTTACCACAAGCTATGATCATTGGGACAGCAAACAGCGCAAGATACGCGACCCTGGTCAGCGTGCCGATCACGGGCCAATGGGAGACGCCACGGTGCTTGAACATCTTCCCGTATAAATACCAGAGAGGCTCTCCTGCGAAGTTCTCTGCTAAATCCATATCTGGAGTGATCAAAACTCCGGTAAGGATACCCGATATTGACAGCAGCTGCTCCTTTGATGTGCTGGTGAACTTGCCAGCTGCAGCATATGTAATCCCAGCCAATGTGAGAGTAGCTGCTCGGTGTAGGTCTTCTCCTGGCATGAATTACCTCAAATAATGGGTAACGATCTTGAATGTGAAGTAGATTAACGCAGGTAGCAGGATTGTCATGGCAGCGATCACAACCGCGATCTCACCATAGGAGATCCTCCGTTCGATGTAAAAGATGTCTCCGTTGATATCTATTTCGTCCACTACATCGGGTGTTGCTGTTGGTGTGTTCGTTGGAGTTGGTGTCTCTGTTGCTTGTGCATTCGCGGTTGAAGCGCAGCAGGACCCCATGATGATCAAAATGATCAAGAGCAAGAAAATAAAGGCGGCACAGGAACGAATTTTCATGAAATCTCCTATGTTTTAGTTTTATGTTTTACGCTAGAACCCGAACGGGCGAGGGTGTTGGGTGGTTCGTCCGGGGGGAACTTCTCCAGTTTCCGGGGTACCGCACCGCCGTTGGGAGGGACAACTCGGTAGCTCTGATCATTGATATTGATCACCTTATCATCAAATGATTTCAACCAGTCAGCAAGCTGATTTCGCCCTACCCTGCTCTGGAAGTGATCATAGAGCGGCCTCACAGCCAGGGACCCACTCAATCGATCAAGTGAGTAGCGCATGATGTCTTCCATCGACAGGCGGTCCTTAGTGTCCACCTTGCCCCCGCGGTCAATGGCTTCTCGGACGATGCGCTTCACAGTAGAGTGTTCGACCAATGGGGTCTGGATTTCAACCTCAGTCATCCCAAACTTGAAAATAGCCCGCCCGGGCGGTTGCAACCCCCTTGCCCTACCATTGTCCAGGATTACCAGCGACTCCGGATTGGAGGGCACCCCGAAGGCGAGCCGCGCACTTAGGTTGGTCTTGATCAGGGTGGAAACCACTTTTGCCTTCGGCGTCTGGGTGGCGACGATCACGTGGAAGCCCACGGCGCGGTAAGTGGCCGTGATTTCCGACAGCAATTCATCAGCCAGGCTGCCCTCTGACCGCAGCGCAATCCGCGCCCACTCATCGATGATGAAAAAAATGCGCTCCATCCGGTCTTCCCGCTTGTGTCGGTTATAGTCTTTAATATTGGTGACTCCGGCTTTCTTGAATATTTCGAGGCGCCGCTCCCCTTCTTTGATAAGGAACTTCAACAGCGGGATGACCTGATCATTCCTTCCAACAATTCCATCTGGGGCGATGTTTGGGATCTTCCATAAGTGGGGCAGGCCACGGTAGGCGTCAAATTCAATCCCGTTCTTCAGGTCCACGAGAACGAACTTGATGTCCTGTGGTGAGTTCCGCTGGATCAAAGAGCACATGATCATATTAAGATGGTTAGTCTTGCCGTTGCCGGTTGCTCCACCAACGAGCATGTGTGGAAAAGGCTTGAATGAGCGGTAGATACGCTTACTGTTTCTGGTTTCCCCAAAAGGTACCGTGAGGTTGTCACGGTCAACAGGCATGAGCTCCATCATGCGCTTATAATTTACAGCGTTAGGAATACCCCTGGTGCCGCGGCCACGTTCCACACACAACCAGGCACCTTTTTCCACGTGGTAGATAGACTCCACATGGTGCCGGCATGAGGCAGCCACGTTGGACAGCACATTGTCATCATCGATCAGCTTCATGAGGTCCACGCCATGCGGTAAGCTGGGGACATCGATCTTCAGCCAGATCGCGTTGGGTTCCCCAATCGCATCGGAGAACCGCACCTTCCGGGTATTGTTCATAAGATTTCTGTCTTCTTTATTAGGCACGAACCGATGACCAAGCCGAGCGTAAGCATTGGAGATCCGTATGGCGTAGAGATCAGACTCCGCCTGTAGGGTCTTTCGCAGCTTCTTACGCCTTTTCATCTCCTGCTCGCGTTCAAGCTCCTGAGGGGACTTCTCTCTCCACCAGCGGAGATCCCACAGTCGGTAAAGGCCTTCCATGAGTGCTCTGGAGACCGTCCTGATGGTGCGCTTCAGGTAGCGGAACCGGCGTTCCCACTTGGTGGGCATACGCCTGATCGTCTGCTTTTGGGGATTGAGGTTCATCTGGGGTTTTACCTTGTGAACCTTTTCTACTGAATAACTGCCAGCGCAGCCTATATCCAGCTCGCTGGCCCGACCGTTCGCAGATCGTCTACCCTCAAGGGGCTTTGCGTTCCCGTCACGCTTAGCAGACTTTCCAATCTGTCTTATTCCTAATCGGTAAAGAACGTTGCGTATATTAGCCATCAATCAAATAAACTCCCGCCTCTTTGTATTCACTGTCCGCTAACTTTTTGAACAATTCAGCATCGTAATAATCAATTATGTGTTCTGATGTCTTTACCTCACAATTTGAGCTTACCGGGGCAATGGTAGAAATGAACCATATTCTGTGGCCATCAAGGGAATCAATAGATCGTTCAACTATGCCCATACCTTTTCTGGCAGCAGGCGATAAGCTTCCCAGAGCTTCTTGTCCACAGCTGGGCAATTTATAAAGTTTCAACGCTGGAGCATAGACGCTGACAGCAACAACTCCATTGTCATTCAAGGCCAGGACAATATCACCTGGCCGATAATATTCCTCAATGCTTCCTACCCATTCATCCGCCCTGCCTTTGTTTAAAGCGTTGTACCTATAATGTCCTACTGTACCAGCAATGACCACAAAAGATACCATTATTGCTGCATAGACCTGTTTGTAGTGAACCTTTATCTGCCCCATCCCCATGAGGATGAGCAAGATCAACGGAACCGAAGAACCGATCAGCCCGCGGAACAAAAGAAGCGGTCGCCATAGTAAAGAAGCCAAAATCGCAAGTGCCAAAGGGAAGAAAGACATAACCAGCAATATCTCATATCCCTTAGGTTCCGCTTTGATAATCCTCCAAAAGCTGTAAGAAAGGAGTCCACCCGTAACCATCACGGCAAGACCCTGCATAAAGAGTGGCATAGAATAGGCGAATAGCAGCTGGTAGAGTATAAACAGAATTGAGCCTATTGTTGGTTCCTGTATCCAATATCCCCCGGCTATGGTCTGCATCTGTCCTAATAATTTAAAGAACCAAGGTAGCCAAAGGATCCCGGGGACGATGAAGGCTGGCAACCAATAATACATACGCTTCCATCGTCCCCTGTCTCTGAGAATCGCAATTAGCCCCAAAGCTGGGAGATAGAATAAACCGTAATTATGGGTATAAAGCATCAATGTTGATAATGCTCCAAACCAAAACCAGTGACGGTCCAGGAGAAGAAGCAGGAGTCCCAAGACCTGCACCTGAAGTAGAGCATACATACGTGCCTCTTGGGCATAATGAAGTTGAAGTGGGGAAAATGCTACCCAGGCAATTGCTGCAATCTGAGCCCCTTTTGTGAGTTCAAAACGTTGAACCAACAACCATGATAGATAGATTGTTATGAGGGAAAGAACAACACTTGGAAGTCTCAGAGTAAATTCATTCGTTGGAAGCCCGGCCTTATCAATCGACCAAGTGATTAGATAGTAAAAAGGAGGATGAACATCGCCCCCAGTAGCCTCAATCAATCTAGGAAAGGGAAGTCGGCTGAATAAAGTTGTCACTCCTTCGTCGTACCAAAAAGGTGCAGCATTGATTTGAACTAACCGCAGGAGCGCAGAGACTATCAAGGTAAAACCCAGCCCCCTTTTTCCCATCACAACAACTCCAATTGCCGTTTCGCCGCAGCCCTCAGCCTGGGAATCAGTTGCTCATCCTCATCCCGCGCGTAGTTGATGGTAATGAACAGTCGACCAACGGACTCAATATTTACCCTGCGTAAGCCCATATCCCCGAAGTAAAATGGTTCGTTGATCCGTTGCATGAGTTCACGAATATAACCAATTGCAGCGGCTTCAATATCATCCGAGTTCTGCACGTAGATCGGCATTTCAATCTGTCGGTGTTCTATCGATGTGATGGGCATTGTTTTCTCCTTTTGTCGTACTTAATAATGATCAAAAGCAATAACAGTGACACAGCCAAAGGTAAGAGACCAAGTAAGAATTTCATTCCAGTTTGTAGACCTCAATGTCCGCTGCCTGCCAGTATTCCACTCTCCCATAGCTCACAACCTTACGTGCGGTCAGATAGCTGTTGATCTCTTCGTTCACCTGGTCTGGCATGAGAGGGTCACAGGGCACGAAAACAAAATCCGGATCTACCTCATCCGGTTTCGCCCTCTTGTATCCAAGCATGTCCTGGATATCATTTCTCAATAGCGCAGGATGCTGGTTCGAGTCCATGATATAGGATTCATGATCAACATTCAGATAGTATTCAACGGGCAGGGCCGCTGTCCCCGTGGCGTAAAATACGACGTCCCCTGGTTGCAGATCCCGTTTGACATGCTGGACGACCAAGTCCATCCCGGCACCCTTGACAGCTGGATCCCAGTTCACAAGTGCGACCAGGATCAGAACTATCCACGCAACGGGCCAGATCATTTTCACCAGCTTGATCTCTTTTGGTGCAGTCGTAGCTCCAAGCCAGAGAGACATGGGCAGGATGTACGATGTCAATGGGCGGTAAAAGATCACATTTGCATAGATCAGACTGATGACGATCATGATCGCTAAAGGGATGACCGTAACAATTCCTGTCGGGATGATCGGCTTATCCGCTCGGTCAATCTTAGGAGGCGTTGGGGGTTGGAGGCGGGCGGCGATCTTCTCCGTTCCAAGACTTTTTATCGCCGCCCTTGCTTGGTGGACATTTGCCCCAGCTATTTGATATAACTGGGGGAAACTGTAGGAAACCGTTATGAACAGCCCTACCAAAGCATAGAAGAGCATCAATATATACCCCCCCACTTCCCAACCTCCGGGCAGCGACTCTGCCCAAACCGATCTGAGGGATGATGTCATAAATGAATCCGCATTTAGAGGATAAAGCCAAAACTCATGACTGGTGGATAGGATATTCGGAAGCCAGGGAAGCCAGGAGATTATCACGGACACACCGCTGATGATAATTGCTTTCAGTTTTCCCGGGTGGCGATACCAGGCCAGCAGATAGAGCCCAACCAGAAAAGCACCGGCTGTTGTGTGGGAGTAGAGCATCAACCCGCTGACTGCCGTCAGACCTAGCAGCTGGCCGCGCAGCGCAAATAGCGTGCCGGCCATGTACATTAGGGCAAGCAGGGCATAGACGCGCGCGTCCTGGGCGATCAGAAAGGTACCAGGCAGAAGGCCAGCCAGGAGCGACGTGAGTATCCGCTGGTTGTCTGTAAATTCGAGTTCATCCATAATCAACCAGAGCAGGTATAAACTGCCTAAACTAGCCAGAAGAGAAGGCAAACGAATCATTATCAGGCTGTCGCTAATCTTCACAAAAGGCATGAGCAGCATCTCCCACAAAGGGGGATTGAAATCCATTGCCTGAACCCGGATCATCTCAGGTAAAGACAAGCGGGTGAGCTCCAGGGAAAAAGCCTCATCGTACCAGATCGCAGGGACAGGAAGCCCATGGCCGCGAATGATTGCGCCAATGAATAACAGGGTCGCGGATATGTTACGCTTGGTCAGCTTCACGTTCTGCCTCCAACTCGCGATATAGTTTGCGGATGTACTTATTCCGCTCCCAGAACATCTCGCGATCAGGCCAAAAAACAAACATAGCGAACAAATAGAAGCTGAACGCGACAGATAAAGTGGAGGTAAGTCCCAATAATAAATTAAGAACCGGTGATTGTATATTTGCTGAGGTTATTGCCCAGGATATGAGAAAAACGGAAAGAATTAGCGAGAATGCAAACACACGATTTCGTAACAACTCCTTCTTACTTCTGAGTTCTTTATCTTCCTCTTCTTCCTCTGGATGATCATACACATACCAGCCTTGAAGTTTGACCAGCATTCCTTCAATTTCATCCAAAGTCTCATCACGCGAATACTCCGGCTTTATTGCTTCAAGGAAGGCGATGAACAAAGTAGCCATGACAAAAAGGGAAACACCAAGTCCGGCTTTCAATTGCCGAAAATCGCATACTCCAGTGCGGATGCAGTAATCAGCAAGGAGCTCGCCCGAGCGCTGGATAACGAAATCTGGATTTGCGCTCAGGTAGGCCACCGGAATGACCAAGAATGCGGTGAATATAGCAATGAATAAAATATTTATCCAACGATCAACAAGAAAACCTGTACCCATTTCATCTTCTCCTTTGACTTTCTTTTCCTAATAACCTGTTTAACTAGCCCCTTTTATCCTGATATCTTCTGGCTATGGTAAAAACTGCAGCTACTATGATTGAGCTTATAGAGCTGCTGTATAAAACGATCGCCAGATCAGTCTTGCCTGCCATAGAAAAGATTCCGGCCAACATGCCAACAACAGTTGCAATCGACAACCAAATATACAAACCCATTGATCTCTCCTTTACAAAGCTGAAACAATCAAAATTCCAACATAGAGAATAACTCCGCCCAATTCATATACTATTCTCAGAACTCTACCAACCTTTGGAGGCAGCCAATCCACATATGTGATCAGGTAAGAAACAACCATTAATATTGCGAGTGTAAACAGGGATAACATCCCCCGGTCTCGCTGATCCAATGCTTGCTGCCAAAGCCAGTAGCGATCAGTCATATTAATGACTCAATCACAAGCGGAGACCCTTTGCCATTACGTATAACTCTTACAAGCCCGTCTTCTTCAAACTGCTCACACCAGCCATAGAGGGTCGAATATGAAATGCCAGTGAAATTGGAAAGGCCGGAAAGAGATTCGACTCTTTTCAAGCCGATGATTTTTTCTAGCATCTCCTTTTGACGACCGACATAGTGTCGAGGAATTGCCTTCTCATCTTCCCAATCGGAATCCTCACCAGCTTTTAAGGTGAGTATGAAATAGGTAGTGAAAGATGTCAGAATAACCAGAGACAACCCTACAGCACCAAGCAATGACTGGTAGTCACAATAACCGGTGTTGACACAGGTCACAGCCATTGCCCTCCCAAAGACACCAGCAAGTCCCGCGGGCTGGGCAAGGATATAGTAGACCGTCAGTCCCAGCAGAACAGATGTAACCAAGACCACGTTGACTTCAATGAACCATCGATTGAAATCCAAGATGAGATCTGTCCACTCACGGTCTGGCATGATGTCTGCAATCCAACGGATAATTGACCTTTTTCGTTTATTCATATATACCTCCTAAAAAATGTCGGCAAGTGCCGTTCCAAAAACAATCAACAATTGAACAACTGCAATCACAGCAGCGACTAAAATGAAGATATCAATCAATGTCACACCGAACGGTTTTTTGTTCATCTTCTCTCCAAAAGGGCCACCTGCTACTTAACCTGATCTGATCACTTTCAGCTGTTATCTAATTTTTACCCGCTCTTTAGCAGGTGGCCATGAGCGGGGACCAATTGAGGTCGCGGGAATCGAACCCGCTTTAACCATTTGCCTCAAATCATCTCAAGTTGATAACGTGCCCAACTGTTCAAATCTCCACCAGCGAGGTAAAAGTCAGTGATGTCCTTGACTTCCGATTCTCCATTCCTTACCTCGGGTAGCTCTGCCCGCTTGATATGCTTTGTCAACCGCTGCAAGTTCTCAAAACCTTTCTTCCCAGCTTCGTCCCGGTCATAGGCTGCAAGTAAATGAGAGACAGGCAAGAGCAGCCGCCCCCATCTGACGGGGTCAACCCGGTCTGTTGCGCTACCCGGGGAAATCACCCCTGCATAATCATGAACATGCTGCCAAAGTAGAATCGCGTCAAACTCTCCTTCCACTATAAAAACCGTTTCCATATGATAGGTTGTATCTGCACCAAAAAGACCAGACCGTGAACCACTGACTTTCTTATATTTTGGCTTTCCAGTTGGGCGGCGCACCTTCAAGTACCAAAAACGTCCATAAGAAAAGCAGGGAATGACAATACCCCTCGGAACCCACAGCCCCATGATTTTTTCCCCGGATGAATACCCGAGCTCCCACGCTTTGATACTGGATTCGTTCAGGCCACGGTTTTTCAACCAGGCCCATGCTTTGGTTCCAGCGGGGCTCATAAGCTTCTTGTGAGTGATCTCTACCACCTTCCGAGCTTTCCGCTGCCAGGCTCTATCAGGCGGTGGCTGTGGTTTAGGGATGCGTTTCTTCACAGGGGCAGGTACGTATCCATTGTCATTCGGATTACCACCCAGGGCATCCAACGAGTCTCTGAACGTCATACCTCGGTAATCAGTCAACCAGGAGATAACGTCACCAGACCGACCGCAGCTGGCCGCAAAACATTTCCAGTAAGGCGCCATGCCGTTTCTTCCATTCGTAACAGCCAGGCTTGGATTATGGTCATCATGGAAAGGACAGATAAACTTTTTCCAGGCCCCAGAGCTCTCCCCAGGCCCCAGGTCCTTTTCTACGATTTGAAGCAGATCCACTTGTTTTTTTAGATCTTCGATCTGTGATCGGTTCATTAGCAATACCTACTTTCAAACACCTGGCAAGCATCCATAACCTTCTTCCAAGTTTCTCTATCCTCGTCATAATTCAGCCTGTTAAGCTGCCTTACGCGATCCGCTTGGGCCTCTAATTCAGCCCGGGAAGGTCCTACGCTCCTGAGCAGTTCTGGATTATGGCTGTGTTCCCTGATCATACTTTTGAGAGCTTCAAGCTCGTGGATTAATTTCAACTTCTCCTGTCTCAAATCGATAGCCTTCTGTTTTAATTTTGTATAGATTTCCTCATCCACTACAATGGTGTTCCTGCTCATGATTACTCCTTTACCAAGGAACTTCTTCCTCTCTCCGTTTTATTCCCACGTATCCTCTCACGCGAGCGCCTGTGCCAGGATCGTCACCGCGTTCGCTCTCAAGTCCCAGCCTGGATAGCTCCGAAGATATCGCCATGCTTTCTCCGCGCGGAGTGCGCAATGACCAATCATGCTGTTTCAAAATGTCCCTGATCTCATTGGATGACATCCACCAATCAACGCGATCAGGGTCAATTTCAAACTGAGTCTGAATTAGGTCGGTAAGTGGATCGGCTATTTCATATCCTTCATTGATCCTGTTCACCGTCTCCAACTCTTCCCCTTCCAGTTTTCCAGTTTCACCATCAAGATAGGCCTGATAAGCCTGAGCCCACACTTGATCTACGTCGATCTCCTTTGCATAATCCCAATCAATATCCTGTAAGTGAACGGTCATATACCTTGTGTGGCCGGTGGGGTCATTCAGGAATCCGGCTTCGTTATTGATCGTTCCAACAAAAGAACTAAGCGCCGGCTTATTAATGTCATAGTGGGCATAGGGCACACGGACTGTCACTTGTCTCATAGAAAGGAAATGCTTCAAAGCTTCACGGTCTGCCCTCCTTGTAGTGCTTCCCAACTCCGCGACTTCCCAAATCCATGTCGATGCTAGTCTGATCCGGTGATCTTTAATTTCGGGGTTGATGGGAGACTCCACATAGTGGTCCTCTCTCATTCTCTCGGGAACCAGCCAGCGGACGAAGTAGCTCTTGCCAATATATTGAGCACCGTCCAGCACCATCATCCGGTTACGTTCGCCGGTGTTGGCTTTTTCAACTGCACCAATTAAGAATCTGCGGAGAATAAAGGAAAAGACATCATGTTTATCTGTGAAGTAGGAGGTTAGCTTCTTTATGTGGTCCTCACCATCCCAGTCAAGGACTTCAAGATACTGCCTGACAGGATGATAGGATGATCCACTAGCGTGGGCTATGAAATGATCCCGGGCCACATTAACATGCCTAAGTCCAATATCTCTCATATCACTTTTTATCTTTGACTCAACCACATCAGTTATAGGTTCTCCGTTTACTTCCACGCGGTCAGTTGTTTCATTCAATCTAAAAAAATATCCCAAGCTATTTAGGGCAGCGATATAATCATTCCGTTTGAGATGAGACTCCTTCCTGTCTCCAAGTTCCCAATCTCCTTTCCCGGCTTGAAAAACCTGAGCATCTATTGCTTCTGAATTAGGCCACTTGATGATCAAAGACTTATATGTGGCCATCGGGTTTTCTGATTCAAGAACCGAAATTACAAGGTCCCTTTCGCGATCCGGGATTTCCCCATTTCTGGGAACCTCATTGATCCTTACCGGTTCTCCGCGTAGCGCCCTATTTAGCAGTAAAGCTACCTGTTTATTGAGCATCATATCTTGTGACATTTCCCTAATGTTGACTAAGTTGTTACTATAAAAGATCAGACCTCAATCCCTATGTCGAGATTGATCTTCTTCTCTTCTTCGATATCTGCTTTGACAAATTCATCCCTGGTCCCGTTTCGCATGAGTTCCCGCATCGTGCCCGCAACATTCAACGGTTCAGGAACGAAGTAAGGAATGATTTCAGAATCCCGCCCTTCTCTCAGCCTGATAGTAGTTCTTATCTCGACAGTGCCGTCTTCAAAAACTTCCACAGCCATTTATGAAACCCTTACCCCCCAGCGGTAGAGGCCACTAACATTTGCTGTGACGGGATCACGTGGCCAATGGACTGCAGCTCCCTTGGCGGCCAGAGCATGATTCAGCTTCATGCCCAGAACTGAAGCACCCCCGCCGGTTGGAATAACAGCATCAAAGCGGGACAAGCTGGGCCAATTCCTTTCAAGGGACCCAAGGATTGAAATAAGCCAGTTATCAAGCTCTGCTTCGTCCGGTTGCAAACGACCAGCTCTGAGATCAGCATCAAGCTCTTCTATTTCACGGTTACGACCGTTCATATTCTCCAGCAATCTACGGACTCCTATCTTGTCCCCTCCGATATACCGGGGAGCAACCTCAAAACCCTGGATGACATAAAGATCAAGGGTATTCATACCGAGGTCCATTATGGCAACCTGCTCTTTACTTATCCCCCTGCGGAGATAGCCGTTGATGTCCAATACATATCCTGCATAAGCCCCTACAGGTTGTGGGAGTACCCTCACGCGGTCAATGGCCAATTTATAGGTCATACCATCAACCTGAAAAAGATGCTCTTTTTTATATGCTTTCAATGCATCAAGAAGGGGTCCAGCTTGGAGCTCATCCTGGAGGAGGGGGACCGGTAGTCCCATTACCAGAAGATCAACCGAGTAAGACCCGGGCCCATGGATTTTGGAGAAGGAGGTTAAAAACAAAGCAAGCCGTTTTTGGCTTGCGAGGTCGGTATAATCCATCGAGCTTTCAGGCGATCCCCACGACCATGCACCGGGCCCAACAACATACTCAGTGTTCGGAAGAATGACCGTGCTAGGTCTTTGGGCGACGTCAACACCCTGAGCAGCCATGCCTAATGGTCTTGGGCGGGCAATCGCGCTTTGCAGAACGTTGACCCCCTCCGAAGTTTTTACCTTCGTATTACCATATCCCGGATCAAGGGCTACAACAAATGTCATAGTAAACTCCTAACTTAAATTGGTTTGACTTGTTTCTTGACTTTCCCCCACATCGGCCGGATCAATCGGCCCAACTTTCAGCAGACCCTTTCTCACAATCACACGTTCAGGAAGTCGCCCTTGAATCTCTTCAAATGTTTTCTTAGCCTTTTCTTCATCGTGTTTTTCAGAGAAGCACAAGTATTCACCTTTCAGCACTTTGGACCTCCTTGGGGCGGGCAGTTAGGGGGCTACCCGCCCCAATGACATATGATGCTCAGCATATAGCTCGCTGCTGACTTGAATAGGAGTATGCCAAATATCGCTACATTTGTCAAGCCTATATGTAGTGATTACCCCCGAAAAGGTGACAACTGTCACAAAATATTGGACGACCGGACAACCTGGACAACCTTATTTATAAAATGACCCCCCCTATAAAATATTGATTCAAAGGGGGGGTATTTTAATAGACTAGGTTGTCCGGTTGTCCAAGGTTGTCCAAAATTAAAAAACCCGGTCTGAAACCAGACCGGGCTTTTGTTAGGTGAAGGGAGTGTTCTTTAGTAGTTGGGGGTGCCGTCGTCGTTGAGTGCTTTCTTGCCTTTTCCACCGTGCTTACTGATAATCTCTGCGCAATAAGCTACATCTTGCTCATCGACAAGTTTTCTATTCTTTCTCGATCCTATGACCCCAATTATTCCCCTTTCTACGTATCGGATTATAGAAGCATCGGAGATATTATATTTTCTGGCGGCTGCGCTGATGTGAATGGGTTTTCCTGATAGATCCTTGAACATTTTATATTCAGGATAATCCTCTTTGGTAAGTATTTTTTTATCACTCATTACCTTTATGATACCACGGGCGGCCAGCTGCTTCAGCTTGCGGGCATCCATATTTTCTATTTGTTCAGGTGTTAAGGTGACCATTTGGGAATCTCCGAATTGTTATTATTTTCTTTTTCATCGAAGTGGTTTGCGATGCTGTGGATTTCTTCCAAGGAATCCTGTATGTGGGAGGCAATTTGGTCTAATTTATTTGCTGTGTAATAAGTGTCTCTAGCCATATCGATTTTGAGCGTGATCATTTCCCCTGCCCCCGCAAAGAAAAGGCTTGCGACTCCGTTGATAATCCCGAAGTAAACGAAATATTTAGGTGGTAAAGATATCTTTGCTCCTACCCATGGAATGTAGATGTTTGGAGGGTTAAGTGATTGCAAAGATACCCCGATTGCCATAACAAGGAAAACAAGCGCAATTATGTAGAGAAAGCCTCGCGTAATCTGAAGGAGCACATATGTTCTACCCTCATAAAAATCAACTGGCGAGTTCATATTTGTCCTTGTTCCCAAAGTGAGCCGCACAGGAATCGAACCTGTAACCTACTGATTAAGAGTCAGTTGCTCTGCCAGATTGAGCTAGCGGCCCGCGGTCAACCGGATGATTTTGCATGAGGATTATACCGAGTGGGGGAACTCGTGTCAACGGAGGTCAACCTCCTCGGTATGGATCTCATCCAAAGGGGCAGTGAATCCCCCTGCCAGGTAAATGAACCCCACGATCAGGGGTGTATCTCATAGTCGCTGGTGATGTCCACGCATTGCCGCAAGGTGATCGACACCGTACAATACTTTTCCTCGGATAATTGAATGGCGCGTTCTACCTTCTCCGGTTCGACATCCCCTTTGACATGATATGTGATATGCATGGAGAGGTATTTGGTGGGGGGATCTTTCTTCTGCGTCCCGGTCACGGTCACGGACAATCCCTCCAGAGGCTGCTTTTGCTTTTCCAGGATCTCCACCACATCGTACGCGGAGCAGCTGGCTGCGGAAAGCATGAGCAGATCGGAGGGGTTTGCCCCCTGGCTTTCCGGACGGTGGTCGCGATTGTAGCCAATGGTCAGCGAGTGCCCTTTGGAGTCCGTCCCAGCGAACATCCGCGATCCTACCCATTCTAATTTCACAGATTTTGAGGTCGTTTCCATGTTGAGGCTTCCTTTCTTATTATCTTCCTGTCTTTTTCGCCTGACTATTATACCGGCCTGAGTGAAAGGGTGGATTAATATTTCATATGATCTTTTCGTAACTACTTGGCGGAGATTTGGGTCGTCAACCCTTCGTCACTACCTGTTTGATAAAAACAAAGCTTTCCAGCGTGACGAGTGTAAGGCATCCACCATTTCGGAGGCAGCGTTTCATCCCCTTTGTGCTCCCCTTGGATTTCGGTTATACTTTCATCACAGCAGGAGATCATCGCTATCATCCCATGAGGTAGCCCATGAGTCTAAAAGAGGAACGCGAACGGTGGGTGGAAGAAACGTTGAAACCGGCCCTGGAACGTTTCCCAGAACGGAAGGAAGCGTTTGAAACCCTGTCCGGGATTCCCCTCCCCAGGGTCGCCATCCCGGATGAGGACCGGGATCCATTGGAAGATATAGGGTTCCCCGGGGCGTATCCTTACACGCGGGGGGTCTACCCAACCATGTACCGGGGGCGCTTGTGGACCATGCGTCAGTACGCCGGCTACGCCAGTGCGGAGGAGTCCAACCGGCGCTACCGCTACCTTCTGGAGCAAGGGCAAACGGGGCTCTCGGTGGCGTTTGACCTGCCCACTCAGATCGGGTACGACGCCGACCACCTCTTGGCTTCCGGGGAGGTGGGGAAGGTCGGGGTCTCCGTCTCCTCCCTGCGGGACATGGAGCGCTTGTTCGAAGGCATCCCCCTCGACCAGGTCTCCACGAGCATGACCATCAACGCCCCAGCAGCTGTCCTGCTGGCGATGTACGTCGCGGTGGCAAAGAAGCAGGGGGTAAGTCTCAAAAGACTGCGGGGGACGGTGCAGAACGACATCTTGAAGGAGTATGTGGCCCGGGGGACGTATATCTTCCCGCCCGAACCGTCCATGCGCCTGATCACCGACCTTTTCCAATACTGCCATCAGGAGATCCCCCGCTGGAACACGATCAGCATCTCCGGATACCACATCCGGGAAGCGGGCTCCACCGCCGTTCAGGAGGTGGCTTTTACGCTGGCCAACGGCATTGCCTATGTGGAAGCAGCTCTGGAGGCCGGTCTATCCGTCGATGAATTCGCGGGGCGGCTGTCTTTCTTCTTCAACGCTCACAACGATTTCCTGGAAGAGGTAGCGAAGTTCCGGGCCGCACGGCGTTTGTGGGCCCGGATCATGAGAGAGCGTTTCGGGGCTCAGAATCCGCGGTCCATGAAATTGCGCTTTCATACCCAAACCGCAGGCTGCAGCCTTACCGCCCAGCAGCCGGAGAACAACATCGTCCGGGTGGCACTCCAAGCCTTAGCGGCCGTGTTGGGCGGGACGCAGTCCCTGCACACCAACAGCATGGATGAAGCCATCGGGCTGCCCACAGAAAAGGCGGTGCAGATCGCGCTCCGCACCCAGCAGATCATCGCCCATGAATCCGGCGTGTCAAACACGGTGGACCCCTTGGGAGGCTCCTACCTCATCGAAACGCTGACGGATGAGATTGAACGCCGGGCCCAGGATTATATAGACCAGATCGATGAAATGGGGGGCGCTCTGCAGGCCATCCAGGAGGGGTTCATGCAGGCGGAAATCCAGGAAGCTGCCTACCGGTACCAGCGGGCATTGGAGAAAGGGGAGCAAATCCAGGTGGGGGTCAATGCCTATGAGGTGGAGGAGGACATATCCCTGGAACGTTTGCGCGTCGATCCTGCCCTGGAGGCTGCCCAGCGCCGGCGGTTGGCGGAACTCCGAGAAAATCGTGACCAGGCTCAGGTGCGCGCGCTGTTGAGCGATCTGGAAAGGGCTGCCAGAGGGGACGAGAACCTCATGCCCCTCTTCATTGAATGTGTGGAAAACGATCTCACCTTGGGTGAAATCACCGGGGCTTTGCGGGAGGTGTGGGGGGAATACCGTCCGATTACCTGGCTGTGAGATTCTCCCCAGGCATCTTTTACCAGGTTCTGGTGCGAACCAGCCGGATGATAGAGACCAAGCGCTCAGGGTCTAGTACTACCTTGGACTGACATATAATAAATGGAAGTCGCAGCACAGGAGAAGGGCCAAAAAGTGGATGGGATCAAATGGAACGATTCCTAAGGATCATTGGATGACAGATATAAAAAGCATTAACCACATTGCGATCGTCGTCGAGGACATCGAGGAATCCTTGGCCTTCTGGCGGGATCAATTGGGATTAACCCTCGACCATATGGAAACGGTGTCCAGCCAGGGGGTGAAGATCGCCTTCCTCCCTGTGGGTGGGAGCGAGGTGGAACTCGTCCAGCCCCTGGATGAGGAATCGGGGGTAGCGAGATACCTCCGCAAACGGGGGCCCGGGCTGCACCACCTGTGTTTTGAGGTGGAGGATATCGCTGCCAAGCTGCAGGAACTAAAGGAAGAAGGGGTGCGGTTGATCGATGAAGACCCCCTGGTCTTGGAGGATGGGCGCAAGATGGCCTTTCTGCATCCCAAAAGCGCGTCCGGCGTGTTGATCGAGCTCTACGAACTCCCCTGAGGTAAGCGAATGAAAGAATGGATCACCAAATTCCCCCGCCAGGGTTGGATCGGGATTGGGTTAATCACTGTCTTTTGGCCCTTGAACTGGCTGGGGATGGGCAATCGCACCCACTTGGGCTTCTTCCCCTTATGGCTGGGTTACTGTTTGACGATGGACGGGATCGTCTATGTGCGGAAAGGCAGCTCTCTCTTGGCCCGTGACAAACGGAAGTACATCGCTTTATTCCTGCTTTCCATCCCCATGTGGTGGCTGTTTGAGGGGCTGAACATCCGCCTTCAAAACTGGCATTATATTGGACGGGAGACAATTTCAGATCTCGAGTATGCCGTCCTGGCCAGCTTGAGTTTTTCGACCGTGATCCCTGCTGTGCTGGAAAGTGCGGAGCTGGCGGGAAGTTTCCCGCTTTGGGGCTGGTTGAAGGGCGGAACCCGCTTTAACCCCGGCCGGAGGCTTGAGGTGATCACTTTTGTGGGGGGATGGACGGTATTGGCCCTGTTGCTCATCTGGCCGCGGTATTTCTACCCCTTTGTGTGGCTTTCGATTTATTTTATTCTCGAGCCGCTGAACCGCTGGCTGGGCCACAAGACCCTGTTGTCTTGGACCAGAAAGGGGGATTGGCGGGTGTTTGGAGCCCTGTGGATGGGTGTATTGGTCACTGCCTTCTTCTGGGAAATGTGGAATTACTATTCCTATCCCAAATGGATCTATTCTGTTCCTTTTGTTAATACCTGCAAGATCTTTGAGATGCCGATTCTGGGATTCGCTGGGTATCTCCCCTTTTCGTTGGAAATTTATGCGGTCACCCAGCTGGCATTCAGCCTCTTCGGTCTGGAGCCAGATGGTTATCTTAAATTGGTGGATGAAGGAGATGATCCTTCCAACACAGCTTTAAATTCCTAAGGCCGTTAGATTGGGAAGGGAGTGGGGATTCCGTCGTCTCATTCAGATGCTGATCGGCAGCGGGAGGATGACACCGCTATAACTGGGAATCGATGTGAAAAGGCACATCAATGATCACAATATCTTTGTAATCTTGCAGCCGTGAATGGAGGCGCTTCGCCGTTTGGGTATGCAGCAGGTTGGCAATGCCAATTTCGGAAATGAACTGGGGCACAACGACGGTTGTGATCTGGTTTGGGAACTCTTCCACATTGACTTTTTCGATATATTCTACCAGCGGACTGAGGATATCCCGGTAGTCATATTGAATAGTCACCAGCTCTACGTCATGGGTGATATCCGGAAAACGATGCCAGCGGCGCATCAAACGTTCATTCATCTCTGGCGTGGTGACGATAGTAAGCGCGCGGACATCCCCCGATATCTTTTTGGCGTATTCCAAAGCCAGGATAGTGCCCCGGTGGACATCCCCCATGGGGACGATGGCAACATCAGCCACTTCTGTAACGTCATCCATGGACAGTCCTGATGTTGAAAGGGCGTCAGCCACATTCTGGTAGTGTCGGTTGATAGCATAGAAGGTCACTATCATCAGGGGTATGAGTATTAGGACAATCCAGGCTCCTTCTATGAATTTTGTTATGGCCAAGATCAGGAAGACAATAAATGTAGCCAGTGCGCCGATAACGTTCAGGGCTTGCTTCCAGCGCACAAACCTTTCATAGTGAATCTCAGTGACTTTGGTTTTAAGGGTTTCTCCTTTCTTGAGGTGGGCAATTCTCTCCATCAGGTGGACCATGCCGGATTGGGAAATACTGAAGCTGAGCATGACGCCAACTGCATACAGGGGAAGCATGGCTATTTCGTCAGCCTGGAAAATTATCACGATGACAGATGCCACCGCAGCCAAAACGATAATGCCTGAACTGTACACCAATCGGTCCCCCCGATTTTGAAGCCAGCGGGGCAAAAAGTCATCCTGGGCTAAAAAGGAACTTAAGCGAGGGAAATCCTGATACCCAGTGTTTGCTGCTAAAAAGAGGATGGCGGCGGTGAAAAACTGAACCCAGTAGTAAAGGAACCCGGTCCCGGTGATTTTCCGGGCCAATTGGGAGAGAATGCTTTCCCCTTCGTGGGGGACCAGATCGATGTGAGTAGCCAAGAAAGATATTCCGATGAAAAGGGACATGGCCAGAACGCCCATGAGGACCATAGTGGTGGCAGCGTTCTTCTCTTCTGGTGGTTTGAATGCCTTGACGCCGTTGCTTATCGCTTCGATCCCGGTCAGGGCTGTACACCCTCCCGCGAAAGCACGCAATATTAACCAGATATAGGCGATCCCTTCTAGGGAAGTTGTGGCGGGTACCTGTTCAGCCGCAGGGGGGATGGGCGGGACGCCAAACAGTCCCAGGTGGCGGATGAGTCCAATGATAATCACCAAGAGCACACCGCCCACAAAAGCGTAGGTGGGAACAGCAAAGATCGTCCCGCTTTCTCTGACGCCCCGGAGGTTGATCCAGGTGAGGAGGATAATTGCGCTGATCGCGATCAACACTCGGTATTCCCAGGCGCCGGGAAAGGCTGAGGTCACCGCGCGTACACCGGCTGATACGGAAACAGAGACCGTGAGGATATAGTCGGTGAGTAAAGCGGCGCCTGCCACCAAAGAGGGGAAAGTGCCCAGATTGTCTTTGGCAACCGTGTAAGCGCCACCCCCGTCCGGATAGTGAAGGATGGTTTGAATGTAACTGAAAACCACAAGCAAGACTAACCCCGCCACCGTCAAGCTGATCGGCCAGGTGAGGGAAAGGGCTCCGCTGCCCAGAACGATCAAGACACTCATGATCGCTTCCGTGGCATAGGCGTTGCTGCTGATGGGATCGGAAGCAAAAACCGCTAACGCCCTGAATTTATCTAACCTCTCGTGAATTTCCTGACTGGTTGGAAACGGTTCGCCAATCAAAAAACGCTTTACATCTTCAAAATCCATATTCCTTCCTTCAGTTTCCGGTTGTGCTTGGAGAAAATAATTCGTTTCTCCTTATAAAACGAAGAATTCACTAAAAAGGTTCACTGATTAAAATCATCCTGATCTCAACCAAACACACTGATAGCTCATCTAGCACGACAAGATTATATCGTATCATCCCTTTTGGTAATAGGTTGTTACTTTGATGCCAAATTTGGCATTATTTTTTCCTGGCCTTAATCTTTCATACCTGTTGCAGCCCACCCCATGTGATCGACGTATTTGGAAGCTCAACCAATCAATGGGAGATTTTTCTTTCTGCAAAAAATAATTCCCGGCACCCTCCCAGGTGCCGGGAATATAGGTTCATCTTTTATCTGTTATTTATCCAGCTTCTCCTTCAACGCTTCTGTCAGGGGTGGGAGGATATCATAGAGGTCTCCCACCACTCCGAAGCGGGCCAGGTTGAAAATGGGGGCGTCGGGGTCTTTGTTGATGGCCACGATGGTCTGGCTGGTCCGCATCCCAGCCAGATGCTGGATGGCCCCGGAGATGCCGCAGGCGATGTAAAGGTCGGGTGAAACGACTTTCCCCGTTTGCCCAACCTGGTGTTCGTAGGGGATGTAGTCAGCATCCACGGCAGCGCGGCTGGCGCCCACCGCAGCGTCCAGCAATTCAGCCAGCTCACGAATCAACTCGAAGCCTTGCTGAGCTTTCCAAACCTCCGCTTCCTCTTCATCCAGGTCTTCGGGGGGCGTCAAATCCGGTCTGTTGGAGGTGCCCCTTCCCCCGGAGACGATCACCCCAGCTTCCGTCAAACTCACCCCGCCCTCCCGGGTGGCATAATCCACCACGCTGGTGGGGATCTGATCGGGGTCGAGGTCCACGGCCACTTCTTTGATCTCCCCGCTCCGGCCGGGATCGGGTTCCGGGGTGCTGAAGGCGCGGGGGCGGATGGTGATGATTTGCGGCTGGGCGTCGCAGGTGACTTTGGCCAGCAGCTTCCCGGCATAGATGGGGCGGGTGGCGATGAAGCCCTCATTTGATGTTTCCAGGTCGGTGACATCCACCAACACACCCGTCTCCAAGTCCACTGCTGCCATCCCCGCCAGGGAGCGGCAGCGGGTGGTGGTGGGAAAGAGGAGGACATCTGCTTCGAACTCCTTGGCAACCTGGCTGACCAGATCAGCATAAGGTTCAAACCGGAATTCCTTCAATTCAGGGTGATCGGCCAGGAAAACTTGATCCGCGCCGTACTGAATGGCTTGTTCCGCCAGATCCTGGAGCCCTTCTCCAATAATCAAAGCAGCGCATTTCCCTTCCCCTGCGTGTTTTGCGCCCAATCCGAGGGCCTCCCAGGAAGCAGCTTGCACATCCCCGTGAAAATGATCGATATAGGTAAGTATTTTCTTATTCATCACAGCACCTTCTCTTCTATCAGCTTCTCTGCCAACGTTTCCACTTTCTCTTGGGGGGTTTTTCCCTCAATGATCTCCGTGACGACCTCCCGTTCCGGCGGCTCCTGCACTTCCGGCCAGGAAACTACGGAGGTGGGGGGATCGATCTCCAGGTCATCTGCACCCCAGGTGGGGTAGGTGGCGCGGGAGGCTTTGCGGATGCCCATGAAGGAGGGGTAGCGCGGTTCGCCGTAATCCTTGGTGACACTGATCACAGCTGGCAGCTTGCCTTTGACGATCTGCTTCCCTTCTTCCATGGCCCGTGCGGCTTGGAACTCTCCCCCCTCAGGATCAAACGTAGAAAACGCGGAAACCAGGGGATAAATGGGCCATCCCAAGGCGCGTCCCACCTGGCTGGTGAGGATGCCGGATTGGCTGTCAACGGATTCCTGACCCATGAGGACCAAGTCCGCTGATCCGATTTTCTGGATGGCTGCGGCCAGAATTTTGGCGACGGCCACCGCGTCCGCCCCTGCAAATTCGGGATCCGATAATTGCACCGCTTCATTCGCTCCCATAGCCAGGGCGTGCTTGATGGCTTCCGTTTCCTCTTCTTTCCCCATGCCCAGCGCGATCACCTCTCCACCATGTTCAGCTTGGAGGTCCAGCGCGGCTTCGACGGCGTATTCATCCCAGGGGTTGATGATCAGGGAGGCGTCTCCCCAGCTGATCTCGCCGTCCTCCACAGACATGGTGGCCGCTGTATCCGGGACCTGTTTGACACAGACTATGATTTTCACGTTCATGACCTCCTTTTGGGATAAGATAGATTGACTATAGCGAACTTCGTTCTTTGCGTATCGTCCAGTTCAACACCTCTGAGAGAATAGTCCATCTCTCAGCGGGTCCATAAAACCCGATCTGTCGGTTAAAATCGCTTGCTATTCCCCTTCCTCCTGCCAAAAATCCCTGTCGTAGGCCGGCCAAGGTTTGCGGAGGGGTTTATCCCTTCGCTCTCCTAAGGCATAGCCCGCCTGAATTAAGCGTTGGATTTCGTTGCTCCCTTCGTAAATCATAGCACCTTTCGCATTGCGGAGGTAGCGCTCGACGTTGTATTCGTCGCTGTATCCATAGGCGCCGTGAACCTGCACGGCCTCCGCAGCGGCGTGGAAGGAAGCCTCGGTGGCATACCATTTCGCCGCTGAGGTTTCTTTGGTATTGCGCTCCCCTTGATTTTTCAACCAGCCGGCTTTGAGATACAGCAAACGGGCGGCTTGGTAATCAAGGGACATGCGGGCGATCTTGGCCTGGATGAGCTGTAAGTCAGCTATCTTCTTCCCGAAGGCATCCCGTTCATTGGCGTAAGCGACACTCTCCTCAAGGGAGGAGCGGATCAAGCCTGTGGCCCCTGCAGCCACCGTGTAACGTCCGTTGTCGAAGGCGGACATGGTGACCTTGAAGCCTTCCCCTTCCTCCCCGATCATGTTTTCCACGGGGACCCGCACGTCTTGAAAGTTAATCCATCCCGTGGACCCGGCCCGCACGCCTAACTTGCCGTGGATGTCATCCCGCGTGACCCCGGGGCTGTGGAGGTCGACCAGGAAGGTGGTCAACCCCTGGTACGCCTGTTCGGTATCGGGGATGGTGCGCACTGTGACCACGGCGTAATCCGCTTGCGTGGCCAGGGAAATCCACATCTTTTCGCCGTTGAGGATGAAATCATCCCCATCCCGTTTCCCGGTGGCCTGGATGTGGGCGAAATCAGATCCGGCGCCCGGCTCAGAGAACGCCCCACAGCCGATCTTTTCTCCTTTTGCCAACTGGGTCAGGAAGGTGCGCTTCTGTTTCTCCGTTCCCCACTGCAGGAGGGTAAGGGAGGCCAAGCCGATGTGAACGGACATCACCACCCGCAGGGTAGAGTCCACCGCCTCCAATTCTTCGCAGGCCAATCCCAGGGAAATGAAATCCATCCCCCCGCCGCCGTAACGGACGGGGATGCACAGGCCCAAGATGCCTAGTTCCCCCATGCGGGGGAGGATGTGAGGGTCCATCCCCCCTTTGCGGTCCTGCTCTTGAATGGTGGGGGCAGCTTCTTTGTTCGCGAAATCTCGCACCATACGCTGCACCATTTTGTGCTCTTCTGACAAACCGAAATCCATGCCAAGCTCCTTGAAAGGGGATTCTAAACGGATGTTTGTCCTATTATAACCGTCCTGGAAGGAAAACACCCCCTGTAATTTCCTTTCCCGGGGAAATACTTTATAATTTGTGGTATGGATGAGCCCTTGAAAATCCTCCTTCAATTGATAGCGATTCTAGCAGCAGGGTGCATGCTTGGGTTTGGACCCCGGAGCATAGAAGTTTCCAGGGATTTTGTCCGTTTTCAGGAAGCCTACCAGGCGGATGATTACCGGGAGATGGCCCTGAACATGGCTGACCTGGCGCAGCGCCTGACTTGGCGGCCTGAACTATGGGAGAAAGCAGGACATTTTGCGCAGCGGGCTGAGGATCATGAGTCGGCCCAACGATATTTCGAGCGGGCGAGAGAATTGAGTGTGCTTACAAAACAAGGCAAGATCGCTTTGGGTGAGGTGTACGACACGCAGGGAAAAACGTCACTCGCGGAAGAAGCTTGGTCTGCCGTTGAGGATTCTCCTCAAACTGCGAAGTATTTGGCCCGGCTGCATCAGGAGTTGGGGCAGTATCCCGCTGCCATTCGGGATTGGAAGGATTACCTTTCTCTTGTAGATGATGTTGACCCTGAGATTCATTTCAAGCTGGGTTTGTTGCTGGCTGCCGAGGACCCGGTCCAGGCTGTCCCCCACCTGGAGGAATCTGCGCCAACCTACCCCGAAGCAGAGAAATTGCGGGTCGCGTTAATGGGGATTCAGGATCAGGAGCCAGCCTATCAGCAGGTTGTGGCTGGGCAAGCGCTGGCTTCCTTGGAGCGGTGGACCTTGGCGGAATACGCGTTCGAGAAAGCGGTCCGGTATCGGCCTGATTATCCCCAAGCATGGGCCTATTGGGGGGAGGCATTGCAACAGGTTGGGAAAGATGACCCCGATCCCTTACAAGCGCTCCAAAAAGCTCACTCCTTAGATCCCGAATCCCCGGAGGTGAATATTTTCTTGGGGACCTATTGGCAGCGTAAAGACGAGCATTCGGAAGCCCTGGCTTTTTTCGAGGAGGCTGCGAAAACCTGGCCGGATAACCCGGATGTGTATGTGGACCAGGGTCAATCTTTGGCTGTGATTGGCGACCTGTCTGCTGCTCTCTCCATGTATGAGAAAGCCGTCCGGTTGGACCCCGAGAATCCCGAATATCATCGTTTATTGGCGGGATTCTGCCTTACCTATCATTACAAGGTCAAAGAAGAAGGGCTACCGGCTGCGCGTCAAGCAGTGCAATTGTCAGGGGAAGACCCCGCTGCCTTGCTTGTCATGGGGCAGGTTCTGGCTGAGCTGGATGATTTGCAAAATGCGAAGAAGTTCTTCGTTCGGGCTTTGGAAGAGGATCCTGTGTATCCGCAAGCGCATTTTTCCCTGGGCATGACCCATCTTGCGCTGGACGAGAAAGGGCTGGCGGACCGCCACCTGCAGGCGGTATTGTATTACAGCTCCAATGCAGCCCTGAGAGAGCAGGCCCAACGGGTTTTGTCCACGTTCTCCCCTTAACAAATCTCATTGGCTGATCTTCGATTTGTGCTAGAATGGTATCCGTTATGCCCAGGGAACTCGCGGTGAACGGAAAATGCCATCTTCAGGAGGCCTTGTGAACGTCAAAATCAGGCTTTACGCAGTCCTATTCCTAATCATGTGTTCCTCGTTGGCTTGTCGCGCTTCCCTCTTCCCGGAGGGTTTCCGGACATTACCGAAGGGGAAGGGAGCCCTTTTCTTTCAGGATTCATTTTCGGATCCTTCCAGCGGTTGGGACCGGGTCAGGCAGGCGGAGGGTTTGACAGATTATGATGGTGGAAAGTACCGTATATATGTTAATGATGAAGATGCGGATTATTGGGCGAATCCGGGATTGAATTTCACAGATGTCGAGGTGGAAGTAGAGGCAAAGAAAATTGGTGGTCCGGACAACAATAATTTCGGCGTGCTTTGTCGTTATCAAAATATGGGTAATTTCTATTTTTTGATCATCAGCAGCGACGGTTATTACGGAATCGGCAAAGTGGAAAATGGAAAGCAGCGCTTGATCGAACCGGAGCAAATGTTCCCCTCAGAAGTGATCCGGAAAGGGCCCCAAATCAACCATATCCATGCGATTTGTGATGGACCTCGACTGGCGTTAGTGGTCAATGGGGAGCTGGTCGCGGAGACGGAAGATACCACGTTTTTGGAGGGGGATGTGGGTTTGATCGCCGGATCCTTTGACGAGCCGGGTGTCGACGTCACCTTTGATAATTTCGTGGTTCGCAGACCTTGATGGGTTTACCCGTTTCGCAGTAGCCCGTCCCATTTTTATCCGTAGATTGGAAAAACCCCGATGAAGATATACCTTGATATGGTGGGCTGTAGGCTCAATCAGAGCGAGATCGAGTCTTATGCTCAAAAATTCTTAGCCCAGGGACACACCCTTACCGGTGATCCAGCCCAAGCTGATCTGGCGATCGTCAATACCTGCACCGTCACGGTAGCGGCGGCGGCGGACTCGAGAAAGAAGATTCGCCGTTTTGCTCGAAAGGGAGCCAAAGAGATCATCGCGACCGGGTGCTGGGCCACGCTCGAACCTCGCAGAGCGCGAGAGTTGAGCGGGCGGACGAGGGTCATCCCCAACCCCGAAAAAGACCATTTGGTTTCAAAAGTCCTGGGCGTAGCGCCTGAGGTCTTCGACCGGGAGCCACTGCAGCGGGAGATGATCCCTGGCGCCCGGGAGCGGACGAGGGCTTTTATCAAAGCCCAGGATGGCTGTAATCATCACTGCGCTTACTGCATCACCACCATCGCGCGGGGGAAAAGCCGCAGCGTTCCCCTTCCGGGTATCCTCGCGCAAGTCCGCGCCGCTGAGCGGGGCGGTGTGCAGGAGGTGGTCCTGACAGGGGTACAGTTGGGGTCGTGGGGGAATGATTTGGAGGGGAAGCCCGGTTTGCTGGACCTTTTGGAAGCCATCCTGGGCGAGACGGATGTGCCCCGGGTCAGGATTTCTTCCCTTGAACCTTGGGACCTCAAACCACCCCTCCTTGAAGTGATCCAAGAGGATCGTGTGGCACGTCAACTCCATCTTCCCCTCCAATCGGGATCCGCGGAGACCCTGAAGCGGATGGCGCGGGGGATGACGCCCGCTCAATACAAGGCGTTGATCGACCAAATCCGGGAGGTGGACCCTGAGATCGCTGTCACCACTGATATCATGGTGGGATTTCCCGGGGAAACGGAAGATGAATTTACGGAAAGCTTAGCCTTCGTTGAGGAAATGAGGTTTGCAGATGCCCATGTCTTTACCTATTCGGCACGCGAAGGCACAAGCGCGGCGAGTATGCCCGATCAGGTGGACCACCAGGTGCGCAAGGAGAGGAACGCCCTGATGAGGGAAGCCATCGCCAAGGCATCCCGGGAGTACCGGAAGGCATTTTTAGGCCGCCAGGTGCGGGTCTTGTGGGAGAGCGCTTCCCAACTGGACCAGGAAACCTGGGAAATACGTGGCCTGACGGACAATTACCTGCGCGTGGAAGCGAAAGCAAAGCGGAATCTGTGGAATCGAATCACCCCCGTGAACTTGATTTCACTCACCGACCACGGGTTGAAAGGGAAGATCCAGCGTTGATTTATAATGTTGGTATGGTTTTCAAAGGCTTATCAATGGAATGAAAAGGGCAGAGGAGGATATCCATGACAGAATGCATATTCTGCAAGATCGTTCGCGGTGAGATCGATAGTGAAAAAGTGTACACAGATGAACAAGTTACGGCGTTTCATGACATTAACCCAGTGGCTCCCGTGCATCTTCTTTTAGTCCCCAATAAACACATCGAGACTGTCCAGGAAATGGAAAAGGACGATCAAGAATTATTAGGACACATGTTCTCTGTGGTCAAAAAACTGGCAGAGGAATTCGAAATCGACGAATCAGGATATCGGTTGATCATGAACAATGGCCCGGATGCGCATCAGGAAGTCCCTCACATGCACTTGCACATCATAGGGGGACAGAAGATGAAGCATCCCATGGGATGACGAGGAAAGAGGTATAATATATGAGTATGGATTTAAAAACGGAATTACAAGAAGCGCTCAAAGAAGCGATGCGCGCAGGCGACAAGCGCCGCAAGAAAACGCTGCGCATGGCACTGGCTGAGATTAAGAATAAGGAAATTGAAAAAGGGGGGGCGTTAGAAGACTCCGAGATCTTAGGCATTTTGCAGAAGGAAGTAAAGTCCCGCCGGGAGACAATCGAAGGTGCTGAGCAGGCGGAACGCCCAGATTTAATCCAAGAAGCGGAAGCTGAAATTGAGATCCTCAAAGAATTCTTACCTCAACCGCTCAGTAAAGAAGAACTTCGCTCCCTGGTGAAAGAAATCATATCTGAGGTTGGGGCGGAATCCATGGCGGACATGGGCAAAGTCATGGGCGCGTTGATGCCTAAAATCCGGGGTCGAGCAGATGGCAAGGAAGCGAACGAAATCGTGCGCGACTTGTTGGGGTCGTGAGATCACCTTCGCGCATCCCTGGTCATGGGATCGGGGATGCGCATTTGTAAGGCGAGGTGCCGGGTCCGAATTGAACCGCTTGGATTTGCTACCTACAATGACAGGGGTTTTCAGCTTGAACCGCAGGCCGATCCCCTGGGCATATTATGAATAACTCTGACTTCAAGATCCCCATACCTCAAAAGATTTTACTTGGGGCGATGTTATTCGTCGTCCTCGTCGCCAGCTGGTTGGCGGTGATGTGGTCCCTTTCGGGGTCCATGTCGAAGATTTCTGTGGAGGAAGGCCAAGTCGCGAGTCAGGATTACATGGCGCCCAATGCGGTCAATTATGTCAGCGAGGTGCTGACCGAAGAGAGGCGTGAAGAGGCGGCTGCGCAGGTGGATCCTGTTTACACGGCCCCGGATCCGGAAATCGCCCGCACGCAGTTGAAACGCTTGACGGAGGCGTTGGCTTTCATAGAAAGTGTCCGAGAGGATGAGTACGCCTCTCAAGAACAAAAGCTGTCCGATTTATCTGCCTTGGAAAGCATCCATCTCAACCAGGACACGGCTCTGCAGATCTTAGACCTCAGCGATACGCGCTGGGAGACGGTAAAGCAGGAAGCTGTTGTCGTGCTCGAGCAGGTGATGAGGAATCCCATCACCACCAGTGAGTTGGAAGCGACCCGCCAAAATATCCCCTCTCTGGTCAGCCTGTCCTTATCCGAAGAGCAGGTGTCTTTGGTTTCAAAACTCACCTCCGCCTTTGTCGTTCCCAACAGTTTTTACAGTGAAGAGAAAACCGAGAAAGCCCGTGAGCAGGCCAGAAACGAGGTTGCCCTGCAGAGACGGTCCATAGCGGAGGGGGAGACGATCGTGCGCAGGGGGGAAATCATCCAAGAGGAGGATATTGAAGCCCTCCAAAAAGTAGGTTTATTGTCCTTGGATTCAAATTGGCAAAATAAACTCGGGTCAGTTGCCGTTGTCCTGCTCTCAGCCGCGCTCGTGGTTTTATTTTTCCGGGCCTATCCTTCCCTCCTTAAAGAGACCAAGAAACTGCTCATCTTAGGGGTTTTGTTTCTCTTCTTTTTGGTCGTCGCCCGCTTTCTTAACCCCGGGCATGTTGTCCTGCCCTACCTGTTCCCAATGGCTGCCTATCCGTTGATTGTTTCCACGTTGATATCCAGAAGGGTGGCGTTATTTACGACCATCCCGTTGGCTATCCTTGCTTCTTACGGCATGCCGCACAGCTTGGATTTGATGCTCTATTACAGTTTAGGTGGGGTGATGGGGGTTTTGATCCTCCGCAAACCACAGCGCCTTTCAGCGTACCTTTCCGTGGGAGCGATCATCGCGGCAACGGGAGCAGTGGTCGTCATCAGTTACCGGGTGACCGATTCCGGTACGGATGTTTTAGGATTGGTGACCCTGGTGGGGGCAGCCGTCTTTCAGGGGATAGCTTCAGCTGGCTTGACAGTCCTCCTGGAATATTTCCTGGCTCCGGCATTGGAATTGACCACCACCATGCAGTTGATGGAACTCTCTCGACCGGACCATCCTTTGCTGCAGCGCTTTCTGCGGGAAGTCCCGGGGACGTATCAGCACACACTGCAGGTGGCGAATCTGGCCGAGCAAGCGGCCGAACAAATAGAAGCGGACAGCTTCCTGACCCGGGTGGGTGCCCTCTATCACGATATTGGGAAGATGAAATCCCCCCAGTTTTTCGTGGAGAATCAGGCCGCGAAAAACCTCGATACGCATGATGAGATGGACCCCCAACAAAGCGCTTCTCAGATCATTGAACACGTTAACTATGGTTTGGAACTGGCGCGGAAATATAATCTACCCAAACGCATCCGGGATTTCATCCCCGAACATCACGGGACATTGATCGCCAGCTACCAATACTCACAAGCGGTGCAAGAAGCGGATGGGGACGAATCGAAGGTGGACATCTCTCAATTCCGTTACCCGGGCCCCAAACCGCAGTCTGTGGAGACAGCTCTGGTGATGTTAGCTGACGGCTGTGAGGCGTACGCCCGTTCGAAGAACCCGGATGGGGAAGAGGGACTCCGGGCCTTAGTCCAGGAGATGGTCGATAAGCGCGTCAAATCGGGGCAGTTGGATGATACCCCGCTTACCCTTCAGGATTTGAGCGCGATCGTGGATTCATTCGTGGCTACCATGAAGGGGACATATCATTCCCGCGTGGATTATCCGGAAGAGGAAGAAGAACCGTCAGCAAAGGAGGAGTCCACGGGCGAAGAGGAGGGGGAGTAAGATCGGTGCGGAAATGAAAAGGCGGACATGATCCTAATTAATCCCGATGAGGTGTATAAAGGGAATATTGATGATGAACTTCTCAGGAAGGCCGCTTTCCAGGTCTTGGAAGAATGCCTGGATGAAGAAGTCTCTTTAACCATCGTTATCACGGGGGATGAGAAAATCAAGTCCCTCAATAAACAGCACCGTGGAGTAGATGAAGCGACGGATGTGCTCGCTTTCACAGCGGATTACATGGATCCAGATCTGGGGCACAGATATTTGGGGGATGTCCTGATTTCCATGCCCACAGCCCAGTCTCAGGCTCGGGAAGGTGGGCACAGCGTGAGGGAGGAATTGCAGTTGCTGGTCGTCCACGGGGTGCTGCACCTCTTAGGGTACGACCATCTGGAAGATGGGGAGAGAGAGGAGATGTGGTCCCTGCAGGACCAGATCCTGGACGAATTGGGTCTGGATATGGAGGTCAAGGGATGGTAAAGAAAACATGCTTTCTTTTCTGAAGTCCCGCTGGAATTCGATCAAAATCGCCTTTGAAGGGGTCCTGTTCGTCCTCCGTACTCAGAAGAACGCCTGGGTCCATGTCACCATTACCTCTCTTGTGCTCTTGACGGGGGTGCTGATGGGTCTTGATCGCTTGGAATGGGTCTTGATCTTATTGACTTTGGGGATGGTATGGGCTGCAGAATCCTTCAATACAGCTATGGAAGTCATGATCGATTTCGTAAGTCCGGAGCAGCGTCCCATGGCAAAAACCTGCAAAGACGTTAGCGCGGCTGGCGTGCTGATCACTGCGATTGTGTCCGTCTTGGTCGGCGTGTTGATTTTTGGCCCCCGCCTATGGGGATGGCTTTGTGGCTTGGCAGGTTGGGTTTCCGGTCCTTAATGATCGGTGGGAGAATAAGGAGGGTTGGTGAGTAAGGTATCGTTTCGATTTGGCACTGTAGGGACACCGCTTTCGAAACCCAAGAGCCCGGGAGGAACCGTTGGAGGGATTCTGCACATCCGGGAGTTAAGGTTGGATGCCATGGAAATCGGCTGGGTTCGCTCGGTCCGTGTGTCGGACAAGACATGTGCAAAGATCAAAGAAGTGGCCCTGGAGCATGATGTCCATCTGAGCGTGCATGCCCCGTATTATATCAACCTCAACGCCGATGCAGAGGAATGGCCTAAATCCCGGGAGCGTTTAATGGACGCCGCTCGGGCCGGGTTTAAGTCGGGGGCGACGGATATCGTCTTCCATCCCGGAACGTATTTCGACCGTCCCCCGGAAGAGGTTCTGAAGCTGGTCATCCCACGTTTGGAGGGCTGCCTAGAGGAGTTGGGGGAGGAGGGGATTTCGGTCACCCTGCGGCCGGAGACGATGGGCAAGGGGGCCATGTTGGGGTCTCTGGATGACACGTTGCAGATGAGCCAATTGCCGGGCGTAGAACCTTGCCTTGACTTCGCGCACCTTCACGCTCGACCCGGGGATGGGAGCATGAACTCGTACGATGAATGGATGGAAGTGTTGGAACGCTACGAGGGGGTTTTAGGTTTGAATGCCTTGGCTCGCATTCATGGTCATGTTTCGGGGATTGACTATACCGAAAAAGGGGAGCAAAACCACCTCAACTTTGAGGACGCGGATCTTGATTTGAACGCGCTGCTTCGCGCTTTGCAGGCTGCGGGAGCGAAAGGCCGGCTGCTGTGTGAAAGCCCCATCCTGGAGGAAGATGCGCTGGTGATGAGGGATCGCTGGTTTACGGTCAGCGGGGAAAGCCGGGAGGGGGATTGAGAGCGGTGTGTTTGGGGATGGGGAGGTAGACAGCGGATGAGTGATAGAACCTACGGTTCCCTCGCTGAGGTTCATGAAAAGATGGACCGCTGCCGTCTGTGCCTGGAGGAGGGGTATGAGATCTATCCCCCCGCTGTGTATGCGGGAGTTAGGGAAGCCAAGATGATGATCATCGGGCAGGCCCCCGGGATTACCGAACGGGAGGCGGGCCGGCCCTTCAATGCGGGAAGCGGGACGAGGTTATTCCGCTGGTTGGAGGGCGCGGGTATTGATGAGACCTGGTTTCGGACCACACAGTACATGACCTCCGTCACCAAGTGTTACCCCGGCCGTCAGAATACGGGGAGCGGTGACCGGGTGCCCACGAAAGTGGAGCGGGATTTGTGCCGCCCTTACCTGGAGCATGAGATCCAATTTGTCGATCCTGAGGTGATCATCCCGGTGGGACGGGTGGCGATCAACCTGTATTTCCCCACGAAACGCAACCTGACTGAAATCGTGGGCAGAGAGAAGGAAGTGGATGGACGGTGGGTTGTCCCCCTCCCGCATTCATCGGGAGCCAGCCGTTGGCATCAAAAGACTTCCAACCGGGCCTTGATTGACCAGGCAGTGAGGTTGATTAAGGGCCATAAAGATCGTATTTTCTAAAGGAAAGGGGGGGTATTCACTCAAAACCAGGTCCCGGCTCAGCGACCTGGTTCTTGTTTTCCTGGCGGTGAATTTTGGCGTTTGGATTGCGGTAGCAGTTCACAAACCCGCTATTCTTGAATGGGTTCTTGGACGAAGTTGATGATGATCAGATTCTTGTCGCAAGCGTCATAGGTGTCAAAAAAGTATTGATCAGAGAGGGCTAGATCGTTGGTTTGCTCGAACAACTGGATGGATAATGTGCCCTGGGAAGCAATCGGGGAGTCACTGAGTTCCACCTCATAGGCACCCTCTCCGTAATCTTCAACGTACTCTTCGACCAGACCGGTGAAGATAAAGCGGTTGATTTCTTCCCCGCCCAGGGTCCCTTTTATGGATACCAAGATGTCATCCAGGGGATTCCCCTCGTCATCAAAAACCTGACCGGCGACCCCGAGCCATTGGCAGCCCCTTTCCTCATGGGCGAAGTTCTCCATGTATTTGGGAGAATCTTCCTGGAGGGTGAAAGACATATCCGAGGATGCTTGGGCAGTTGGGGTGGGGGTGGGTTCAACTGTAGGGGGAAGAGGGGTGTCGGTGGGGACGGGTGTTTCCGTAGGGGGGAGGGTTGGAGATAAAGTGGGCGTCCATGTGGGGGGCAGCACCTCTTTCGGTGTGGGGCTGGCGGTATAGGTTGGGACCAGAGCAGGCATGGTGGTGGGGGGAAGGGGGTTTAATCCGCTTTGGGGGTTGAAAAAGATCGTCAAGAAGATCAGTCCCGCAATCAGGGTCCCTATCAACAGCAATCCGGTGAGGAGATTCCATACCAATGTCGATGATATTTTTAGGGATGGGGAGGTCTTTTCCTCTTCCTCAACAAAGTCTGGAGAATCTGTGGTCATAGGATCGCTCCTGATCTTATTCTTGGGGGATGTTAATGGATATTTTACTAAGGTTCCACTGACGTTCAAGCCAATCATGCAAGGCTTGTTTTTGCAAAACCCGCCGTACATCTGGGTCCAGCTGGCGGTCATCATCCCTGTCGATGACTTTGATGATATGATACCCAATTTCTGTTTTTATAATATCACTGATTTCCCCTGGTTCGAGGTTGAACAGGATCTCATCCAGGGCCGGTATCGTCAGATACCCGCATGGAAACCAGCCTAAATCTCCCAGGGTCTGGGGGTCGTATTGTTTTGCCAATTGTGCAAACTTCGTGCCAGATTCAAGCTCTTCCCGGACCATTTCCGCCTGGTTCTTCTCATATAGTAATATTTGTTGGGCGCGAATCTGCTCCATTTTTTCAGGCACCTGGTTGATGATCGTGTCCCTCATCCAGGCTGCAGCGATGGACCTCTTCAGGCTCTTTTCAAAACTCTCCTCTGTGTACCCGTATTGGGCAAGCCACTCCTGCAGGGGTTGTCCTTCGGAGTCCAGCTTTGCGATCCGTGCCTGCAGGGTTTCTTGGCTGACCTGATACCCTTGGGACTGCGCGCCTTGTTCGAGCAGCTCGAGGTGGATTAGGTCCCGGATCACGGCGGTCCGGTCCTCTGAAGTCAGTTTTCCCTCCGCAGCTGCTTTGTATCGCGCCAGCTCGGATTGATATTCAGCCATCGTGATCAGCTCTCCATTGACTTCCGCTGCGACCGGAATGGGAGTGGGGGAAGGGGGGAAAGGGGTCCTGGTGGGAGGGATGGGAGTGGGTGTCACCCTAGGGGTGACGGTTTCTCCATTGCCCCCGCAGGAGGAGAGCAGGAGAGCAAGTAGGATAGCTAAGGTCAGGCAAATCGATTTCTTCATGGATGTCGAAAACTCGTCATTGGTTTGAGATATTGCAGCATTTGGCAAACCTTACCCATTATAACCGAATTGGCCCCCAGTAAGGGGGGAGGGGGTTCCATTTACGATGGAAAATCTATCTCCTTCTTTGCACCCTTCCCTTTTCAACCGTCTCCGTTTTGGAAATTTCATCTTAATTTCCCCCTGCGAACCGGGAAAGAGGTCCCTGAACAGGAGAGCTACCTTGACAATAAACGTATTTCATCCATAATAAGGAGTAATAGAAAAGGTGAAAGCGTAGAAGGAGAAAAGTAGGCTGGCAGGTCGCTGACAGGGAAGTTGGAGCATGGATTGAGACCCCAACTCAGATGAGCAGCCAGCTGAAGTTCACTCCGGAGTGCCCAGCTGAACCGATCAGTGGTGGACGTTCGAAGTAAGCTTGGCCGCACCCCCCGTGTTATCAGGGGAACGAATGGATGAACAATTTCCCGATCCGTTCGTGTCAAGTGAGCCAATCCGTTGGCTAATTTGGGTGGTACCGCGGGTTTCTACCCGTCCCTATCTGGGACGGGTTTTCGCTTTATGAGGGAATCGGGAATGGGGAGAAGGTTACAGGATTTGTCCTTGTAGAAAACCATTTGGCGGGTTCGGGAATCATTTCACGGCAGGGGATATGGAGGTGGTATGAAGGAAGAATTGCAGCACATCAAAAAGGAAGCGCTCCAAGCCTTGGAGGATGTTGAAAAGGAGGACGCTTTAGAAGAATGGCAGGTCAGCTATTTAGGCCGCAGCTCCCCCTTGATGGACGTCTTCAAGAACGTGGGTGATTTGCCGGAACAGGAACGCCCTCGGGTTGGACGTCAGGCAAATGAGGTCAAACAAGCGCTGCAGAAGGCGCTGGAGGAAAAAGAAGAGGTGTTGCATCAAGCCCAAATCCGACGCTCGCTCCAGGAAGAGCGCATTGATGTCACCTTGCCAGGGCGCCCCAAAATCTCCGGAAACGTTCATCCCACCACCCAGACTTTGCGCGAGGTGTACCGCGTCTTGGGAGATATGGGCTTCCAAATCTACCGATCCCGTGAGGTGGAGACGGATGAATACAACTTCCAGATGTTGAATTTCCCACCCCATCATCCTGCCCGGGAGATGCAGGATACGTTCTTTATCGCCAGCGAGGAAGAGCGGGGTGAAAACCCGCTTCTCCTCCGCACCCACACCTCGCCGGGTCAAATCCACGCCATGCGGGAATACTCGAGCGCCAACCCCGAAGACCCACCCCCGGTGCGGATCATCGTCCCCGGCATGTGTTACCGGTATGAGCAGATAACTGCCCGTTCTGAAATCCAATTCAATCAAGTGGAAGGGTTGGCGGTGGGGAAGGATATTACGTTTGGGGATTTGAAGGGGACGCTGAGCGATTTTGCCCGGCGTTTGTTTGGGCAGGAGGTGGGCACCCGCTTCCGCGCTTCCCATTTCCCCTTTACGGAGCCCAGCGCAGAGATGGATATCGAGTGCTTCCTGTGTGGCGGCGAGGGCTGTTCGGTGTGCAAGGGGACGGGGTGGTTGGAGATCCTGGGCTGCGGGATGGTCCACCCTACGGTGCTAGAAAATGGGGGCTATGATCCGGAAAGATACACCGGATTCGCATTCGGCATGGGCCCAGAGCGGATCACCATGCTCCGCCACCGCATTGAGGACATCCGCTACTTCTGGGCCAACGACCTCCGCTTTTTGGAGCAGTTCTAATCTGGGAGAGATCGGGAATTTTAAGTACACTGTGGGTTTTTAATTCATAAATGAATTGATGGAGTGTTGGATAAGGACTTAGATATGAAAGTTCCGCTGACCTGGTTGAATGATTTTGTGGAAATACGTCTGTCGGTTGAGGAATTAGCCCACCGTTTGACTCTGGCGGGACTGGAGGTGGAAGAGATCCGTTATGTGGGGATGCCCATGCCGGAAGATGAAGGGGACAAGAGGCTGGAGACGAAAATTAGCGGCTTTTCTTGGGATCCCGAGAAAATCGTCGTCGGGGCGGTCAAGGAAGTCATGCCCCATCCCAATGCAGACCGGCTGGTATTGTGCCGTTTGGACGACGGAGAGCAGGAACACACGGTCCTCACCGGCGCGCCAAACCTCTTTCCTTACCTGGAGGAGGGCGAGTTGGACTCTCCCCTCAAAGTGGCTTATGCCCGGGAGGGGGCGACCATCATCAACGCCTACAGCGAGGGCAACGAGACGGAATACACGACCATCCAACGGAAAAAGATCCGCGGTGTGGAATCCTATTCCATGGCCTGCTCCGAAAGGGAATTGGGGATTTCTGACGAGCACGAAGGGGTGATCATCCTCGATGAAGATGCCCCTACGGGCATGCCCCTGGCGGAGTACATGGGGGATGCGGTCCTGGATATTGCCATTACGCCCAACATGGCCCGCGCGGCCAGCATATTGGGCGTGGCGCGGGAGGTGGCAGCCATCACCGACGCGGAATTGAAGCCGCCTTCTCTGGACGTCAAAGCGGAGGGCCCGCCCGTTGAGGGCCAGGTACAGATCGAGATCACCGACCCCGAACTCAACCCGCGCTTTGTGTTGGGTTTGATCAAGGATGTGGACCGGGTCCCCAGCCCTTATTGGGTGCAGCGTCGTCTACGGCTGGCGGGGATACGGCCCATTGACAGCGTGGTGGATGCCACCAACTACACCATGCTGGAGATCGGTGAACCCCTGCACGCTTTTGACTTTGATGTGCTCCAGGCGCGCGCGGAAGGGGAAACCCCCACGATCATCACCCGCACTGCAAAGCCGGGGGAAACGCTGACCACGCTGGACGAAGTGGAACGCGAGCTGGACACATTTACCGAATTGGTGACCGATACCGCAGGACCGCTCTCCATCGCTGGGGTGATGGGGGGAGCGGAGTCCGAGGTGGGGGAGGAGACGAAACACGTCCTTCTGGAGGGGGCGGCTTGGAACTTCATCAACATCCACAAGACGGTCAACGCCCAAAATCTGTCCTCTGAAGCCTCATACCGTTTCGAACGGGGGGTCCATCCTGACTTGGCTTCGCAGGGCGTCCTGCGCTGTTTGGAGTGGATGCGAAAATGGGCCGGCGGCACGGTAGCAGAAGGGATCGTAGATGAGTACCCCCTTCCCCCTCAGGATCCCATCGTGCGCCTGACCCCTGAAGAAGTGGAGCGCTGGCTGGGGGTGGGACTCAGCCTGGAGGAAATCCAGGACCTCTTGGAGCGATTGGCGTTTGAGGTGGTGATCAGAGAGGGGGAGATCCGGGCAAAAACGCCGCCCCACCGTTTGGATATCGGGGAAGGGATCGTGGGTAGGGCAGACCTTTTGGAGGAAATCGCCCGGATCTACGGGTATGATAGGATTCCGGAAACGCGCCTGGCGGACGACTTACCTCCCCAGCGAGGAAATCGGGAGCTTGAAGTGGAGGAGAAGATCCGCGATATCCTGGCCGGGTTGGGTTTGCGCGAGGTAGTAACCTACCGGATCACCTCTCCGGAAGCGGAAGCCCGCCGTTATCCTCCGGGAGGGCAGCCGGCGGAAGAGCCCTATGTGGCTCTGGAAAACCCCATCACCACGGATCGGACAGTGCTGCGCAAGAGCCTGCTGGCAAGCGTCCTGGAAATTGTGGAAAACAATTACCGCGTCCGCAAGCGCATGGCCCTCTTTGAAATCGGCCCTGAGTTTTATCCCTCCCAAAGTGAGGATTCGCTGCCTGAGGAGGTCACCCGTTTGGTGATCGCCCTCACCGGCCCGCGGACGCCCCAGGCCTGGCAGGGATCAGATACCGGGGCGATGGATTTCTATGACCTGAAAGGGATCATCGAGGTCATGTTCGGACAGCTGCATATCCAGGGGGTGAGGTTTGAAAGGGGGGAAGGCGTAACCTATCACCCGGGGAAATGCGCCCTGGTCCTTGTCGGGAAGGAGGAGGTAGGATTGCTGGGTGAAATCCATCCCCAGGTGCGTGATCAATATGAGTTTCCGGAAACGCCTTTGGTTGCTGCCGAACTCTCCGTGGAGGGGATAACCAGTCATGTCTCCAAACGCTACGATGTGGAATCCATCCCAGCGCAGCCCCCTGTATTGGAGGATCTGGCCATTGTCGTGGAAGAAGACATTCCTGCTGTGGCAATTGCCGATCTGATCCGTCAAACGGCGGGAGATATCTTGGCTGAAGTCCGTTTATTCGATGTTTATCGAGGGGATCAAATCGGTGAAGGCAAGAAAAGCTTGGCCTACAATCTGGTGTATCAGCATCCAGAGCGCACCCTGACCGACGAGGAGGTCAGGAAGGTGCGGGAGAGCATCCTCTACCGCTTGGAGAAAGAGTTGGACGCCCATCTGCGGGAGTAATTGGCAGTGAAGTTTCAAGAAAGTGACACTCAGGAAAGGATGGGTGTCACTTTTTGATTCTTCCGGGAAGGGGCCGAGGGCTATTTCTCCCTGAAATCGTAAATGCCGTCCTGGATGGGCCAACCCCGGTCGCAGTTAAGGCAGAGCAGGTGATCTCCCTTTTTTGTCAGGGAGGAACTCCCACACTTCGGACACTGGAAGAAGCGGCCTCCGCTCTCCGGAGAGGCCCGATCTCCCACCCTCGTACTGCGCACGAAGATGCTGGGGGAGAGCTGAAACCAATCACCGGTATATTGGGCGATGGAATCCAGGGTGACCAGGATCCGGGTGGGTACAGTGCGTTTTAAATAGTCAATCCGAAAATGGGATACGGTCAGCTGGCGGTCAATCCGAAAATCCAGGTCTTGGAGCCATTTCCGGACCGTCCGGGGGTGGAAATCAAAATGCAGTTCAGTAAACTCAACCGATTGGGGGGAAAATGGGTTCCATCCCTGCCGGCCGAGGAGGTAGCGTCCAATGGCTTTGAGGTTCCTCTTGTTGGCATATTCCAGGATGAAGACGCCCTGATCCTGTAAAACGCGCCGGACTTGTTCCAACGCAGCAGGCGCGTCCGCCATGTGGTGTAAGGTGCGGATCATGGTCGCGCAGTCAAATACCCCGGATACGAACGGCAGCCGGTACACGTCCCCGGCTACGTACACGTATCGGTTCGACTTTCCCAGGCGCTTCTGCGCTTTTTGGAGTTGGGTGAGGGAATAATCAAGAAGGACGATCTTTGCGAAGTCTTTATAACGAGGTGTGTTCCGTCCTGCTCCGGCGCCTACCTCTAAGAGCAGGTCTCCCTGAGGGGGTAAGAGCCGCTTCAGGGCGACTTGTTCTACGCGGTCTTCATACTCCCGTCCCCCTTCTTCCCAGAACTCGGTTTGGTAGTCAGACCCCTCATAATCGCAGATGGGTGGTCGGTCTTCTGCCATGAACATACCTCAAAAAGCAAGGACGGCAGGGAGATCCGCCGTCCTGGGTTTCGTTATCAATGGGGTTCAAAGAACTTACGCGGATTCCTCTGTGATCTTTCTGCCATTATACCCCCGGCCGACGCCCCGATACTTGAATCCCAATTCGGTCATCTGGTTGGGATCGTAGATATTGCGGCCGTCGAAGACCAGAGGTTGGTTCATGACATCGCGAATGCGCTCCAAATCCAGCTGCTGGAATTCATTCCATTCCGTGTTGACCATCAACGCATCACAACCTTCTGCCATTAAGTAGGGATTTTCGACCATCTCTACGCTGGGCAGGATCTCTGCGGCTTCCTCCATGGCAATGGGATCGTAGGCGACCACTTTCGCGCCTTCTTTCAGCAGCAGGTTGGCAATGGTAATGGACGGCGCATCCCGCATGTCGTCCGTGTTGGGTTTGAAGGAAAGGCCCAAGAGGCCAATCTTCTTTCCGGTCAGAGAGTTGTCGTCAAACATCAGCGTCAGCTTTTCAACCGCCATTTTGCGGCGGTCCGCGTTGATGTCCATCACCGAGTGAAGCAGCTGGGGATGGCGTCCTTTCTCCTCCGCCATGTAGGCTAAGGCTTTGACGTCTTTCGGGAAGCAGGATCCCCCATAGCCGATGCCTGCGCGTAAGAAATACGGGCCAATCCGCGTATCGAAACCCATTCCGTTGGCGACCTCGGTGACATCGGCGCCCAAATCCTCACAAATATTGGCGATTTCGTTGATGAAGGAGATCTTGGTGGCCAGGAAGGCATTGGAGGCATACTTGATCATTTCCGCCGTGCGCAGGTCGGTGACCACAATGGGGGCCCGGAGGGGGAGATGCAGTTGGGCTACTTTGTCGGCGGCCTCTTCGTCCAAAGAACCCACGACAATCCGATGGGGGTTCATGAAATCCTGGATGGCAGAGCCTTCCCGCAAAAATTCGGGGCAGGAAACCACGGAAAATTCAGGTGCATCCGGATTGTGTTCTTTGATGATATCCGCGACCCAGTCCCCCGTGCCCACGGGGACGGTGGATTTGTTGATGATGATCGAACCCTCGTTCATATGTTCGGAGATGGACCGTGCTGCAGAGGCTACGTACTGCAGGTCAGCTTCTCCGTCCACCCCCGAAGGGGTGCCGACGGCGATGAAGATGTATTCCGCCTTTTCTAAAGCCTCAGGGTAAGAAGTCGTGAAACGGAGCCGTTCCGCCTCCACATTGCGGTCAATCAGCTCTTTCAACCCAGGTTCGTAGATGGGCATTTTCCCCTTTTTCAGACCTTCGATCTTCTTTTCATTGACGTCCAGGGCGACGACAGAATTTCCCAGGTCTGCAAAGCAGGCTGTGGTGACAATGCCCACATATCCTACGCCTACAACACATATGTTTTTCATGGAGGAAGTCCTTATTTTATGATTATTTTCCTGATACAGCCAAAATCTTACCATAAGGAGCGCCTTTTTGTAGGGGAGAAGTCCAATTTTAATGATATTGAAAAGTGGGGCGGCAGAAGGTTCTTCCTTTCCTTTCTTTGGCGGTGAACTTATTTTCATTTCCCCCGTCTGGTTTATAATAGTTATGCTGTTTTCTGAAATTACAGGCAGAGGAGGTAAGTATGTCTGGACCGCGAGAAGTGCGGGCACCCCGAGGGACGACGAGGGTATGTAAATCCTGGCAGATTGAAGCTGCCTATCGGATGATCCAAAACAACTTGGACCCCGAGGTGGCGGGTGATCCTGAGCATTTGATCGTCTATGGTGGAAGTGGGAAAGCCGCCCGGAGTTGGGAGGCTTTTGAGGTGATTTTGGATACGTTGCGGTCCATGGATGTGGACGACACCTTGCTTGTCCAATCCGGGAAGCCGGTGGGGGTTTTCAAGACCCATGAGGATGCTCCCCGCGTGTTGATCGCCAATTCAAACCTGGTCCCCCATTGGGCCACGCAGGAACACTTTGACGGACTGGCTGCGAAGGGTTTAATCATGTACGGTCAGATGACCGCCGGATCTTGGATTTATATCGGTACGCAGGGTATTTTGCAGGGGACTTACGAGACCTTGGGTTCATTGGCGAGACAGCGAGGGTGGCCCTCATTGGCTGGCAAATTTGTCCTCACAGCAGGTTTGGGAGAAATGGGTGGTGCCCAGCCGATGGCGATCACCATGAATGAGGGGGTGGGGTTGATCGTGGAGGTCAATCCCTCTCGCGCGGAACGCCGTCTGAAGATGGGCTATGTGGACGAAGTGGTGGAAGACCTGGATGAGGCGCTGGGTTTGGTCGATCAATACCTTGAGGACGGACAAGCGCATTCCATTGGCTTGATTGGCAATGCCGCTGGGGTATATCCGGAGCTGGTGGAACGGGGCCGGATCCCTGATGTGGTCACCGATCAAACCCCAGCCCATAATTCCCTTGATTACGTTCCGCTTGATCTCACGGTAAAAGAAGCGGAGGAACTGCGCGAATCCGATCCCCAAGAATATCGGCAGCGGGCGATGGAATCCATGGCGGTCCACGTCCAGGCCATGCTCGATTTCCAGAAGCGGGGAGCGGAAGTCTTTGATTATGGAAACAACATCCGCCAGCAGGCCTTCAACCAGGGAGTGAAGGATGCGTTTGATTTTCCGGGTTTCGTCCCCGCCTACATCCGGCCCCAATTTTGTGAGGGGAAAGGTCCTTTCCGCTGGGTAGCCCTGTCGGGCGACCCGGAGGATCTGTACCGCACCGACGAAGTCATCCTGGAATTGTTCCCGGAGGATGAGCATCTCACCCGCTGGATCAAAATGGCCCAGGAGAAGGTCCCCTTTCAGGGGTTGCCGTCCCGCATCTGCTGGCTGGGATACGGGGAAAGGGCTCAAGCGGGGTTAGCGTTCAATGACCTGGTCGCGGATGGCACGGTCAAGGCGCCGATCGTCATTGGGCGGGATCACCTCGATTCCGGGTCTGTGGCTTCGCCGAACCGGGAGACGGAGGATATGAAGGATGGTTCGGATGCGATCAGTGATTGGCCGTTGTTGAATGCCCTTCTAAATGCGGTGGGGGGAGCCACCTGGGTCTCTTTTCACCACGGAGGTGGTGTGGGCATTGGGTACAGCCAGCATGCCGGACAGGTGATCGTCGCTGACGGCACGCAGGACGCTGCGCGGAGGTTGGAACGGGTGCTGACCACCGATCCGGGCATTGGGATCGTCCGTCACGCGGATGCCGGGTATGAACAGGCAATCGAAGCTGCCAAGCGGCATGACATCCGCATGCCCATGTTGAAGGAAAGGTTTTTGTGACTGGTCCAACATCCCTCATATGGAAGGCATGAATGAAGGATGGCCAGGGTAGGCAAGCGGGTTTCATTAAGCAGGAGAGATATTACATGACACGAATCGGGATTCTAACCAGTGGTGGAGATGCGCCGGGTATGAACGCGGCTATCCGATCAGCCGTTCGTACCGCATTGGATCTGGGAATTGAGATCTATGCTATCCATGATGGATATCAAGGGCTGGTCAACGGCGGGGACCGAATCCAGAAGATGGATTGGGATGCTGTAGGAGGTATTTTACATCAAGGGGGGACAGTGATCGGCACGGCGCGGTGCGAGGAATTTGAGACGAAGAAAGGCAGGAGGAAAGCTGCTAAAAATGTGGTCGAGAACGAGATCACGGGATTGATCGTCATCGGCGGGGATGGGAGTTTGCTGGGCGCGTCCATCTTCCATCAGGAATGGCCGGAGCTCCTCGATTTTTTGGTGGAAAAGGGCCAATTATCGGCTGAAAAAGCCTCTTCCCATTCGCGTATTAACATCGTCGGTTTGCCGGGTTCCATTGACAATGATATCCACGGAACCGATATGACCATCGGTGCGGATACTGCATTGCACCGTATTACAGAAGCCATTGATGCCATCACCAGTACAGCGGCCAGCCACCAGAGGAGTTTTGTGGTCGAAGTCATGGGCAGGAACTGCGGGTATTTGGCCATGATGGGTGCCTTAGCGGCGGGTGCGGATTGGGTCTTCGTGCCTGAAAAGCCACCCCACCCGGAAGAGTGGAAGGATGAGATGTGCCGATCCTTAGAGGCGGGACGGAAAGCAGGACGGCGGGACAGCATCGTCGTCTTGGCGGAAGGGGCGATTGATACGGAAGGGAACCCGATCACCAGTCAAGATGTGAAGAAAACCTTAGAGGAAAGAATTGGGGAGGAGACCCGGATTACCATTCTCGGCCACGTCCAGCGCGGGGGATCTCCCAGCGCGTATGACCGCAACTTGGGGACAATCCTCGGACATGCTGCCATCCACAAGCTGATGGAAATAGAACCAGACGGCGAACCGGAACTGATCGGAATGCGGGGAAATCGGGTCGTGGGTACAAAACTCCCCGAATGCGTGGAGAAAACCAGGCAAACCACTAAGCTTGTCAAAGAAAAGGAATTCCAGCAGGTCACGGAACTTCGTGGGGAAAGTTTCAATTCTGCATACAACATCATGCAGACCTTGTTTCAATCGCAACCGAAACCGGTAGAAGTCCCTTCCCGGCCTTTGCGGATTGGGGTCATGCATTCTGGGGGGCCTGCGCCAGGCATGAACACAGCTGTCCGGGCTGCTGTGCGCTGGGGGAAGAACCAGGGGCATGTCATGATTGGGATCTATAATGGCTTTCCAGGATTGATCAAGGGCGAGGTGGGGGAGCTGGGCTGGATGGATGTGGGGGGGCTTGTGAATCAGGGAGGAGCGGAGTTAGGAACAAATCGAACGCTGCCCTCCAGCGGTGATTATTATGCCATCGCCCGCAATATTGAAAAGGAAGCGTTGGATGGATTGATCATCATCGGCGGGGAAGCTGCCTATGACGGGGCGTATGAGATGTTCCGGCGGCGGCGTGAGTTCCCTAACTTCAACATTCCCATCATCTGTCTCCCGGCTACCATCGACAATGATCGACCCGGATCTGAATTGAGCATTGGCGCGGATACAGCGCTGAACAGCATCATCGAGGTGGTGGATAAGATCAAGCAGTCCGCGGTGGCTTCCCGCCGCTGTTTTGTGGTCGAGACCATGGGTGGGTATTGTGGGTACCTGACACTGATGGGCGGCATGGCGACAGGCGCGGAGCGAGTGTACCTCCATGAGGAAGGGACCAATCTGAAAGATCTGCAGGACGATGTCGATCACCTGGTGACCGGTTTCGAGCAAGGGAAACGCTTGGGTTTGATGATCCGCAACGAATATGCCCATAATGTCTACACCACGGACTTCATGGTCCGTCTCTTCGAAGCGGAAGGGAAAGACCTCTTCGACGTCCGCCAAGCCATCCTGGGACACCTCCAGCAAGGAGGAAATCCCACTCCCTTCGATCGCATTCAAGCTGCTCTCCTGGCGGTGCGCTGCGTGGACTTCGTCATTGAGGAGGCGAGATCCGAGGAACCCAGAAGCGTATTCATGGGCAGGGAGGGAGGGAAGATTCACTTTACGGGGATGGAGGATTACCCCCGCTCGGAGGACCGAGATTTTGGACGGCCAAAAAACCAATGGTGGATGGATCTGCGTCCCATTGCTCACGTTTTGGCTCAACCTGGCCCGCGCCATGTAGAGGAGGAGCACCAAGCCTGAGTCCCAGGGCCTGGTTTCGGTTTGCGCCTTTCAAAGGTCGAATGGTAGATCATCGTGGGGCTCATCACGTTTATGGATTGCTTCCCCAAGCAAGCCCCATTCACTGAAATACAGACACCCCAGCATCAGAGATGCCGGGGTGTTTATTGTTTCCTACAATCCTGGTCTTAGCTGTAAGGCAGCTTCTCTACCTGTACGTTTTCTTCTCCAATCATCTCTTGCAGATCGTCGAGCAGATCCGGAGACAGCTTTGTGGTGGCATTGGGGAATTCTAATAAGTGGCTTCGATCCCCTTCTATAATCTGGAACGCAAATTGATCTTCGCCTGGATAGCTGATTAATGTGCCGTAAATTTGTCGCAGCCGCAGTTTATCTCGCAGTTTATCGCCATCTTGCTTGAGGATGATGGTCACCATGTAGTCCGCATCTTCCTCAAGGTCCCATGAGGGTTTGGTAGATTGAGGTTCAGCTTTCTCGTCCTCCTGGTGTGACTTCGGCTCCTCTTCAGTGGGTAATGGCTCCTGGCTGGATGGGTCAGAAGGAAGCGTCTCCGGGTCCTGAGGGCTGCCCTCATCAGGCGCTGTCGGTGGGGGATCCGTATCCTCCCCTTGCGAGGGATCCGATTTCAGCGGATCGTCTCCGTCATCCCAGCCTTGGGGGAATGGGTCGGGAGGGGGAGGGGAGGATTTGTCCGAGGGGACTTTCTCTTCTGGAGCGGGTTCTATCTTTGGGGGGGTTTGACTGGGATCTGGTTGGTCTTTTCGCTGGGGTGTCCTCTCTGTTCTCTCTTCGTCTTCTCTTTTTGGAAGGTCCTTTTTGGGTTCTGCAGGCTGCAGGTGAGTGGTGACCCGGTTGACCAAGACTTTCGGTTCGCCGCGTTGGGCATCGACTTTTCCCGTGACCTTGATGATCTCATCAAACTGGACCAATTCCGCGGATTTTTTCCAAACGGAGGGGAAGATGACCAGATCGATGGTGCCCTGGATGTCCTCAATGGTCACGAAAGCCATCGGATTCCCATTTTTCGTTTGGTGGTGCCGAATGTGAGTCACGATTCCGGCTACTGTGACCCGTTCGTGATGGTTTGCTTCCCCTAATTCTTGGGAGAAATAGGTCACATTCTGCTTCAAGGTATCAATCGCGGTGCTCAAGGGGTGGTCAGAGACATATAAACCAATTAATTCCTTTTCCCAATCCAGTTGGGCGCGGCGGCTGATCTTCGCCGGTGTGTCTGGGAGTTCGATGTTCTCCTCAAGCCCGGAATCCCCTCCGAACATGGACATTTGCCCGGCATCTGCGGCCTGGAATGTGGAGGAACTGATGGCGATGACCGAATCCATCGCTTCCAAAAGGGCGGGGCGTTCTCCAAAATCGTCCAGGGCGCCAACCTGGATCAAACATTCTAAAGCCCGTTTCCCCACCCGGCGAAGGTCGACCCGTTTCAGAAAGTCGTTGATATCCGTGAAAGGCTTTCCGTCCCGGCCTTCGATGATGGCATTCACAGGGCCCTCCCCTACGTTTTTCACGGCACCCAGCCCAAAGCGGATGGCGGATTCTCCCTGAGGACTGTCTTCGATGGTGAATCCCCAATTACTCTCATTGACATTGGGAGGGAGGATTTCAATGCCCATTTGCCTGCATTCGGAGGCGTAGAGGGTGACTTTGTCGGTGTTGTTTTGGTACACGGTGAGTAAAGCGGTCATGTATTCGACAGGATAGTGAGTTTTCAGGTATGCGGTTTGTACGGAAATCAGCCCGTAATCGGCCGCATGGGCTTTATTGAACCCGTAGCGAGCGAACTTCTCCCAATCGGTGAATATCTGCCTGGCCGTATCCCTGTTGATCCCTTTTTCGACAGCGCCCTGGATAAATTTTTTGCGGTGCTTGATGAGCTTTTTCTTTTTCTTCTTGGCCACCGCTTTGCGTAGGCTGTCTGCTTCAGAGGGTTCATAGCCTGCCAGCTCCACCGCGCTGTGCATGATCTGTTCCTGGTAGACAGGGATGCCGTAGGTTTCCTCATAAATAGGGGCCAAATCCGGATGGCGGTAACTGATCTCTTCTTCCCCGTGCATGCGGCTGATGTAATCGGGGATGAAGTCCATCGGACCCGGGCGGTACAGGGCGACCATGGCGATGACGTGTTCCAGTTGATGGGGTTTCATGGCCTTCAAGTAGCGGCGCATCCCGGAACTTTCCACCTGAAAGATGCCGATGGTTTCCCCCCGCCCAATCAGCTCATAGGTCTCTGGATCATCGGTGGGGATGTTGTCCAGGGTGAGTTCTACCCCGTGCCTTTCTTTAATCAGTTTGCTGGCTCTGGTCATGATGGTCAATGTCGACAAGCCCAGAAAATCTATTTTAAGCAAGCCCAAACGATCGATGACCGACATCTCGTACTGGGTGACAGTGTCGATAGGGCTGTCGCCGATATTCCCAGTAGGGCGGTGTAAGGGCGCGTATTCCACGACAGGCTTGTCCGTGACCACCACGCCGGCTGCGTGGGTGCCCGCGTTGCGGATTGTCCCTTCCACTCCCTTGGCGGTTTCGATCAGATCTTGCAGGTAGGGGGCATCCTCATAAAGCTGCTTGAATTCGGTGGATTTCTCCAGCGCCTCTTCAATGCTCATGGGGGGCAGGTTGGGGATGGTCTTTGCCACCCGGTCCACCTCTTGGAGGGGGACATCCATCACCCGTCCCACATCCCGGATGGCGGCTCTGGCTTTCATGGTCCCGAAGGTAATGATTTGTGCCACCTTATCATGTCCGTATTTATCGGCGCAGTACTGCATCAATTCTGCCCGCCGGTCATCCGGGAAATCGAGGTCGATATCCGGCATGTTGACCCGGCCGGGATTCAGGAAGCGCTCAAAGATCAGTTTGTGTTTCAGGGGGTCAATGGGGGTGATCTCCAGGGCATAAGCGACGATAGAGCCCGCGGCGGAGCCGCGCGCGTTGTACCAAATGCCCCGCTTTTGAGCGTACTGGCAGAGGTCCCAGACGATCAGGAAGTAGGCATCGAACTCCATATCGCTGATGATTTTCAGCTCATAATTCAGACGTTCCTGCACTTCTGGATCGTCCGCCCTGCCATGGTATCGTTTTTGAATCCCCTTTTCACATAATTCCCTCAGATATGATTTCGGTGTTTTGCCTTCGGGAACGGGGAAATGTGGCAGATGGTATTCTTTGAAACTGAGGTCAACCTCACAGCGCTCTGCGATGAGAAGCGTGTTCTCAATGGCCCCCGGGACTTCAGCGAAGAGGGACTTCATTTCCTGAGGCGTCCTCAGGTAATAGGAGTCATCCGTCATCCGCATGCGGTCCGGGTCATTGAGCAATTTCCCTGTCTTGATGGCCAGAAGGACATCCTGCAGTTTGGCGTCGGATGGGTTCACATAGTGGACATCGTTGGTGGCGATATACCGAGCATCATAGCGCGAGCCCATGTCCAGGAGGGTTTGATTGATCTTTTCCAATTCTGGTATGTCGTGTTTTTGGAGTTCCAAGAAGAAGCGGTCCGGGCCAAAGACATCGAAATACCAGTCCAATTTGTTGCGGGCTTTTTCAAGCTGACCTCTTTTAATGGCGCGGGGGATTTCCGCGGACATACAGCCGGAGGTAGCGATCAAGCCTTCGGAATGAGCCGCTAAGTAGTCATGGTCGATGCGGGGATAATAATAGAACCCTTCCAGTTGAGCGGCGGAGGCGATCTTCAGTAAGTTTTTGTAACCTTGTTGATTCTCAGCCAGCAGCAGCAGGTGGGAGGCTTGTTTGTCTTTGCGGGGATCCCGATCCTTCATCCCCCGGGGAGCGAGGTAGGCTTCTAAACCGATGATCGGCTTGATCCCTGCCTCCTGCGCTGCATGGTAAAAATCGACCACGCCGTACATCGTGCCGTGATCGGTAATGGCCATTGCAGGCATCTCCAGTTCTTTAGCTCGGTGGACCAATTCATCAATGTCGCTAAAACCATCTAATATGGAATATTCTGTGTGAACGTGGAGATGAGCAAATGACATGGATTGGGGATCGTTTTATGTGGTAATTATGGGATGAAAATGTGTCTTGTTGGATTACCGCTTTGTGGGATTTCTTAGGTATTAACTAATAAATTTACCGCCAAAATGATTATAGCATGGAAGGGAAGCGTTCGGTTTAAAAGCGGAAAATATTTAAGTTTGGGATGGTGTGGATGCGGTATGTTTTTCCCCCGGGTTTCCCCTTAATTGATGAGAGTCGGGCTCGCCAGTGCCCGACTCTCTCTAAGGAGGAGAAGAAGAGAAATTGTCTTTCGATACTGAGTCTAACTGATATACGAAATGCATGCTTGACGAGAATCTGACGCTTTTCCTACGTTTAACCTACGCTTGCCGTTCCGAGAGGCATAATTTACAATGATAAGGGGGGTTTTAACCACTTATAGAAAGAGTTTGCTATGGAAAAGTTGTATGTTGGCACACTACAAACCAATGTTTTGGGGTTGATTGGCGTTGCTCTGACGGAGAAAGGACTGGCCGGGGTGCGGATGTTCCAGGGGGGCGAGAGGAGTTTTATTGATAACATCACCGCGAGCAGGGAAGTTGAGGTCATCCCCTCTGCTGAGAGAACAGCGCCCGTTCTTGACCAGATTAAAGAATATTTACAGGGGGAGAGGATGAGATTTGAGATCGCTATCGATTGGTCCGGGTTGACCGATTTCCAGCGCGCTGTGCTCCGGGCCACTGGTGAGATTCCGTACGGGGAAACGCGTTCTTATGGGGATATCGCGACCATTGTCGGTCGTCCCCAAGCCGCCCGTGCCGTGGGTCAGGCCGAGAGAAACAATCCCAACCCTTTGGTGATCCCCTGCCATCGGGTGATCGGTTCAGATGGGAAATTACGAGGATATGGGGGTTCGAAAGACGTGAACACAAAAGCTTGGCTGCTTGCCTTTGAAAAGAGGGTAGCGGGAAAAAAGTAACTTCATTCCTCCAGGATCACGGCCATTTTCCCCAACACTTTCCACGACCGCATGAACACCTTATTGTAGCGGTAATACACGTTGCTGCCATCTAAGACATATATTGTGCTCTTGGTGTAGCCGATGACGATCACCGTGTGTTCGAATTTCGCCACCGTGGTTTTATGCCCGGATGAAGATGTGTAGGGGACTGGTGTTCCATATTCTACATGGCCGGTGACCCAAACGATAACCGGCCTGCCGGCAGCGATTTCAGCCTTTAATTCATCCAGGGTCATCCCACGCACCGCTTTAGCGTTCAATCCAAAGGAGCGCAGCCGCTTGGCGATGGGTTTGGCGTGGACCCCGTACGGAGCGGGGGGGATTTGCCCCCAGCTTCCATAGACGCTCCCCACAAACCCTTTGTCTGGGTTGTCGCTTTTCGGCAAACCGTTGAAAAATGTATGTTCGCTGATCGATCTTCCAAAGTAGCGAGCCCAGTCAACGGCAGAGCGGGATTCACAGCTCAAGGGCATGGATTGTGAATACCCCCTGATGCCTGTAATCGTGCTCTTCGGTGGCGGTACCGGGGTGTTGGTGGCTGTGGGCGTGGGTGAGGGAGTGGGTGAGGGGGTCATGGACGCTGTAGGCGTACTGGTTAGGGGAGAGGCTTGGAAGGGTGTGGCCGTCGAAGTCGGTGTTGTGGTTGGGGTGGAAGAGGGTTCAGAGGTGGGCTCTGGGACGGTTTCCGGGGGGGAAAAATTGGGGTGGAGAATAAGGAGGATCAGAAAGCTGCCCACAATTACCGCGTTCGCGCTCAATATGGCCCCCAATGACGAGAATCCGTACTCTTTCCGAGATGGACGTTCTAATCGTTTGGATCGGACTTCGGATTTGGGCTGGAGGATGGACATCGCTTCTGGCCCTTCATGAATGGTGCAAATAACAAATCAGACCTGAATGGGTTGGGGATTGCCCCAAATTGTTTGTATTATACTCAGTACGGAACAGAAAATGTTTTCACTTTTGTTGGTTTCATCCCCTTCTAATCCTCACCTTTTCTGCCATTATGAAGTCCAGGAGGGAATGGGTTAATGGGATGGGTTGGAGACCCTGGAGCGCGATTGGGAGAGAGATGCTATCCAGAAAGTGAGGGAAGGGTGATTGTGAAGCGAAGGGATGTGCCTGCTCACTCTCGGGATCCAGTTCGACCTCAAACGGTCAGCCTTTCTGTCCTGCTCGTTCTCTTTGTATTCATGAATCTGGTCAGCTGTGATACGTTACCCCGGCTGAGTAAGGAGTATGCCAAGGAAGAACCGACGAAAATCCCTTCGCCGACGGTGACCGTTTCCCCTCAACCCACGATTTGGTCGTCGCCAACCCCTTCATTTAAGGCAGCTGAAGCGGATGAACCTTATCCCACGGCTTCCCCTGTTTCTAAAGTCTTCAAAATAACAGTTGTGTATGATAACTACCCGTATGTGGAAGGACTGGAGACGGACTGGGGTTTCGCTGCCCTGGTTGAGTATGGGGAACAAAAAATCCTCTTTGATACAGGTACCTCTGGATCGATATTGCTCTCCAATCTTCGGAAGCTGGATATTAACCCCAAAAAGGTCAACAAGGTCGTCTTATCGCATGCCCATGGGGATCATATCGGTGGTTTGCAGGCGCTTTTGGACAGTGGCGCACGACCTACCGTATATCTCCCCCCGTCTTTCTCTGCGTCCTATAAGACTCAATTGAGGAAGAGGGTCAAGGTGGTTGAGGTAAAGTCAGGGCAGACACTGTCAGAACGGGTCTATACCACGGGAGAATTACCCGGTCCTCCCCCGGAACAGGCGCTGGTTTTAGATACGACCCGGGGATTAGTGGTGATTACGGGATGTGCCCACCCGGGCGTTGTGAATATGGTGGAGTGGGCGAAGAGAGATTTCCATGAGAGCCCAGCCCTCGTCTTGGGGGGATTCCACCTTTTCAATAAGGGAGAGGTGTATATTCAAGGGATCATTCACGAATTCCGCCGCTTGGATGTAAAGCGTGTCGCCCCCTGTCACTGTTCGGGGATGAAAACGCGAGCGATGTTTGCCAAGGAATACGGGGATAAGTACGTTGAAGTTGGCGTGGGAAGGGTGATTGAAATCCAACCGTGAAGGGATCGTCTTTATCTATCCCACACCCTCTTCAGGGGCATGTCAAAAGAATTAAAATCGGAGATCTTATCCCTCTCCCTTTATCGTAGAATGGTGGAGGTCTCTATAATATTCCGGTAAGTGAATTGTCAATGAGGTAGGGTTTTTTATCGAAGGAGTATTGCATGGCGGCCATGGAAAATCCGGCCAGGCGGGCCGGAAATCTTCTGCAGCGCGGTTATCATTGATCGGAAGGGATGATAATCGCCGTCGGCGAGCACATTTTAGGCGAATTGGATGAGCGGATGGTCCGGATGACGACCGGTCTGGGGGGCGGGGTGGGCATGGATTATCAAGACCTATGCGGGGCTTTCCTTTCGGGCGTTTTGATCATTGGGGCCCTTCAGGGACGAACGATCCCTGAAGTGGACGATGGTCCCTGCCAGGAGAAGGTCCGCGCCTTTCGCCAGCGGTTTGAGTCTGAATTGGGTTCTGTGATTTGCGGTGAATTGCGGGAGGGGAAATACGGCTCGGGCGGCGAAGAACCTTGTTCGGTGCTTGTCGAGCGCGCCGCTGTTATTTTACTTGATATTTTGTGAAATCCTGGAGAAACGATATATTTCCCCTGACCGCATTCAGAAAATCGGCCAAGAACCCATAGGCGGTTGTCCTCGGGGTGGGATCCTCCTCAAGAAGTGAGAAGGTTCCTAAGATGTCGCTTTCCACTTGCAGGTTTGTGGAGGTGCCGCTGACACGGTAAAGGGATGAGGAAGGCCCGACCAGGCGGGGTTCAACTTGGGCTGTTGCCTTTTTCCCCTTCGCTGTGCGCTGTGCAGAACAAACCAATTTCCAACGTTTCCCTTCTTCCTTGGCCTTGTCTATATCCCTACGAGTGATGTCCCGGATCCCGGTCCGTTCTACCTCTTCCAGATGGATGGGAATATCCATGATCACGTTGACCAGGATGGCCAACTTGACCGCGGCGTCCCACCCGTCCAGGTCCCCGCTGGGATCGGTTTCCGCGATGCCCAGCGACTGCGCGTAAGCGACCGCGTCCTCCAGGCTTTCTCCCTGTTCCATGCGGGTCAATATCAGATTGGTGGTGGAGTTGAGGATCCCCTGGAAGCCGGTGATGTCAGCAGCGGGCAGTCCGCAGCGAGCCATGGAAAAGACAGGCGCTCCATCCAGCACGGTCGCTTCAAAAAGAAAGGATCGCTGGTGGGCACGGGCGAGGTCAGTCAGTTCACGGTATCCGTGAACCACAGGTCCTTTATTTGCCGTGATCACGTGCAGGCCTTTTTCAAGGGCTGTGCGGAGATAATCCAAAGCCGGCTGTCCTGTTTGGTAGTTCACCGGCGTGGATTCGAAAAGCACATCCGCAGGCACGTCCCGGATGAACGCCAGGCTGTCTTCCACCTTGGACTTACTCAACGAGTCCAGTGATCCCCCGGACTGATGGACAGAAAGGGCTTTTTTAAGGTCGATCCCCTCGGAGCGAACGGCTCTGCCGTGGCTGCCGGTGGCGATGCCTACCACCCGGAAAGCAATCCCTTTTTCCTCCTGGAGGGTGTTTTCTTTCTCCAGCAGCAGGCGGGCAAAGGCCTGGCCCACATTTCCAAACCCCAAAAGCGCCAAACGATGTTCTTTTTCTGAGCTGCTCATTTGGGCATTCTCCCCGAACCGAGGTCTGTACGCCGGGAACGCTTCTGATCCTGGATAAGGTCACTTCGTACCCTTTTTATGCCGCCCTTTGATGGACTTGATTTCCTCTTCGGAAAGGTCGGGCACTTCCTCTGTTTCCTCAATGCCCAGCGCTTTGCGTTGGGCGTCCCGCCAGCGACGGAGACGTTCCTTGACCTCCTGCTCGTACCCCTGTTCCGAGGGCTGATAGAAATATGTCCCCAATAATTCCTCCGGCAGGTACTGCTGGGGCAGGAAGTGGTCCGGATGGGCGTGGGGATACTCATACCCTTCCCCGTGCCCCAGGGCTTTGCGGTCCCGGCTGGGGTCCTTGAGGTGGGAGGGGACGTTGGTGCGGCTGGACTTCTCGATCAAATCAAAGGCTTTGAAGTAAGCGCCTGTTGAGTTAGATTTCGGCGCGGTGGCCAAATACAGGGTGGCTTCGACAATGGGATAAACTCCTTCCGGTAAGCCCACGAAGTCGAAGGCTTGAGCAGCGGCGTTGGCCACCACCAGCCCCATGGGATCCGCCAGGCCGATGTCCTCCCCGGCGGAGATCAGCAGGCGGCGGAGGATGAAGCGCGGGTCCTCTCCAGCATAGAGCATCTTGGCCAGCCAGTACAGGGCGGCGTCCGGGTCGGAGCCGCGGATGGCTTTGATGTACGCCGAGATGGTGTCGTAATGGGCGTCTCCGTCTTTATCATACAGCACAGCCCGCCGTTGGATGGAATCCTGGGCCACCTCGAGGGTGATATGGATTTGGCCTCCGTCCTGCTTGGGCGTGGATTCCACGGCCAACTCCAAGGCGTTGAGGGCGTTGCGGGCGTCCCCGCCGGCCACGCGGATCAGGTGATCTTCTGCGTCTTGATCCAGGATCACATCCAGCTTGCCGTACCCGCGCTCTCCGTCGTTCAAAGCTCGGCGAAGCAGGGCCCGGATATCCTCGTCGCTGAGGGATTTCAATTGAAAGATCCGCGAGCGGGAAACCAGGGCGCTGATGACCTCGAAATAGGGGTTTTCCGTAGTGGCCCCAATCAAGGTGATGGTCCCGTTTTCGACGTGAGGCAGCAGGGCGTCCTGCTGGGCCTTATTCCAGCGGTGGACCTCGTCCACGAAGAGGATGGTCCGTTTCTGGTACATCTTCCGCCGCTCCCGGGCGCCCTTGATCACCTCCCGCAGATCCGCCTTTCCAGCCATCACCGCCGAGAGGGTGACGAAGTGGGACTCTGTCTTGTTGGCGATAATCATGGCCAGGGTGGTTTTCCCTGTCCCGGGGGGCCCCCAGAAGATCAAGGAGGAGAAAATGCGGTCGGCCTGGATGGCGCGGTACAGCAGCCGCCCCTCCCCGACGATGTGCTCCTGACCCACGAACTCGTCCAGGGTCTCCGGGCGCATGCGAGCCGCCAGGGGGGCTTTCTTCTTCATGCGTTCTTTCATGGCGTGGTCAAAGAGATCCATGGGGCTATTTTATCATGGGAGAGGGATGGGCTCCTATTGGAGATCCGGTTTTTGAACCTGGGGTGAGCAACATGATAAGGATATTCTTCCGGAGAACTTGTTAAAAATTTCACGAAAAGAAGGGTAGAATTCTGAGAGTCAAACCTGCCTACCCATAGGGCGAACCGTGAATGGTTTGGAGATCACAGATTTTTTCTTTCCCGGACCGGAGGTCAGGCATCTATTTGCAATGTAAGACCAGATCGACGCTGCAGACTTTGGGAAGGGAGGCTTTCAATAGTTCTAATATGTTGATGGGAGAGTGATGGATGAACCACAAAAGATCGCTATTCATGATTAGTGTTTTGATATGTTCTTCCCTGGCCTGCGTACTGGACTATTCTTTTCAGGCATCCAGGATACTCCGCAGGCTATCTGGATCGATTGATGCCGAGGCCCTCAAGCGTTGATGGAAGAACTATCGCAGGACACGCTGACCTGGACTTGTCAGGCAGAGGATGTCAGCGAGTACTTTACTTACCCTTCGGAATCTTTTCCTCTTGATCTTATTAATTTGATCTTGGATGTGGAAACCACGGATGATATGTTAAGCTACACCTTTTCTTTCATTGATAGGGGTAGATTCTTAGTAGAACGGGAGGACGATTATAAGCCTCCGCCCGGGGCAACCGTCGTGCCGGCAGGTGAATATGAAGAGGAAACGCTCTATCGAGGGAGGGGAAGGGCCAATTGGGACGCGAGTCATGTCGATGAACTCTTTATTGGAAAGTAAGATGTCGATTACCAGGTCACCATCGATTTTCCAACGCCGAGTAGTAAAACCGGTGAAATGGAATACACCACCGTTGCTGTACCCTATATGGTACATGATACGTTTAAACTGAACCTCTGTTTTGGTGTTTTACCAGAAAAATTGGACACCGTAAAAACCACTTGGAACCCGGCATTGCGTCTTGGTTGCGCGTGGCCTGGCTATGTCTTCGTCTGCACGCCAAACCCATAAGGCAGGGATCCCCACATTCATTTCCCAATGAAAAACCATCATGAAATCATGTATGTACTACCGGCATTTAAGAAAAACTTTGTTCCTTACTGTTATCCTGGTCTTTTTCATAAGCACGGCTTGCTTGGCCACCAACGTCTCGCAGCGCGTGTTCGGGTCCGGGGGAGGGATAGAAAGAAGTGTGGATATCCTGGAGGATGAGATGGCCAGGGAGGACTGCCCGGCGACCGGGCCCGAATTTGAAGCCTACTGGGGGGAGAAAATCTACCCGGACCTGGTCCATGATAAACGCAACTGCAGCAAAAGCGCGGTCAGTGTATTTAAAAACTGCCTCAAAGTCCAGGTTTTGCAGGGAGGGAAATGTCTTGCGGATGCGCAGCAGGCCTGCGAGGAGGAATTTGGAGCCATCCCTCCCAATGAGGGGGGATCGGTGACCGTTGCTACCGTGGACCTGGTGGGTTTTCACAGCGAGGCGGAGCCTATAACAGCCAGTCTGAGCTATAACAGCGGTGGGGGTACCGTCAACGGCCAAATCCAATATCAGCTCAAGGACATGCATATCTGCACGATCACGGTTAAAAGCACGCTGAGCGGGAATTATGATATCGCTTCTTGCACCATGAGCGGCACAGCCCAAGTGACCGAGACCTACGAAGGCGCAGCCTGCGCCAGCGTCTGCAGCGCAAGCCCGGATGCGGAGGTGGCCTGCCCGGTCACGAAGTCCGGTTCTGTGCCCTGGCAGGCAACCCTGGAGGACGGAGTACTCAGTGGGGGTGTGGATGGGAGCGGAAGCGAGGTAAGTGGTTTCGGGTTCAGGTCGAAGAAGTAAAGGGATGGGTGGTGATCACGGGCCCTAAAGGCAGGGATGGTGATTGAATCCGCGTCAACTTCCACTATGGTCTCCAATCTACCTTGATTATCACAAGGATGGTCCTTTGGAATAACCTCTGTGGATGTTCCAGCCCGGGTATTTTTTTATGGAATAAATATTTCCAGGAATGTGTGTTAAGTTTGCCCCCAACCCAGCGTTTTTGCTGCTTGCCCCAGCACTAAAGGTACCAGACTGATCAGGATCACCAGGATCCATTCTTGGGCTTTAAGGGGGACGGTATCCAGGAGATTAGAAAGCAAAGGCAGGTAAGTAGCGAGCAGGAGCAGCCCGACGCACAGGGCCAGAGCCCCCCAGATGGCGGGGTTTTCGGTGACCTCGTTGCGTAGGATACCCGTACCCAAACTGCGCATGTTGAACACATGCCACAGTTGAGCGAAAGCCAGGGTCAGGAAACCCACTGTGACAGCCTTTTCAAGGCTCATTTCGTAACGGGCAAGGGCTAAGGCGAATGCTCCCAGAACGCTGATGCTGATCAGGAGGGCATAGGCGCTGATCCCCCACCAGTGTTCTCGGGTTAAAATGGGTTCCTCCGGATCCCGGGGCGGTCGTTTCATGATCTGAGGGTCCCCTTCCCCTACACCCAAAGCCAAGGCCGGAAAGACATCTGTGACCAGGTTGAGATACAGGATCTGCAGAGGGCGGATGGGAAGGGGGAGAGTGGTCAAAGAGGCGAAAGAGACCACGAAGATCTCGCTGGCATTGCAGGATAAAAGATAGATGGCGAACTTACGAATGTTGTTGAAGATATTTCGGCCCTGTTCGATGGCGGCCACAATGGTGGAGAAGGCGTCGTCCTTCAAGACCATGGCAGCAGCTTCTTTGGCGACCTGAGTGCCGCGCCGTCCCATAGCGATACCGATATCCGCTTTTTTCAAAGCAGGGGCATCGTTTACCCCATCCCCGGTCATGGCTACAATCTCTCCCGCTTCTTGGAAGGATGAGACCAGCGAGAGTTTTTGGCCCGGACTGACCCGGGCGAAGATGTCTGCCTTTGTGGCCTTCTCCTCCATGGTTTCCTGCTCGGAGAGCTCCTTCCCGCGCTTAATGTCCGGATCGTGGACCAAATCCACTTGCTGGGCAATGGTCTCCGCGGTTTGGGATTTATCACCAGTCACCATCACCACCCGGACGCCGGCAACTTGACAGGCCTGGATGGCGTCCTCGACCTCCTCGCGGGCGGGATCGATCAAACCGGCGATGCCGATGAGGGTGAGGTCTTGGTAGGGATCTGTGGAGGGGTCATCCACCTCCCGTTGAGCCAGGGCCAGGACTCGGTAGCCCATTGCGGCCATGGCAGCAGAGCGTTCCTTCCAGCGCTGGCGCGCATCCTGGTCCAAGGCTTCCTTGCCCTGCGTGGTGAGGACAGATGAACTAGCCTTTAATACAGCTTCCGGGGCCCCTTTTACAGCTATCAGATAGGTTTTCTCTTCCTTCTGCGTCCGCGTATGCACGGTAGCCATCATCTTCACTTCTGGGTCAAAGGCGATCTCCCGCTCCTCAGGGTGTTCTGCCAGCAGTTCCTCCCGGGTCAGCCCTGCCTGGAGTGCGCCTTGCAGGAGGGCCACCTCCAGGGGGTCACCGACATCATCATTTTCATCGTCCTGGTTGTGGAGTTCGGCGTTATTACACAGAGCGCTGACCTTGAGTGCCTGGCGCAAGGCAGGGTTTCCGGTGGGATCGATTTCTTCCCCGTGGAGTTGGAAGGTCTCTTGGGAGGGTTCCTGTTCTATGAGATGGACATCCCCTTCGGTCAGGGCAATGGCCTGGAGAGCCATCTCGTTTTCGGTCAGTGTCCCCGTTTTATCGGTGAGGATGATGGTCGTCGAGCCCAGGGTTTCCACGGCGGATAACTGGCGGAGAAGGGCGTTGTGTTCCGCCATGCGCCGCATTCCCCGGGCCAAGGCGATGGTCGCCACAATGGGCAGGCCTTCCGGGACGGCTGCCACAGCCAAAGCGATGGCCGTTTCTAAAATTAAATACACGTCCCGGCCAAGGATTATGCCCAGGGCGGCGATCAGGGTAGCGATCCCCAGGGTGACCCAGATCAGCCGTCCTCCCAATTGGTTCAGGCGTTTCTCCAGGGGCGTGTGTTCTTCTTCCGCCTCCTCAACCAAAGATGAGATCTCGCCCAATTGGGTTTCCATGCCCGTGGCCACCACCACCGCGTGGCCAGCTCCGCGGGTGACAGCGGTCCCCTTATAGACCATGTTCTCTCGCTCCGCCAGAGGGCGTTCTTCCTGTATGGGCTCGGTGCGTTTCCCAACCGGCACGGATTCCCCGGTTAATGACGATTCGTCCACTTGCAGGCGGGAGGCTTCCATTAACCGGGCGTCCGCGGTGATGATGTCGCCGCTTTCGATGACCAGGATGTCCCCCGGCACCACTTGCTCGGCGGGTATGCTGAGGGTATTGCCCTCGCGGCGGACTTTGGTCTCCATCCGCCCCAGTTCGCGAAGGGCTTCCATGGAGCGCACAGCTCGCAATTCCGTGAAGAAACCCAGTAGGGCGTTCAACAAGATCACCGCGAGGATGGAGATTCCTTCCACCGTCTCCCCGAATAGGAAAGAGATCAAGGTCGCTGCGCTTAACAGCAGGACGATGATGTTTTTGAACTGCTCGATGAAAATGGAGATGGCGCTCCTGCGTTCCGTTTCCCCCAACCGGTTTGGTCCGTATTGCTGAAGCCTGCGTTCTACCTCTTCCTCGGATAGTCCTCGTTCTGGATCCACGTCCCAATCACGAGCGGTTTCTTGCCAAGGTTGTGTCCATGGGGACCGGCTTTCTTGATCTTGAACTGAGTTACTTGATTCTGCGCTCATCTCGCTCCTTGCTGTTTGGATGTCCTTCTCCGTTCGTGAGAAAGGATCACCCCAAAATGCCCCAAGAGCTGGTCATATCCGGGGCGATCCATCGTTCCTATAACACTTGTTTGCTTAAGTTGCAGGTGACATAAAAGTCAGGTTCCACGATACAGAAAATGGAACCCACTTTGTATTCTATCATCTGGCGTGTTTCGATGGATGTCTGTGATCAGGAGAGCTCGGACGTCAGATCAGGTCCTGCAGTTTCGCCTGGATGGCGGACAACTCTGGGCCGGATTGGTCGCCTAATTTCTTGCGCAGGCCGTAGAGCCTGAAAAATGTGGGCATGACCTCGGATTCCTCGACCATCCCCTGGCGCAAGGCCGTTTCGATGACGTAAATGAGATCCTTGAATGCGATCTTGGGATCATCGGGTAGAGGGTTGGTGAGGATGTCTTTCACATTTTCTCCCGCCATCTCGTTGTATTTGCCTTCCTCCTTTTCCAGGAATGCGTTGATCTTCTCCAATTCTTGGGATGTGAAGCGGAAGCCGCTGGCCTGGAGGTTTTCTTCCAGGTGGGGGATGGTGGACGGGCCGGTCAGGGCGCAGATGACCCCCTCTTGCGCCAAAACCCAGGCAACCGCAGCCTGGGCAGGCGTTTTACCGTAGCGTTTCCCGACCTCCGCTAACTTCTCCATCACCTGGAGCCCATATTGGAAGCGCTCCCGTTGAAAGAAGACGTCCAGGTTGCGGATATCCCCTGATTCGAAGGTAGGGACCTCCTGAAATTTGCCGGTCAGCAATCCCCGCCCGGTGACGCTGAAGGCGATCATGCCCACATCATGTTTCTGGCACAGGGGGAGCAGATCCCGGTGGCTGTCCCGGGCCACAGCGTTCAATTCCAAGAGCATGGAGAAGACATCCCCTTCTTCCAGATAATCCTTCACCCGGGGAGGGGACAGGTGCCCCAGGCCGTAGCGTCTGATTTTTCCCTGTTCTTTGAGTTTCTCCAGGGCAGCGATGGTTTCCTTGACGGGCGTCTCCGGATCGTCGAAGTGGATCTGGTAGATGTCGATGTATTCCGTCCCCAGCCGGCGCAGGCTTTCCTCGCAGGAGGATTGGAGATAGTCCGCCGATAAATTGGGCTTGGTGCTCTCCTTCACCCCCACTTTGGTGGCGATGAGGACCTCCTCGCGAAAGGGTTTGACCACCTGGCCCAGGATTTCCTCCGCATCCCCGTAGGCATCCGCGGTGTCGTAGAAATTCACCCCCAGCTCATGGGCCCTGCGGAGCATAGCTTTAAACTCAGCAGGGTTTTTCCGCCCGTAGGCGCCGCTCAGCGCATAACAACCGATGCCGATTTCTGATATCTCGACCCCATCATGTGTCCTGTAGAGCATGATATCCTCCTAGGATGCTTCTAAATCCGCTTCGTATTCCTCGCGCAAGATGGCGTAGATATGGGCGTCTTCGAAAGCGTCGAAGCGGTACAGGGACTGCCGCAGGGTACCCTCGCGCTGCATGCCGATTTTCTCCATCACCCGCCCAGAAGCGGGGTTCTTGGTCATATGCCGGGCCTGGATGCGGTTCAGTCCCAGATCCTCAAATCCGTAGCGGACCACTTCCCGGGCGGCTTCGGTGCAGTACCCCCGGTTCCAGTAGGGTTCCCCGATCCAGTAGCCCAATTCGCCAAGGCGGTGCTGTTTTTTGGTAAATAGACCGATAGCGCCTATCAACGTGTCCTTTTCCTTAAAGGTGATGGCAAAATTCATCCCCTTTCCTTTTTCGAAGGCTTCTTCGTGGGTGGAGATCCATTCCTCCGCCGCACCATTCGGGTAGGGGTGGGGGATGTTCGCGGTATGGGCGGCGATGGAATAGGCCCCAGCCAGCTCCTCAACAGCGGTGGCGTCATCCAGGCGGAAGGGTCTCAGGCGTAACCGTTTCGTGGTCAGCGTAGGTATGGTAGACATCGTCTCTCCACAATCCTCGTTTCAGGGATGGCTATGTTTTCCCCTTTCATTGTAGCGGATTGTACGGATTTTAGCGATGACGGCCGCGGGATTTCCGGCCCGCTGCGTGGAAACGAGAAGGAACATATGGATAAAACCCAGATAGTGGAGGTGCAAATTTCGATCCCGGTCAATACCGGTAGAAATGGAAGGTGAGAGAGGACCGTGTGAGTTTTCAACAGGTGACATGGAAGAGGCCGATCCAATCCCCCTGACATTCATTCCAGCATTGGATGGCTTTGGGGGTGGGATGGATCTCCACCCGGCAGTCTTGCTCCTGAAAGTATTCCTCCGCTTCCGGGGAGAGTTTCACCCGGCCAAACTGTCCGCCCCCGATTAGCAAACCTTCAGCCCCTGCTTCGTAAATGTGTTCCGCCTCTGCCTGGGAAATGGTGTGCGAGGTGCCGAAGACCTCCTTAGAGAGCTTCTTCTGCCGTTTTTCCACCGCGCCGTCCCGGCGGATGAGGATGTCATGTTTGACCCGCTGGCCCTCGACCGTGATATATCCAAACCCGGTATCATTCAGGGTAGGTTCCAAGGGGAAACACCTTTCTAAACTAATCCCTCATATCCATCCAGCCGGGCTGGATGGATTCTATAGTAAATTCTCCACCTTTTTGCGGACGTCATCCCTCACCGGCAGTCCGTGTCCCGGGCATAGGATGCGGGGATCAAACTTGGCGATCTTCCGCGCCGATGCCCGGGACGCTCGGTCATCGAAGGAAACAAGGGGGAGGGGCAGCCGCAGGCCTTTCACGCGGGTCACGGGGTGCTGATTGAAGAGCGCGTCCCCGCAGAGCAGGATCCCCTGTTGGGGCTGGTAGAAAGAGATGCTGCCCTGGGTGTGGCCCGGTGTGTGCAGCACCTCCCAACTTTCATAAGCCTGGATTTCATCCCCATCCTGGAGGAAGACGCTTAGGGGAGTGGGCGGTTGTCGAAAGAGGGTCCGGTCCATCAACCACAGCATGAAGCCCTGCAGGGGGGACTTTGTGGGGGGATCAGTGGTTTTCTGGAAGAACCACAGATCAGCTTCATGACCCATGACCGGAGCCCCGCTCCTTTCCACCAGGGCGGCGGTGTTGCCGATGTGATCGCCGTGACCGTGGGTGTGGAGGATCCCCTTCAGGCTGGAGAGCGGGTACCCTGCGCCCTCCAGTTCTTCCCTAATGGCTTTTGCGTATCCGTACAAGCCGCTGTCCACCAGGTAGTATCCACCCCCGGCTTCCAGCAGATAGATGTTGCAGATGGGGACGCTTTCCAGTTGATGAAGGTGACCGGTGATCTGTTTCATGGTGGTTTTTCTGGATTTGCTAATACGGTTTCATAAAGCGTTTCATCGTCTGATTCACAAAGCAGTATATCAGAGGGTTTGCCTAATGGCCTGTTCATCTGTCGTGACTTTAATGGATGCGTTTGGAGGGGGTCCTGAGCAGGTGGAAATCGCCCCCGGGCCGTGGTTAAGGTTCGGGTGCGGTGGGGAAGGCGTGAAATAAAATGCTGGAATTGTCAATCGTTGACCAGCAGCGCCTTGGCCAATTTGCCGTGACCCCAGCCGACCCAACGGGCCAGGTGCAGGGTGAGGGTGGTCATCAGCACGCCGCCGATGGCGAGCAGGGGGGTCAGGTAGGTAGGGAAGGAGTAGGGTTCCGGGTCGATGTAGACCACGGTGGGGTCGAAGATCAGGTGCAGGACGGGGGAGGTGATCATGGCTGCGCTGGTAGCCAGCAGGGTGACCATCACCGAGAAGTAAATCACGCCCAAAGGCAGCATCAAGACCACGTAGAGCAGGGCCAGCCAGGTTCTTTTCCCCAGCAGCTGTTTCAGGCGCTCGATCCAGCTCAGTTCCGGGTTGGTGAAGGCCGGCCGGTGGGGCATGCGCTCGCCCAGGAGGGCTTCCACCAGCTGCCTTTCTAAAAAAGCCAGGCCGCGGATGGAGAGCAGGAAGAGGATCGTGACCGGGATGCCGCTGCCAGGGCAGGGGGCAGGGATCCCTCCCAGTTCCGGTAGTCCTCAGCGATCTCATCGGGGGAGCCGTAATTGGCGATGATGCTTTCCAGCACTTCCTCCGGGGAAGCGTCTTCCCGGTTTTCCATTTCCGCCGCCAGAGCGGCCCGCAGATGCTCCTCGGCGTTTGCCAGGGCATTCTGGATGACGGCCTTGTCCATGCCTTTCAAGGCTGCTTTCAATTTTTTAAGATATGCTTGGATACGTTCCTCGGTTGTTTTCACTGGTATTCACCTCCCAATACGCTGTCTACAAGGACCTTGGTTTTCTTCCAGATCTCTACCCAGTCTTCCAGGACCTGGTGGCCCTGTTCGGTGACCCGGTAGTAACGCCGGGGCGGGCCGCTCTTGGAGGTTTCGCGGCGGCTGCTTAGCAATCCGCTGCCCTCCAGCGAGCGCAGCACCGGGTAGATGGCGCCCTGTTTGACCACCACCGTGTCCGCTTCCGCGTCTCCCGTGCCCACCAGCTTGCCGATCTGGTAGCCCTAGAGGGGTTCTTCGGCCTGATCGAGGATACTGAGCAGGACCAGTGCCACCGTGCCGGCGCTGAGCCCTTTGTGGAATTTTTTATGGATTTCCTGTCTATTTTCCAAATTGCCCTCCTTGACTGCAAAGGATCTCCGGTTGCAAATCTAGCAAAAACTTATCAAACACTGAAGAATACGTCAAACAGCATTATCGGTGTTTGCATGGCAATTAGTCAATGAACCTGTTTGGCTATTGACATGGGAAGGGGGGTTATGTACACTGGAAGTAGATTAGGGGTGATTTGGCGAGAGGGGGGAGGGGGAATGGGAGGATGGGGGAGATGGTCACGAAGCGGGGAAAGCAGCAGCGATCTGTGGGCACAGCGCCCACCACGACCCCAGATTGGCAGGCAGCGGTTCGCAGGCGAACCCGTTTTTATATCCTGGTGGCGGTCCTCTTGGCCATCCTTTTTGGAGTCCTGGTTTTTGAGTTCTTTTCCCGCCAGCAGCGCTATGCGCCGGGAGATTTGACCCCTGCGGTCTTTGCCCTTCAAGATGTGGAAACCGGGACTGGGCTGACCCCGGACATGCTTGAAGTCCGGGAGGTGAGTGCCATGGCAGTCCCCGAGTCGCATTTCAGGTTTGTGGAACAGGCAGTCGGTAAGGTCACCCTATACCCCCTGGTCAAAGGGGAAGCCGTTCTACCGGAGAAGCTGTCGGGGGTGAAAGGGGGTGCAGTTGCCCAGCGCTGTCCATCGGGCACCTGGTGTGTGAGCGTGCCGGTGGAATGGTTCATCGCTGCTCCTCCAGATCTATCCGAGGGGGACCGGCTGGAGATCGCTTCCGTGTTACCGGGGGAAAGTATGGAAAAAGCTGGCTTTATCGCCACCGAAGTCCAAGTGGTGGCTCTACCTGCGGATGAGGAATCTCCCGCATATGTTTTTGCGGTCGATGACCAGGAAGCGCTGTCCATTCTCTATGCTCGTGCCAATAAGTTTCAAATGTTCGTCTTGCTTCGACCTGCAGGAGGATAGATTATGGGGTGCATAATCGGTGTCTTCTCTGCCAAAGGTGGCGTGGGGAAAAGTCTGCTCGTTACCAATTTGGGGGTAGCCCTCGCTGCAGGTCATAAAAGGCGTGTGGTCGTGATTGATCTCAACCCTGGGATGGGAACCGCGGATTTGCTCCTTGATCTTGAACCGGAGCGTTCCTGGGCTGACCTCCTACCCGTCATGGATGAATTGACTTCCCAACATATCCACCTGGCAGCGACTGAATACAGGCCGGGCTTGGATTTTCTTGCTTGTCCTCCGAAGTTTATGGGAGACCGGATCTTGGATCAAGAAGGCATCGAAGCACTCCTTGCTGCCTTTTGGGAGGAATATGAATTGGTTCTCCTAGATACTCCCTCCGGTGGGGGAGAAATGAACAGGGCAGCTTACGTCCTATCCGATGTAAGGCTGATCGTCCTCACGCCGGATGCCCCTGCGCTTCGGGCAACGGGCCGCTACCTAAAATCTATACCGGAAGGTGAAGGGGTGACCGCTCTTGTGATCAACCAGCACAGCCCTGGAGCAGCGATTAAGCCGGAAGAGATTGCGGATCACTTGCAGAAACAACTATACGCTGTACTACCTATGGACCCGAGTGGAGTATGGGCGAATGTCAGTTATGGTCAGCCTTGTGTGCTGCGAAAGAACAGTAGATTGGGGAAATCTATTCGACAATTGTCCACAAAAGTACTTAGAGATGTTGATCAGCTATCGGCCAAAAAATACGTTTGACAGGGAAGTGGCTGTGAAGGAAACCCATCAGGCATGGCTTGAAGATCGACTGCATCGCTTGACCAGTGAATTCATCCGATCGCGCTCGCAAAGCGATCAGGAAAGGGGGGTGTTGACGGAGGATCGAGATACCCTGTCAAAGATCGTCGAGAAACTGCTCCAGGAGGAGGAAGAGATCCTTCCCCGTCGAAAGCAAGACTCGCTGGTAAATGCGGTCGTCAACCGCATCATCGGGTATGGTCCCATTGAACCCTATTTACATGATCCGCAGGTAACGGAGATCATGGTCAACGCACCGGATGAGATATTCGTTGAGAAAAGCGGGAAGTTGGAGCCCGTTCAGGCTTCTTTCCGGGATGAGGAGCATATTCTCAATGTCATCGATCGCATTGTTGCCCCATTGGGACGGCGTGTGGATGAATCCGTGCCTTTTGTGGATGCCAGGTTGCCGGATGGATCGCGGGTGAACGCCATTATCCCCCCACTGGCCCTGCGCTCTCCAGCCTTGACCATCCGCCGTTTTTCAGCCACGCCGTTCACTTTGGCCCGCTTGGTGAATTTGGAGACCTTGACGGATCACATGGCCCGTTTCCTCCAAGCCTGCGTCCAGGCTCGGATCAATATCTTGATCTCCGGCGGGACTGGCTCTGGAAAGACGTCTACCTTGAATGCCCTCGCGCGCTGTATACCGGAAGGTGAGCGGCTTGTGACCATCGAAGACACCGCTGAACTGCAATTGGTGGCCAACAATTTGGTCTCTTTGGAAGCTCGCCCCCCCAATATTGAAGGGAAAGGGGAGGTCACCATCCGCACACTGGTTCGTAATGCCCTGCGCATGCGTCCTGACCGGATCATCGTAGGAGAGGTTAGGGGTCCGGAAGCGTTTGACATGCTGCAGGCCATGAATACCGGGCACCCTGGATCTTTGACCACGATTCACGCCAACTCTCCTGCAGACGCGATCCGGCGCATAGAATCCATGGTCTTGATGGCGGGTTTGGAGCTTCCCCAGCCAGCTATCCGGGAACAAATCGCCAGTGCAGTGGATTTGATCCTCCAGCAAGAACGGCTACCCGGCGGAAAGCGTAAAGTGGTTTCCATCGCTGAAGTGCTCTCATCCCAGGAGGAGGGATGGGAAAACCTTCAAATCAACACGAAGGAGATCTTTATCTTTGAGCGGCAGGGCTTGGATGATCAAGGTCAACCGATAGGGAGGTTTCTCAGCACCGGTTATCAACCCCAATGCTTAGAGAGGATCGATCGCAGTGGTTATCGAATCAGCGATCAATTGGAGGAATGAATGCCTTTTCGCGGTTTCGGGGTCCTAGGCTATACGGTGGTCTTGGCGCTCGTTTGGGTGGGGAGGGGCTCTTTACATACCTTTGCGCAAACCCACCTGTCGCCTTTGATCGGCATCAGCGGTGGTCTTTTCCTTTTTGTGTTGTCCTTGCCGGCGATCGAGATCGCTCGCAGGCGTGAACTGCGTCGTTCTTGGCGAAAACGCTTGGAAAGAAAGGAAGGCCTTCCGAAAACCTCCTCCTGGCAGCATTCCCTATCGAGGATCACAAAACTAGCCAACCGGTTTCTAAGGCCATTATTCCAAACGAGGCTCGGCAAGTTGCTGCTCGGTGGGTGGAAGGATGCAGGATTTGGATCGCAGCCCCTCTCCCTGATCTTTTCCTTAGGGATCACGGTGGGAGGGGGAGGATTCGTGGGATATCTGCTCACGGAGCGGATTTTATTAAGTGGGTTCATAGCTTTTCTATTTCTTGTCGGCTTACTCACCCTGACTTATTCGCGAGCCAGAATGCAGCGCCGCTTATTTCAAGATCAATTCCCTGGGGTCCTGGATCGCTTAGCGGATTCCCTGCAGGCTGGGTTTTCCCTGCCTCAGGCCATTTCCTTCATCATTCCCAATCTCCCTCCTCCGAGTTCTATGGAGATGGAGTTGATTTCGGACCAAATCCGGATGGGTTTTACCGTCGATCAGGCACTGCGAGATTTATATCAGCGGCGCACGAATGAAGATGTCAGGTTATTGGTGGAGGGTTTGACCTTGCAACGACAGGTGGGGGGAAATATGGCGGCTATGATGCGTGAAATGGCAGAGGTGGTAAGAAAGCGGGTTGAGTTGGAAAACGAAGTCAGGACGATGACGGCGCAGGGCCGGCTTTCCGCAGTGGTCATTGCCCTTTTGGTCCCGGTTTCTTTGGGGTTGTTGTCCATGTTTCCAGGGTATGTGGAGGTTTTATTTCATACCACCATAGGCAATTTGGTTCTGATCGCTGCCGGAATTTTGGAGTTGATCGGCGCGGTTATCGTTTCCCGTTTGATCCGGATTGAGGTGTGAGAATGACTATCCTTTATCTCATCGCCGTCGTTTTTGCTGCTTTGGTATTTATTGTGTTCCTTTTTCTGAACACTTTGTTCGATCCCCGGGCGAAAATCAGAGCCAGAAGTACTTTTCATTTGGGAGAAAAGCCGGATCAACCCTCATGGGAAAAACGGTTTTTGCCCCTCTTAGGTGCGGTCAAAGCCCCGGATTTCTTCGATCGCCTGGTAGGGAATGAGATTCTCATTCAATCGGGGATCCGTTTAGATGCGGATCAATTCAAATCGTTGTGGTGGCTTTTGATCGTATCAGGAACTTCGTTGGGGATGGTCTCCATTTTGTTAGGGGGGAAGGGAATGAGTTGGGGGGTTTGGGGATTGGTGTTGATCTTTTTCCCTGCAGTAGGTCCTTATCTCTATGTGCAGTGGCGGATTAGAGAGCGCGAGCGTGCGGTTGCCAGAGGATTGCCGGATTTCCTTGATATGCTCACCTTGACTGTGGAAGCGGGTTTGGGTTTCATACCCGCCTTACAGAGGGTAAGCAGAGGGTATACAGGGATATTGGGAGACGAGATTCGGTGTGTCTTAGTACAGGTTGAGTTGGGTTTTTCGCGGCGTGAAGCATTGGAAGAGATGGTTGGCAGGCTCCCGTGCTCTGATGTAGAACATTTCGTGGAGGCTGTTAATTTATCGGAGCAATTGGGGACGTCGCTGGCGAGAACGCTCCGGGTCCAGGCGAATTTGATGCGCACCCGTCGCCGTCAGCGCGCGGAAGTAAAAGCCCAGACAGCGCCCATCCGCATTATCCCGGCTTTGGTGTTTTTCTTTTTACCCAGTTTGCTGCTGGTTTATCTTGCTCCTCCGATCATCAATTTCCTGTTCCAGCGTTGAGTTAGGTTGTGTTGAGGATGAAGAGAAAGAATGATAAACGCATACGTTCCTTTTCTGGCCAGGCGCTGGTGGAGTTTGCCTTCGTGCTGCCCATCTTATTGCTGTTGATTGTGGCGTTGATCGACTTTGGCATTCTTTTTTATACCCAGATGTCGGTCGTCAATGCGGCTTGGGAGGGAGCGCGTGCGGGGGCGACGATCGTCGATCCCACCCGGGGAGATCAAGAAATCATCGGGGCCATTCACGAAGCCGCGTATGGTTTAAACCCGAACAAATTGGTGATTGATATTGATCCTGAGCAGGACGAACCTCCGCGGGACCAACCCTTTCCCGCTCCCCGGGGTAGGCAGCTTACGGTGACGGTCACCTACAATGTAAAACTCACCTTTCCCCGCTTGTCAGTCCCGCTGTCGGGCCGTGCGGTAACGAAAATGGAATATCAAAATCGACGATGAGAAGTGAAAGAGCGCAGATTGTGATCATCGTGGCTGTCCTCCTGATGGTAGCCCTCCTGTTTTTGGCTGTGATCATCGATGGAGCCCGCTTAATGGTGGAGAGGCAGGAGTTGATAAGGGTAGCGGATGCGGCGGGAAAAGCCGGGTTGATCGTTGTGGGTGATCAGATAGTGACCCAGGTCGTCCAGGTCCAAACGGCAACAGCGAAAGCTTCATGTACGCCAACGCCATGGGGGAGTACACCGGGGCCCACGCTTACCCCGACGGACCCTGAGGATGGATTTTACAGATGGCTGGATGATGATCACCGGGCGACATTGGTCGCTCCTCCCATGCAAACGCTGGTGACCACCCACTCCATCGGGTATGCTGAAGTGAATGAACGGGGGCCTTCCCATCCTGCGGTGATGGATTTTGTTGTGGACTATCCTCATGAATATCATCCTGATGATCAACAATTGCGGATCTATGTTTGCATCAAAAAGAAAGTCACTGTGATGTTTGGGTCTTTGTTAGGGATCAAGGAAGGAGCACTGATTGGAGATTCAAAACAAAGCATTCCCCAAAGATAAGCTCCATTTGTTCGCTTTTCTAGTCCGGGTCGTTCCTTACCTGGGGATGGCCGGGGTGGCATGCTGGATTGGTCGCTCAATTGGTAGCTGGGTCCCTGATTCTGGCAGGGTCTATTTAATGAGCATAACCTGGGGGTTGTTGATCGGTCTTTACATATTGGAAGAGGAACCGGGCTGGAATGTGGCTTTATTGCTGGGATTCGCTTTGGCAGCCGGGGCGCTATTCGAAGAGATTGATCTAGGAGCGTTTCGAGGAAAGGTTTGGAGTACGCTGGCTTCTTGTCTGTGTCTCTCCTTCGTTGGGGGCTCACTGTCAGGACGTAGGCTCCGTGGAGTAGGAGTCTACCTTTTTCCCTTAGCAATCCTCTATCTGTTAGGGTGGGTGTTTTTGAAGTTCTTCCCCGTACCGGGGGCATGGGTGTCTCTGTGGGCGTGCCTGGGACTGCTCCTGTTCCTCCTCATCGGCGTCTCTGTCTTCAGCAGGGGGAAAGTGGAGGGAGGGCAGGGCAGTCCGGTGCCTTTGGCCAGCGACCTCTTTGTGGTCACTCTCAACCTCTTCTGGCTGGCGGCGATGTTCTGGGGATGGGTGGACTGATTGTCTCAGCCGAAATTAATTGATTTCATGCCTTAGTAGCAAAGCCCATATTAAATTCAAGGTACAATGGGGTCAGTATCTTTGGTGGAGATATGGTTAACACATGGAAGGTCATAGGGAAGATTTTTTTTGGCGTCCTGATCCTGCTGGGTGCCTTCGTGCTCTTCCTGGAAATAGGGAGCCGCCGCTATGTCAAGAACAGGGTCCCCAGAGGGTCGATCGAGTTCGAAGTCTGTGATGAGTCGAAGTACCCGGTCGACGAAGAGAAAATCCGCATCCTGGAAGCCCTGGTCGAAGCCAGACGAGAGGGGCGAGACATCACCCAGGAGGACCTGGGTGCGGCCTTGATCGTGGTCCGGGAAGAAGACATGGCCCGGATCAACGGCGTATACTGCAACGGGCTGATCTACATCAGCGAGGCGCTTCCAGAGAGAGCCATGTATTACGTGGCCCGCCACGAGCTGGAGCACGTTTTCCAGCATAAGGGGGTTACCAGAGGATGCGAGAATGACGAGTACTGCGCGAATTGGATCGCCGGGTCGGAATACCCACTGGGATTGCTGCAAACCATCTTTTCCTCCCTGGTCAGGGCTTACCGCCTTTACCCTTCGCTGTGGGCTTTCCTGTTTGGCTCCTGGCGGATTTTTAAGGTTTACTTCCTCGGGGGAGGTGGATAGTGGGCTCCCCACTGATATCCTTCCTCTCAGCCCATAGGAAGTAGGAATCCTTGATCGAACTCCCTCTGGGTTCCAGGGAAAAACTTATCCTGGATCCAGTTTAAAAGTTTAAGGATAGTTTGTAACAGATTCCAGTTCTTTTCCTTGTTAAGAGCTCTCAGACTCTGTACAAAGTGCATGAAGCTGTGTTATAAAAAGGATATCCGAGATTGGATGGAGCCGTGAGGAGGGGAAGATGGCAGCGGTAAAGCAGGGTGGCGTCAAATTCTGGCATGTGATGGTCGTCACCGGGCTGGTGCTGATCGTCACCGGACTGGTGCTCATTCTCGTCCCAGATGGGGCAGGAGAGTCGGGGACGATCAGCATTGAGGTTTTTGGCGCCAGTTTTGAAGGCAGTGAAATGGGACTCGCCCTCATGGTCCTGGCCATCGCCTGTTTCCTGATCGGGCAAAAAGACCGCGCTGACATTCAGAAGTACCAGTCCATGCGCAAGGATCTCCAGAAGACGAGCAAGATCACTGCCAAACTTGTGGCTGACAACGTGGAGCAGTCACTCCGGCAAGTGCCCGGGGACGCCAAGGAGTGGTTGAAAGATCGGGCGCTGGATTGGGATGACTATCAGGAAGAGCTGCAGACGATCCGGAATTGGGAGGAGGAGACGTTCGAGGAGGAGCATGCCATCCGGCATGCCGAGCGGGGAATAGAGTTGTTGGAAGCGCTGGAGCGCGAAGGGTATTCCTTCAAACAAAAGTAAACACCGGTACGAATAAACACCTGGGAAGGGTGATCGCCAGTAAAACCGGGAGGAGGAAGAGGTTCCCGATCAAGGGTATTCTGCCTTTTTATGAGATGGTAGGAGCCTTTTAAATGCACAGGTGAGCGTGGAGGGAATCGAACCCCCAACCAATGGCTTAAAAGGCCACTGCTCTGCCATTGAGCTACACGCCCACTTGCTGGGAGATTTTATCATGCCCGCCAGAGCGCGTCAACCAGGTCTGGGGGGCTGGCGATTGCCCGCCTGGATGTCGTCCCGATGAGTATGCGGCGGTGTTTGATAAAGACGATCCAGTGATGGCCGGCTTCAGAGATTTTGGATATCTCCAAGGCTTCGAGAGCAGGCTGGTGAGCGAGAGGGACACAAATAGACAGGGGTGTAAGGATGAATAAGTGCCATATATGGGGGTGATTAATGAATATTGGCATATATCTTGCACTTAGCTAGATAGCGGCACACCTGTTAGATATGCATTAAGAGAGGAAGAGAATCAAGGATGGGAACGTCAGGTGAGGTTTTTCGCAGTTCATTGGCTGGAGCTTGGATCTACCCTAGATTGACATTACGGCTTCCTGCAATGAGACAGACCACAGTATTTAAATGGAACAGGGAAGGGGTACGATGAACAGAAAGACGAAGTTTTTATGGTGTCCTGTGTGTATGATTCACACCTATCACGCCAAAGGAGAACGAGGTTGGGTGTGTCTCAACGAGGATCATGAACGATTTTTAGAGATGCGAAGCGACCCGTGGATCGAGAAATATCGTGCTAACCATGAGATGGCGGCCGTCACCCTCGAAGATGGAGAACGCTAGCCAGTTGAAAACCCACTCACCTTAGCCAGAGGGATGAAGTCATAAATTCAGGTTTCTGAGCTCTGGCCATTTCAGATCCCATTATCGATCTCGACGGAGGAGGAGAAAGGCTTTCCTTTCTCCTTTTTAATTCCCAAGTTTGGCTCGAGGGTCCCTGGATAAGCCAAGCCCCATAGCGCAGCACAGTCCCCCGATTCTATCCAGGATGAATTCAATCCCAAATATCGGGTTTGCAGTATTCTTTCTTCCCCTCAATTCGGACATACCAGGTCCCATTTTCTTGAAAGGTGCGGTAATCTTCCCACAGGGATCTGTTGTGGTTTAGTTTAACTTTGGCCCGGAAGCGGGACCAGATAAAACCCTGCCAAGCGGAAGGCCAGTCTTGGAGGAGGGCTGCCCGGCAAGCGAGGGAAGCTTCGATTTCCTTCCGCTCCGAGGGGGTCAGCTGGGGGCTGTCTGCAAAGCGTACCAGTTGGGGGAGGGCGTCATTAGATAAACCTGTCAGGTAGTCGATGTCGAGGGTTTCCTCCTCTGCAGCCCGGGTGAGGTTCCGCTGGGCGATGAAGGCATCGACGTTGATCGCGTTCAGCGTGATCCCAAAACCGAGCACGGCGATGAGCCCTGCGGTGGTGAAGAACCGCCAGTGGTGCAGGATCTCCAGAACCAGGATCCCCAGGAAGAGGATCCCGATCCAGAGGATGCAGAGATGGGCGTAGGTCCGCAGCCGGGTGAAGCCGTAGGCTGTCTCATAAAGCCGCAAACGTTGGAAGGAGGAGACCAGGATGACGCCGACCAGGACAGTCAGGGAGACGGTCAAACCGGTGAAGGCCTTCTTTGCCCGGGGCGTTTCCCGGCGGGTGATCGAGCTGAGGAGCATAAAAAGGAGGAGCGAGAAAAAAGCCACCGCCAGGAGTTCTCCGAAACCGCGCCGGGCGTATTCCGCATAGGTATAACCCTGGGCGGAGATGTTGCTTTTCCCTCCGAAGAAATACCGCAGCTGAATGAAGACGAAGGAGAAGAAAAGCAGGTTCACGCTGCCGAGGATGATCGTCGCTTCCGTGAAGCCGAGGAACTTCGGGGGCCATGCCTTGCCCTCTCCGATCAGCGGTGCCCTCTTGCTTTTCAGCAGGGCATAGAGCATCATCCCGGCGATCAAAAAGGTCCAAATCATGATCAACACTAGGCGGGCGATATATTCAGGGAGTTTTTCAATCTTCAGAGTTTCGATCAGGTCCTGCAGGCGATCCGCGAAGATCGGGTCTGCCGCTGCGAAGAGGGCAGCGAAGACGGCCAGAACAGGGAGGGCGAGGAGGATCCCTCTCAGGTAGGGCAGTATTCGCTTCCCAAAGGTGGGTCCTGTCTGGGCTTCTTCCTCCACGTTGTTTTCCGCTTCCTGCTCGTTTTTTTCCATGATCAGGTTGATGGGCAGGACGAAGGTATTGAAGGCCAGTTTGAACCAGCCCACCACATAATCGACCAATTTGTAATGGAGCCAGCCCCCACCGCGGAAGGTGAGGAGGAGGACGGCATATAGTCCCAGCGATATGAGATGGTTCAGCGCGCGTGTGAAGGGTTCGAGGCGGATGAAGGCGAGCACGGAGAAGAGCAGGATTCCTCCCACAAGCCAGAAGCTCCTGGCTGCAGGGGGCTTCTCCTCTTGTCGGGCCAGGTAGATGAGGGCGCCGAGGGCGACCGCAATATGGATCGCAAAAGACGCCCCCAGCGGTTTTTGCCAGTAGAGAAAATCAAAACCCCAACCGGTGAGAAGGGCGATCAGCCAGAGCGATCTTTTGTTTTTGACCATTGCGGATGTCCTTTTCTATCCCATGCTCCCTGATGGGCAGGGAACGATCTTTTACGTTGGGAACTGTGATGGGGGAGAAATCCATCGGGGAGCGGGCAGGGAATATGTTTAGAGGGTAAGGATTATTTTACCCCGATTCATATTTGTGGTTCAAGTTCCCATCCATTCTAGCATGGTCTGGAGAGGGGTCCGCCGCAAAGTGTGGGGATAGAGAGGCTTTTGATCGCTCTTGATAGCAAAAGAGAGCTCCCGGCACATTTTGACACCCTCTCAGCCTGGCGAGGGTAAGACGCCATTTCCACGCATGGGGGAGCATTCCTGAATCCGCCGGAGGATGGAATGGTCCGTGTTTTTCGAGATCCAGGATGCCTTCCCGGGTGATACCTGCCGAAGGTGAGGCGGGGTGCCTCTCCATCGAAGAGGAGAGGACAGCATAGGATGGGGAAGGTTGTTTTTGGTCTCGGTAAATGGATGGGGAGAAACCAACTGTGATTTCCACTGGCTGGCTTCGATCTGCTAGGGGGACAGAGCGGATTGATGATAGTTGAGAGGGGGACTCCCGGGAATTTTCTGATTAGGAGTTGGGTGCGTTGGTTAGAATCGGGCGACCATAGAGATGATCATGGACAGCACGATCAAAATCCCGATCACTGCCATGACGATTTGCTGTACGTTCGGTCTTCTTTTGCGTGACATGCTGCTCCTTCTGATTGGATTCGATAAGCTCGTTTATTGACGATTACGGACACATTTTAACATAACACGACCTTTAGCCCAAGTGCTTTTTAATGGTTTGCGCCAATTTGGCGTGGATCTTGGGAGTGGAGGCGATCTCCTCCAGGGACGCCTGGCGGATATTCTGGATGGTGTGAAATTTGTTGAGCAGCGCCCGCCGGCGAGCCGGGCCCACCCCAGGGATTTTCTCCAAGCTGGACTGCAGCCCCTTGCGGCTGCGCTGCTTGCGGTGGGAAGCGATGGCAAAGCGGTGGGCTTCATCACGCACCCTTTGCAGTAGGTGGAGTCCGCTGGAATCCCGGTCAATGCGCACCGGGCGGAGCTGTCCGGGCAGGTAGATATCCTCGTCTTCTTTCGCCAATCCAGCGACGGCGAACGCGTCTTGCAGGTCAAAGGCTTCGATGACCGCCAAGGCTCGGTTAAGCTGGCCTTTCCCGCCGTCCACCAGCAGCAGATCAGGCAGGGTGGAGAAAGAGGGATCCGGGTTATACCCGGGCTGCCCTTTCCCTTCCTGGAGCGCTCGCCAGCGCCGAAAACGGCGGGTCAAGACCTCCTCCATGCTGGCATAATCGTCGGGCCCGCTCACCGTGCGGATGTTGAACTGGCGGTAATGGCTTTTTTGGGGATTTCCATCCACAAAGACGACCATGCTGCCTACCTGAGCGGCTCCCTGGGTGTTGGATATGTCGTAGCACTCGATCCGCGCCGGGGGCGCCTGAAGGTCAAGATAGGTCTGCAGCTCATCCAGGGCCTGCTCGCTTCGCTCCCGGACCGCTTTCTCCTGATTGGTGTGGGCGGTGAGCATCTCAGCAGCGTTTTCCGCTGCCATCTCGATCAGGTCTTCCTCTTCCTGGCTGTGCGGGATGCGCAGCTGAACTTTCTCCCCTCCGCGCTGGCTGTTGAGCCATTTCTGAATGATGCGCGCTTCCTCGACCTCCCGGGGGAGGAGGATCTGGGGGGGGACAGAAGGGGCCTGGTCGTAAAATTGCTTGATCACTTCAGCGAGCACGTCTTTGTCCGGGGTGTTTTCCATGCCCTCCACCAGGAAGTACTCTCGACCGGTCAATTTGCCCCCGCGGATGAAGAACACCTGAACGCAGGCTTCTCCCTCCTGGCTGTGGATGGCCAGGACATCGGAGTCGTTGTATTCCGTGGAGATGATGCGCTGTTCTTCCACGATGCGTTCGATGGCGATTAATTGATCGCGGATTTGTCCCGCTTCTTCAAATCGGAGTTCATCAGCAGCGCGATCCATCTCCTCCTGGAGATGTTCGATGATGGGTTCCGTGCGCCCATCCAGGAAATCCGCCAGCTTCCCGATCATATCCCGGTAGGCTTCCTGGGATATTTCCCCGATGCAGGGAGCGGAGCAGAGATCAATATCGTAATAAAGACAGGCCCGTTGGTCCTCCCCGGTGATGGTCCGGTTGCAGGTCAGATAGGGGAACACGCGCCGCAAGACATCCAGGGTTTGGTCGACGGCCCATACGCTGGTATAAGGTCCAAAGTAACGGGAGCCGTCCTTCGTCACCTTCCGGGTCACAGAGACTTTGGGGAAGGGGTCCTGCCAGTGGATTTTGATGTAGGGATAGCGTTTGTCATCTTTAAGGCGGACGTTGAAATGCGGCTGGTATTCTTTGATCAGGTTCATTTCCAGGATCAGGGCTTCCAGTTCGGAGTTGACGATGATCCAATCGATGTCCTGGATGTGCCTGACCAGCTGGGCCGTGCGGGGATTGCTCTGGGCGCTGGCGTGGAAGTAGGACCGCACCCGGTTCCGGAGATCGACCGCTTTGCCGACATATATCACCTCATCATCGGCACCTTTCATCAGGTAACAACCGGCTTTATGAGGGATGGTATCCAGGATATCCTGGAGGTGTTCTGAAACGTCCATGGTGTGGAAATTTTATCACATAGGAGATAGGGGCCGTTATAAAATCAGCCCCCTGGTCGGTGGGAGGATTGGCCCGAAAACGGGCCCGATCTTTTCTTTTTCCACTGGGGCCGAATGGGGGTTCCCAGCCTTGTAAGCCCAGATAGGAAGATATTCCTACCTTTGGGTGCTTTCCGAACCTTGTCTGGGACTGGTCTTCTTTGTATACTGAGAATATGTCAGCCTCTGATGGATCGCAACCCTCCCTATTTGGTTTCACCCGGACCTGGTCCGTCTCCGAAGTCAATGCCTATGTGCGGGACTTGATGGAGAGCGATACCAATTTGGGAGATCTGTGGGTGGAAGGGGAGGTTTCCAATGTATCCCGTCCCAAATCGGGGCATGTGTATTTCACCCTTAAGGACGCGGAAAGCGCCCTGCGCTGCGTGATGTGGAAAAACGTCGCTTCCCAACAGGAGACCCGTTTAGAAGAAGGGGATGCGGTAGAGGCCCACGGCAACCTGAGCGTGTACGAGCGCAGAGGACAATACCAGCTGTATGTGGACTTCCTTCGCCCCCGGGGGGCTGGCCGGCTGTACCAGGAGTACTTGCGCTTGAAAGGCGCTTTGGAAGAGGAGGGGCTTTTCGCCACGGAACACAAGCTCCCCCTTCCCAGCTGGCCGCGGAAGATCGGGGTGGTCACTTCGCCAACGGGAGCTGCACTGCAGGATATGCTCAACACCCTCAGACGCCGTTACCCGCTGGTAGAAGTGGTCCTCTCCCCGGTGTCTGTGCAGGGGGAGGGCGCGCCGCCGGAGATCGTGGCTACCCTGGAAAAGCTCAACCGCCAAGGGGAGGTGGATGTGATCATCGTCGGGCGGGGAGGGGGGTCCATTGAGGATCTGTGGGCTTTCAACGATGAGCGGGTAGCCAGAGCCATCTTTGATTCCAAGATCCCCGTTATCAGCGGTGTCGGGCACGAAACGGATTTCACGATTGCGGACTTCGTGGCCGATGTCCGGGCCCCCACGCCTACTGCGGCAGCGGAGCTGGCTGTCCCCGACAGGGCGGAGTTGAAAGCCCTAACGGAGGAGCTGGCTGATCGCGTCCGGCGCAGCTATCTGAGCTACCTTTCCGACCAGCGCTGGGTGGTATCCGATTTGCAGACCCAGATCAAACGCTTTTCGCCGCAGTATGAAATCCGGAATGGGAAGCAGCGGGTAGATGAATTGGGAAACCGCCTGGAAACGGCCATGAGTAGGGTGATCAGCGGGTCCCGCAAGGAATTGTCCGCCCTTGCCGATCACCTGGAAGCCCTCAATCCCGAATCCATCCTCAAGCGCGGGTACGCTGTGCTCACCGAGGAAGACGGCACGGTGGTGTATAAGGTAGGGCAGGTGGAAGGGGGAGACGTCTTGGAAGCCCGCATTTCGGACGGCAGGTTCAAAGTGGTGGTGAAGGAAAACTGAGCTACGGTCCTTGAAGGGGGGTTTCCTATCCTGTAGCGTCCTTTCTTGGGGGGTAAGCAGGCAGGCTCATTTAAACTTTTCTTTAACATTTCTTTTATCTTCCTCATAGACTGGATTTTTATAATAACCTCAGCATGGATGCGAAGTGGGGAGATCATTACGTAGTTATTGTGTCTGTGTTTGGAGGATGAGAAAATGAATTTGGAGAATTATACGAAGAAATCACAAGAAGCCGTCCTGCGTGCGCAAAGGATGGCTGAAGAAAACAACCATCAAGAGATCGACAGCGTTCACATCCTTGCCGCCCTCCTGGAGCAGACCGACGGCGTCGTCCCGGCCATTGTCAAGAAAGTCGCGGGGAGCGTCTCGGGATTGAAAGGAGCGGTTAGGGATGAGTTGGGCAAACGGTCCAAAGTCTACGGCAGCAACCTGCAGGTGGGTCTGACGCGGGGAGCGCGGGATGTGCTGGCAGCCGCGGAGCGGTACGCCAAAGGGATGCAGGATGAATATGTCTCCACCGAGCACATCTTGTTGGGACTGACCGAGAGCCCCATGGGGGACCTCTTGGAAGAATACGGCTTGACCAAAGACGCCATTTTGGATGCCATGCGCGATGTGCGGGGCACCCAGCGCGTGACCTCGCAAACGCCGGAATCCACCTATGAAGCGCTCAAGAAGTACGGGAGGGATCTCACGGACCAGGCCCGCCGGGGCAAATTAGATCCCGTCATCGGGCGGGATGAGGAGACGCGGCGGCTGATCCAGATTTTATCCCGCCGGACCAAGAATAACCCCGCCTTGATCGGGGATCCGGGCGTGGGGAAGACGGCTATCGTGGAGGGCTTGGCCCAACGGATCGTCAACGGCGATGTCCCCGACGGGTTGAAGCGCAAGCGTTTGGTCCAGCTGGACATGGGTTCGCTGGTGGCGGGCGCCAAGTACCGCGGTGAGTTCGAAGAGCGCCTGAAAGCGGTCCTGAAGGAGATCACCTCCTCGGCCGGTGAGATCTTACTCTTTGTGGACGAGATGCATACGGTGGTAGGCGCCGGCGCAGCGGAGGGCGCAGTGGATGCGGGAAACATGCTCAAACCGCTGCTGGCTCGCGGCGAACTGCACATGATTGGCGCCACCACGTTGGATGAGTACCGGGAGCATATCGAGAAAGACGCTGCTCTGGAGCGGCGTTTCCAACCTCTGCTGATTGAGGAGCCCAGCGTGGAGGATACGATCAGCATCCTGCGCGGTCTCAAAGAACGCTACGAGATCCACCACGGGGTGCGGATCACCGATCCGGCCACCATCGCGGCGGCCACCCTTTCTGACCGCTACATTTCAGACCGGCACCTGCCGGATAAGGCGATTGACTTGATTGACGAGGCCGCAGCCCGGCTGCGGACGGAGATCGACTCCAAGCCGCGCGAATTGGACATGGTCGACCGCCAGATCATGCAGCTGGAGATCGAGCGGGAAGCGTTGAAAAAGGAAGAGGACAAGGCGTCTCAAGAGCGTTTGGAGAAGCTGCAGAAAGAATTGGCGGACTTGAAAGAGGAACAGAAGCAGCTCCAAACCCAGTGGAGCGCGGAGAAAGAGATCATCAGCGAGGTCAGAGCCATTAAGAAGGAGATCGATGAGACCCGTCTGGAGATCGAGCGTGCGGAGCGGGAAGCGGATCTGGAACGCACGGCCCGCCTGCAGTACGGCAAGCTGCCGGAGCTGAAGGAAAAGTTAAAGGAGAAAGAACAGCGCTTGGAGGAAGTCCAAAAGGACAGCGCTTTGCTCAAAGAGGAAGTGGACGCCGAGGAGATCGCCGGTGTGGTTTCCCGCTGGACGGGCGTCCCGGTTTCGCGGTTGATGGAAAGCGAGACCCAGAAGCTGATCCACATGGAGGACCGCTTGCACACCCGCGTGGTGGGCCAGGATGAAGCCATCCAGGCGGTTTCCAATGCCGTGCGTCGGTCACGGGCTGGGCTGCAGGATCCCGATCGCCCCATTGGATCTTTCATCTTCGTAGGGCCGACTGGCGTGGGGAAGACGGAGTTAGCCCGCGCGTTGGCTGAATTCCTCTTCGATGATGAGGATGCCATGGTGCGCATCGATATGAGCGAGTACCAGGAGAAACACAACGTGGCCCGGTTGATCGGCTCCCCTCCCGGCTATGTGGGCTACGAAGAGGGCGGCCAGTTGACGGAAGCGGTGCGCCGCAGGCCCTACAGCGTGGTGCTCTTCGATGAGATCGAGAAGGCGCACAGCGAAGTCTTCAACACTCTGCTGCAGCTGCTGGATGACGGACGGCTCACTGACGGCCACGGACGGACGGTCGACTTCCGCAACACGGTGGTGATCATGACCAGCAACGTGGGCACGGAAGCCTGGACAGGGATAGATGAAGGCTGGGACCAGGAAAAAGCCCGCCGATACACTCTGGAGGCGCTGCGGGATACCTTCCGGCCGGAATTCCTGAACCGGGTGGACGAAATCGTCACCTTCCATCCCTTGACCAAAGAACATATCCTGGATATTGTCGATATCCAGTTGGACCGCGTCAAAGGCCTGGTTCGGGGGCAGGGCTATTCCTTGCAGGTGACCCAGGATGCCAAAGAATATCTGGCGGATGTGGGATATGACCCCGATTATGGCGCCCGTCCCTTGAAGCGGACCATTCAGCGCGAACTGCAAGACCCGCTGGCGCTGGACATGATCTCCGGCGAATTCAACGTGGGAGATAGGATCCTGGTGGATTTCAGCGGGGAGGGATTGGTATTTGAGGTGGCATCCAAAAAGGAGGCGGTCAACGCCTAAGTGAAGAAGGGTTCAGAGAACGATGAAAGCCAGGGTTCCGGGATGGATGGGAGCCCTGGCTTTTTTGGATCCGGTTCTTATCTATTTAGTGTTCGTGGATGTGGCCGTGCTCTAATTCCGATTCGGTGGCCGGCCTGAGATCGGCGATGGTGACCTCGAAGACCAGGTCTTTCCCGGCCAGGGGGTGATTGAAGTCCAGGGTTACCGTTTCCTCGTCCTTGTCCACGATCTGGGCGCTGAGCACATTGTCATCTTGGTCCCTGAGGTCTAAGAAAGTCCCCACATCGAGAGGGACGTCTTCGCTGAATTCCTCCTGCTTCACCTTTTGGCGCGCATCGGGGTCGATCTCCCCATAGGCGTCTTCCGCTTTTACGTGGATGGTTTTGGAGGAACCGACTTCCATGCCGGCGATAGCTTCTTCCAGCCCGGGGATGATCTGCCCGTGTCCTTGAATGAATTGAATGGGACGAGATCCCTTGGTGCTCTCCAATTCCTCATCGTCGACGATTAACGCGTAATCTAAAGTGACTACCATGTCGTCCTTTACTTGTTTACTCACAGTTACTCCTTCGTTTAAGTGGGTCTTGGGGATGATGAAATATCTTGCACCAGATACCAGACCATTCCTTCAGGTACGAACAAAAGATGGTACGCGCGGCCTTTCGCGTCCATGACGAGAATGTGGTGCCCTTTTTCGTCCTCCCACTGCCTGCCAACATCCCGGACGCCTATGCGGATCTCATCGATTTGGAAGTGGGTAGGGATGATCTTTCCCGGGGATGGGAATCTAGCGGTGACTTGAATCTCCTTCATCCTTCTTTTAGATGCTCCCATAAGAACGTTAATGCGGCAGCAGCGAATTCCTCTTTATTGGCCAGCCGGTCCCCTTCTGCGTATATTTCTTTGCTCCAGGTCCCATTTTCAGTGTCCAATCCAATCCAGGCCGTCCCCACCGGTTTTTGGGGGGTGCCGCCCGTGGGTCCCGCGATGCCGCTGATGGAGAGGCCGATATCAGCGCCCAAAGCCTGCCGGACACCCTTCGCCATCTCCTGCACCGTGGCCTCGCTGACTGCCCCATGTTTTTCCAGGGTTTCCCAGGAGATGTTCAGGAGCCGGACTTTGGCGTGGTAGGCGTAGGCGATCACCCCGCCCAGGAAGTATGTGGACGCGCCGGGGACATTGGTAATCTTATGCCCGACCAATCCACCGGTGCAGGATTCGGCGACCGCCAGCTGCCAACCTCGCTCCCGAAGTAAATCGCCGATCTTTTCTTCTACGTTTCGTCCCTTCACCTTTGCTTTTGTCCTCTCCAAGCCCCTGGAAACCTGCAATCGCGGTTCCAACCATCCCTGCAAATTTCAGGGGAGTGTAAGACCCCTTTCCAGGAATTCCTCCTGGGTATGATGTTATCACATTCAGATTGCGTTGCCAGGAAGTTGCCGATTCTTACTGGGGCACGGGGAAGGATATGTGCCAGAGATGGCACTTGCCTGGAGTGAGGATGGGGGTTTATTTCTCTCCCCAATGAACGGCGACCGTGCCAAACATGAAGCGCTGGAATTCCAATTTCTTGTATCCCGCAGCCGCCAGATAGGCCAGCAGTCTTTCCGCCCCCAGGAAATGATTCATAGACCTGGGCAGGTAGGTATAAGCGATCTTTTTGCCTGCGATCCACTTCCCCAGAGTGGGGATTATCTTGTGCAGGTAGAAATCGATCAGTGGAGAAAGGAAGGTTTGTGGGTGTTGGGTGGTTTCCAGGGCCACAAATTTCCCCCCGGGCTTGAGGACGCGGTACTGTTCACGCAGACCAGCCATCAGGTCGGTCAGGTTTCTGAGCAAAAAACCTGAGACGACAGCGTCAAAGGTGTTATTTGGAAAAGGGATACGCAGGGCATGGGCCACAGCCCAGGTCCCGTCCGGTTTTTTGTATTTTTGCCGGCCAACACGCATCATCTCCAGAGAGAAATCTACAGCCACGGGGTGAGCATGAGGGTATTGCTTGAGCGTTTCTCGGGCCAGATCGCCGGTTCCCGTGCCAAGGTCGAGGAGAAGTCCGCCCTCGGGTAGGGCTGCTTTCTGGATCACAAAGCGGCGCCAGTGCCGGTCCTGCCCCCCGGTCATGATCCGGTTGAGGAGGTTATAGTGGGGGGCAACCCGGGAAAACATGTCCTTCAGCTGTCCCTCAGAATCTGCTTGTTGATTAGGGCCCATGGTATCTTATTTGGTGATCGCCCGGGCGTCGGCTTCTTGTGCCACCCGGATGCCTTCTTCCTCGTCCACGCGGGTCAGAAGCAGCGCACCGGCGATGAAAAAGATCACCAAGGAGATGATCCCCAGCCGGCTGTTGCCCATCGACTGGCTTACCAACCCAAAGACCAGGGGACCGAAGATGCCGGCAAATTTCCCGCTCACGCTGTAAAAGCTGAAAAATTCCGCAGATTGGGCTTTGGGCACCATCCTGCCGTACAGGGAGCGGCTCAAGGCCTGGCTGCCCCCTTGCACCAGAGCGACGGCGAAGGCCAGGGCCCAGAAATGGATCGAGGAGGTCATGAAATAGCCCCCGATGGAGATCAATGTGTACACGCTCAGGCTGAGGTAAATCGAGTTCTTGGTGCCAATTTTTTTTGCCAGCCATCCGAAAACGAAGGAAAAGGGGATGCCCACGAACTGGACCATGAGCAGGGCGCCAATCAAGTCGGTTTGTCCGATGCCGATTTCATCCCCGTATTTGGTGGCCATTTTGATGATTGTCCCGATGCCGTCATTATAGAGCCAGAAGGCGACCAGGAATTTGAAGAGCTCGCTGTATTTCTTGATTTCCTGGAACGTCTCGTAAAGGCGCCTGAAGCCGGATTTGAGGGGGTTTTTATCCTCTTCGTAGGGCAGGATGTGGCGGGGAGGTTCGGGCACGTTCCGCCACAGGGGGATGGAAAAGACCAGCCACCACAGGGCCACACTGGCCAGAGACAACCTGGTCATCAACGCGGTCAAATGCTCGGGACCGAACATGATCATCCCCAAATTGATGGCTAGAAGGATGCCGCCCCCCAGGTAGCCCAGGGCGTATCCGCGGGTGGAGATCTGGTCGATGTCGTCCTTTTTGGCGATGTGGGGAAGGAGGGAGTCGTAGAAGACGTTTGCCCCCGCGAAGCCGATGTTGCCCAGGATAAAAAGTACAGAAGCCAAGAGCCAATCGCCCGTGGTGAGGAAGAACATCAAGGCGGTGGCGGCAATCCCCAGGAGGGCGAAATAGGTCAGATAATGCTTCTTCCGCCCCTTATAATCGGCAACAGCCCCAAGGATGGGGCTGAGCAGGGCGACCAGCAGTAAGGCAATGGAATTCGTGTACCCCCAATACGCGGTGGATTGCGTTTTGTTGAGCACGGGCTCCGCGATGGCAGAGTAGTAGATGGGCAGCACGGCAGCCATGATGGTGGTGGCGAAGGCAGAATTGGCCCAGTCATACATGGCCCAAGAATTAATCACTTTTCGGTAAGCTTTGATTTCCATGATTACACCTCAAAGGAAGAAGATGAGCACTAACGCTTCATTATATTATAGAAATGGCCGTATTAAACGAGGATTTATGCCTTCAAGTTACACATCCAATACCTTAAAGGTCATTTCATTCCCTTTGGTTTCCCATCTTTGGGGAAGCCGAAGATCCTCAGTCTGTAGCGATACATTGACGAGGAAAACCCACCATGCTATGATTAATAACGGTCTTTATCAATTATCCTTATATGTCCTGTCTTGCGTGAGTGTTCATAGGGACGAATCGTTGCCATTATTTTGTTATCTGCCATCTTACGTTTTTGAGGATTTATATAACTACCATCATTCTATCGGCAGTCTAACTTAATTCTATCTGGCAGGATAAGATCCTCTTATTGCACCTCTGAATGACTCAAGGCGAGCACGGACATATTCGTGTTCGTCTTTTTGTATTCAGGAGGGGTAACGAAATGAGTTTAGAATTCATCTTACGGATCATTGGAATGATCGTCTTTGGATTTGTGGGGGGATATTTAGGGGTCGATCTGAGTGAGATCACATCCATCACCACGGAGACGGGGGCGGTCATCTTGGGATTGGTGGGGGCTTTATTTGGTTTGGTGCTCACGCCTTTTTTGACCACCCGACCGCTGCGGTCCTTGCGGTCTGCGTTAACCAAACTGGATACCCGGTCGTTGTCCGCTGGATTATTGGGATTGACAGTGGGATTGGTCATCGCCGCTTTGCTTTCTTTTCCCCTTTCTCTGCTGCCATCCCCTTTTGGTGAGGTCCTACCCTTCATCGGCGTTTTGCTTTTCGCTTACCTGGGTGTGGCCATTTTCGTGATGAGGAAAAACGATCTTTACTCTATTTTTGGGGGGCGTGTCTTCACCTTTGCCGGGAAATCGGAAGAGCGGAACAAAGAACGCAACCGGGTCATTCTCGTCGATACCAGCGTGATCATCGACGGCAGGATCGCTGACATCGCCCAGACCGGTTTCTTGGTGGGGGAGCTCCTCATCCCCCGATTTGTGTTGGATGAGCTGCAGTACATCGCCGATTCCGCGGATGGATTACGCCGCCAACGAGGACGGAGAGGCATGGAAATCCTCTCCGAATTGCAGGAGACCAACGCCATTCCGGTGCGCATCAGCGATATTGACGTGGAGGGCACAAGGGAAGTGGACAGCAAATTAGTCATTCTGGCCCGGCAGCTGAGCTGTCCCATTTTAACTAATGATTACAACCTAAACCGGGTCGCGGAACTGCAGGGAGTCCCTGTCATGAACATCAACGAATTGGCAAATGCAGTCAAAGCGGTCCTCCTGCCGGGGGAGACGGTCAACGTCAAGATCATTCAAGAAGGGAAAGAACGCGGACAGGGTGTGGGATATCTGTCTGACGGCACGATGGTGGTCGTTGAAGAGGGAAAAGATTATATGAATGAAGAGATCAGCGCGACCGTGACGAAAGTGCTCCAAACAGCGGCAGGCAGGATGATCTTCGCCCGCCCTGAGGATTTATAAAAGGTTTTATGGATCAGGAGTTGGAGTATGGCCATAAGGATTTACAATACGCTGACGCGGAGTAAAGAGCCGTTTGAGACCCTCAAACCCAATCAGGTTTCTATGTACGTCTGCGGGCCCACGGTTTACGATAAAGCCCATGTGGGACATGCGATGTCGGTGTTGGTCTTCGATGTCATCCGCCGCTATCTTGAGTACCGCGGATATGATGTGGAACAGGTCATGAATTATACCGATGTGGATGATAAGATCATCCAACGCGCCCTGGTGGAAGAAGCAGATGTCATGGAAATCGCTGAACGGTACATCCAGGAGTTCGATCAACACCTGAAGGATCTCAACATTTTACCCGCCTCAGAATACCCCCGGGCCACGGAAGAGATCAATCACATCATTGAAGCCGTAGAGACATTGGTGGAGAAGGGGTATGCCTACCAGGTCGACGGGGATGTCTTTTACCGCGTTGAGAAATTCGATGAGTACGGCAAGCTCTCGGGAAGGAACATCGAGGACATGGAAGCAGGTTCACGAGTGGACGTGGACTCGAAGAAGGAACACCCCATGGATTTCACCCTCTGGAAAGCGGCGAAGCCGAACGAGCCCAGTTGGGACAGCCCATGGGGGAAAGGGAGGCCCGGGTGGCATATTGAATGTTCGGTGATGTGCCTGTACCACCTGGGCGATCAGATTGACATTCACGGGGGTGGCAACGACCTCGTCTTTCCCCATCACGAGAATGAAATCGCGCAGAGCGAGGCCATCACCGGGAAAAAATTTACCAAATATTGGGTTCACAACGGGATGATGCAGCTCTCCGGGGCGAAGATGTCGAAATCCCTGGGGAATCTGGTCACGGTGGACGCCTTTTTAAAGGAGTATGAGGCCGACGTTTTGCGGATGATGGTGCTCAATTCCAGCTATCGCAGCCCACTCACCTTTAATGAGGAGACCATCCAGCACGCTCAAAAAGCCCTGAAACGACTGCGGTCTGCACTGAAACCGGCCCAATTCCAGGACGGGGGGTACGAAGGTGGCTTGGAGGAGGAAGCGAAGAGGACGAAAGAGGCGTTCCAGAAAGCCATGGATGATGATTTCAACACCTCCGCGGCGCTGGCGGCTTTGTTTGACCTGGTCCGGGACATCAATCAAGCCCGGGATCAGGGCGCGGATGACCAGGCTTTACAAGTCGGCCAGCAGATGTTGATGGAATTGACGGGCATCCTCGGCCTGGAGCTGGAGAAAGGGAAGAGAGCAGGGGGGGATGCGGAACCGTTTATCGATTTGTTGGTGGAGGTTCGGGACCAGCTTCGCGAGCAAAAGCAATGGGAGTTGTCGGATATGATTCGAGAGGAGCTGAAGGGACGAGGTATCATCCTGGAAGACAGCCCCCAGGGCACGCAGTGGCGTTGGCAGTGATCACCTTTCTGGGAAGTAAGCCCACTCGATGTTCGTCTCGTTTGGACCACACAGATTTATAAAGAATAGCGTATGAAGGAATGGATCGTCGGCAGGAATCCGGTCTACGAATCTTTACGAGCGAATCGGAGACAACTCCATCAGCTTCAGATCGCGCGTGGGATGGATGAAAATACTCGCGTCCGGGAAGTGATTCGTCTGGCTGCGCAAAGAGGCCTGAATGCATCCCTGGTAGAGAGGGACGTTTTGAATCAGCGGGGGGAAAATCACCAGGGGGTGGCATTAAGGGTAGGCGGTTATCCTTATGTGGAAATCGACGACATTCTGACCCGGGCAGCGGAGCGGGATGAACCCTTGCTGGTCCTTCTCCTTGATGTCTTGAAAGACCCTCAAAATGTGGGCACCTTAATTCGGACGGCGGAATCGGTTGGGGTCCACGGCGTAGTGCTTCCTTACCGGCGGACCGCCACTATCACCCCGGCGGTGGTCAGCGCTTCTTCGGGTGCATGTGAACATATGTTGGTAACCCAGGCCAATCTGGCCCAGACGATTTCCCTGTTGAAAGAGGAGGGAGCTTGGGTGGTAGGGTTGGAAGCGGGGCAAGGAGCGCAACCCCCGGATGAGATCGATCTCACCGGACCGATGGTGGTTGTGGTGGGGAGCGAAGGCAGCGGCATGCGCCGGCTGGTTAAGTCGTCCTGTGATTTTTTGATGGCCTTGCCCATGCGCGGGAAGATCGATTCCCTGAACGCATCTGTGGCGGGGTCCATCGCGTTATACTTGATCTGGGAAGCGCGGGGTTATCTGGGCAGGCGCGGAACCTGATGTATTGACGATTGAGGGATAAACTGATAGACTTATTCATTGTCGATGACGCTTGATCTCTATCCTTGCAGTGACCTGGTGGTTCTGTTATAATGCCAGCGCTTCGGTGATGTTGGGTTTTAAGCATGTGCCGACGTAGCTCAACCCGGCAGAGCAGCCGCCTTGTAAGCGGCAGGTTACGGGTTCAAGTCCCGTCGTCGGCTCCTGAAATTGGCTTGGGAACGGTTCAAAAAAGCCACAAAAATGGGCGGTTACCGAAGTGGCCAAACGGGGCTGACTGTAAATCAGCTGGCATACGCCTACGGAGGTTCGAATCCTTCACCGCCCACTTTTCTACACGTTGACAAGAGTATGCGAACCGTCAGCGCGTAGCCATGGAAAAAGCCAGCCCTCGTAGCTCAGGGGTAGAGCGCATTCTTGGTAAGAATGAGGACATGGGTTCAAATCCCATCGGGGGCTCTGTTGTTGGCTGAGATAATCATATTGAATGACGCAGTGTAAGGAGAGCATTTATGGCCAAGGAAAAATTTGAACGAACGAAGCCGCACTTGAACG
>CAYZTL010000014.1:0-107135 GCA_964481465.1 uncultured Anaerolineales bacterium
AGCTCCCGCAGCGGGGGGTAGACCGCGCCAACGCTGGCTGCCAAAATCACGATCATGATGATGTCCTTCAGGGTCCGGGCAGGGGTGTCCGCCCATGGTGGAAGCTGGGTGGGAAAGCGGGCCTGGCTCTGCTTGCCCCGCACAGGTTTTTCCTCCCTGCTCCAGCGGCGGGAAAGGTCAGCCAGAAATTCCTGCAGCCCGCCTAGGGGGCAAAGCCAGCCGCAGAAAGCCCGGCCGGCGAGGATGGCAAGGGCGGCCACGCCGCTGAATACGGCAAAGTTGAAGAGGTTGATCGTCTTTAACGTACCGCCGGTGGTCAGCGTGGTCCAGGCGCTCTCCACCGCGCCGAAGGGACAGAAAGCGTCGAATGAGCCTCCTCCGCCCCTTTCCGGCAGGAGATGCCTGATGCCGATCAAAAATGTGATCGCTGTGGAGAGGAGAAGGAACAGGCGGCGCGTCTTATGCAGCGAGTTGTTTGTCTGAGAACGGCGGCGGGATCTGGAACTCATGACCCGTGCATCCCTTCAGCTGCCAAGACAAAGGCCGGCACAGAACGCCTTCCCTGATTTCCGGATCCTTTTCTTTTTTGGTGGGAGGGCTGTAACCCTAACAGGTAGGCCAACGCGATCGTGACGAGAAAGGTGACCAGCACGATGGTGGGAAAAAACTGCTCGTTAATCTTCATGGTTGTGGAAATTTTCTATCGTACAGCTCGGTTACCTTGAGATCCATTCCTGGATCATCTTTTTCGTGCGGGGCAGAAGGAGAACCACCAGCAGGATGCCGCTCAACAAAGGTCCAGGGAGGAACATGGAGAAGCGGCCCAAGCGAATGGCGTCCGTCAACCCCACCGGCAGGCCGCCGAAGATTGACAGGGTGGCGGCGTAAATACCCACCGGCAGCGTCCAATGTTTTCCTCTTACCAGGGCGAAGATAAACACCGCCCAGGCCGCGGCTCCCCACCAGTTGACCATTTGCCCCATGGCATACATGCCCACGGGAAAGCTTTCTTCCACGGTCTGGTAGCGGGAAATGGCGCCCACGCCGTCAATGAAGACCATCACATAAGCCAGCCCGGCGGCGAAGGCCAGGGCGATGATCTTTCCCTTCACTCCGCCAATGAAAAGCATCCCGAACCAGAGCAGAAAGGCCAATAAAAAGACCCACATGGTGGGCGTGGGCATGCCGATGCTGGCGGGGGGGATCATGGGGAAGAACCCGGCCAAGATTTGCAGAGTGGACGCTACCACGCCCCAAAACCAAGCCCACTCTTTCTCGTTGAGGAAGCCGTAGAGGACGACCACCCACAGGGCGCCGCCGGTCATCCCCACCCAGCCCATCAAGGCGTGCACGATCCTCACTGTAATCGCTTCATCCGGCCGTCCGTCGAGGATCTTGCCTTCCACGATGGGGATATAGGTGTTGGCGATGATGTACAGCGCCAGCAGGCCGGTGATGATGCCCAGGATGGATAGAAACGAACCGAGTTTACGATTGCCTTTGAAAAATTTCATGTCAATCTCCTTCCCTGAAATCATTTTTGAAAAGCAGTGCACTGCCGGACAAACCTCCTAGCGTTTATCAGGCGGAGGGATCTTCGGAACCTTCTCCGCTCTCCCCCGGGTTTTGCAGCAGGCGCTCCTTGAAATAAGGCACCAGGGTGAAGATCAAGATGCCCAGGGCCAGCAGTGAGCCCCACAGGTAATCCAAGGTCTTCGTGCGGAAGATCTGGGTGGGGATGTTGATCATCAGGACCGTCGTCGCTCCGATGACCGCGAACCACCAGCCCTTGCGTTTCCCCATGGCCAAAAGGGGGATGGCCGCGAAGAGCAGGGGGACTACGACCCAGTTCACTTCCCCGCACCAGTTGAACAGCCACCACGTGAAACCGGGGTAGAGCGGGTGCCCAGGTCGGGTCCACATCGTGCGCTGGGCGCCAACGCCCACGGTGAAAGCGTGGGTGGTCATCATCCCCAACAAAGTCAGGGTGGCAAAGCGGATGAGTTTGGGGATGAGCTCCTCTTTGCGCAGGAAGATAAAGGACCAGTATCCCGCCAAACCGATCCAGGAGATGGTCATCGGTAAGGGAAAGCCGCCCACCCAGCTGATATAGGGCAGGAACATGAACATCCCGCCGATGGAGGGGAGGGCGAAGAGGGCCAGGGCCAGAGGATAGGCCCACTCCGTACCCTTCCTGATCTCCTGGGAGATGAGAATCAGGGTTGCCCCCGCGACAAAGATGACCGCCCGCCACACGGGATAAAAGAAATCAAAGAGGGTCAACCCGCTGCTGAAGGCGGGATTCCCCTCCTCAATGTGTGCCGTGAGGTCGACCAGCACCCGTTCCAGAGAGGTTTGTACCAGGAAAGGGACGAGGTAGGCCATGAGCAGGCCAACCAGGATAGCGATGACTGACATGATTGTGCGGTTCTTTTGGGGGGTGTTTTTCATCTCGGACCTCCGTCTGTATGATCATTGATGGGGAACATTCGCTGTAAACTCCATGTGAATTTTATCCCAAAGGGAAGGCCCAATCTTTGCGTTAACGCAAATCTAAGGGACGAAAAAACAGCCCGGAAGGAACCTTCCGGGCTGTGGGATCCTAGGATGGAAACGACGCCTATAGGTCAGCCTGCCTGCGCAGGTTGGGGTTCGTCATAGAGAAGTTTGCTGACCGCCGGGATGAGCATGAAGGCGAGGATGATCAGCCCGAAGGTCCCCCCCAGGAAGTAGTCCCAGGTTTCATGGCGGTAGATATGGGTCCAGTAGTTGGCGAGCATGGTGGTCGCCCCGCCGATGGTGGCCAGATACCACCCGGTCCGCTTCCGCTGCCCCAGGTAGAGGATGGAAAGGATGACGCAAATGGTGCCCATCCACATCGTTTGCGTGGCCAGCCACAGGACCCACGTGCCGGGGGGCCAGGCCGGGCGTGCCGGATGCATCCACTGGATGCGCATGGCGGCATGCCCGTTGGCAAAGCTGTGGGCGCCCTGGACGCCGAGGATCAGGAAGACCAGCGCGCTCCAGAATTTGTTTTTCAGGGACGCTTTTTCACCCAGAATGATGGTGAAGTAAGGGATGAGGCCCAGGCCAGAGATGATCATGGTGTAAATGACATATGCCCCAAACCCTGTGAAGTTGATGGCCGGGACCAGCATGTAGGCACCGCCCATGGCGGGCATGGCGTGCCCCAGCAGAGCTATCCCACGGGCCCACTCCTTCCCCTGGTAATACTGCTTGGCGATGACCAGGACGACGATGCTGCCGAAGACACCGAGGGCCATCCATAGGGGATAGAAGAAGCTCACCAGGTAGGGCGTGTCTTTGATCAGTTCCGCTTTCACCTGGTCTGCTGGGTCTTCGGAGGCGGACATCTTATCATAGCGGGCCTGCTGTCCCTTGATGATGGGGGGCAGGACTTGCTTGACTAAGAGAGGTTCGAGGACGATGGTCAACAGGGCGCAGGCAACCATCACCCAGGTGATGATTGCGCGCGTTTTTTGGGGTGTTTTCGCTAGCATAAATCAACTCCTGTACTATAATGAGGTGAGTGAATGAAGGGATCACCCCGTAGGTCTGGGCAGATCCCTAGGGTAACCTGTCATTAATCGTAACCTTCACCGACACAACTTTCCTTGACTTAAATCAAAAAGGGATGTCTATCTGGCGATGAGCGACAATCTGGCCCAAGTCATGGCGAAAAAAGAGGTCTTCCGCGAGTTTCCCGATCGGGAGCGCCAGCTTCTGGCTGAGCACGCGCTACACAGAGAGCTGGATGCGAACGCTTATCTCTGCCGTCAGGGGGAAAATTGGCCCTATGTCGTCCTGATTACCGCAGGCCAGCTGCGCTGGGTGATGCTTTCTTCTGGTGGAAAAGAGCACCAGTTATTTGCTTTAGAAAAAGGTGACGTTTTCTGGTCCCATACCCTGTTCGACGACCAGCCCATGCCCGCCTCGCTTCAGGCTGCTAAACGAGGGGAGGTTTACGTGTGGCCCCGGGATGTGATCCTGCCCCTCCTCAAAAAATACCCGGAGGCGATGTGGGAGATTCCCCGCATGCTGACCCGCATCATGCGCCAGGCCCGGGAGATCATTTACGGTTTGGCCTTCCAGCCGGTGGCGGGGCGACTGGCAAAATACTTAATGGAACATGTCGGGGATCCGGAGCAGGAGATCCTCGAGCGGGAGATGACTTTGGAAGAGATGGCCGCCGTGCTGGCCACCTCCCCTGAAGTCGTGTGCCGTTTGTTGTACCAGCTCCAGTCGGACGAGGTGATCGAAATCACCCGCACACACATCACCCTCAAAGACAAGAAGGCACTGCAAAAGATCATTGAACTTTCTTGAGGACCGGTAGGGATCGATGACGCTTATAGAAATGCTTTCCCAAAATAGGCTTTTTTCCACCCTCGAGCAGGAGGATGTGGAGCGTCTCGTGGCCCTGGGGAATCCCCAGCGCTACCCGCAGGGGCAGTGGATCACCCATTATGGGTCCTCCTGGCCTTACCTCTTTTTCGTGGAAGAGGGATTGGTGGAGGCGGTGAAGGAATCCCCGGGAGGCCGCAGCCTGGTGATCATGGAGTTGAACAGGGGGATGATCTTTTGGGGGATTGACTTTTTCAAAGAGGGGGTTCGGATGCCGGTGGCGTTGGTGTCCAAAGAGGACTCCCGTCTTATCCTTTGGTCACGGGAACGGTTAATGCCTTTGTTGTTAGAAAATGGGCGTCTTTCTTGGGGGTTGGCGGGGTTGATGGTGGAGAGGATGCTGCGGGCGAGCGAAATTGTCGAGGAATTGGCTTTTCAACCGGTAGCGGGGCGGTTGGCGCGTTTCCTGCTGGAGCAATTCGGCGATCGGGAGGGGGATATCGTCTCCCGGGATCTTACCCTGGATGAAATGGCAGCCCGCATTGGGTCCACCCGGGAAATGGTTTGCCGCCATTTGTACCAGTTCGCAGATGAGGGGGTGATTCAAATCAACCGCACGGAATTCAAGATCCAAAATCAAGGGTTGTTGACCCGGATTGCCAGATCTGGGAAAAGTTAAGCTAACGCTTTGTGAGCCGATTCTTTTTTGCGATGGAAGGTTTTGGGACCTTTTTATCTCATTTTGGAAACGGGGGTTCTTTGGGGTCTAAAAGCACCAGCAAACCCAGCGTACCCATATCGGCGAACAAGAGGGGGGCGAGGAAGGGTGCGCCGCGGATAAAACGTTCTCCCACGATCTGTCCCCTGCTGGTCAAATTCTGATTGATATGCAGATAAGCGCCGATGACCCCGACGATGATCAGGGCCAGCATGGCCACAGTGTAGATCAAGTAGTCTCCTCGTGCCGGGGAGGGCAGGAGGGCAATTGTCGCTGCCACGATCACACCGAAGGCCCCGGCAGCGAGGGGAACCCACAACCAAGGGTTGGTAAAAGAGGTCCGAGCGTGATCGAGCACGCTGCTGAGCAGGGTGGCCAGGGTCCCCAGGCTGACCATGAAGAAGAAGGCCCGCGTTTTGCTGTAAGGGAGCTGTATATGCCGTCCTCTGAAAACCCGCAACCTGCCGCTGTCCACCGGTTCCTCGACCCACACCGCGCTGATCCCGATCAAGCCCACCAAAGAGAAGACTAGCGGGCCGATCACCGGAGGCGCCCAGATCAGCAAGCTGACACTGATCCGCTCTCCGAGGGGGGCTGTGGGCAGGATGGCCCGCACGAAATGATAGTAGGCGCCCAACAGGCCCACAACGATGCTGAGCACAAAGACGAGGTTGGCGATGATCGTAGCCAGGGATCGCTTTCGTAAGGCGATCAAGCCGGCGGCGAAGATCAGCACACCGGCGATAGGGCCGAAGATGATCGGGATCCATTCGCGGGGTACGATCGTGCCGCTGATTTTGTGGGCCAGGTAGATGTCGATCCCCAGGAAGATCTCGTTGACACCGGCCAGCAGGAGCATGAACTGATCGCGGGAAAAGGGCAGTTTTAATCTGGCGAGCGGGGGGAAAACCTGAGCAAAGGGGCCTTTCATTACGGTCGGACCTCCCCGGCAGCCTCCAGTTTATCTGCCACCATCTCTTTTAATTTCGCCAAGCTGTGGAGAACTTCGTAGGCGCCGTGCCATTGGGCATAGTCAGGACCTTGCATCCAGGTCCCGAATTTCGCCGTCCGCCCCCAATGGTGCCAGAGGTTGAAGAACTCATAATCGATGGGCTCGTCAAAGGGCGCATCGGTCAGCAGCCCTTTATCTTCGAGAGGGGCGATGATCTCGCGGCTGTCATGGACCCATTCGTTGACCCGCTCCGTGGCCTTGTCCGCCGCGGTGTAAAAATCTCCGATGAAGTTCTCATTGTGGCATTCCGTGCATACCCCCTGCATGTCAGCCATATTCTCTTCCCAGTTGGGGCGGCGCGTGCTCACCGGCGCAAACAGGTACCAGGTCAGGCGCTCCCCGACGTCGTGGGTGGTGGGCTGGGTCCCAAATCCACTCATGTGGCAGATGGCGCAGGTGGCGGCGGAGAAGTCCTCCGTGGTCAAGGTCCCCGCTTCCGCTTCCCAATTCCATTCCTCTCCCAGGGTGGCGTAGGCGATGCCGTGGGGGGATTCCTGATAGATTTCGAATTGGGGATGGTCGGGCCCGATGTGGCAGTAATTGCAGGTCTCGGGTTTTCGGGCTTGTTCCAGGCTGAACCGGTGGCGGAGGTGGCACTTTTGGCATTGCCCCACTGAACCATCTGGAGCCGGTTTACCGATGTTGTGGCAACCTAAACAGGTAAACCGGGTCATGTCCGGCCCTTCTAAAGCGGCAATGGCGTTGCGGGATTTGTCGGGGGTGTACATGCCTTCTGGGATGGCTTCGTAAAGCGCCATCTGGGCTTTGGAAAGGTTCTCCGTCCCTACCACGGCGACGTAGGCGGGCAGGCTGTGCCGGCTCTGGTTGAATTCCGCAACCTCTTGCTGGTGGCATTCCTGGCACATGGCGGCGGATGGCGAGGCTAGAACGTAGGTCCCTTCGTGTTCTACCGCCCCTGGATAATCCGAGGCCACTTCGTGGCAGTCCCTGCAGCTGACTTCAGCAGCCGCCATGGTGCTGTGACCGAACTGCTCCACGATGCCGGGGGTCTCTTTCCGGTGGCAGGTGACGCACTCATCCGTGCTCTGGGCCAGGGCGTCTACGAGCTCTTCGCTTTCCGCTTCCGGTCGGGTAGCCTCGTTGATGGACAGGAGCACCAAGCCCATGCCAATGACGATGATGACCACGACCGCTCCGGCGATGAATGTGCGAAAAAAGTGGAGACCATTTGTGCTTTTTTCTGTCATCGTATCCTCACTCGGGGATCAGGATATCTGCGCTATACCCCTCCGGGAACCTCTTGCCTTCAATGTAGCATGAAAATGGGGGTTTTCCATGACTTTTCGCAATCCATACTCAGGTGGCTATATTCGGTGATCCAGGTAAAAAAGTTGAATATTAAGCAAATCCGTTTACGCTTTTTCAATTAGTCCGATAATTTTCCAGGCTCGAAGTATCGAATTGTCTTGTATGGCTTCACCTGTTTGGCGACGTTGTTCTTCAGGATTTGGCCGGACGTGTGCATCAAGGTGTCGTGGTTGAAATGGGGCAGTTTTTTCATGCTCGCTAAACAAGGATAATGATGGTGCAATAACCCCGCTTTCCCTTCCGCTTCGTCTGCGGACACACCGATTAAGCCGTCCGCAACATGGTGGGCGCAGCCGCACACGGTATCCCGCACCACCTCCGCATCTGTGATGGTTTTTGTCTCCGGATCCAGGTGAAGCTTGAGCTCGGGGCGCCCGAAGCGCCGGGCGAAGGCCTGGATGTGGGGATCTTGATAAGATTTCGTCTCATGGCGCGTCACGCCATATTCGTGTTCGGTTAGGGAGCATAAGGGTTTGGGGGTCACGCAGGTGGCGCCCAGGTCTTCCAACCATCCGCGCAGTTGGCGGTCCAACCCGCGGGGGAGCCAGCTTTCATCGTCGACCGCGACCAGCACCGATTTCGCCCCGGTCCTTTTCACGATCTCGGGCAGCAGTTCAGCCACCCCCTTGTGTTCCGCGAAGGAGAGGACCAGGTCAACGGGGGGCAGGGTTTCTGGAAGGTGATCTTCCGGGTAGTCGATGATCGGTGGAAGAACCTTCGGCGCCTGCCAAGTTTCCACCTTCCAGTCCTGTGGACCACGGGTGTTGATGTTATCCACATGGCGCTTGCCGTATTCTCCGGAGATGATGGCCAAGATACGCATAAGGAGTACCCTTTGTTCTGAGGTTCCCCGTTAGCGGGGAAGGTTTACCTGTCTTGGAGAGATCATTTTCTGATTAACACTCGAGCAAGTAGAGGAGCATGGTGACCTGGGAATTGGCGAAAATACTGTGGGATTGATGGGCTGGCATGTGTATCCACGTACCGGGTTGGGCGACCTTCTCATCCTCCCCGAGCATCAACCGGGCTTCCCCTTCTAAAAAATGGAGGATGGCCGGGACCGAAGCGGTATGTTCCGATAACTTCTGACCGGGAGCGAAACTGAACAAGATTGCCTTCACTTGGCCATCCTCGTATAACGCCCGGCTGAGGATGCTGTCCTCAGGGACCTCTTGTCCTATTGCGGATAAATCTTCAATATGTGTGTATTTCCCTTCCATGTCTTTCTCCTCCTTCCCGGTCCCTCCCCTAATGACGTTCATGTGTATCCAGGGAGATGAAGCTCCCCTGTTTTCTGGTGCAGTGCCGGGGAAAGGCAGGAGCCGCCCCACGGGGATTTGCCCCAGCGTCCAACGCGTTTGGGGGGAGTCGTTGGTCGTCTTAGGCTTTCTTGGGTCTTCTTTGCGTATATTGTACTCCACGTCTGTAATCTAACCCAAGAACATTTGGTACATTTTTCCTATAGGGAGGAGTATACTCGGAGATGGGGTGCAGCTTGATTATTCTTGCGGGATTATGTACAATGAGTAACACAAAGTGAATACTCCTCCGAAATGTAAGACTCGCTTACGTCTTACCCCAGGGAGAGGACCATGGATACCGACAATGTGGAAATCATTAAGGTTTCAGCGACCTCCCGCACCTCGGCGGTTGCCGGGGCCATAGCAGGCATTTTTCGCGAGCAGAAGTCGGCGAATGTGCAGGCTATCGGCGCCAGTGCAGTCAATCAGGCTGTCAAGGCCTTGGCGTTGGCCCGGGATTACTTGGCCGAGGATGGATATGACGTTGTCAGCATTCCCGAATTTGTCGATGTCGAGATCGACGGCAATATCCGCACCGCAATTCGGATCAATGTTGAAGAACGTTAAGGTTTAAGCTTGTGATGATTTCACCGTTAGGTGAATGAGGCTTTCCGAAGTAGTATCGGAAAGAGTATTCAACATGGATGGGCGGTGGGGGAGAGTGGAAAACCGCTCCTTTTCCCTGCGTTTGCTTCTCATTGGCTTGCATGGTAGAATCGCATCACGACACGACCATCGTTTTGCATGTAGATCGAGGTGATTTATATGCAGTTTTTTGTGTTGTACCTATGGGCCGTAAGAGGGTTTTGGATCATAGGTAAGTGGTGAAACGTAGGCGATAGTTCAGGAGTATGTGTAAAGATGGACTCACAAGTCAGTACTTTTACGACCAAAAAAGGGCTCGCCCAGATGTTGAAGGGGGGCGTGATCATGGACGTCGTCACCCCTGAGCAGGCCAAGATCGCCGAAGATGCGGGCGCGGTAGCGGTGATGGCTTTGGAACGCGTCCCCGCGGATATCCGGGCTCATGGGGGAGTAGCGCGGATGAGCGATCCGGAGTTGATCATCCAGATCATGGAGACCGTTTCCATACCGGTGATGGCGAAGGTGCGCATTGGACATTTTGTGGAAGCCCAAATTTTAGAAGCCTTAGAAGTAGATTACATTGATGAATCCGAGGTCTTGACGCCGGCCGATGAAGAACATCACATTGACAAACATCAATTCAAGACGCCTTTTGTGTGCGGCTGCCGGAACTTAGGGGAAGCCCTGCGCCGCATTGGGGAAGGAGCAGCCATGATCCGCACCAAGGGCGAGGCCGGGACGGGCGATGTCGTGGAAGCGGTCCGCCATGCGCGCAGCGTGTTGGGCGATATCCGGCGGCTGCAGACCATGCCGGAAGAGGAGCTGATGTCCTTTGCGAAAGAGATCGAAGCGCCCTATGAATTGGTGGTGGAAACCCGAGATCTGGGCCGCCTCCCGGTGGTCAATTTTGCCGCGGGAGGGATCGCTACCCCTGCCGATGCAGCTATGATGATGCAGCTCGGTGTGGATGGCGTCTTCGTGGGCTCCGGCATCTTCAAGTCAGGCAATCCCGCCAAACGGGGAGATGCCATCGTCAAAGCGGTCACCCATTTCCAAGATCCCGAGATCCTTGCCGAAGTCAGTCGCAACCTGGGTGAAGCGATGGTAGGTCGAAACATATCTACCATGCCGGAGGAGGAAAGGATCGCTGATCGGGGCTGGTAATGGCAGCCTCCATTTTCCACCGGAGTGACCTTCCTTATCTTCGCTCCCGAGTTTCGATTGGATTATGAAGAAGATGAACATAGGGGTGTTGGCTCTTCAGGGGTCATTTGCCGAGCATGTGGCTGTCCTTTCCAGGCTGGGGGTGGATGTCAACGAAGTCCGTCTTCCCCATCATCTGCAGGATATGGATGGCTTGATCATCCCCGGCGGCGAGTCGACGACCATCGGCAAATTGGCTGTTGATTTCGGTTTGTTAGCTAAACTGCGTTCCTTCGGCAAATCAAAACCCATGTGGGGTACGTGTGCAGGGGCGATCTTCCTTTCCAAAGACGCACAGCGGGACCAACCCTTGCTGGAGTTGATGGATATCACGGTGGAGCGGAATGCCTTTGGCCGACAGATCGCCAGTTTCGAGACGGATATCGATTTCCCGGTCCTGGCGCACGTGTCTGATAACCATGAGCCTTTCCACGCGATCTTCATTCGCGCTCCCCTGATCGAATCCGTCGGCGAGAGGGGTGAAGTGTTGGCCACCCTTTCCGATGGGAGGATCGTCGCCGCCCAGCAGGACCATCTCCTGGCCACGGCGTTCCACCCTGAACTGACCGACGATGATCGCGTTCACCGGTATTTCCTTCATCTGGTTCGAAAGTCGCTTGAAGGGTAAAACTGCTATTATGGCTCGAACATTTGCCTGGCATGACCTGCTAACTCTACTCCGGTATCGTGATCGGGCTCTGTTCCTGGATAATACCCTCCGCTTGACGTATGCTCCGGGATTGTTTTCCACTGTCCTCCTTTCCCTAATATTTCCTAGGAGCGGGTTTTATACCACTCTCCAATCCCCGGATGATGGTTCCCATCCCTTGATGGGTCAGATTTACAGGGCCAATTCGCAGCCCATGGCTCAACTCACGTTTCTGGCGCCCAAGGATGATGTCTCTCCCGCTCAAATGGTGAAGTTGTTGGCCTTTCTCAGCCAGCAAGCAGGAGAGAGGGGGGCTTTCCATATCCTGGCTGAAGTGCAGCGGGAGTGCATGATCGCGGATTGTTTACGCCAAAGCGGGTTCCGCTCCTATGCTGAACAGCGTATTTGGAAGATTCCCGAAGACTTGGGCCATGAACCTTTCCAGCCAGGATGGGTTCCGCTTTCCAAAGCGGATGGTGAGGGGATCCAGCGTTTGTACCGGGAGGTCATTCCCCGGGATGTGCAGCGTGTGGAAGCGCCTCCGAGAAGAGGGGATCTCCAGGGATTGGTATGCAGGACGGAGGGCAAACTGGTGGGATATGCCTCTTTCCATTGGGGCCCCAAAGGCGTGTTGGTTGATTTGGTCATCGATCCTGCGCAATCGGCCCTGGAAGGTCATATCAGGGCTGTTTATCAGAAGCTTCCCCCCCATCGCCGGCGGAACGTTTACCTCCGGGTCCGCACGTATCAAGAAAAGATCGCTTCGGCGCTGGAAGGGATGGGTGCCTTGAGAGGTCCAGAACAATTCGCGATGGTTAAGTACTTAGCCGTGCATTATCGTGCCAAACAAGCCTATCATGTCGGGGCTTTTGAAAAACAACCCGATATAACGACACCTTTTGTAAAAACGAAAGATAACTAAACCGTATGTCAAATAAAAAGATTACAGATAATATAAGTTCCCTTTTCGAGATCCTGCCTCCGGGATTAACCCAACCGATTAAATCCGTAGGTAGAAATGACGACCTGATTGAGGTGATTCTAGATTTAGGGCGCGTCCCTACGGCCCGTTTTGCCCAAGAGGAGATCATCCTCCGCGATGAGGAAATCACGCGGGAGGATATCGCCTATGTGGTGGAACGGGTGGGCGAATTTGACGATGACAACCGCGCAGGTATAGAGCGCACCCTGCACCGCATCGCAGCCATCCGCAATCGGAGTGGAGACATCGTTGGTTTGACCTGCCGCGTGGGCCGAGCGGTATACGGCACTACGGATATCATCAAGGATTTCATTGAGAGTGGGAAGAGCCTGCTCTTGCTGGGTCGGCCCGGGGTAGGGAAGACGACCATGCTCCGGGAGGCAGCCCGCATCCTGGCGGAGAATAAACGGGTGGTGATCGTGGATACTTCCAACGAGATCGGTGGCGATGGCGATGTACCTCATCCCGCGGTTGGAAAAGCGCGCCGCATGCAGGTCGCCTCCCCTTCCTTGCAGCATGAAGTCATGATTGAGGCGGTGGAAAACCACAATCCTGAGGTGATCGTCATTGACGAGATCGGGCGCGAGCTGGAAGCCCTGGCGGCGCGAACCATTGCCGAGAGGGGAGTGCAGTTGATCGGTACCGCACACGGCAACACCCTTGAAAACCTGCTTATCAATCCGACTTTGGCGGATTTGGTGGGGGGGATTGAATCGGTCACCCTCTCCGATGAAGAAGCCCGCCGGCGGGGCACGCAAAAGACGGTCCTGGAACGGCGATCCAATCCCACCTTTCACACCCTGATCGAAATCCAAACCCGCGACCGCTTGGCCATTCATGAGGATGTGGCCACCGCGGTGGATTCCATGCTCCGCGGGGATCCGCTGGTCCCGGAGATTCGCTCCCGCGAAGAGGACGGGGAGATCAAAATCCGCAAGAAGCCCCAAGAGCCCAAACTGAAGAAAACCCCCGTTGGGCTGAGGCGGGAAAGCGCCTACCAGACGTCGGAGATGGATTACGAGCAAGCCCGGGCACACCTGGACACGCTTTCCCTCTTCACCTATGGGATCGCCCGGGATCGCATGTCAAAAGCGGCCAAGAAATTGGACGTCCCCATTGACATCAAAGAGCGCGTGCGAGACGCGGATGTGGCGGTGACGCTCAAGCATCATTACCGCAATAACCCCAAGCCGATCATGACCGCGGAAGACTTGGGGATGCCCATCTATGTCTTGCGTTCCAACACCAGCAAACGAATGGAGCGTTTTTTGAAGGACGTCTTCAATCTCAAAGATGCCTCTTTGACCAGCGACGAAGAGGAAGCCTTGCGGCAAACGCAGGGCGCTATCCAGGCTGTGCTCAATGGAGAACGCTGGGTGGAGTTACCCCCCGCGTCTTCTTACATACGCAGGCTCCAACACCAAATGGTCCGGCAGGCGAATTTGTCCTCCCATTCCTACGGCAAGGACCCCAACCGCCGGGTGCGCGTCTTCCGAGAGGAAGAGTGAGGGGCATGGGGAGAAAGAGATCTTTTGCTGAAAGCGTAAGCTGGATAAGGGGAGGTCGGTGACCGCCATGGCCCGAGGAAAAACTGGTATGTTCATCACCTTTGAAGGACCCGAAGGGAGCGGGAAGACCGCCCAACTGGATCCCTTGGCGGATTTCCTGACCGACGAAGGGTATGTGGTCCGCACGACGCGTGAGCCGGGAGGGACGCCCATCGGAAATCAAATCCGGAATACGATCCTGGATCTGAAAAACACCGCTATGGTCGACCGCACGGAGGCTTTGCTGCTGCAAGCCTCCCGGGCCCAACTCGTCGAGGAAGTCATCAAACCCAGCCTGGAAAAGGGCGAGGTGGTCTTATGCGACCGCTTTACGGACTCCACGCTGGCGTATCAAGGCTTCGGCCATCAAAACCACTTGCCCCCCCTGCGGGAGATCATCGATTATGCGACAGGCGGGTTGACGCCGGACTTGACGATCCTGCTGGATATTAACCCTGCGGTGGGGTTGGAGAGGAGAAACCAGGCGGGAAATTTAAACCGATTGGATGCCTTGGACTTGGATTTCCACCAGCGGGTGAGAGAGGGTTACCTGCAGTTGGCGGAAAAAGAACCGGAGCGGTGGGTGGTGATCGACGCGGAAGGTTCTTTTTTGGATGTGCAAAACCAAATTAGGAGTTTGGTGCTGGAGCGGCTGCGCGCAGAATTGGGGGAAGCTCAGGGTCCTGGAAGCGGTTAGATTAAGAGCGCGATATCGAGTACAATGAGCTAAAAGCTGGAGGCATCTCCGAAATCTTTATCCCCTGCGCCAAGGTCAGGCAGGTCTTTTTCAATTTCTTCCGGACTTTGCCCCCGCTCCAGGCGATCGACGACCTCATCGAATTCAGGACCCAGGTCCTCTCCCATTTCATCGCTCATCTGGCGCATCATTTTTCCCAAGGCTTTTGGGTCGTCTTCCAATTTGGCCAGGGTATCGGGGTCTGCCAGGTCTTCAAGGCGACTTTCGCTGGAGTGGGCGACCCGCACCGAGCCAATCACGCGGTCGACTTGAGAGCTCCCACAATGCGGGCACTCTACGTTCCGGCGGTCAAATTCTTCATAGGTCATGAAAAGGTTAAAGTTTTCTTGGCAGTCTTTACACCGGTATTGATAGGTAGGCATGATGACCCTCCCGAGAATTTTACGGCAACGATCCAAAAACATTATATACAAAGAAGGACGGATTTCCAATGAATGAATCATCCCCCGTACGCTTTCACCCCGGCCCGCCGGAACCTTTGTTGATCGTCATCTCCGGCCCTTCTGGGGTAGGGAAGGATTCCGTGATTGAGGAGATGAAAAAGAGAGATCTCCCTTTTCATTTCGTGATCACTGCTACTTCGCGCCCTCCGCGCCCCGATGAGGAACAAGGCGTGGATTATTTCTTCGTCTCTGAAGAGGAGTTTGAAGAAATGATCGAAGGAGATGAGCTGCTGGAATACGCCGAAGTGTATGGCGATTATAAGGGTATCCCCAAATCACAGGCCAGGAAGGGCTTGGAAAGCGGGAAACATGTCGTCATGCGTGTGGACGTCCAGGGAGCGGAGACGGTACGGAATCTGGTGGAGGGTGCGCTGTTGATCTTCTTGACGGCACAGAATGAGGAAGAATTGGTTAGGCGCTTGAAGAATCGGGAGACGGAGAGCGAGGAGAGCCTTAAGCTTCGCCTGCAGACCGTGCGCCAGGAATTACAGCAGATGGATTTCTTTGACTACGTGATCATCAACCGGGAAGGCGAACTCGAAAAGACCGTCAATGTCATCGAATCCATCATCGAGGCGGAGCAGCATCGCGTGGATCAGCGAGAAGTCGAATTATGAGCGAATATGAAACCCAGCTGACCGGGGGAGGATCGGAACAGGAAAGGCCCCCTTTGCCCCGCATTAGAATACCTCAGCTTGATCCTCATGTTACCTATACCTTGATGGCTTTATCCATTGTGGTTTTTGTAATGCAGGTGGGGACGAATCTATTCTTGGGACAGGACCTTCCCGCGGCGTATGGCGTCAAAGACAATCGCTGGATCGAAGCGGGGCAGTATTGGCGTTTGTTCACCCCCATGCTCCTGCACGGCTCCATCCTTCACCTGGGCTTCAACATGTATGCCCTGTATATTTTGGGACGGCGGCTGGAGCGTTATTTTGGGCACACTCGCTTCCTGGCTTTATATATCATCAGTGGGTTTTGCGGGAACATCTTCTCCTTCACACTCACCCAAGCTTCCTCCTTAGGCTCCTCCACCGCTATCTTCGGCTTGCTGGGGGCGGAAGGGGTGTTCATTTACCAACACCGGGATTTCTTGGGGGACCGCTTCAAAGGTGCCTTGGGGCAGATCATCCAGGTGGCGGTCATCAACCTGTTGATCGGTTTATCCCCGGGAATTGACAACTGGGGGCATATTGGGGGATTAATAGGCGGAGTGGTTTTCACCTGGTTTGCCGGACCTCTCTTCCAGCTCGAGGGGATATCTCCCTTGATAGAGCTCAAAGATAAACGTTCCAGTGACGTGGTGAGTGTGATTTTCCTGGTCATGGCCCTTTTGCTGTTGGCCCTGGTGTGGCTGATCATCACCTTACGGTGAAATGGTGGTTTCTGCGCTCTGATTTGTGAAGGGGTATATCGTTTCCTTAAGGTAAATAGAGATCTAGGGGTCATTTTCCGGCTGCGATGGTTTGTTCGCGAGAAGGGCTATTCCGAAAAGAAGGGCAGTGAAGAGAGCACAGAATAGGACACTCGGCCGGTAGCTGCCCAAGTTCTCTAAGGATAGGCTGAATAAGTGTGGTCCCAAAGAGCTGAATGATACCGTCCACGTGCGTTGGAATCCTGAGATAGCCCCTAAGTGTTTTTTGCCAAAAAACCGCGGCCAGGTGATGGACAGCAGCAACCCGAATAGTGCCTGGGATACGCCGTTTCCGATGATGATCAGTATGTAACCGAAATTTGATCTTAAGTAGAGGATGCCCAACATAGAAGCCAGCATTCCGGCTGTCATTGTCATCAGCAGGATCTTGAGCTTGGTGTAATCGCTGAACCAACCTGCGATCAAACCCAGAGCAATGGAAATGAAGGAGATGGGGAGGAAGATCCTAAAGGAAGCAGCCCCTGTCCGCCCTGCTTGCTCGAAAATGGATTCTATGTGAAAAGTGATCGCCGTAGTATAAAGTGCGTTCATAGCGAGCGCTAAGTTGAAGACCCAGAAAGAGAACGTCTGACGCGCTTCAGGCAATGTGAAGATCCCCCCGTCCCATCCGCTCTGCTTATTCTTTGCGTTGGCGCTTGTTTTGCCGTCGGGTTGCAGGCCGCAATCTTCGGGGTTGTCGCGATAGAAGACAGCGGCAAAGAGCGTGAATCCGACACCCACGGCAAGCGCAGTCAGTATCCAAGTTCTGCTCCAGCCTTTATCCTCATTCATGAGGTTAAATATTTGGGGAGCAAGGGAAAAGCCGAGGGGGGTGAACACGTTCATGATCCCTCCGGCAAGCCCTCGATGGGTCTTGAACCACTTCATGATCATGTTGGAGGAGGCCATGGTCAGCATACTTTGACCAAAGAATCGAAGCAAGAAGAAACCCAGTACGAGGACGACAAAAGACACACGTTGGGGGGTTTGCAGGGGAAGGAGTTGGCTTGCAGCAGCGGAAATCCCCGTTGCTTGGCTCAAGTACAGCAATACCAATCCCATCCCTAAGCCTGCTGCCATGCTTGTCATCCGCGCGCCAAAGCGGTCGTAAAAACGCCCTACATGGGTTAACAATGAAGCGCTGGCCAGAGTTCCGATCATATATGCCAAGCTGAGAGTGGTTTGAGTCAGCCCCAAGGATTCCCTCAAGGGTTTTGTAAAGGGAGATATCCCGATCGTTTGCCCCGGTGCACTCAAAATAAAGCCGATCGTTCCGGCTGCCAGGATGAACCAACCATAGAAAAAAGGCCAACGACGAGGTGCAAAAGGTATGTTTGCCAGGTTTTTTGACATGCTGTTTGATCCTTTCCACCTCTCCCCAAGGTTGACCCTCACAGAGGAATTGGAATGAAACCACCTCTCCTCCCCTGATCGGGTCGGGAGTTGAGGATTTCATATACATCCCTATGATTATACACAAGGGAAGGAAACTTTCCTTTCGCCTCCCCTCTCACAGGAAAGCCGGTTATTGACGATCAATCCTCCATCTGGTAAAATTTCACCCGTCTCGGAGCGTTGTACCCTTCGCCCGAGGCCTTTGTTTGAGCGTTTTATGACTAAGGAAAGGGCTTGAAAAATGAAAATACTCTTACTTGAAGATGTTTATAAACTGGGGCGTGCGGGGGAAGTGAAGAAAGTCGCCCCGGGTTATGCCAGAAACTATCTTATGCCTCAAGGCTTGGCTATCCTGGCCACCCCAGGAGCTATCAAGCAAGCAGACCGCATTCGCAAAAGAGGTGAAAAGAAGCGAGCCCGCATCAATGAAGAGATGAGCGGCGTCGCGGAGCAGTTGGATGGCATGCTGTTCACCTTTGCGGCCAAAGCCAGTGAAACGGGACGTTTGTACGGCTCCGTCAACACGCAGATGTTGGCTGAAGCAGTGAGTGAGGAGATTGGGGTGGAGGTCGAGGCCAAGCAGATCGAATCCCAACCTCTGCGCGAAATTGGCAAGCACACTGTGGCTGTGCGCCTGACGGTGGATCTGATCCCCGAAGTGGAGGTTATCGTCCATCGGGAAGGTGAACCGCCGGAATCTGCCCTGGAGGAAGAGGAAAAAGAGGCTTTGCAGGCCAAAGAAGCTTTGGAGGAGATCAGCGGTGAAGAAGAGGCGGAAGAGGAGGAAAAGGTCGAAGCCGAAGCCGCTGAGTCCCCGGAAGCGGATGCTGAAGCCGCTGAAGAGGCTGCCGATGAGGGCGATGCCGAAGAAGAAATCGAAGACGAAGAATCGGAGGAAGAGGAATCTGAGTAGATCCTCCTCTATTTGAGAAATGAAAGCGCCGGTCTGGGGTCTTCTTTGATATACCCAGACCGGTCTTTGATATCCACGAGCCCCTATCTACCGCATGATTATGGAACAATCGCTGGGACAGAGGATGAAGGAAGCGCGCCAGGACCAAGGGAAAACCTTGGAAGAGGCAGCGCATGCCACTAAAATCAAAGAGCATTACCTGCGGGCCATAGAAGAGGATCGCCTGGAGGTTCTCCCTTCTACTGTCCAGCAGCGGGGATTTGTCCGTTCCTACGCGGATTATTTGGGATTGGCCCCCGAATCATTTTTCGAAGGATGGTCGATATCCCCTCCCCCCACAGAAGACCAGAAAGGGGCAGAGGATTCTCAACCTCAAAAAGCGCCCAAACCCGGGGAGAGCACATTTGAGGAAATTGGGGAAACCCTCCGGGAGCACAGGGAGACGTTGGGCTTCTCAATAGCGGATGTAGAAAGGCAAATTCACGTTCATGAGCGCTATTTGAAGGCCATTGAGGAAGGCAGGTTGGATGACTTGCCCTCCACCGTGCAGGGCCGGGGTATGCTCAAGAATTATGCTGAGTTTTTGGGTTTGGACGCGGATGATGTGCTTCTCCGTTATGCCGATGTTTTGCAGGCCAGGATCAAGTCCAAGGAGAAAGCTTCCTATTCAAGAAAACTGCCTTTGTCCATTCCGGTTGGACTGCGGAGGTTTTTTTCTGGAAATTTGATGGTGAGCCTGCTGATTGTCATCCTGCTGGGGGTGGTGATCGTGTGGTCCAGCATGCAGGTGTTTGGTGGGGGCGGTGGGGAGCCGGAGGGGACATCCACCATCCCGGGAGTGGCGCAGGTGCTGCTGCCTTCGCCCACCCAAACGTTGACGCTGACGCCGACGACCGCTCCCGATGAGGGGATGGCTGTGGATGTGGAAGACACGCCTGGCACGCCCCCTACAGCGACGCTGACGCCTGAAACCCAGGCGGCGGGTCCTGCTGGCGAAAACGGGAATGTGAATATTCAAATCATCGTTAACCAGCGGTCGTGGATGCAAGTGGTCGTCGATGGGAAGGAGGTGTTCAACGGGCGCGTGCTGCCGGGCAGCGTTCACGTTTTCGACGGGGAGGAGCGGGTGGAGATATTGACGGGCAATGGGGCAGCGCTGGAGGTCATATTCAACCAGCGGGACCTGGGCGTATTAGGGTTGTTTGGTGAAGTGGTCAACCTGGTTTACACAGTGGAGGGCGTGGCCACGCCTACACCCACAGTGTCGCCGACGCCGACCATCTCCCCCACCCCCGAGGATACCGCGACGCCTACGACCACGCCGGGATCCATTGCTGATTAAGGTTTTATTGGTTTTCGTGCGAAATTAAGGGTAGACGGATATGAGAGACAAGACGTTTCATTTGATTTCTTTGGGTTGTGCGAAGAATACGGTTGACTCCGACGCTATGGCCCAAATCTTGAACCGCGATGGGTTTTCTGCGGCGGAATCCCCCGCCGATGCTGAAGTGATCATCGTCAACACCTGTGGTTTCATCAACCCCGCCAGGGAGGAATCCTATCAGGTCTTGCGCGACTTGGCCAACCATAAAGAACCTGGACAGTTATTAATCGCTGCGGGGTGTTTGACTCAGCGCTACGGCAGGGAGGTCGTCCGTCAGGTGCCTCGTCTGGACGGCATCTTGGGGACGCGACGCTGGATGGACATCCTCAAGGTGGTCAAGGCCTTGAGAGAGGGGGATCACCCCCAGCTGCTCTATCATCTGCCCGAGGTGGACACGGTAGGCCAAGATGGGAGGGGGACCATCCAGGCCCATCTGGAAGGGACCAGTTCCTACCTCAAAATCGCAGATGGCTGCCGTCGCCCCTGTGCGTTCTGCGCCATCCCTCTGATTAAAGGCACCCTGGTCAGCCGTCCCATGGCTGACATTCTCGAAGAAGCCCGAATTTTGCGCGATAACGGCGTGCGGGAGATCAACCTTATTGCCCAGGACACCACGGATTACGGCCATGATCGGGGGATGAAAAATGGGCTGGCGCAATTATTGGAGGAGTTAACGGCAGCGGTCCCGGACGTGGATTGGATCCGTGTGCTCTATGCCTACCCCGGTTACGTGTCGGATCGATTAATCGATGTCATGGCCAGCCACTCCCAAATCCTGCCCTACCTGGATATGCCCCTCCAGCACGGTCATCCGGATACGCTGCGGCGCATGCATCGACCGGCTAACCTGGAGTGGGTCTACGAGACGGTTGGGAAACTGCGGGAGGCAATGCCCGAGTTGGCTCTCCGTTCTACCTTTATCGTCGGTTACCCCGGCGAGACCGAGGAAGAATTTGAGACGCTGTTAAGTTTCGTCGAAGACCTCCAACTGGACCGTCTGGGCGCCTTTACCTTTTCTTTTGAAACGGGAACGCCGTCTGAACCGTTAGGAGATCCCATTCCCGAAGAAGTTAAGGAAGCTCGCAAGGAGGAGTTGATGGTCCAGCAGCAGAGCATTTCTTTGGCGAAAAACCAGACGCTGGTCGGGAAGACGCTTGACGTCTTGGTTGAGGGACAGGGCATGATCGAGGGCACCACGGATATGATTTCCCTCGGGCGGTCCTACCGCGACGCGCCTGAGATCGATGGCATGGTCATCGTGGAAGGGGACCTCCCGGTGGGGGACATCGTCCCCGTAGAGGTGAATGGCGCCATGGTCTACGATCTCACTGCGGTCCCGGCGGGGGATGTTCAAGAAGATCCCGAACCGATCAAAGTGGAAAAAAACGAGTCCCATTAAGGTGGTTGAAGGGACCTGGTCCCTGCAGAGGGACATGACCCGTTCTGGCTGTGGAGGTTTTCCATTCCTACCTTGCAGGGGGTTCCCTTTCATGCTAAGGTACACGGGATGATCAATTTAACGGACTCACAGGTTGATTTCGCTCTTAATGCGGTCCAAACAGCCGCTTTGCTCGTCCAGGATATTCAGGATGAGATGGTCACTTCAGCGCTGACCAAAAAGGACCGCTCTCCGGTCACGGTGGCGGATTTCGCTGCCCAGGCGGTGGTTGGCTATCTGCTGGAGCGGCGCTTTCCAGAGGCCTCCCTGGTGGGGGAAGAAGAGGTGAGCATATTAAGCTCCCCAGAGAACCAAGATACCCTGCAGACGATCGCGCAGTACGTCTCCCGGGTTGTGCCGGGAGCGTCGGGGGAAAAAGTCAAGGGCTGGATCGATCGCGGCAGCGGTAAGGTCCGGAACCGGTATTGGACTCTGGATCCCATAGATGGCACGAAAGGGTTTTTACGGGGGGATCAGTACGCCATCGCCCTGGCATTCGTCCGGGGAGATCAGGTTATGGTCTGTGTCCTGGGTTGTCCCAACTTGAATCTTAACGTGGGAAGTCACAGTACAGAGGAGGGGTCCCTTTTGGCCGCTGCCCGGGGTGAAGGGAGCTGGGTAGCGAGTTTGTCCAAAACCGGAGCCGAACAAAAGTTCGCTCCCCTCCGGGTTTCTGAGCAGGCAGACCCCCGCCGGGCTCGAGTGTTGCGCTCTTTTGAGTCCGGGCACACCAACGTCGGTCAGATGGAGCGTTTTGGCGAGATGTTGGCGATCGAAGCCGATCCTGTGCGCGTGGACAGCCAGGCAAAATATGCCCTTCTGGCAGCTGGGAAAGGGGAGATCTACCTGCGCTTGCTGTCCGAGGATCGCCAGGGCTACCGGGAAAAAGTCTGGGATCAGGCCGCGGGTTCTTTGTTGGTGGAGGAGGCAGGGGGGAAAGTCACGGATTTGGATGGCAGAAGGTTGGATTTTTCAAAGGGGAAACGCCTGCTCGCGAACCGGGGTTTATGCGCCACCAACGGATTCTTACATTCGGAAGCCCTGAAAGTCCTGCAGGAGATTGGTGCTTGACGATGTCGAACGCGGATCGCCTGGCCTTATTGATAAGCCTGCTCGCCATTGCAGCTGCTGCTTCGGTGAGTGGGCATGTGTTCGATCACATGGCGCACCTGGAGGATGAGTTCGCCTATGTGTGGCAGGCGCAGGCGGCTGCCCGCGGCGATCTCACGGTGCCCTCCCCGGCGTTCCCGGACAGCTTCCTGGTGCCCTTTGTGGTGGACTATCAGGGTCAGCGTTTTGGGAAATACCCGCTGGGTTGGCCGGTTCTGCTTTCCTTGGGGAACCGCCTAGGGATCCGCTCCTGGGTCAATCCCTTATTAGCGGGTTTGGCTGTATGGCTGACGTATCGGTTAGGGAAGCGGATCCAGAACGAGGTGGTGGGCTTGTTGGCCGCGGGGCTGACCCTCACCTCGCCGTTTTTCCTGATCAACACCGGGACGCTGCTGTCCCATCCCTGGAGCCTTGTGCTCACCGCTATCTTTATCCTCACCTGGTTTGAGGGATTCACCGATGACGAGACCCAACCCGGGGCCCTGTTTTGGGTCTCCGCGGTCCTAGGAGGGATGAGTTTGGGTTTGTTGGGATTGACGAGGCCGATGACCATGGTCGGGGTGGCGGTCCCTTTTGGGGTCCACGGCCTGGTCCTCCTTGTGCGCGGAAACCGCATGCAGCGTCAGCGCGTCCTCCTCATAGGAGCCATTGCCCTGGTTATAGCTTCCACCCATTTCTTGTGGCAGCTTGCCCTGACCGGTGATATTTTCAAGAATCCTTATACCCTGTGGTGGACTTACGATAAGGTGGGGTTTGGCCCGGGGTATGGGGTGACGCAGGAGGGGCACAACCTGCGCCTGGCATGGTGGAACACCAAACACAGCCTGCGGACGGGGTTGAGTGACTTGTTCGGTTGGGGAAAGCTGTCCTGGCTCTTTCTTCCCTTTGGATTGTGGGCTTTCCGGAAAAATAGGCGCGCTTTGCTGTTGGGCAGCGTATTTCCAAGTTTGGTACTGGTGTATGGGACCTATTGGGTCGGATCCTGGCTGCTGGGCCCGCGCTATTTCTTTTCTGCCCTGCCTGTAATGACCATTTTCACTGCTGCTGGGATCATGACGGTGGGGGGATGGTCCTTAGAGAGAGGGAAGTCTCTCCTCTACACTCATCAGGGGTGGCGCAAAGTGCGGCCCTTGCTGGTGTCAGGCTTGATTCTGATATTGATTTTTCTTAACCTCCGCTTTTACCTCCCCCTTCGTCTGCAGGGGTTGCACGGACTGTACGGCATCCAACGGGAGGATCTCAAACCGTTTCAGACGGAAGCGGTGAAGGCTTTCAGCCCGGTTTTGTTCATCGTCCATGCTGACCAATGGATGCCCTACGGCAGCTACCTTGAGCTGACCACGCCCTATTTTGATACCCCCTATCTCTTCGCCTGGGATATGGGTCCGGAGCGGGATGCGGCCCTGGTTGCTGCTTATGAGGGTCAACGGGCTGTCTACCATTATTATCCCGAAGAACCGTGGACCTTTTATGAATCCCCGTGCAGGTGAGAGGATGGGCATTAGGGGTGTGGTGGTTTTGGGATGCCGTTGCTTTCGACGAAAAGTGTTTTTATAAATCATCAAAAGTGAGTGCTACTATGCCTGAAATTAAACATCCCCGCCGGCAGGTGGTCCGCTGTGCCCTGAAGGGGTTGATCCACGCTGCGTTTTGGGCTTTGACCGATTTAGAGGTCGAGGGGGAAGAACATGTGCCCGAACAGGGGCCGATGATCATCGCCGGCAATCATTTCAGCTATGCGGATTCTGTGGCCATGATCCGCCTGGCGCCCCCCCACATCGAGTTTTTCGCCGGCTCCAACCCGGCCTTCACGCCCACCTGGGCTGAGTTCCTGCCCAAGTTGTGGGGCGTATTTTACGTCCGGCGGGGAAACGTCTCGCGGAAGGCGCTGCGTGCCGCGGAGAGCGTGCTCTCCCAGGGTGGGTTGTTCGGCATCTTTCCGGAGGGCGGCGCTTGGGCGGAAATGCTCCGTCCAGCCCGGCCGGGGGCGGCCTACCTCGCCGCCCGGACCGGGGCTCCGGTTTTACCGGTGGCTTTCACCGGGTTTCGGGACATCTTCCCACTCCGCTTGCGGAATCAAGCGAAAGTTAAAATCAAGGTTGGTACGCCCATTGGCCCTTTCCGGACCACTGGCCGGGGCAGGGAGCGGCGGGAGCAGCTGGATGAGATCGGGGAGGAGATCATGCGCAGCATCGCCCGACTGCTGCCAGATAAATTACGGGGGAAATATTCCACCGATCCCGCGGTCCGCAAGGTAGCCAGGGAAGTGGCGGATTACCCCTGGGAAAACGCGGATTGGGATGAGGTGTAAAGGCGTAATATCTCCTGAGATGGAAACAGGAACATTTACGCCATATGTAGTGGTTGTTTTTCTTACCCAAGCCAAATTGAAAGACCCGGCACGCCTGCCGGGTCTTTTTTGATTGCTGAGAGAGGAAACGATGATCAATCTTCCTCTACACAGAAACAATCGTATTCGTAATCCATATCCTTTTGCATCTTTTTCATGGGTCCGGTGACGTGGTTCCAGGAGTCCGGATCATCCGCTGGGTCGTCTAATTCCCTGTTAAACAGATGGCATTCGCAACCCACGCTGGCGCAATTGGCGTTTAAGCACCAGACCATGACCTTCTGCGCCTCGACGATTTTTTCGGCGCACCTGCATTTGCCTGTATCGCAAACCACATAATCGCCGTCCAGCTCAGCGCCCACGAAACTGGGATCGGCAATGAGGATGGGGTCATTTTCAAAAACGGTCAAGGGTTGAGTGGGGTTATCCCCGCTCACATCCCCGCCGGAATTTTCGGGAAGGAAGTTCTCTCCGTACATAAAAGAGCTGAGCCGATATCCGAAATTGTCAACCGGCAATTCTCCGAACGGGATAATGAAGACGATGATGTTGCCGCCGATCAAGGCCCGGGCGTTGGTGACCATGCCCTGTGTGGCAGGACCCTTCAGTACTAATGTCCAGGTGCCGTTCATGCGATCATAATGAACTTCCCACCATGCGTCCGTGCCGATGTAAAAGTCATAAGGAAAGTGTGGGTATGCCTCCCAGTTGTTATCGGGCTCATTATCTGAATCAGCCGTTAAAGCGTAGATGCGGCTGTAATTATTGTCTTCCCACGGGATCGTATCATGAAATACCCCCATGAAGACAAAGTAGTTATTTTCTTGGAAAGGCCCCGCATCCTGGGGACAGACCGGCAGCCAGGTGTCTTCGACGATAGGTTGTTGGCAGGACAATAGATCAATGGGTGGAGGATCTCCCCAACCGGGGGGGGGGCTGGTAAGGAAAACCACCGAAAGCATGGATATCAATGCTCCCATCAAACACACCGGGAGTCACCCCTTTGCCTTCAGAGTGGATCTTTTTGTCCTTTTCATCTGTGTTGAGGTTCTTCACGACTTGTTCCTCATGACTGACGCCGATATTTAAGGACCGGATGATCTGATCGGCAACAGCAAATTTTGGGTCTCCATATGTTTCCGAAAGGGAGACCTTGGGCTCGGGCGTGGGTTCAGGAACGGGGGTTGGGGTGGGGGTGGGTTCCGGCGTGTCGCTGGGTTCCTTGGTGTAGGTGGGGAATATCGTGTCTAGTATTTTCTCCGCCTGCTCTTCTTTGCCTTCCTTGACGACATCGCAAGCCGATCCCCCCACGATCACGAGCAGCAGGGTGACTACCAACAGCCATTTCCAGGGATTTTTAGGCATCGTTTCCTCCAATGGGGTACGAAAAATGACAAGGGCTCTTCGATCCTGGGGATGACCGGAGTGGCATAAGGGGAGACGGTGGGAGAACCCACAGATCAAAGAGAGGATATGCGATTGATGATGTTTGTTTTCATTCTCAAATTGGCGTCATAACCCCCTCCTGTGATAAAGAACGATGGGCGCCTATCAACCCCCTGTGTTCTTACCAGAGGAACACAGCATTGATTGGGCACTCCATGTATGAAAGGATATTGAGCGCTGAGGGACAATAAACCATTACCCTTCAGTGTACATAAATAATAAGGGGGTGTCAACAGGCGGAGTTCTCGATGTCATTTCAGGTTTGGAAGGTAAATGGGAACATTTTGACCTGTTCAGAGGGGCTTGTCGAGCGGCTCCATCGGCTTCAGATTCCTGTATAATGGGAGTATGGTCGATTTCCATTTTTTCCAACCCATCGATGTCCGTTATGGGGACCTCGATCCCCAGGGACATGTCAATAACGCCCGTTTCGTGACCTACCTGGAGCATGCCCGGGTCTCTTACATCCAGGATTTAGGTTTATGGGATGGGAGCGATTATCTGGGCTTGGGTTTCATCCTGGCCCATCTGGAGGTGGATTTCCAAGCGCCGATCCTGATCACGGATCAGATCCAGGTGGGCGTTCGCGTCTCGCGCCTGGGTGAAAAAAGCCTGGACATGATCTACCGGGTGGAAGACTTGGAAACAGAGAAAGTTTACGCCACCGGGCTGACGACCCTGGTTGGCTATGATTATGAAAGCGAAACATCTATTCCCCTGCTTGAGGAGTGGCGTAGGAAAATCGCTTCTTTTGAAAATATCCCTGAGCGTTCAGGGTGAGGAGTACCATGACATCTATACCCCCCATTGGTGAGACATATTTGTTGGATCTACTGGTAGATCTTTTGAACACGCCCAGCCCCACCGGATATACCGATCGCGTCCTCCGTTCTTTGCAAGAGACCCTGGAAGGATTTTCTGACCTCGACATCCGCAGAACCGGGAAGGGAGCCTTGGTCGGGGTCTGGAAGGGGCAGGAAAGCCGTTCGCTGCGCGGCCTGACCGCGCACGTCGACACCCTGGGGGCGATGGTGAAGGAGATCAAGAGCAGTGGACGTCTGAAATTGAGCAGGCTGGGGGGCGTCCCCTGGAACTCGGTAGAGGGGGAAGGGTGCACCGTGATCGCCAGCAAGGGGGAGGAAGTTCGGGGATCGATCCTGATCGACACGGCTTCCATCCATGTGCACGGCAAAAAAGTGGGGGAGACGAAGCGGGACGGGGATCACATGGAAGTCCGCCTGGATGCCCGGACATCATCTGAGGAGGAGACCCGGGAGTTAGGGATCCGGGTGGGCGATTTTGTGTGCTTTGATCCCCGGGTGGAAGTTAACAACGGCTTCATCCGTTCCCGGCATCTGGATGACAAAGCGGGTGTGGCCTGCATGGTGGCCGCGATCCAGGCTTTGCAGGAGGCGGATCTCAAGCCGGCTCAGGATACGGTATTCCACTTCAGCAATTACGAGGAAGTAGGCCACGGTGCGGCCAGCGGGTTCCCGGAGGGGTTGGAAGAGTTGATCGCTGTGGATATGGCGGCGGTAGGGGAGGGGCAGGCCTCCGATGAGTTCCACGCCACACTGTGCGTCAAGGACTCCGGCGGGCCCTATCATTTTGGTTTGAATGGACGCCTGCGCGAATTGGCGGATGAGTACGAAATTCCGTATAAGGTGGACATTTACCCCCATTACGGGTCGGACGGCGAAGCCTACTGGCGGGCTGGTGGGGATGTGGCCGTCTCACTCATCGGCCCCGGTGTGGATGCCTCCCATAACTACGAGCGGACCCATATGGAAGCTTTGCTGGCCACCACCCGGTGGATGGCAGCCTACCTGCTCTCTTGATTTGGGCTGGGGAGGTCTTTGATACGTCTCAACGCCCACCATATCGCCAGTATGTTATTTTTTCAACTGTTTCAGCCGGGACAGGAGGAAGGTTTTTTTGACCTCAGTGGATAACGAAGGGAGTTGGGACCTGAGAATCTATAGAAAGGTGGCAGTCTGATTCATGAATTTGTTCTGGATTTGGAAGCGATTATTTAATCGAGGTGCTATGGATTACCAACAAGCTAGAGAGCGGATGGTCGAAAGGCAGATAGCCAGGCGGGGCATCACTTCGCCGCGGGTCCTGGACGCGTTTCGTTCTGTCCCCCGGCATCTTTTTGTCCCGAAAAACAGGCGGGAATTCGCGTATTCCGACGGGCCTTTACCCATCGGCAAAGGTCAAACGATCTCTCAACCTTATATTGTGGCTTATATGACGGATGCTCTTGAACTGCAGGGAGATGAGCGCGTGCTCGAAGTGGGCACTGGTTCAGGGTATCAAGCTGCTATCCTCGGCGAATTGGCAGCGGAAGTCTACACGGTAGAGCGGCATGAGGAGCTGGCGGAAACGGCCTCCCAACGTTTGCAGGAGATGGGATACGAAAACATCCATGTCATCCAAGGGGATGGGACCAACGGGCTTCCGGAGTATGCGCCGTTCCAGGGGGTGATCGTCACCGCCGCGGCACCGGAGGTTCCCCAACCGTTATTAGATCAGCTTGATGAAGGGGGGAGGTTGATCATGCCGGTTGGCAGCCGGGGCGGTCAGGTATTGAAGCTTTATCAGCGCGAGGAGGGTGAGATCAGCACCGAAACCCTCTCCCCGGTTGCCTTCGTGCCCTTAATCGGGGACCACGGCTATTCAGCGCCCAAATGGTGACCGGAGCCGGTACATACAGAATCCGCGGATAGGCAGGGCAGTAGCGCTTTTAAATACCTATCCGACTTCAAGGCGGTTAAAGAAAAAAACCCGTGGTGGGGAACCACGGGTTTTATTGATTCAGTGTCGTCTTTAGACCCAGCCCATGGTCACCAATACGATGGGGCGTTTTTTCGTTTTGCTGTAGAGGAAAGATTTGATGGTTTGGATGAGGTCGTTATGCAGGTCACCCTGAGACCGATCCACCACCTCCCTAACCTTGTCCTTCGTTTCCTCGATGATGTCTTTGTCACCGTGTTTGTATACAAAACCGCGGGAGATGACCTCCGGGTCTTCGTACAACCTCCCGTTTTGGTTGAGGAGGAGGCTGATCAAGACTACCCCGTCCTGGGATAATTTCTCGCGTTCCCGGACGACGCTGGGCCCGATATCGCCCACACGGGAACCGTCCACGAAAACATACCCGCCGGGGATGCGTTCTTTGGTTTCCATCCTTCCGTTTTCAAAGGTCAGAATTTGGCCGTTTTCGATGACCTGGATGTTCTCTTCTGGAAAGCCGATTTCCCTCGCTAAGGCCGCGTGCTGTTTGAGATGGCGCAGCTCCCCATGCATGGGCACGAGATATTTCGGTTTGACGAGATTGATCATCAGCTTCATCTCGTCCTGTCTGGCGTGCCCTGAGACGTGAACTTCCGCCAGGTCTTCATAGATGACATGGGCTCCGCGGCGGAAAAGCCGGTTGATGGTTTTGTAGACGACCTCCTCGTTGCCCGGGATGGTCCGGGAAGAGAGGACGATGGTGTCGTCTTCCAGCAGATCGAAGCGGCGGTTCGTACCCCGCGAGAGGCGTCCCATGATGGAGTAGGGCTCGCCCTGGGAGCCTGTAGCCATAAGCACGACTTCTTTGGGCCGCATATTCAGGGCTTCGTCTAGCCCGACCAACAAATCTCCCGGGAGATCAAGATATCCTAAATCGCGGGCCATTTGCGAGTTTTGCTTCATGCTGTAGCCCACAAAGGCCATCTTGCGGCCGTGGCGGTCTGCGGCATCCGCGACCTGCTGCATCCTGGAAACCAGGGAAGCGAAGGAGGCGATGATGATCCGCCCTGGGGCCTCGGAAAAGACCTCGTCCAATCCGTCATCGATCACCTTTTCGGACGGGGTCCAACCCGGTTTGTCCGCGTTGGTGGAATCCGCAACCAGGGCCAAAACCCCTTCCCCGGAGAATTCTGCCAATTTGGCAAAATCGCTGGGCCAGCCATCCACCGGGGTGGGGTCGAATTTATAGTCGCTGGTGTGAACTACCAATCCTTCCGGGGTGTGGATACCCAATCCGACGGTGTCGGGGATGGAGTGACTGACGTGGAAAAATTCCACCTCAAAGGGGCCGATATGCTCCGTATCTCCCGCGTTGACGGTGTTGATGGTCGCTTGATTGAGCAAATGGGCTTCAGAAAGCTTGACTTCAATAAAACCGCGGGTGAGGGGCGTGGCGTAAATCGGAGCGTTGATCTCTTCCACAAGGTGGGAGATCGCCCCCACATGGTCCTCGTGACCGTGCGTGATGACGATCCCGCGTACAAGGTCTTTACGCTCTTTTACGTATTCGAAATCTGGGATGATGTAATCAATGCCCAGCATGTCATTTTCTGGGAACATGATGCCGGCTTCCACAATCATGATGTTCTTGCCGTACTCGTAGACCATCATGTTCTTGCCAACTTCACCAAATCCCCCTAAAGGGATGATTTTTAATGCGTTTGAACTCATTTTTTTTACCTCTTTTCTAATCTAATGGATCAACCTCCAACTCCTCTTTCTCAAATCTTGTCCTTCTCTAACGAACCGCATGTTCGTCAAGAAAGCGTTGAAGGTGCGGTGTGAATAAAAAATACCCGGTCGGACAGTGGCCGGCCGGGGAACGTACAGGTATGATTTTTGCTAACGAAATGGAATGCGCTTGAATTATTCAATACACCCGATAACAAATCATGCTCTGAGTGCGCTGGTGTTCTTCTACCAGCCGGATCGTGTTTTTCTTCGACACCTGGAGCATTCTAACATGGATGGATATCTTTGTCAAAAGCCAGACCCGGAGTTCGTATTAACGTTTTGTAAAAGCTGGATCCTCCCTTTCATTTTCTACGTTAGGGTTGCCCGTATTGATGGGGGGTTGATTTCACTCCCCCCCCGGGAGATGAGCAGGTGATTTGCTGCAGCCTGTGGTGATCCTCACCATCCAGTCTGCTTTGGTTCCATTCCTGGTTAAGAAAGTGTGGGCCGGGGTCCCGGCCCACACCATACCTGTCAGGTTGTCTTTGGTCGGAATTACATGCCGGCCATACCGCCCATGCCCCCCATGCCGCCCATGCCGCCCATCCCGCCGGGTCCACCGCTGGGCATTCCTTCATCTTCTTCTTCCGGTTCATCAGCGATGAGGGCTTCGGTGGTCAGGATCATGGCGGCGATGGAGGCTGCGTTTTCAAGCGCACCGCGGGTGACTTTGGCGGGGTCGATCACACCGTCGTCGATCATGTTGATGTATTCTTCGGTCAAAACATCGAACCCGATGTGGTAATCATCCTTTTCTTTTTGGTAGCGTCGGACGTTTTCGAGGATGACGGCGCCATCCTTGCCGGCGTTGGCAGCGATCCTCTTCATCGGCTCTTCGAGCGCCTGGCGGACGATCTTGACGCCCACTTGCGCGTCGGGTAAATCCATCTCCAAATCGTCCAGGACTTTCATGGCGTTGATCAGCGCCACGCCGCCGCCCGGGACAATCCCGGCTTCCACCGCGGCTCGGGTTGCGGAGAGCGCGTCTTCCACACGGTGTTTCTTTTCTTTCAGCTCGGTCTCGGTCGCTGCACCGACCCGAATCACGGCCACGCCGCCGGAGAGTTTCGCCAATCGTTCCTGCAATTTCTCGCGGTCGTAATCGCTGGTGCTGACTTCGATCTCGTTACGAATTTGTTCAATTCTACCTTTGATCTGCTTGGAGTCACCTTTCCCGCCGACAATCGTGGTGTCATCTTTGGTGGAGATCACTTTTTCTGCCTTCCCCAAATCGTCCACGGTTGCGCTGTCCAGTTTCCGACCCAGCTCTTCCGAGATCACGGTAGCGCCGGTCAGGATCGCGATGTCCTGCAGCATGGCTTTCCGGCGATCACCAAAGCCAGGGGCTTTGACCGCCAGCACGTTGACCATCCCGCGCAGTTTGTTGAGGACTAGAGTGGCCAGCGCCTCGCCGTCGATGTCTTCGGCGATGATGATCAGGTCCCGCTTCCCCATCTGCACTAATTTCTCCAGCAGGGGGACAATGTCCTGGGCTGCGGAGATCTTGGAGTCGTGGATGAGCAGATTGGGCTCCTCAATCACGGCTTCCATTTCTTCTGAATTGGTCACGAAGTAAGGGGAGAGATAGCCGCGGTCAAACTGCATACCCTCTACGTATTCTGTCTCAAAGGCGAGGGTCTTTGACTCTTCTACCGTGATCACACCGTCTTTGCCGACCTTGTCCATCACGTCCGCGATCAGTTCCCCAATTTCTCGGTCTTGGGCGGAGATGGAAGCCACGTTGGCAATTTCCCCTTTGGTGGTGACGTCAATGGCTTTGTCGCCGATTTCCTCCGATACTGCCTCAGAGGCGGCTAAGATGCCTTGCTTGAGCAGCATGGGGTTATAACCGGCGGCCAAATTCTTCATCCCTTCCGTGACAATGGAATGGGCCAGAAGGGTGGAAGTGGTGGTACCGTCACCGGCGATGTCGTTGGTTTTGGTCGCGGCCTCTTTCAACAGTTGGGCGCCCATGTTTTCGAATTTATTTTTGAGCTCAACCTCTTTGGCCACGGTCACGCCATCGTGGGTGATCGTGGGGCTGCCAAAACTGCGATCAAGCGCAACATTGCGCCCTTTGGGTCCCAAGGTGGTGATGACGGCTTTCGCCAACTTATCCATCCCGGATTGTAGTTTTCTCCGGGCTTCTTCAGAAAAGACGATTCGCTTTCCAGCCATAGATTTCTACTCCTTCAAACTAAGTATGTAAACGAAGTATCAAATATGATATTTTTATTACCTTTGTTGGGTCAGTGGGGATCGGTTCACCACCTGGCCACTGACTAAAACTTAGCAGTCAAAGAACCTGACTGCTAACCAGCGAAAAATATGATAACTGGCTTCCAAATGAAAGTCAAGCGAGTGGCAAGTTTATTTATATGATTCTTATAAAATTCTGAGGAAAAGGGAATTAATACGGGTTGGGTGCTGGCCTGCATGGGGAGGGAAGGCGCTGCGACGAGGACGTCGCCGGGATCATGACCTCTTCGATCGAGTTGGCGTTTCCATCAGCGGAGGGAGGGGAGGGGCTGCGGGTTAAGGGGCCGAAGCGCCCTGGAGCATGTCGCAAATCGCTTTGTTCTCGTTGATGATGTCCATTAAAGTTGGGTCCCCCCCATATGCGTCTTCAAGTGTGTTCAAGACATCCATGGCCTTGGGGCAGTGGTTGTCCTCCGGGCGGCTTAAGGCGGCCAGGGTGGATCCATAGCGGGCGTAATAGTAAGCGACATCGTAATTCGTCAACGCCAAGGGTTCCACCGCCACGCCCCCCACTTCGTTTTCCTCTGCCGTACATCCCTCCACCGCGCATTTGAGGACAGGGACCGCGCCCTCGTAGTTTCGGGAGCGAACGTAAATGTCCCCCAGCTGCCCGTACGTGTTCGCGTTGTAGGGGTTGATCTCAATGGCCTTCTCAGCGTTGCGGGCGGCGATGAAGAATTCACCCATCCGCGAATAGGTTTTGGCGATGGCGATGTAAGGAAGGGGGTCCTCCACCCCGTTTGATTTGTTGATGGAGATCGCTTTGGCAAAGTACTCCAGCGCGGTGTCGTAGACCTTGAGGGCCCGGTAGATGACCCCAATGCGGATGTGGAGAAAGGTCAAGTTGGGATTGATCTCAGCAGCTCGTTTAAATTCTTCGATCGCGCTGCGGTATTCCCCCAAAGTCTCCAGGACCGTGCCGTAGACCCGGTGGGTATCCATCAGGTCCGGTCCCTGCTCTACCGCAAGCCGGGCGTTTTCCAGGGCCTGGATTTTTTGCCCCTGGTCTAAAAGGACTTCCGCGTAAAAGGCCAGGGCCATGCTGTTGTTGGGATCCCGGTTGATGGCCAGGTTCGCAGCTTGCTCGGCTTCAGCAAGCCACCTTTGTTGTTCTTCCACCGTTGCCGCTGTGGAGGTGGCGCTCCAGTCCAGCACCAAGGCTTTGATGGCCTGCACGGTGCTGTCGTCGGGGGCGTCCTGGACCGCTTGTTCAATTTCCTGGCGGGCAAGGGCCAGGCGTTCGGTCCGTTCTTCTGTGGTGGAGAGCAGGCTGGAGGAATAGGTCAGAAGACGGGCCAGTTCCGCTCTTGCCAGGGCGTTATCAGGATGGTGTTTGAGCACTTCTCGATAGGCGTCGATGGCATCCTTGTCATCGGAGGTATTCTCATCATCGTCGTCAGGGATGTAGATCTTCCCTGCCTCAAAGTAAGCTTGCGCCTCCTGAAGGAGGGAATTCACGGTCCGGGTCGCGGTGGGGGTGGGCATGAAGAGGGGATCAAAACGGCCGTCATCTTTATCCACCTCATAGGCAAACCACAAGCCGCCCAGGATGAGGGCCAGGAGGAACCCGATCCGGGGCAGGTTCAGGTTTGTTTTATCATGGCGATATGTGGGGCGTTTCCCGTGTAATTTTTGATCCATGAACGATGATTTTAACTCTTTCAAATAACTGTGATTTCAAAAGGGAATGGGGTATCCATTGAGAATGGTTGGGGAGGAGAAACTGATTAGGGCTCGGCGGTCCCTGCCTCCAGATTTTCCTGGCAGATACTCAAACCCTCATTGGCATTGGCGACCGCGATCTCGTTCTCTCCGACCTGGCTGAGCATGGTCTGGAAAATGGGCACCGCCTGGTCGCATTGGTCCGTGCGAGCTAAGGCGAGGCTGTACGATGAGAAAATCTCGATCACCCGGGGTTTGTAGGATAGCGGTACACCTTCCACGACATCCCCGTTTTCCGTGGTACCCCCTCGAACGGCAAGCTCCAGATGCTGTAAAGCTTTGGTGTTATCCCCATTCCTGGCGTATAACACGCCCAGATTCCCGTGCATCATAGCGTTGGAAGGGGCATCTTCCACAGACAGCTCCGCGTACTGGATGGCTTTGTTGTACATGCCTTCCAGCAGATAGATGCGGGAAATCTCAAACTCCGGGATGTGGTCCTCAGGGTTGAGGGCGTTGGCCTGGCTGAAGGCTTTCACCGCCTGGTCGTAATCCTTGTTGGCCATGTAACAGTATCCCAGCATGAGATGCAGGTTGGGGATGGCATTATTGATGCTCAGCGCGCGATTGTACTCGCGGATGGCTTCCTCATAATTCCCGGTCCAGTACAACACGTACCCTCGCGCGCGGTGGGTCTCCAGAAGATCGGGTCCCAATTCCAAGGCCCGCATGGATTCCTCGCTGGCAGCTTCGTATTCCTGGTTATCGATCAGGATTTCAGCGTAGACGGCGTGAGCCAAGGCGTTTTTATCCGCTAGCTGGATGGCTTTCTCTATGGTGGTTTCCGCCTTGATCACTTCGCCCAAGAAATCCAGCGCCCAGGCCTTCATGGTATGGGCCAGGGGATTCTCCGGGTTGCGGAGGAGCGCCAATTCCGCGTTTTCCAAAGCTTTCTCCGGCTGCCCGGCCAAGATTTGCGTGCGGGCCAGTTCGACGTACAAGGAAGAATCCTCAGGTTGATGCAAAATGGCTTCTTTGTAGGCTTCTATGGCCTGGCTTAGTTTCCCTTCTTTAAAGAGGTCTTCCGCTTTGTTGACGAAGGACTCAGGATTGGGCGTCGGGGTGGGGGTGGATATGAATAAGGGTTCTGTGGCCGGAACCACGGTTTGATTAAAGTAAACAGCGCCTGCGATTAACAGCAGTAAAAAGATGATCCGCCACGGCTTAGACCGTTTGGGAGGTTTTTTGGTCATTTTCCATTTGCTGCCGTTGAGGTACATATGCCCATCTTACCACCGGCGGGAAATGTGAGTCAAGGAGGAAGGAAATCGCCTATGCGGAGCTCATCTGGAAAGGACAAGATCCCCAATTTGGGGATCTTGTCCTTTTTAGAACACGCTGATGTCCTCATAAGGCGGATGGGCCCTGTTTTCGCACCTTGCGCAACCGAACCCTGTCCGCTAGAATGACAGCATGCGCTTCGACGTCTTTACCCTTTTCCCTGAGGTTTTTGAGCCTTATCTCAACAGCAGCATCCTCAAGCGGGCGCAGGAGGAAGGCTACCTGGAGGTTAATCTCTATAACATCCGGGACTGGGCCACCGACAAGCATCACGTCACAGATGATTTGCCTTATGGAGGGGGCGGGGGTATGGTGATGAAGCCCGAACCGATTTTCCGTGCTGTTGAGGAAGTGGTCGGCAGCCCTCCCCGGTGTCCGGTCATTTTGATGACGCCCCAAGGGGAGCGCTTAACACAGGATAAGGCGGCCGCATTGAGCGAACACTCTCACCTGGCCTTGCTGGCCGGGCATTATGAAGGCATCGACGAACGCGTGCGTCAACATCTGGTGACCCACGAAATCTCGATTGGGGATTACGTGTTGACCGGGGGTGAACTGCCCGCTTTGGTGTTGATCGACGTCCTGACCCGTTTGATCAGCGGCGTGTTGGGCGACCCGCAGGCGGCGGAGAAGGATTCCCACGCCGCGGGTTTGCTGGAGCATCCTCATTACACCCGCCCGGCGGAATTTCGGGGTTGGCGCGTGCCTGAAGTGCTCCGCTCCGGGCACCACGCGCGCATCGCCCGCTGGCGGCGCGAACAAGCGCTGCGCCGGACCTGGCAGCGGCGTCCGGAACTGCTTCAGAAGGCGGACCTCTCCGAAGAGGATGAGGCTTTCCTGGACACGCTACGGGAAGGGGAAGGTGACGAAGAATCGTGAATGGGGGGCCATGGGGGAAATGTGGATGTGTTAACTTTCTGTTAGAACATCCCCTTTAGCACTTTCCCTGCTTGACTGCTAATTCCCATCATGCTAAGATAACAATCGTTGTTAGCACTCTCCGGTTGAGAGTGCTAAAAAGCGAGTTTATGAAGGACACATTGACGGAACGCCAGAAGCTTATTCTGGCGCTGGTGGTACGAGAATATGTGGACACAGCCGAGCCGGTCAGTTCGGGGCGATTGGTAGAGCAGTACCGCTTGGATTTCAGCTCTGCCACGGCCAGAAATGAGATGGCGGTCCTGACGGAACACGCGTACCTTAAACAGCCGTATACATCTGCGGGGCGCATCCCGACCCGGGAAGGATACCGGTTCTATGTCCAACAGTTGATGGGACCGGCGGAATTGCCGACTCATATCCAACAGATGATCCGGCACCAGTTTTACCAAGCCCGTCACGATGTGGATGATTGGCTTTCTCTGTCCGCATCTGTGTTAGCAAATCAAACGCAGGGGGCTTCTTTGGTGACCGCGCTGCATATCGATAAGGCCAAACTAAACCATCTGGCTTTGTTGGCTACGCGGGGGCGCCAGGTCCTCTTGGTTTATGTCTTAGAAGGCGGGGAGGTCAGGCAGCAGACATTGGTGTTTGATGAGCAGATCCCTCAACAGCGGTTGAGTGCCGTGGCGGAGGCCATCAATCGAGAGGGAAACGCGAAGGACATCCATGCCATCCGCTTAATGATGGAGGAAACAGAAGACGAAGTGGAGCGTGAGGTCCTTTCCGTGATCCTGGAGGAAATTGAGGATTCGGAAACGGTCTCCACCGGAAATGTCTATCGGGACGGATTGACCAACGTCTTGTCTGAGCCCGAATTTGCAGACCCCGTCGTGGCACAAAAAACCCTCCGTCTTTTTGAAGATCGCTCGGTGCTGGATGATTTGCTGTCCAAGACGATCTTCGAGCGGGACAGCAACGGCGTCCAGATCATTATCGGGGGGGAGGGCAACTGGGAAGAGCTCCAGAACTGCTCGGTCATTCTGGCCCGGTACGGCACGGTAAACCATGCCATGGGCGCAGTGGGCGTGATCGGCCCCATGCGTATGTCCTACAGCCGGAGCGTCTCTGCAGTACGGTTTGTATCCGATTTGATGAGCGAGCTGCTTTCGGAATCGATTTCTAGTTGATCTTTGACAAGTGAGGAGTGGTGAAGAAGCATGGCAAAGAAGAAAAAAGTAGACGTTACGGACAATGCGGCAGAAAGGGAAGATGAGATTCAGGAAGAGGATGCAAAGCAAATCCGGGAAGCGGATGTGGAGATCGTCGAGGAGGAAGAGGGGGTCTCATCCGAAGAGATGGCTGAATTGTCGGCAGATGAGGTCGAAGCGTTAAAAGCCTCGCTGGATGAAAGCGAGGAAAAAGCCCAGGAGTACCTTGATGGATGGCAGCGTTCCCGGGCAGAATTCGCCAATTACAAGAAGCGGATCATGCGCGAAAGAGAGCAGATGTATGAAAGGGCGAAAGGGGAAATCATCAAAGAGTATTTAGACATCTCCGACGATTTGGGTCGGGCCCTGCAAGATCGTCCGCAATCCGGTGAGGGCGCCAAATGGGCGGAAGGCATTGAACTGATTTATAAGAAATTGCAGCTCATGTTGGAAAAGGAAGGGGTGGAACCCATGGAAGCGGAAGGGGAGATGTTCGACCCCACCCGCCATGAGGCTGTGTTTAAGGAAGAAAACGACAAGTATGAAAGTGGAGAAATTATCGAAGTGCTTCAAGAAGGGTATGTAATGGGAGATAGGATCCTGCGCCCGGCGCTTGTCCGTGTCGCGGCGTAAAGTTTTTAGGACATTGCATATGAGTGAGAGCATTTATTTCGGAACCAATCAATCGAAAATCAAACTTTTGGAGGATTAGACTATGGCAAAAATTATCGGCATTGACCTAGGAACGACAAACTCAGCTGCCGCGGTGATGGAAGGGGGAGAACCGACCATTATCCCTTCAGCAGAGGGAGATCGTCTGGTTCCCTCTGTGGTCGCGGTGAATAAGAACGGGGAGCGTATCGTGGGGCGGCCCGCGCGCAACCAGGCCGTGATCAACCCTGAGAACACGGTTAATTCCATCAAACGGTTCATGGGACGCAAGTATGACAGCCCGGAATGCGAACGAGCGCGGGAAATGGTCTCCTACGAAGTCAAGAAAGCCCCCAATGGAGATGTGCGCGTGGTCATGGGGGATAAAGAATATTCTCCCCCCGAAATCTCAGCCATGATCTTGTCGAAGATCAAGGCGGATGCGGAGGAGTATTTGGGAGAGCCGGTCAGCAAAGCGGTGATCACCGTGCCGGCATACTTCAATGACAGCCAGCGCAACGCGACGAAAGACGCGGGGAAGATCGCCGGTCTGGAAGTCATGCGCATCATTAACGAGCCCACGGCGTCTTCGCTGGCCTACGGTTTGGACAAGAAGCAGAACGAGGTCATCGCCGTCTACGACCTGGGCGGCGGCACGTTCGACATTTCCATCTTGGACGTCGGCGAAGGCGTTTTCCAGGTGCGATCCACCAGCGGCGACACCTTCCTGGGTGGGGACGATTTCGATGAGAGGCTGATTAACTACCTGGCGGACGAATTCAAAAAGGAGCAGGGCATTGACTTGCGAGAGCAGCGTCAATCGCTGCAGCGCTTGAAGGAAGCGGCCGAGAAAGCTAAGATTGAACTCTCCACCACACAGCAGACGGAAGTCAATCTACCTTATATCACCGCGGACGCTTCTGGCCCGAAACACCTGGTCATGAAGGTCACCCGCGCCAAGCTGGAACAGCTCACGGACGATTTGGTAGAAAAGACCATGGGTCCTGTGAAGCAGGCTCTGGAGGATGCGGACCTCAAGCCGGAGGATATCGATGAGGTGGTCCTGGTGGGGGGGATGACCCGCATGCCGGCGGTGCAGGAGAAAGTGTCCAATTTCTTCGGCAAAACCCCTCATAAAGGGGTCAACCCGGATGAGGTAGTGGCTGTAGGCGCTGCTATTCAAGCGGGTGTTCTGGGCGGCGAGGTGGATGACCTGCTGCTCTTGGACGTCACCCCGCTGACCCTCTCAGTGGAGACGCTGGGCGGCGTAGCGACCCCGCTTATCGAGCGCAACACCACCATCCCTGCCCGGGAGACGCAGACCTTCTCCACGGCCAGTGATAACCAGACTCAGGTGGAGATCCATGTCTTGCAGGGCGAACGGGCTATGGCCAGCGACAACAAGTCCCTGGGCCGCTTCATCCTGGACGGCATTCCCCCCGCACCTCGGGGTGTGCCCCAGATTGAGGTTACCTTTGACATCAACGCCAACGGCATTCTCGAGGTCACCGCGAAGGACAAGGCCTCCGGCAAGAGCCAGAACATCACCATTGAAGCCTCCTCGGGGTTGAGCGATGAGGAAGTGGAACGCATGCGTCAGGAAGCTGAGGCCCATGCCCAAGAGGACAAGCGCCGCAAGGAACGCATCCAGGCCCGCAACAACGCGGATAACATGGCTTACACGGCGGAGAAGACCCTGAAAGATCTGGGAGATAAGGTGCCCGCCGATGCGAAGAGCGAGGTGGAGGCCAAGATCGAAGAAATCCGGACAGCTTTGGAAAAAGATCAAGAGGACTCGGACCCCGCTCGTTTGAATGAGCTGACGGAGAGCTTGTCTCAATCCCTGCAGAAGATCGGCGCTGCTGCGTACCAGCAAGGGGAAGCAGGTGGAGCCCCTGGCGGCATGCCCGGAGAAGCCGCCGCAGAGGGCCAATCCAAAGGGACGGAGGATGACGAGGACGTCGTAGAAGGCGAATTCGAAGACGTCTAAATCCTCGGGTAAACGACGAAAATAGTGTATAAAATGTCCAATCACCGAAGCCGGGGATGTCCCTTTTGGGCTCCCCGCGTTTCGGTATAATGTACAGGCAACGGTAAGTTCCTTTGTTTATCAGCAGGTAGAGTAATTACATGGCCAAACGTGACTACTACGAGGTCTTGGGCATATCCAGAAACGCCTCCGAAGATGACATTCGCAATGCCTTTCGCAGGTTGGCGAGGAAGTACCACCCGGATGTCAATGATTCCCCCGACGCGGAGGAGCGCTTCAAAGAGATCAACGAAGCCTATGGCGTGCTTTCAGATGAAGAAAAGCGGGCTGCATATGACCGGTTTGGTCACCAAGGTGTGAAAGCCGCCAATGGGGGAATGGATTGGAGCGCCAATATCTCTGACTTTGAAGACATTTTGGGGGATCTCTTTGGGTTTGGCGGGTTTGGAGGTCGGTCCCGGACGAGGCGGCGCACGTCTCCCCGTCGTGGGGCCGATTTGCAATATCGGCTGACCTTAGATTTTGAAGAGGCAATATTTGGTGCGGAAAAGGAAATCGAGATCACCCGGGATGAGACCTGCAGCAACTGCAGCGGCTCAGGAGCAAAGCCCGGCACATCTCCCCAAACCTGTCCCCAATGTGGGGGACGAGGGGAGGTCAGGCAGACCAGGCAAACCTTGTTGGGCTCCATGGTCCAGGTGACCACCTGCCCGACCTGCAATGGGGATGGGAAGACCATTGATACCCCCTGCCCCACCTGCCACGGAAAAGGGACGGAGCGCAAGATGCGGAAGAAGAAGGTCAGCGTTCCCGCCGGCGTGGATGACGGGACGCGCATCCGCTTGAGCGGCGAGGGCCAGCCGGGTGAGAACAATGGTCCTCCCGGAGATTTGTATATCTTGATTCGTGTCCGTTCTCATAAATACTTCCGGCGCAGGGATCATGACATCCTCCTCGATCTCGATGTCAACATCGCCCAGGCCGCATTGGGTGCTAAGGTTGAAGTGCCCACGGTGGATGGGGATGTGAAGTTGAAAATCCCGCCGGGGACCCAACCAGGCAGCGTGATCCGCATGCGCGGAAAGGGTGTCCCCCGCTTGCGCAATGACGGCCGAGGAGACCAGCTGGTGGTCGTCAATGTGCGCATCCCGGAAAAGTTAGATGAGGAAGAAAGAGAACTGTTCGAGCAGCTGGCGGAAAAAATGGACAGCGAAGTCCTGCCTCAAGAACGGGGTTTCTTCGACCGTTTGAAAAATGTCTTGAGTGGGTAAGGGCTTTTGAGATAGGAAGGGAAATATTGGTGCAAGTCAAGGCGGTGGCGCTGAGGTTTGCACCATTTTGATATGAAGAAAGAGAAGGAAGAACAGGTGTGGGTGGAGGTCAGCTTGCTCGTCAACGGGGAATTGGCGGAGCCGGTGGCCTCTCTGCTCTCGGAGCATTTATCCGAAGGGGTAGTGATGGAGCAGGTGGGGGAGGGGGTTGAGGAAGATGCGCCGGGGCTGTCTGGGATGGTGAAGGTTTATGGGTACATCCACAGGGATGCCTGGCTCCAGGAACGTCAGGAGGAGATTAAGCGGGCGCTGTGGCACTTAAGCCAGATTGAAGCGCTACCTGAGCCCTTATTCCAGCCCCTTAAAGCGGAGGATTGGCGAACAACCTGGCGGAAAAAATATCGTCCCATTCCCATCGGCACCCGTCTTATCGTGGTCCCGTCCTGGATGACCTCTCCGGATCAAAAGCGCGAACCCATCTTCATCTCTCCCGGGATGGCATTCGGGTCCGGTACGCATCCCACCACGCAATTGAGCATGATCCTGGTTGAAGCGGTCCTCAACGAAAAAGAAGATCAGCCCCAGGCCATGATCGATATCGGCTGCGGATCTGGGATTCTGTCCATTGCCGCGGCCAAATTGGGCGTGCCCTACGTTTTAGGTCTGGATACCGACGAAACGGCGGTACAGGTCGCGATCACTAACCTCATGGAAAATGGCGTCCAGGATCGGGTCGATATCCGCCGCGGATCTGTCCCCGAGCTCCGCAAGGGGGATTTTAACCTCCGTAAAGCGCCTTTGGTATGCGCCAATATCATCGCACCTGTCCTGCAGCAGCTGTTTGAGGAGGGTCTGGCTTCCTGCGTTGAGCCCGGGGGAGACCTGCTCCTCTCAGGGATGTTGGCAGAGCAGGCTCATGATATTCTGGACCTCTTGGAGGGAGAGGGGTTTGAGCTCGTTTCGCGGCCAAAAGAGGGGGATTGGGTCGCTTTGCGAGCGCGAAAGAAGGGGGGGGGAGAGTAGGCGATTTTCTGTGAATTATATAAACCTTAATGTCTTTAGATACCAGAGTATGGTATAGTCACCAGGGGAACATCCGGTTCAACGTTGTGGAGGTTCAATGGAGGATTTACACCCAGATCTCGAACGCGTAATGCTGACAGCAGAGGAAATCCAGGAGAGGGTGAAAACATTGGCTGCGGAGATTGATGCCGATTACGCCGACGTCCAGCGGGTGGTATTGATCGGGATCTTGAAAGGGGCATTCATATTCCTGGCCGATTTGACGCGCAAGCTCTCCGTCCCTCACATGGTGGATTTCATGTCCCTTTCCAGTTATGGGGATCGGACTACGCCCAATGGGGCTGTCCGGCTTATTCTTGACCTGCGCAAACCGATCAAAGATGAACACGTGATCATCGTCGAAGATATTGTGGATACCGGCCAAACCATGAGCTACCTTTATAATACGTTGAAAGGCCGCAAACCGGCCTCATTGAGAACGTGTACTTTGTTTAAAAAGGATCGGGAGCACTTGGAAGTCCCTTTGGATTACTTGGGCTTCGAAATCCCGGATGTTTGGGTGGTAGGCTACGGTTTGGATTACGCGGATCGGCTCCGCACCCTGCCTTACATCGCGGAACTGAAAAAGGAAGTCTACCAGGATTAGAAAACCCCCTACTGAAAAAGCAAACCTCCGAGGTTGAGGGAACTTTCCTACAAAACCTCGGAGGTTTATCTATTTCCAGGACCATCGTTTATAATGTCCTCAGGTTTTTATCGTTTATACAGACTGTCCAAGGTTTCCGATCATTATCTGTGAACAGGAAAAGATATGGCGTCCCGTCATCGGTCCATCCGCACGGAAGGTGTCATTTTACGCCGCCGCGATTTCGGCGAAAAGGACCGTTTGCTGACCATCTTCACCCGCAAGATGGGGCGGGTGAGCGTGATCGCCAAGGGAGTCCGGGATCCCCAATCCAAGAAATCGGGCCATGTGGAGATGTTCATGCGCTCTTCCCTGCTGATCGCCAAAGGTCGAAACCTGCATATCCTTACCCAGGCGGAAGTGATCAATGACTATGAACCCCTGCGCCAGTCCTTGACCGGGATCGGGTATGGATCTTACGCCGTAGAATTACTGGATGCCTTCACGTATGAGGAAGGATCCAACCTCCCTTTATATAAGCTTTTAGTGGCCACTCTGGAGCGGTTGAGCAGGGGGGACTCGCCGGATATGGTCCTGCGCTATTATGAGCTGAGGCTTTTGGAGCACGTGGGGTTTCGCCCTCAACTATTCCGCTGTGTTGAGTGCAAGAGGGAGATTGTGGAAGAGGACCAGCATTTTTCGGGGGCCCTGGGTGGGGTGATCTGCCCGAGGTGTGCGGAAGGGGTATCCCTCTCCAGACGGCGGCCGATCACATCGCGAGCTTTGAAATATTTGCGCCACTTGCAGCGCTCTCCCTATCACGAGCTTAAAGCATTGCAGATACCGCAGGAGCTGAAACCGGAATTGGAAGGGGTCCTGGGCTACTACCTGACCGCGATCCTGGAGAGCCAGCTGCACACACCGGATGTCATGGAACGCATCCAAAGAAACCTCGATGTGAGAACCGAAGGGGCTGGGTGATTTTTTATGTTGGGGGAAATGTTTCGCCGCGGGGATTATCTGGTATCGAGACCGTTCAATTTTACGATGAATTACCCGTGAGGCCGGAAATCTCGTATACCAAAACCTGGCAGAGGAAATTTACGGATATATCGCAAGGGGCACTAGCGAACCTGGCTCCAGGATTTCCGGGGGGTAACTTTTATTCTTTGTACTTAATTATGGAACCGGGCGCAAAAAGCGGATCCGAAGTGCATCATCCAGGCCAGGAATTCGTGTTTTGTGTCAAGGGGCAGCTGCTTTATTTGGTGAAAAAAAGGGCCTATCTGCTGGAGCCTGGGGATTCCTTGATGATTGATTCCTCCCTTCTTCACCGCTGGCAAAATGCGGGTAACAAACCGGTGGAAGCGCTGATTATCATTCAGCGCGATAAGTCAAAGGGAGAGGAATATCTGGAACACTTCGATCAAGATCATTGATGAGGTAGAACAACCCCCTCTTAGGCGCTGTACTCCCCCTCGGCCACCAGCTCTACTCCCCCATCGCTTTGATCTTCATATATGTAATATTTCAACTGGATGGGCATGACCTCATCCAGCATCCCTTGGGCCGGGCAGTATTGGGTGGCGGAAAGCTCGATGGAACGCACGACGGCCTGCTCGCTGACCCCCGTGCCGGTCACGTGGTATTCGATCCTCGCTTCCGTGAATACCTTGGGATGCTCTTCCGCCCGTTCCACATCCACCTTGACTTCATACGCGGTGATTTGCTGGCGTTTTTTCTGCAGGATGGAGATCACGTCCATCGCTGTGCAGCCCGCCAGACTGAGAGCCATGAGTTCCATGGGGCGGAACCCGTCGTCCTCCCCGCCCACCGCAGGGTCCGCCCCCAGGGGGAGCTCAAAACCCGAATCCGCTGTTCCCGTAAGAGATAAGTTCCCTTTCCATGTAACTGACGCTTTCATGCTCATTCCTCCAGGAGGGGATTGACAAATCTTTCCAATGTGGCTCGATTGATGGCTCCCGTCCATGTTAACCGCAAGATGCCCTGCCTGTCAATGACGTATGAGCTGGGCAGGGCTGCGTTTTGGAAACTTTTCAGGGCTTTGCTTCCCGGGTCCAGCAGGACCGGGAAGGCGATCCCTTCCCCCTCCACAAAGGCCTCCACATCGCTGCGGGGGCTTCCCGCCTCGATGGCCACGACCAAAAACCCTTCGCCTTTGTGGTCCTGGTAATAGGCGTTCAGCTCCGGCATCTCCGCTCGGCACGGCGGGCACCAGGTGGCCCAGTTATTGACCAGAACCACCTCCCCTTGGAGTTCGTCCAAAGAGACTGGATTCCCATCTAGGGATTCCAGGGACAAATCCGGCGCAGGTCGGTTGATGCGCGCTGGGGGAAAGATGATTCCCGCTTCTGTTTCGACTGGGTCAGCAGCCTGACCGGTTTGGCTGAGTCCTAAGATGATTCCCCCCGTGACGATGAGGATCAGCGCTCCCCCTCCCAGCAGGTAGGGGAGGAGGCGTTTTCCGGTTGCAGGGGATGTCTTCTTCATACTTCTGTTTGACCTCTCTGAAGCCAGGCCTAATTTGTTCGGCTGGTTTCCCTGTGTTTTGAATCACCTTTTAGAGGTCTAATTCCTTGTCGATCTTACGCCGGTTGAAGCCGACGATGGTTTTTCCCCCGATGTCGATCACCGGCACTCCTCGCTGCCCGCTCTTGCGGACCATATCCCGGGCTGCGGCTTGATCCCGGGAGACATCGACATCCTTGAAGGGGACTTCGTTCTGGCGAAGGTATCGTTTTGCCTGCCTGCAGTGGGGGCAGGAAGGGGTGCTGAAGACGATGACATGCGGGAATTTTCTCTTCTTGCTGGGTTTCATAAGCTCACCACGTACGTCTAATAATTAAGATGCGAGCGCTTTCTCAATCTCAGCGATCAAATCTTCTTCCGGCACCGCTCCCACCACCCGGCCAGCGCCGTGGTTGATGGATGTATCCGGAACACCGCTCACATTATATTTGTTCGTCAATTCTCTGAATTCCGAGGCCTCGACCATCTCCGCCTGCACTTTGTCGCTGGCGAAAGCCAGGCTGTGAGCCAGGAACACCGCCCGGGGACAATAGGGGCAGGAGGGAGTGACGAATACCTGAAGGTGGACCGGTTCCTCAAGGCCGTTCAGGTACGCCAGGGTGTCTTCCTTCAGATTCGACTCCCCGGAGGAGACCATGAGCAAGGCTTGGATCAGAGAACTGAACTCGTGACCCGCAGGTATGCCTGCGTATCGGATCCCATGGTCCACCGGCTCCGACCCATTTTGAGAGGCGATGACCAGCCCCGGCGTTTTGTCCACGTTGTACTTCTGGGCGATATCCTGGTCCTGATCCAGGTGATATGCCTCCAGTTCGATTTTGTCCGAAACGCCCGCTACCTCCTCCACCAGCTGCTGGGTATCGGCGCAGTACTCGCAATTCTCTCCTTCAAAAAACAGGATGCGCACGTCTCCTTTTAATCCTTGAAAGGCTTCTTTGACCTGTCCGATGACTTCTTCATCCAATAAATTTTCCATCTTGATGACTCCTTTTAATTGACTTTACTTCACCCATATTCAATCTGACAGTTCACCGCCCGTGGTGGTGTTTGACCACGGGCGGATTCGAACTGGCATTCATCCTCTTGATGAGGAGGAGAAGGCAAGTCCTTACCAATAAAAACACGCTTTTTGCCTTCTTCATTCATTTAGATGCAAGTCAAGGGAAAAGGTTACGGGGAATTTAATTTCCATTAATCTCAGGCACGCAGTGCTGACTGCCCTTCCCTGTTTATTGATCAGGAAGGCCTTGGTCAAGCGCTTTGGTTGGCAGATAGGTATTCCTCCAAATCCAGGCGCTGATACAATCGATCCCGGACCTGGTCAGGCAGGACCGTCTGCTCCGCTGAGGTCTGATACAGGTACAGGGTCTTCTTCAAGGTGTCCACCACGATGCGGCAATTTTCACAGGCTTCGACGTGCTGTTCGATCTCGTCGCACAAGGCTTCGTTTTCTAAGTTGTCATCAATATAATCTGATAGATAGGCCACTAATTCCTGGCAATTTCTTTCCTTGTTCATGGTCAGTTCCCCTCCAGCGCATTCTGTCCTCGATGTGGGGTGTCAATGGGGGTGGACGCCAACTTTTGCCCGTAATATCCTGACAGACGTTCCCGCAAGTGCATCCGGGCCCGGGAAAGCCGGGTTTTCACCGCGGCTTCCGAGATGTCCAGCACTTCCGCGGTCTCCCGGGTAGAAAGGCCTTCCACATCCCGGAGCAGAAAGGTGACCCGCATGGATTCCGAAAGCTGGTTCACAGCCCGGTCAAGGTAATCCATGGCTTCCGAGGACAGTAATTCCTCTTCCGGAAGGCAGCACCAATCGACGATTTTGGTCGGGGTATACGTTTGCCCATCGTCCGCAAGCGCTTCCTTGTCGATGGAAATCTTCGGGTCCTCTTTTTGGCGGAGGAACATCAAGGCTTCATTGGTGGCGATGCGGTACAACCAGGTCGAGATTTTGGAATTGCCCCGAAAATCCTCGAATCCATGGAAGGCTTTGATGAAGGTTTCCTGGAGGACGTCTTCGGCGTCCTGCTGATTGCGGAGCATTTTCAGGACCAGCCGGTACATCTTCTCCGAATAGGCATCCACCACCTTGGCAAATTCAGCCCGGTCTCCTTCCCGTAAGGCTTGTATTGAAATATGCTCTTCTGTGGTTTGTCTTTCACTCATTTAGATGCGATAGGATGGAAAAGGTTACATTACGCTCCTGGATACCGATTTTATCATATGGGGCTGCCAGAGCAGCGGTTGCCGCACAAACCTGCCCGGATTAAAATCAGGTAAATTGGCGTTGAGAAGTATGAGTAATATCATAGTTTTCTTTGATAATCTACTATGTAATATAATGGAAAAGGCTGGTATACTCATTGAGCGTTAAGCAGAGCGTACTCCAAATCCGTTGGTGATAAAACTGAATGAAAGATATGGGTGATACGCGTTACCCGGGCACCCGAAAAAAAGGTACCATGGTTGCCCTACACGATCCACATCAAGCCTTTTTATGTGTAGGACGAGGTCCCTGGGAACCGCTTTACTTAAAAATGATGAGGAGACCTGATCTAGGTCGTTGACAAACGAGCTGGGAGGTTCCTCTTTGCCTTAAATCGTCTTGGGAGGAAGGACTTTCAGCTTCCATCGTTTGCATAAGGAGAAGAATATGGAAAGGTTATCCCTTGAACTGCCCGCCATGTATGGTGATCACCATGTCATCCATGTCAGGCGCCTCCTCTTTGATATGGAAGGGGTGGAAGAGGTCTATGCCAGCAGCAGTTTTCATCTTCTAGAAGTAGATTATGACCCTGACCAAGTCACTCCGGAGCAGATGACTAAAACCCTTGAAGAAGCGGGTTACACCGGAGATTTGCTGTTGCCTGAGGAACCATCGATCCCAGCAACGGAACAAAAAGAAAAGGCGTATTTCCGGCACACGGAAGCCTACGCCCAAACCAAACATACGGTTGGGTTCCGGCAGACGGTCCCCTACGAAGGGCGGCCCTTATGGCCTTGCCCGGGATTTGGTCCCCTGGAACCAAAGACTTTAGACGTGGATGAGGAGGAAGATGATGGCTAGGAAGAAAGGTCGCACCCCGGAAGAACAAAGCGTTGACCCCACATCGCAAGAGATCTTAACCCGCGCCGAAGAGCTCGGGTTGGAGACTGCTTTTAGCCGTGCCGACCAGATGGCACCGTGCAATATCGGGGGGGCTGGGATGTGCTGCAAGAACTGCGGGATGGGCCCCTGCCGGTTGACCAAGGATGGAGATGTGGGCGTCTGCGGGGCGACGATCGACACCATCCAGGCGCGCAACCTGCTGAGAGCCATCTCCTCGGGGGCATCCGCGCACTCCGACCATGGGCGCGATATGGCCTTTACGCTTAAAGAAGCGGCCCAAGGGGAGGCGGAAGGGTATGTGATCCGTGATGTAGCCAAGCTGCGCACCCTGGCGGCGACCTACGACATCCCCGTGGAGGGGCGCTCGCCCAACGAGATCGCGGTTGATTTGGCGGATTTATACATCGCCCAATTCGGGCAGCAAAAAGGTGTGATCGCCCCGGTAGCCCGCGCTCCAGAAGAGCGCAAGAAAATATGGGAGAAGCAGGGGGTGCTGCCCCGGGGCGTCGACCGGGAGGTGGTGGAGGCGCTCCACCGCACCCACATCGGCGATGATCAGGAACCCGAACACATCCTCCAGCACGCCATTCGCACCGCGCTGTCCGATGGCTGGGGCGGAAGCATGATCGCCACCGATGTCTCCGACATCCTCTTCGGCACGCCGGCCCCAATTTTGGGGGAAGCCAATCTGGGCGTATTAAAGGAAGATATGGTCAATGTGGTGGTTCACGGACATGAGCCGACCTTGAGCGAGATGATCGTGGCGGCCACTCAGGATCCGGAGATCATTGAATATGCCAAGAAGGCGGGCGCAAAAGGGGTCAACCTGTCCGGCATCTGTTGCACGGCGAACGAAATCCTCATGCGCCAGGGCATTCCGGCTGCCGGGAACTTCCTGCAGCAGGAGTTGGCCATCCTGACCGGCGCGGTGGAAGCCATGGTGGTGGATGTGCAGTGCATCATGCAGGCCCTGGTTGGGTTGGCGGAGAATTTCCACACCAAGATCATCACCACCTCACCCAAAGTGAAAATCACAGATGCCACCCACATCGAGTTTGATGAGCACAGGGCGCTGAGCATCGCCAAAGAGATCCTCAAAGCGGGCATTGATAACTTCAAGAACCGGGGGGAGGTCCATATCCCGGAGGGGAAAGAAGAACTCGTCCCTGGCTTCTCGCACGAATATATTAACTACACGCTGGGCGGCTCCTACCGGGCTTCGTTCCGGCCTTTGAACGATGCCATTATCTCGGGACGCATTCGCGGGGTGGCGGCGGTAGTGGGCTGCAATAACCCCCGCGAACAGCACGATTTCCTGCACACCAAAGTGACCAAAGAGCTGCTTAAAGAAGATGTCCTGGTTGTGGAGACCGGATGTTCGGCCATCGCCAATGCCAAAGAAGGCTTACTGCTTGGCGAGGCCGGGTTGGACCAGGTCGGACCCGGTTTGCGGGAGATCTGTGAAGCCACCGGTCTGCCGCCTGTGCTCCATATGGGCTCCTGCGTGGACAACAGCCGCATCCTGACCGTGCTGACCCAGATGGTGGAAGAAGGCGGGTTGGGTGACGACATCGACCAGATCCCGGCTGTAGGGTTGGCGCCGGAATGGATGAGCGAGAAAGCGCTCTCCATCGGCACTTACTGCGTGGCCTCCGGGGCTTACGTCATCTTCGGCGGGAGCTCTCCGGTGGGCGGCATGCCGGACCGGGTCTCTGACAGCGACATCGTTTCCCGCTTGATCAGCGAGGGATGGGAAGAGAAGTACGGGGGGAAGTTGGAGTTCATCCCCGATGTCGATGAGATGATCAAAGCCACTTTGGACCACATTGACAAGAAGCGCGAAGAACTGGGTTTGGAGAAATACGACCCTGCGAACTTTGGTCAGAGCGGCGACAAACGAATGCTTGAACTTGAGGAACTACCTCTTGAAGAACGTCGGGAAGCGATTTACGGCGCACCAATGAAATGAAGGAGAGCTGATCCATGTCTAAGTACATTGCATCAAGAGCCGTACGCGGCGCAAACGCGCTGGTGATTGAAGCGGAGAGCATGCTTCATAAAGCCCTTGCCGAAAAGGGGCCCGATACCCCTGTGGAATTCCCCAACACGGCCTATTACTTACCCTTGATCTACGGCATGACCGGATCAGAAGTGAAAACGCTGGGGCAGCTGAAACCGATTCTGAAACAAGCCCGCAAGCTGCTCCATCCCGTCCCCTCCCAGCAGAAATGGACGCCGTACTTGGGTGAAACCTTGGACAGCGGCATGGCCACTTTATTGGCTGCGGAGGTGATCGAAGCGATCCGCTTCGTGTATGGTTTACAGCCGGAGCCTTATCCGGGGATTGAGCTCTCCGGGGGGACGAAGTACGAGGGGGATGATGGGTCCATCGAAGGCCATCTCAACGGCCCCATCGATGACATTCAGCTTCGTTCCTGGGGCATTCAGCTGGTGGACGGGCGCATGCCGGGCTTTGCAGCCATCGTCGGCGCTGCCCGTTCCAACAAGGCAGCGGTGCAGATCGTCCGCGAGCTGCAGCAGCGCAGTATATTGACCTTCCTGTCCGGAAACGTGAACGGGAGGAGCATCATCGATCAATTGACGGAAGAGGGCGTTGAGCTCGGGTATGACACCTACACCGTCCCCTTTGGGACAGACACCCTGAGCGCGATCTATGCCCTGGGTTTTGCCACCCGCTCCGCTCTCACCTTCGGCGGGATCAAAGCCGGTAACGCCCGGGACATCCTCCTCTACAACCGGGCTCGCGTCTTCGCTTTTGTGCTGGCCTTGGGAGAAGTGGATGACTTGAAGTATGCGGCCGCGGCAGGGGCGATCAACTTCGGGTTCCCCGTCATCGCCGACACCGTGATCCCCGAAATATTGCCCACCGGAATCACCACCTACGAACATGTGGTCAGCATGCCCTTCAATCAAATTGAGGGCGAGGATGACAAGGAAAAAGCCAAGAAGCTGGTCCAGAAGTGCATCGAGGTCCGGGGTGTGAAGCTGAAGATCACGGAAGTGCCCGTCCCTGTCCCCTACGGTTCAGCCTTTGAGGGGGAGGTGGTCCGCCGGGCGGACATGCGGGTGGAGTTTGGCGGGAAGTATTCCCGGGCCTTTGAATACTTGAAGATGGCTGATATGGATGAGGTCATGGACGGCAAGATCGAGGTCATTGGCGATGGTTTTGAGGATGTGGAAGAAGAAGGCTCCATGGATTTGGGCATTGTGGTCAAAGTGGCGGGCCGGGAGATGGAGAAGGACTTTGAACCGGTCCTGGAACGCCAGATCCACGATTTCCTCAACGGGGCCTCCGGTGTCCAGCATATCGGCCAGCGCGACATCGCCTGGATCCGCATTTCCAAAAACGCAGCTGAAAAGGGATTTACACTGGAGGACTTCGGGAAAATCATTCACGCCCGCCTGCATGGGAATTTCGGCGCCGTATTGGACAAGGTGGAAGTTACCATTTACACGGAAAAGGAAGACATCGAAGAGCACCTGAAGGAAGCTCGAAAGGCGTACGATTTCCGCAACAAGCGTCTGGCGGATATGACGGATGACTCCGTGGATGTTTTCTATTCCTGCACACTGTGCCAGAGCTTTGCGCCCGACCATGTCTGCATCGTCAGCCCGGAGCGCTTGGGACTGTGCGGCGCGTACAACTGGTTGGACTGCAAGGCCTCGTATAACATCGACCCCACCGGGCCCAATCAGCCCGTTGAGCTGGGGAAGTGCTATGACGAAGAGAAGGGCTATTGGGAAGGCACCATCGAGTACACGAAGCAGGCCTCCCACGGCACGGTAGAAACGGTCTCCATGTACTCCATCATGGAGAATCCCATGACCGCCTGCGGCTGTTTTGAGTGTATTGTGACCTACATCCCTGAGGTGGAAGGGGTGATGGTGGTCAGCCGGGAGGACACGGGGATGACGCCCATGGGCATGAAGTTCAGCACCCTGGCCGGCATGGCCGGGGGCGGTGTGCAGACCCCCGGGGTGATGGGCGTGGGCAAATATTACCTGCTCAGCCCGAAGTTCATCTCCGCGGACGGCGGGTTCAAACGCATTGTCTGGTTGAGCAAAAACGTGAAAGAAGAAATGCGCTCGGAACTGGAAGCGGTGGCGGAACGGGAAGGCGCGCCCGGGATGGTCGACAAGATCGCCGACGGCGATGTGGTCACCACCGTGGAGGAATTAGAAGCCTGGGTGGAAGAGAAGAATCACCCGGTGTTGGATATGCCCTCCATGCAAGCCCACGTGGAAGAAGGACCGGTCGTTACGGAAGAAGAAGCGGAAGAGGCGGAGGATGTTATTTCCCAAGCGGAAGCTATCGTCGCGGAGGCTGATAAGAAAGCGGAAGCGAAAGCAGAAGCGGTAAAGGAGAAAGAAGAGGTAGAGGTCGAGGAAGAAGCGAAACCGAAAGAACCGGCCGCAGCGCCGGAAGCCCGCCCTCCTGCCCCCGAGGAAGGAGACCGGGCGGAACGCGCGGTGGACATCCTCCGCAGGGCGCTGGTTGCTGCCTTGGCTGAATTGGGTGGGCTGGAAGGACTGGATATCGAAGGCAAGCAACTTCCTGAACTAAAAGAGCTGCCCAAGGCTCCTCCACCCCCCCGAGAAAAGGCGAAGGAACCGGTAGTCGAAGAGCCTGAAGAGGTGGAGCTGCCTCCCGATAAGCCCTGGGTCGACAGCGATACGAAGGTGGACCTAGCCCTCGAAGCCTGGGATGGCGCGGTCCGTGAAGTGACCTTGGGTGCCACGGAGGATGAAGGAGGGACGCGGTCAAAGACCGTGACCATCGGCGGGGAAACGACCTTACCCTTCCTGCATTTTGAAGGGGAGATCCCCCATCGTCCGGCTGTCGCCGTGGAAATCATGGACCGCCGTCCGGACAAATGGTCGGACCTTCTTGTGGAAACCTGGGACGATGTCATGGATGACCCGGGGAAATGGGCTAAAGCTGCGGAGAAGGCGGGAGCGGATGTGATTTTGATGCACCTTTCCCTTACTGATGCGGATGGGGAGCCCAACACCCCGGAGCATGCGGTGCAAGCGGTCAAGGCTGCCCTGGAAGCAAGTGGGCTGCCGATGATCGTCTTTGGACCAGGCCAGCCGGAATTGGACAATGAGCTGCTGGTGGCGATTTCCGATGCCTGCAAAGGGGAGCGTTTGGCGCTGGGCGTCTGCGAAGAGAAGAATTACCGCACGATTGTCGCCTCTGCCATGGCCAATGACCATTTGGTCGTGGCCCGCACGGCTATGGACGTCAACCTGGCCAAGCAGCTGAACATCCTCATCAATGACATGGGCATGCCTTTGGATCGGGTGATCATGGATCCTACCACCGGCGCGCTGGGATATGGATTTGAATATGGGTATTCCGTCATGGAACGCCTGCGGATCGCTGCCCTGCAAGGGGACAGCATGACCCAGCTTCCCATGCTCGTCACGCCCGGAGAGGAGTGCTGGAAAGCCAAAGAATCTCAGGTGGGAGATGATGTGCCTGACTCGTGGGGCGATTGGCAGACCCGGGCTCTGAACTGGGAGACGTTGACGTCTGTCATGCTCATTGAATCAGGCGCTGATCTGGTTGTGCTCCGCCATCCTGAAAGCGTGAATCGGACCCACAAAGCCATTGAAGATCTAATGCAAGCATAGTTGCCGAGAGACACGGAGAGAAACCATGGCCCTATCAGGTATTGAAATCTACAAATTACTTCCCCAGACAAATTGTAAAGACTGCGGTTTTCCCACCTGCTTAGCTTTTGCCATGAAGCTTGCTTCAAAACAGGTGGAACTGGCAAAATGCCCTCATGTCAGCGAGGAATCCAAGGAAAAGTTGGCAGAGGCATCCGCACCCCCCGTTCGCCCTTTCACGATCAAGTCCAACGGCTACACAGTGGAAGCGGGAAATGAGATCGTCCTTTTCCGGCACAACAAACAATTTTACTCCCGTCCGGGGCTTTTCGTTCGCGTCTGGGACACCCAAACCCCGGAGGAGATCAAGGAAAAAGTCGAGCCTGTAGATCAGTTTGAGACGGAATATGTGGGCATTGAGCTGCGCATGGATGGGATCGCGGTGCAGTCGAAAGGGGGTGATTTTGGAGGGGCGGTGGCCGCAGTACGCGAGGTGACCAAACTTCCCCTGATTTTAATCGGAGAAAGGGATCCGATTGCGGGCAGTTTGGAGCATCTGGGGGAAGATGAGGTTCCCCTCCTGGCTCACGCGAAGGAAGAGAATTGGCAGGAGATGGCCTCCCTGGCCGCAGAGCATGGCTTCCCTCTCGCTGTGGAAGCGGATAACGTCGACCGGGCCGTGTCCCTGGTCAAAAAAGTCACCGAGGCCGGGGTCAAAGACATCGTGATCTCTTCCACCCAACGCAGCATGCACGGCACCCTGGTCGCGAACACGATCACCCGGCGCATGGCGCTTAAGGAGAATTTCCGACCCCTGGGGTACCCCATTCTCAATATCCCGGGGGACGTGGGCGATCCCGATCGAGAGATCAACCTGGCGGCCCAGGCGATCGGTAAGTACGGGGGCTTCATCGTTTTGGACCATTTTGAACCGGCGACCGCGTATCCCTTATTGGTCCTGCGGGAAAATATTTACACCAACCCCCAAGAACCGATCCAGGTCACCCCGGGGATCTACGAGATTAACGATCCCTCACCGAACGACCCGGTCCTGGTGACCACCAACTTCAGCATCACCTACTTCAGCGTGGCCAATGAGGTGGAGAGCGTGGGCATCCCTGCCTGGCTGCTGGTCTCGGATGCCGAAGGCATGAGCGTGCTCACAGCTTGGGCGGCGGGGAAGTTCGACGCGGTAAGCATCGCCCGGGATGTGAAGGAATTTGATGCCGCGTCCAAACTGGACGGGGAAATGCGCATCGTCCTCCCCGGCCACGTGGCGGTCCTCTCCGGAGAATTGGAGGAAGAACTACCGGACTGGACGGTAAAAGTGGGTCCGCGCGAGGCAGTGGATTTGCCCAATTATTTGAAGCAGGTTCTGTAAATTCTCAATCCCCGGTGAGGCGTCCCCTCACCGGGATGGCCTTTCCTTAACCCATTAGCGGTATGCTTTATGGCAAAAAAGTATAACGTGACATTTGACCTTGCTGAGGGACCAGTTCAGGTCCTAAAGGGCACGACCCTGGCAGAAGCTGCCCAATTGGCTGGGATCGAGATCAACCAGCCCTGTGGAGGGCAGGGCCGCTGTGGGCGGTGCGCGGTCAAGGTGGAATCCGGCGATGTCCGGCGGAGAAGCACCCTCCGGCTGTCTGCCAACGATGTTGCCCAAGGCTATGCCTTGGCCTGCCAGACCGTCGTGGAGGGAGATGCATCCATCACCGTCCCGCCGCAGGAACAGATCAAACGGCGCTTGACCACCGACCACCGGGAAGCCGAGGTCACCTTGCCGGAAGGGTACGACCCGGTGGACGCTCAATCCCTGAGGCGTTTGACACTCACCCTCACCCCGCCCAGCATGGAGGACCAGACGGATGACTGGAGCCGGCTGCAGGCCGCGCTCCGTCAGGAAGAGGGCATCCAAGGTTTAGAAGCGGATTTGGAAGTGATCAGGAAGATCGGACCTGCGCTCCGGGATGGGGATTGGGATGTGACGGTCATCCTCAACGCCACCGATTGGGCGAAAGAGAACCCCTCAGCCCGCTTGATTGACATTAAGCCGGGACATGTCCCGGAGGACGAACCGCTGTGGGGAGCCGCGGTGGATATCGGCACGACCACGGTTACCACCTGGTTGGTGGACCTCACCACGGGAAAGGTGGCCGCGACTGCAGCGGAATACAACAAGCAAATCTCTCGGGGCGACGATATCATCTCCCGCATCATCTATGCCAGCAAAGAAGATGGCGACAAGAAACTCCAAGAGCTGGTGGTGGAGACGATCAACGAGTTGATCGACCGGGTCTGCGAGCGGGCCAAAGCCTTGCAGGGGGAGATCTATAAAGTGACATTGGCGGGCAACAGCACCATGATGCACCTTTTCCTGGATATCCCCGCCTCCAGCATCCGCCTGACTCCCTTCGTAACCGCCATCAACCATATCCCCCTTCTCTCCGCGGGAGAGGTGGGGTTGGAAGTCCACGAACAGGCTGTGATGGATTGCCTGCCGGGCGTGGCCAGCTATGTCGGCGCAGACATCACCGCCGGTGTGTTGTCTTCAGGGGTGGATGACTCAGAGGAGGTCACCCTTTTCCTCGATGTGGGGACCAACGGCGAAACCGTGTTGGGGTCCAAGGATTGGCTGGTCACCTGCGCTTGTTCCGCCGGCCCGGCGTTTGAAGGGTCCGGAGTCTTGCACGGTATGCGGGCCACACTGGGGGCCATCGACGATGTGTGGATCAACAGCGAGAATTATGAGCCCACCTGGAATGTGATCGGCAGCCGCGATCCCCGCGGCTTGTGCGGCAGCGCTTTGATTTCCCTCCTGGCAGAGATGTTCATGACCGGGGTGATTAATAAAAACGGGAGTGTCAATACCACGCTGGATACGGAGCGCGTTCGGGAGGGGGAACATGGTGGGGAGTATGTCGTGGTCTGGGCTGAAAAGACAGCCACCGGAGAGGACATCGTGATCACGAATGTCGATATCGACAACCTCGTCCGCACCAAAGCGGCCATCTTCGCCGGATTCACCGTGTTGGCGGACAGCGTGGGGGTCCCCCTGGAGATGGCTGAGAGAGTATTAGTGGGCGGGGCATTTGGGAAGTACATCAACGTCGAAAAGGCCATTCAGATCGGTTTGCTACCCGATATGGAGTGGGAAAAATTCCAATTTTTGGGCAACACCTCGATTCGGGGTGCTTATCAAGCGCTGATTGATAAGGAAGCGCGGGAGCGAATCGAGGATATCGCTGACCGGATGACCTACGTAGAACTTTCCGCGGATAACCGCTTCTATGACGCCTTCACCTCAGCCATGTTCCTGCCCCATACCGACCTTTCCCTATTTCCGAGTGTGAAGGAAGCGTTGGAGAGAATGGACACGTAAATACCCGATCCCCAAAAGAACTGGCATTTATCTTAACCTTAAGGAGGTTCGCAGATGTACATTATCGGAGAAAATATTCACATCATTTCGCCTAAAGTGAAAAAAGCCCTTGCGGAACGGGATGAGAAATTTTTCCAGGAGCTGGCCGTAAGGCAGGTGGAAGCCGGCGCACAGGCTTTGGATTTGAACTTGGGGCGGCAGAAACATGATTGGCAGGAAACCTTCCCCTGGATCACCAAGACGGTGGAAAAAGTGGTTGACGTCCCGCTTTCGTTTGACAGCACCAACCTGCAGGGCATTGAAGCGGGATTGAAGGCGGTCACCAAGGCCCAGCCGATCATCAACTCCACCTCTGCGGAACCGGAGCGCCTGGAGACGGTCCCTCCCCTGGCCGCGGAATATGACGCCCGGCTGGTCGCTTTGACCATGGCCAAAGGCGGCATCCCCGTCGGCGCCGATGAGCGTGTTAATTTGGCCCTGGAGAAACTCATCCCCCGAGCCATGGAGGTCGGTTTGGAGATCACCGACCTGATCATCGACCCCCTGGTGTTGACGGTTTCCGGATGCCAGGAATACTGCCCGGAGTGCATTGAGGCGGTGCGCACCCTGCAGTATGCCGGCGATCCCCCTCCTGCGGTCTCCGTGGGTTTGTCCAACGTCTCGAATTCCGTACCCAATGAGATCCGTCCCCTGCTCAACCGTGTCTACGCTGTGATGTTGATGGGCGCGGGTTTGAAGATGATGATCGCGGATCCCCTGGATGAGGAATTGAAAGAGACCATTCGCATCGTGGAAGAGCGGGATGACAGCACGCCCCTTGGAGAATTGTATATCACCCTGCACGACAAAATCGCGGCTATGGATGAACTCTCCAAAGAAGATGTGGATATGGAGGATCCGCAGCAGGTCGCAGTCTGGAAAACGGTCCAGATTTTACTCAATAAGGTCATTTACGCGGATTCCTATTTAGAACGCTAAGGAGAAACAACACCCCCCTTTACAGCTGTCAGGAGAAGGGTTCTGGCAGCTGTTTTTTCACGAAGTCCGTAATTCTTCAAGATGGGGCGTGTGATTGGCAAGGAGGGTCTGGGAAACCATATTCGATCATCGGAGCATCTCCAGATGGTGATCAACCTTTATTCAAACAAAGCTAGTTTGGGAGGATGTTATGTCGGCTGAGGAAATGGATGTTGAGGAGTTACTGAAGAAGGCGGAAAAACCCGCCCAAGATGCATTGAAGCTGCACCCCTTTTACAAGGGTAAGATGGAAACCACCTTGAAGTGTACGGTGCGGGGGATCGACGATTTCGCGATCTGGTATACGCCGGGCGTGGCCGCCCCCTGCCGGGATATTCACGAAAACCCGGAGAAAGTCTATCAACACACCAGCAAGGGGAACACGATCGCTGTGGTCAGCGACGGCACGCGGGTCCTGGGTTTGGGGGATATCGGACCCAAAGCGGGTCTTCCGGTCATGGAAGGGAAAGCCCTGCTTTTCAAATATTTAGGGGGCGTGGATGCGGTGCCCATCATGCTCGATACTAAAGACCCCGATGAATTTGTGGAGGCTGTGATGCTCTTCCAGCACACGTTTGGGGGCATCAACCTGGAAGATATTTCCCAGCCGAAATGTTTTCAGATCCTGGACGAGCTGCGGGAGCGGGCGGAGATCCCGGTCTGGCACGATGATCAGCAGGGCACGGCGACGGTCACCCTGGCAGGGTTGATGAACGCGCTCAAGATCGTGGGCAAGGAAAAGGACGAAATCCAGATTGCCTTCATCGGCACGGGGGCTTCCAACGTGGCCATTTCGCGTTTGATCTTCAGCTGGGGTGTGGATCCGAAGAAATGCTTCATGGTCGACAGCACGGGCATCTTAGGACCCCACCGCGAGGATATTGAAGAGCAGAAGGAAACCTATGCCGAAAAATGGCACCTGTGCCGGACCACCAATCAGGAAGGCCGGAAAGGCGGCATCGCGGAGGCCATGAAAGGGGTGGATGTAGTCATCGCCCTTTCCGCGCCGGGTCCGGGGATCATCCAGAAGGAGTGGGTCAGCGCCATGAATGAGGATGCCATTGTCTTTTCCTGCGCGAATCCCATTCCCGAAATCTGGCCCTGGTTGGCCAAGGAAGCCGGGGCGCGAATCGTCTCCACCGGACGGTCGGATTTCCCCAACCAGGTCAACAATTCCCTGGGCTTCCCGGGCATTTTCCGCGGCACCCTGGATGTCCGGGCCACGACCATCACCGACGAGATGTGCTTTGCGGCGGCGGAAGCCCTGGCCGAGCAAATCGGCGACGACCTGCATGAGGAACAGATTTTACCCACCATGGATGATTGGGAAGTGTTCCCGAGGGAGGCAGCCGCGGTGGGGATGAAAGCCCAGGAGCAGGGGGTGGCCCGCCTGGAAAAATCCTACGACGAGCTCTTTGAGCATGCCACATCGATCATCAAGCGCTCCCGGGATTTGACGGAGATGATGAAGCGGGAAGGCTTTATTGATCCCCCTCCCGAGGATTGAGATCCTTGCTGTTCCCAGCTTGAGAGAAGCCCAGCCAGCGTGAAGCGCCCGGTCTGGGCTTTCTCCATCCCGGAAGGCCCTCCTCTCTCGCCGGGAGGGGACCCATTGCGTTTCATTTCAGGTTGGGTATAATGTGTTTGTGCAAAATTACACAATCTATATGAGTGGAGGAGGATAGGTATGGCAAATGAAATACGGGTTGACGCGCTGCTGCCGGAGGAAATGGCCCGGCGGGCGGAGTATATCGGTGTCAATAAAGCGGAAGCCCCATTTCTCAAGCTTTTCTTTTTAGCTATTCTGGCCGGTTCGTTTATCGCTTTGGGGGCGATCTTCGCGACCACGGTGGCCACCAATGGGACGGAAACAGCGGTTCCCTTTGGGATCAACAAATTATTGGTGGGATTTGTGTTCTGCTTGGGGTTGATCCTGGTCATTGTGGCAGGGGCGGAGCTTTTCACCGGCAATAACTTGATCGTCATGGCTTGGGCGAGCGGGAAAATCACCCTGGGGGGCTTGCTGCGCAATTGGGGCATCGTTTACCTGGGTAATTTCATCGGCTCGGTGAGCATGGCCGTGATGTATTTCCTGACCCGAAGCTACCGGTCAGCGAACGGCGCCTTGGGAGAGACGATGCTCAGCATCGCCAACGGCAAGGTGAACCTGGGTTTCTGGGAAGCGATCTTCCTGGCCATTCTCTGCAACGTCCTGGTCTGTTTGGCGGTCTGGTTGACGTTCAGCGCCCGCAGTACGGGCGACAAAATCATGGCCATCATCTTCCCGATCACCGCCTTTGTCGCCGCTGGGTTTGAACACTGCATTGCCAATATGTATTTCGTCCCGGTGGGATTGTTGATCAAGATTTTCGATCCGGCGTTTGCGGGTGGGTCAGGATTGGCCTTGGGGAATTTGACGTGGGTCAATTTCTTGGTGCGCAATCTGATCCCGGTCACCATTGGCAATGTCATCGGCGGCGCGTTCTTGGTGGCGGGTGTGTATTGGGTGATCTATCTCCGCGGCAGTAAGTGACAGGGTTTGATCGGTTTTGGTTTCGTTTAGTCAAAGAGAGAAGGTGAAAAAATGAAAGGATATGTCTTAATCAGTGCCCAACCAGGCTCGAATAAAAAGGTGGCGGAACAGCTCAAAAAGCTGGATGAAGTGATCGAAGCCCACATGACTTTCGGCCCGTATGACGTGGTCGCTGTGGTCCAGTTTGCAGATCTGGCTGACATGGGCGATATTGTCGATCAGAAGATCCAACCCGTGCCGGGGGTGATTGACACCCTGACCTGTTTGGCCACGGATTAGCAGTACCCACCGTATCATATTGGGTCTTCGCGAAAGGGTTGTACATTGGCGTACAACCCTCGTCATTTTAATACCCGGGTAATGGTACACCGTTTGCGTTCCCTGTAAGGAGGTGAAGGGGGTGGGCTGGTCGTTCAAGAAAAAAGGGGTAGAAGGGACCCAAGTCACCGGTTTCCACCTTTATTTCCCTTGGCGAAGCGTTCAAAACTCATGAAAAGTGGAACGAAACCTTGGAGAACCCCTTTTTGGGCTGGCAAAGTTGACAGATTCCGAAAGTGATATATAATCAAGTCCCAAGTAAAAATTATCTAACAGCGGCTCACCTTCATGGGTAATTCCTGAGGGAAACATCCTGAACGTGGTTTCCTTTGTGGTCGTACTCGCCTAAATATGAGCGGGAGTGCGATCCGTGGAAAGGAAAAAACCGCCTATAAGAAGGGTTTTCACTGTGGATTATTAATGTTCAACCACAGTGATTTTAGTTATAATGTATTCGCCTGAATAACCGCTGTTATATAAAGGAGGTGATGCCTTTCCTCTAAAATGTCTTGCTTAATCCCATTTAACTGTCAAACATATAACCTATTCTCTATTTAAGGAGGAAAATGTGAAGAAGAAGTACCTTTATCTACTCATGGCTGTATTGCTTACGGCCGCTCTTCTCCTCGGCGCTTGCCAACCTGCACCCGAGGAGACGGAGGAACCAGGTGCGCCGGAAGAACCCACGACCGTCGTGATCGGCACCACGGACCGCATCGCCAGCCTTGATCCCGCGGATGCCTATTCCGTGCGTGACTGGGAGTTAATCAAGAATACAGGGGAAGGCCTGTTGAAATGGAAGCCGGGAACGGCTGAACTTGATACAGGGCTTGCGACGGGCATGCCCGAGGTCTCAGATGACGGGCTGACCTATACCCTGAAACTACGGGATGGGATCAAATTTGCGGATGGGACAGAGCTCACGGCAACCATGTACGCTGAGCAGCTCAATCGGCTCCTGACCATTGGGCCTGACTGCCCCAACGGTGTCGCTGGTGCCCTTGCCACGCCATATGTGAAGAGCATCGAAGCGCCCGATGAGAGCACCCTGGTCTTCACTTTGAAGTCCCCGGTGGCCTACTTCCCGCAGATTTTGGCCAGTGCTACCTACATCCCCGCCCACCCCGATATCTTCCCGGAGGATGAATGTGTCCTCTTCCCGGATGCTCCGGTGTACGGTGTGGGCCCCTGGTTCATTTCTGAGTACACCCAGGGTGAGCAGGTGGTCTTGGAAGCCAACCCGCACTACAATGGGGAGCTGAAACCCCAGGTCGACCGCATCATCGTCCGCTACTTTGCGGATCCGCAGACCATGGCTCTGGCTGTCCAGAACGGCGAGATCGACGTCGCCTGGCGCATCCTGGGCCCCGAGCTCATCGGCCAGCTGGAGGGGATCGAAGACCTGACAGTGGGCACGATCAACGGTGGGTCCATCCGCTACCTCATCGTCAATCACACCATAGCCCCTATGGATGACCCCAATGTCTACAAAGCGGTGGCTGCTGCCATCGACCGCGACGAGATTTCGGATACGGTCTTCGGCGGGCAGGTCGAACCGCTCTACTCCATGGTGCCCCCTGGCTTCTTGGGCGCGACGGAAGCCTTTGACACCATGTACGCCTCACCGGATCTCGACGCGGCCCGCGAGTTCCTGGCTGCTTCTGGTTACGATGAGGACAACCCTGTCGAGTTGGAAATGTGGTACCCGCCTGAGCACTACGGCGCCTCCACAGCTGCCTGGATGGAAGTCCTGGAAAAACAGCTTGAGGCGACCGGCGTTATCGACGTCACGCTGCAGGCGCAGGAATGGAGCACCTACGTCACCGCCCTGACCGGCGGAGAAGCCTACCCGGTCGGTGTGCTGGGCTGGTTCTTCGACTATCCGGATCCCTCCAACTACCTGGATCCCTTCGTCTACAACGGCGGATTGGGCACGATGGTCGCCTTGGCTGAAGAGGGATCGGACTACGGTGAACCGATCAATGACAAAGCCGCTGAATTGGTGGATCTCTTGGTGCAAGCTGATACCGAAACGGATCAGGAGAAGCGCAAAGAGCTCTACCAGGAAGCCCAAAAGGTTTACGCGGACCTGGTGGTAAGTCTCCCCTTGTTCTTCGAGGCGGAGCATGTGGTCTACCGCGGCAGCGTCGAGGGCTCGGATGCCTACGCCACACCTGGGACCTTGAACATCGGTCCCACCCTTGAGTTCAACTACGCGACACTGCAAACGACAGAGTAACACTGAACGTCAGGGGGTGGGTGCGAGCCCACCCCCTTTTCCCCCCGGGATTCTTTATGTCACCAATTGCACTTATAACGATTATCATAGGTCTCCCTGCGCTTCTTGGGTTGATTTATGTCTTCATCCAAGGGTCGCTGGGTTTGCGCCGTTATGTCCTGACCCGGATCGTGCTCACCATCCCCATGGTCTTCATCCTGGCCAGTTTGATCTTTTTCGTCATGCGGGTCCTGCCCGGGGATCCCGTTTCCTCCGCTTTGGGCCCCAAAGGGACCCCGGAAACCATCGCCCGGATCAAAGAGCAGATGGGGCTCAACGATCCTTTAATCGTTCAATACGGCGAATTTTTGTGGAACACCGTCACCCTTGATTTTGGACGCTCATTGACAGGAGGGCACAGGCCCATTGTCGATGAGATGAGCGAACGCTTCCCGGCCACCTTGGAGTTGGTTGTCCCCTCCGCCATCCTTGCTTTAGGCCTGGGCATTTTCGCCGGCACCTTCGCCGCTTCCCGGCGCAAGAGGTTTGCCGATTATGCCCTGCGCATGTATTCCGTGGTCATCTACTCGCTGCCCATCTTCTGGTTCGGCCTCATGCTGCAGCTGCTTTTGGGGGTGCAGTTGAACTGGCTCCCCATCTCGGGCCGGATCGATTCCGTGATCGGCACCACCCTGGTACGGAAAACGAACTTGTACCTCATTGATACCCTGATCAGCGGGAATTGGGTCGCCTTCCGTTCCGTGCTCACCCATCTCATCCTGCCCACCATCACCTTAGGGTTGATCCTTTCCGGCGTCTTCGTGCGCCTGACCCGCATTAACGTCATCGAAACGCTCCAGGCGGACTACATCCACGCCGGCCGGGCTAGGGGCATCCGGGAGCGTGTACTGATTTATGTCCACGCTTTGAAGAACGCCTTGATCCCCATTGTGACCCTGATCGGTCTCCAGGTAGCGATCCTGCTGGCCGGGGCCGTGCTCACCGAAACCGTATTCTCCTGGCCGGGCTTGGGGAGTTATCTTGTGGAACGGATCACCTCCCGCGATTACACAGCCGTGCAGAGCGTGATCACCATCTTCGCGCTTTTCGTGGCTTTGATCAGCTTGACTGTAGATATCATTTATTCGCTAATTGACCCAAGAGTGAGATACTGAACATGACTTTTCCGGAAAAAAAAGTGGAAGAAAAACCAAGGGATGAACCTACCTGGAGAGAGGAGCTCGAAGAGGTGGGGTTTGTCCGCCGCCTGTTAATGGCCCGAAAGTGGTATGGGGCGGATTGGTGGTTGGTGGCCATTTCTTCGCTGATGGTGTTCGGCTTCTTCTTGCTCGCCTTGGTCCCCGGCATCTTCTCCCCTTACGGCCCTCATGAGCTGGTCGGTCCCCGCTTTCTGGCGCCGGGGGAAGTGCCCACGGTGCCCCTTTTGGTTGTCCAAATGGATTCGGACGTTGAAGAATTGGAGGATTTCGCCCGCCCCGCAGGGGAAGGGAGGGTGCCTATCGCCGTCATCCAGGGGCTTCCCACTTCCGGTGCCCTGAACGAGGAAGCTCAAAGGCTTGACAAGGAACTCAGGGGAACTGAAGAGGGGCTGCGGCTTCGGCCCCGGATCGAACGCTACGAATCCAGGGAAGAGATGCTCCAGGCGGTGGTGGATGGGGAGGTAGAAGCCGCAGTGGTGCAGTCCACTGAGTTTGAGGAGTTGGCCGGGAACTTTCCGGAATTGAGAGCGGCGAGCAGCATCACGGAAGGACGAGCGACCCAGGGGGGATTTATCATGGGGACCAATGAGATCGGCCAGGATGTTTTCTCGCGCCTGATCTGGGGGACCCGGGTGGCCTTTTTGATCGGTTTCAGCGCGTCTACCGCGGCCTTGATTGTCGGTGTCCCTCTGGGGCTGTTTGCCGGATACTTGGGCGGGCGTTTCGACCGCCTTCTCAGCCTGGTGATGGACAGCCTGTACGCATTTCCGGGTTTGATTTTAGCGATCGCCATCACTGCTGTGCTCGGCCCCAGCGTGTTGAATGTGATCGTAGCCATTGCTGTGCTCTATATTCCCACCTATTACCGCATCGTGCGCGGTCAAACCCTCTCCGTTAAAGAGGAAGTGTATGTGGAGGCGGCCCGGAGCATTGGCGCCCGCAGGTTGGAAATCCTCCGGCACTACATTTTCCCCAATGTCATCCCTTCTGTGGCGATCATCTTTTCTGTGAATGTCGCGGATGCCATCCTCACCGGGGCGGGATTGTCTTTCTTGGGACTTGGCTTGCCTCCTACCATCGCAGATTGGGGGATTGATCTGGCCCGGGGGCAGCGGTTCATACAAACCGCCTGGTGGATGATCACTTTCCCGGGACTGGCAATCATGTTAGTGGTGCTGGCCTTCACCATGATGGGGGAAGGATTAATGGAAATTTTCAATCCTAAACTTAGGGAGCGTTAATGCAGGACAACAAATTATATTCCGTTCGCGACCTGACGGTTGCTTACCATACTCGTGCAGGAGATGTCGTCGCGGTTGATCATGTGTCAATGGACTTGCTTCGCGGTGAAATCTTGGGATTGGTCGGCGAGTCCGGCTGTGGAAAATCCACTTTAGGAAAGGCGTTGTTAAGGCTGCATACCGGCCCAGCGGAGATCACCGCCGGGGAATTGTTGTTTGAAGGCCGGGATTTGATGGAGCTCTCCAACCTCCATATGACCCACGTCCGGGGGGCGGAGTTGGGCATGATCTTCCAGGACCCCATGACCTCGCTCAACCCTGTGCAGCGCATTATCGATCACATCAAGGAGACCATCTTGACCCATAAGCCGGTTTCTGAAGAGGAAGCCGAACAGCGGGCAGAGGAATTGATTGAGCTTCTTGGGATCCGCAAAGAACGCCTTACGGATTATCCCCACCAAATGTCCGGCGGGATGCGGCAGCGGGTGATGATTTCTCTGGCCTTGGCCTTGCGGGCGAAGCTCGTGGTTGCTGATGAGCCAACCACCTCTTTGGATGTCATTGTGGAGGCCAAATTCTTGGAACTGTTGAAAGAACTGCAGCGGGAATTTGACCTGACGATTTTGCTCATCACCCATAACATCGGCGTGGTAGCGGAAGTTTCGGATCGCGTGGCTGTGATGTACGCCGGGAAAATTGTCGAGATCGGGGACGTTCGCGACGTTTTTCTGAACCCAAGGCATCCTTATACGCAGGGCTTAATGAATTCCGTTCCCAACATCGAACTTGAAGATGAGGAACTGTATCAAATGAAAGGCATGCCTCCGAATTTGCTCAATCCGCCTGCAGGGTGTCGTTTTCACCCTCGTTGCCCGCATGTGATGGAGATCTGCCGCCAAAAGGAACCGGCGCTGACTTCCTTGGAAGGGAAGCAGAAAGCGGCTTGCTATCTCTATGATGAGGTAAAACCGGTGGAGGTGGCCAGTGGCTGACCTATCTGCACATAGAGTAGAGGAAGAGACAGGAACTATGGAGGATAATAAGCTCGTCCGCGTCGAAATGCTGCGGAAATACTTCCCCGTCGAGTCGGGTTTCATCGCTAATTTGTTATCCCAGGGGGAGATCCCCTCTTTGAAAGCCGTCGATGGGGTCACTTTTTCCATCCAGAAAGGAGAAGTTTTTGGATTGGCAGGGGAAAGCGGATCGGGGAAATCCACCATCGGTCGTGTGGTGCTGCGGTTAATAGAACCTACGGATGGCAGGGTCATTTTCGATGGGATCGATTTGTCTGAACTATCGGATGAGGAAATGCGCCACCTCCGGGCGCGCATGCAGCTGGTCTTTCAAGACCCGTTGGCATCCCTCAATCCCCGGATGACGATCGGCAAAGCTATCGAGCATCCAGCCCGGATCCATTTTGAGGGATTGAAGGCTGCGGAGAGAAAACAGCGCGTCTTCGACATCTTGGAAGCGGTTGGCTTGGTACCTCCTGAAAATTTTTACGATTTGTACCCCCACCAAATATCGGGTGGGCAGCGGCAGCGCATCGTCTTGGCCCGGGCCTTGGTCACGCGGCCAGAATTGATCGTGGCTGATGAACCCATTGCCATGGCGGACGTATCCGTTCGCGCTCTGCTCTTGGATCTCATGATGGATTTGAAAGAGGATTTTGACCTTACGTACCTGTATATTACCCATGACCTGGCGACAGCGAAATATATCTGCGATCGGATTGGTATCCTTTATCTGGGAAAACTTGCCGAGATGGGCGATATCGATGTGCTCTTTTCCCATCCCCTGCATCCTTATACCCAGGCCTTGCTGGCTGCCGTCCCTGTGCCGGATCCGAGAAAGCGCCGCACAGAACCCTTGCCCGAGGGGGAGATTCCAAACCCGGTGAACCCGCCTTCCGGCTGCCGCTTCCACCCCCGCTGCCCGTTTGCAGAGACGCGCTGCGAGGTGGAGGAGCCGGCCTTTCGGGAGCTGGCGCCCGGTCACCGTGTGGCCTGCCATTTCGCGGAACGATTCATGGAATAAAGGGGGCAGCTGTATGGGTTCCTCAATATCGCTGGCAAGGGGGTTCCTTTTCGGTTAGCAAGGTTGTTAATTGACATTCTTTCCACCCCAGACTACAATAAAGGGACCATTGCCGGCTGATGTTAAAGGTGAGGGAGGTGTCATGAGCGCCTGGCGAGGGAAATATGCCGTAGGCCTGACAGGAAATATCGCCACCGGGAAAAGTGTGGTCCGGAAAATGCTGGAGCACTTGGGCGCCTATGGGATAGACGCCGACGTTCTGGCGCATCGCGCGATTTCAGAGGGTGCGCCGGGGTATCAGCCTGTGATCGACACTTTTGGAAGGTGGATTTTAGGGGTGGATGGGGAGATTGACCGCAAGAAGCTGGGCCGGCTGGTTTTCGCTGATCGAGAAGCCATGGCCAAATTGGAGGAAATCATCCATCCCCTGGTGCGCCAGGCTTTGGATATTTTAATCGAACGTTCCGATCAGACCATCGTAGTCATCGAAGCCATCAAGCTCCTGGAAACCGACCTGCACACCCTGTGCGATCAGATCTGGGTCACCCGGGCGACGCCGGCATTGCAGATGAAACGCCTGGTTGAAAAAAGGGAATTGACGAAGGAAGAGGCGCAGCGGCGGATCGACGCCCAGCCCCCCACATCGGAGAAGGTCAAGAAGGCGGATGTGATCATCGAGAATGACGCCTCCTTCGAAAAAACCTGGAACCAGGTGCTGGAGGCTTGGCAGGGGATCACGCGGGAGAAACCGGAGTATCGGCGGATTCCCAAAAGAGCGTTCGGCGATTTAGACATCCAGCGGGCTACGCCAGAACAGGCGGATCAAATCGCCCTCTTCTTCAACGATCAAACCAAGGGCAAGAAACGGATGACGCGCTCCGATGTCATGGCTGCCTTCGGGGAGAAAGCGTACATGCTGCTCTTGTCCGGGGATGAGATCGTGGGATTGCTGGGCTGGCAGGTGGAGAATTTGATCACCCGCGTTGACGATGTGATGATCAAAGAAGGTGTGAATTTCCAGCTGGGCCTGCAGGCCCTCTTGAAATACGTGGAAGAAGCCTCCCAAGAACTGCAGAGCGAAGCAGCCCTATTGTTCCTTCCCCCCTCGCTCGCCCAACATGAAGACGTGTGGCACTCCTTGGGGTATCGGGCACGGACGGTGAAGGATCTGGGCGTGCGGGCCTGGCAGAATGCGGTCATGGAATCCATGCCCCCGGGGACGGTCCTCCTCTTTAAACAGCTCAGAGAGGATCGCATCCTGCGTCCTATGCAGTAATCTCGACCTATGGGTCAATTTATAGGATGTGCTTGTGATTAGGAATATTTATAATTACCTCATTTTCATATTTGAACGGGCAAACTGGCTCAGTGTCGTGGATATCATTCTCGTAACTGGGGTCTTTTTCGTCATCCTTTACATGTTGCGAGACACCAAAGCTCTGGTCTATTTGCGCGGAATCCTGTTCCTGATCGTCGTCGTCAGCCTGCTGACCAGCCTGCGGGTGCTCCCGGCTTTTTCGTGGCTGGTTTCCAATACCTTACCCACCTTGCTTTTAGCGGTTCCGGTTGTCTTTGCACCGGAGATACGGCGGGCCTTGGAACGCATTGGGCGAACGGGGTCCTTCTTTTCTAGCGAGGGTTACTCCACGGAAATCGAGAAGAGCGTTCACGCTGTTGCCCAGGCGGGAAGCACCCTCTCCGAGAGCAAAGAGGGCGGCTTGATCGTTTTCCGGCGCTTGGACCCTTTGCAGGAATACGTCGAGACAGGTGTGATTTTAAACGCCAGGGTCACAGCGGAATTGTTGATTCAAATATTCCATCCCAAGACGCCGCTTCATGACGGTGCGGTGATCATCGCGGATGACACCTTGGTAGCCGCCAGCTGCGTGCTCCCCCTCTCATCCAGCGGTGTACTGGAGGAGTCGCCCGAGCGCTCGATGGGATTGCGGCACAGGGCGGCTCTGGGGATCGCGGAGGAGACGGATGCGGTGGCGGTTGTGATTTCTGAGGAAACGGGAGTCATTTCCCTCGCCTACGAAGGCAAGATCGACCGTTATGTGCCTGTAGAGGACTTGGAGGAACGCCTGTTTGAGTTCTTCGTCCCCGAGGAGTCCCGGCAGTCGGTCTTCTCACGTGTGGCATCGGTTTTTAGAAGGGATGAGTGAATGAAGATATTCCGTTGGTTGGGTAAAAATTGGACCACTCTCATCTTATCTTTCCTTCTTGCGTTGGTGGTCTGGGGATCGGCAGTGGTTTCTGCGAACCCCAATCAGGAAAGCGAATTGGTGATTCCGCTGGAAGTCGTCAACCAGCCTCCCAACACGATGATCGTGAATGCTATTCCCGATGAGGTAACGGTCACCATCTTCGCTCCTCAAAGCGTGATCGAGCGGATTAGGAATGAAGAGCTCTTGGAGTGCAGGGTGGATTTCTCAGGATTGGAAGCGGGGACCTACAAAGTGCCTGTGAGCGTGGATATCCCCCAGGATCTGCGACCTATCCGCCTCATGGAAACGAACCCCGAAAAGATCCAGGTCACGCTGGATAACATGGTCAAGCGGGAACTGCCTATCACGACGAAAGTCATTGGAGATCCAGCGGTGGGATATAAAGTGGGCTCGATAGAGTGGTCCGCTAAGACGGTCATCGTCTCCGGGCGTGAAACCCAGGTCCGCAAGGTGGAAACCGTCAAGGCTGACTTGGACATTTCGGATGCGAATGAAACGATCAGCAGACAGATTGACCTCGTCCCATTAGACAGTGAGGGTGAAGAGGTGGCTGGGGTTAACCTGGAGCCGAAGTCCATTGAGGTCAAACAGCAGATCATCCTCCAAGGCGGATATCGGAATGTGGCGGTCAATGTGGTCACCACAGGAAAGGTGGCGGGCGGGTACCGGTTAACCGGCATCACGCCCAATCCCCCTACGGTGATGCTCTTCTCCGAGAACCCCCAACTGGTGGAGGAGCTTCCCGGGTATGTCAATACCCAAACCCTGGATTTGACCGGCGTGGATGACTACATGGAAACCATCCTGGAACTGGACCTGCCGGAAGGGATCACTGTAGTTGGGGATCCCACCGTGCTCGTGCAGGTCAACGTGACCACCATCAAAAACAGCATGACGGTTGCCAGGGAAATCGAAATCATCGGGCTCCTGCCCGGGCTCAAGGCGAAAGTGTCGCCCGCGGAGGTTGAAGTCAGGTTGTATGGCCCCGTGCCCACGCTGGACAATTTGACCTTACGGGATGTGCGGGTGATCGTAGATCTCAGCGACCTTGAAGAGGGGGTGCATAAGGTCACCCCGGACGTGGAAATCCTGCCCAGTGAGGTGTCCTTGGAAACCATGTCGCCCAGCACCGTCGAGGTCACCATCGAGCCTTCCAACGAACCCACACCTGAAGAAGAGGGTTAACCAGCGCACACCTACCCCCCGAGAACCTTATGAGAAAACCAGTTGTCGCCATCGTCGGACGCCCCAACGTGGGGAAGAGTACCCTTTTTAACCGTTTCGCAGAGCGCCGCTTGGCCATCGTGGATGAGGTGCCGGGCACCACGCGGGACCGGCTGCTCGCTGAAGCGGAGTGGACGGGGGTGTTTTTCGATATCGTCGATACCGGAGGGATCGACCCCACCCAAGCCGGATTTGGGAAGCGGAAAGAACCCCTTTCCGTGGGTTCCCACCAATACATCGAGCACATTCGGGGGCAGGCTGAGATCGCCATCCGCGAGGCGGACGTGGTCCTCTTCGTGGTCGACGGCCAGGAGGGTGTTACAGCCGCGGACCGGGAGATCGGCGAGGTCTTGCGTAAAAAGCAGGAGAACCGCGGCGGGGAGCCATTTCCCTCCGTGATCCTGGTGGCCAATAAATGCGAAAGCCAGGACGCGCGGGATAACGCGGTTCAATTCTACGAGTTGGGTTTTAAGGAGCTCTTCGCCGTTTCGGCCATCCACGGTACGGGCGTAGGAGATCTATTGGACGCCGTGGTGGGGAAGTTTCCCGAACGCGGGGAGGAGGAACCTGATCCCTCCGTGCACATCTCTATCGTCGGCAAACCCAATGTGGGCAAGTCCAGCCTCTTGAATAGAATCCTGGGGGAGGAGCGGGTCATCGTCAGCCCCATCCCCGGGACAACCCGGGATTCCATTGACACCCGCTTGACCTATGACCTGACCCCCATCACCCTGATCGACACGGCCGGCATCCGCAAGCGGGGGAGCGTTCAGCCCGGGGTGGAGAAATACAGCGTCATTCGGGCCTTCAAATCCATTGAGCGCTCCGATGTCTGCCTGCTGGTGGTCGATGCCTATCAGGGGGTAAAATCGCAGGACACCCATATCGCGGGGCGGATCATTGAGGAGTGGAAAAGCGTGGTGGTCATCGTCAATAAGTGGGATTTGGTGCACAAAGACACGCACACCATGTCCGAATATGTCGAATTCATTCGCTACGAATTGCGTTTCATGGATTATGTGCCCATCCTTTTCACTTCAGCTAAGACGGGGCAGCGGGTGGATCAAATCCTGCCGACCGCTTTGGAAGTCTACGACCAGCGCACGTACCGTTTACCTACCTCACAAATTAACCGCATTCTGCAGCAGGCCCAGGACAAGCACCCCGCGCCGTCAAAAGCGGGCAAACACCTCCGGATCTATTACGGCACTCAGGTTACCAGCGATCCACCCACCTTCTTGCTCCATGTCAACAATCCGGATTGGGCCCACTTTTCCTACCTGCGCTATATCGAGAACCAGATCCGGGACCGCGTGCCCTTTCTCGGCACCCCGATCCGCTTGAAAATGCGCGCCAGTTGAAGGAATGAACGCCCGCTGAGGGGGAGACGGTCCAGGGGCCTTGTGGCGCCGCAGGCGAGGGTTCCGGAGGGGGAAGAGGGACCCTTGTCCGCCGACCGTTCCCAATATATAATCGGTTTACGTTTAACGGGAAGAAAATCAGCTATGGAGCCAGAGTACAAGCTGCCGCTGGAAGAGAGCGAAGACGAGGAAACGAAGAGGTCGGGATTCCTGGATACCCTCATCGACATCTTGGAAACCCTCCTCCTCTCGGTTGTCCTCTTTGTGATCATTAATGCCGTGTCCGCCCGGATCAAGATCGACGGGTCCAGCATGGAGCCTACGCTGCACCACGGCGAATTCGTGATCGTCAGCAAGTTAAACTACCGCTTTGGAAAGCCGGAGCGCGGGGATATCGTCGTTTTTGATTTTCCACGCAACATCACCCAGGAATATATCAAACGCGTGATTGGCATTCCTGGAGACCATGTTCGCATCGTAGATCAAGAGGTGTATGTCAATGGGCAGAAGGTCTCCGAACCGTACATCATCACCCCGCCGAATTACGAAGGGGAATGGGAGGTGCCTGAAAACGCGCTCTTCGTTTTGGGCGACAACCGCAACAATTCCTCGGATTCCCATAATTGGGGGGTGGTGCCCATGGAGAACGTAATCGGAGAAGCCTTTTTTGTGTACTGGCCGCCGGCTTCGTGGGGCTTGATCGACCAGCCTGATCCTGTTTCTGCGTCCAATTGACCGCTCTGGCCCAGGTAAGGAGACCTGATCCGTATGTCCAGCATCCCAGCATTGGTGCAAAAAGCGCAGGAATATTCGAACGAACTTCCCCCCCACCCGGGAGCGCTGGAAGTGCCGCAGGGGAAGGATATCGCGGGATGGATCGATCACACCAACCTGCACCCGGATGCCACATCGGTCGCCATCGTCGATCTGTGTTCGGAAGCGGCTACCTACGGGTTTGCCTCGGTGTGTATCAATCCCAGCTATGTCCCTCTGGCTGCGGAGAGATGCCGGGGCAGTGGGGTGGATGTGTGCACGGTGGCTGGGTTTCCCCTGGGGGCGAGCATGACGGCAGTGAAAGCCATCGAAGCCTCCAGCAGCATTGACGCCGGGGCCAGCGAGATCGACATGGTTTTGAATATCGGAGCCTTGAAAGGCGGCGCGTATGAGATCGTTCTCAAGGATATCCAGGCCGTGGCCCAGATTGTCCATACCCAGGGAGCGATCTTGAAGGTGATCATCGAAACGGCCTTGCTTTCCAGGTCGGAAAAAATCATGGCCTGTCTGTTGGTTAAAGAAGCGGGCGCAGATTTCATCAAAACGTCCACCGGATTCAGCTCGGGAGGGGCAGTCCTCGAAGATGTGGAATTGATGTACCGCATTGTGGCTCCGGATCTGAAAGTCAAGGCTGCCGGAGGTATTGGCAGCTATGCGGAAGCCCGGGCCATGATCCAGGCCGGCGCATCGCGGATTGGCGCCAGCGCTGGTGTGAAGATCGTAAAGGGCGCGGAAGGCTGACCTTTGGGACGGCTTTCCCTCCATGCGCCTGTGTCCATCCAGCGCTTTACAGGCCCTCCTTCCTTTTCCTTTATGAGCGAGGTGGACCTTTCTTACCGGTAGGTATGCCGATTGTCCACGGATCAGACCGGTTAATTGCGCGAACGCCGCTGCCCCTGTTTCAACTTTGACGGTTTCTAGGGGGAACCTCTGATCGCCCTATAGCCTGGGAGCTTTCCATGAACCGTCGCGGCCTGACCACCCGTATCATCCCAGCTCACATCCTGACTGCGAGTTACCGCATTTTGGGGGAGGTCAAGGTGACCAATACGGGGATGCAGGGATTACTGACGGATAACACGAGTTCATACGTCATTGTCACGGGTGCCAGTTTGGCCCGTGTTCATGATCCCAACACGTTGATCAAAGAGGTGGAGGCGGTCCGGATTTTAAAAAACCACATTCACAGCGTCGGCTTGAAGCGGCGCCAGGACATCGGACCCAAGGGGTTGAAGCGGGTGGGATATGAGCGCCTTTTCAAATTTGATGTTCAGATCACGAATGCGGTTTACGAGTATGAGGGGATATTGGAATGGTTTGGTCCCTTCGATTTTTCTACTTTGATTTCCACCGGCCCCTGGGAATTTATCCCCCTTTATGAAACCAGTGTGCGGGCCATTGAGCATCCTGAGCTCTATGTGACCGCTCCAGCCATGCTCCTCAACCGCACTCATATCGTCACCTTCCTGCACTCAATCCGCAAAAACAGGGAATGAAGTCCTCAGCCCTTGGGTCCCGAGCGGCCTGCCGGGGCAAGGGGTTGACCCTCTCCCCTGCGGATGGTAAAATCTTTGCCGCTTGCCCTGTTCATTTTTAGGGATGAGCCCCCATCGTCTAGGGGACCAGGACATGACCCTTTCAAGGTCAAGACCGGAGTTCGAATCTCCGTGGGGGCACAAGTAGAAACGCCGTCGTCACGACGGCGTTGTTCGTTTTTAAATGTGTGAGAAGAGGGCGGTGATCGCTCGCTGCGCCGCCCTTCTTCTGGGCGGGGTTCCCTAACCCAGGCTGACTGCGCCCCCCTCTTCACCAAGATACCATTCAATTTCGATCTCAATCTGGCGTTTGGTGCGGCCGTTCTTATCTTTGTCTTCCAGCTCCAATTCCAGGGTGACCGGGTCGGGAAGGTCGAGGTTGTATTCTTGCGTGCCCTGCTTCAGGGTGACCTGGTTATGCTCGATTTTATCTGCCAGCTCTCTCAGGAAATTGGCCACGTCAGCCAGGCTGCGTTTTTCCTCACTTTTCAATAATATGTTCTTTTTACCACTCATAATCGTCTCCTTGCTTTCTGGTCCTTCGCGTCTCAATTCAGGCACATTGTACCGGATGATCCTCGGGCTGTGTTTAAAAGAAATATAAATTTCCCTGCCTTCTGCGGTGGGGTACTCTGCTTCCCCTGCAGGCCTTATCCGAAGGTCCGGTTGTAGTCGTCGATGGCGGTCTGAATCACCTTTTCAGCGTGGGCGCGGTCATAAGGTTCGCCGACCACCACTTCCGAGACTTCGTGAGGGCGGAGTTTGTAGGTGCTGAAGTAGTGGCTCAAGCGGTCCACCACAGCGGTGGTCAGATCGGAAAGTTTACGCACCTTTCCCCACAGAGCGTCATCTTCGAGGACGGCGATGATCTTGTCATCCGCCCGCCCGTTGTCCAGGGTGGGAAGCCCGCCGACGACATGGGCTTTGAGCAGCACGTCCCCCCGGTTGATGGACCGTTCGCTCAAGACGCAGATGTCCAATGGGTCTTTGTCGCCGCCTTTAGCGTTTTCCATCAGAGCGCCCACGTTCTCCCCGCAGTACGTGCGGGGGATGAAACCGTACAGCGCCGGGGGCAGGGAGGAAGTCACCTGGGGGCGGTCCACGGCCATGTAACCGGTGTTTTTGTCAAGCTCGTATTTAACGAGGTCGAAGGGCGTGATCTCGATGAAAGCGTAGACCGCGCTGGGGGGGTTGGGCCCTACTTCCAGACCGTGCCAGGGGTGGGGGCGGGAGCGTAGGAATTCCTTTTTTGATTTCATGCCTTTCTCTCCTCAATAAATGATGTGTGTTTTAGTATACCTCATGGTATGGGCAGGGATAATCTGTTCACAGCCAGAAGGTTTTGTTTCTGTGTAGGTCGGTCGAGTATTTTGAGCGCTAGCGAGAAATGGTTCGAGACCAGCGGATTGATCACTTCTCCCCGGAATCATCACGATCGTGAGGTTTTACCGCATCACCCAATGTCATCCCGAGCCCTTCGACAGGCTCAGGATAAACTCCGCGAGGGATCCTTGATGCATGCCTACGTATGTGACGATGGTCTACACACTCGTGCCCATAGCTAAAACATATAGAAACCGGGGAATTTATCTCTAGGGTTATTCCCCTTAAACGAAAACGCCGCTCTTTGGGCGGCGTTTTCGTATCATATTCTGTACGGAGAGAAGGCTCACGAACCCAGGCTGATCCCCTCTTCCGTTTCGCCGGGGTACCACTCCAATTCGATCTCAAACTGGTACTTGGTGCGGGTTCCCTTGTCCTCCTCTTCCAGCTTCAACTCCAGGGTCAGGGGATCTGTCAATTCAAGCACGATCTCCTCTCCACCCTGGTGCAGGGTAAGCTGGTTGCGTTCGATCTTGTCGGCCAGTTCGCGCAGGAAGCGGGCCACTTCACTCAGACTGCGTTTTTCCTCACTCTTCATGAGGACTTTCTCGGTTCCACTCATGGTCTGCTGCCTCCGTTGTCTGTCTAATCTAGATAGGCTTGTACTCTTACCCCCATTGTACTCGCTGTGAAAGCTCCGAAAATAAGAAACATATTAGATCAACGATTCTGTCCCCCGCTGCCGTCTCAACACATGGCGCAGTCCTCTTCCCCGAATTCGATCTCCACGGTGAGGTGGGCAAAGCCATGCGGCTCCAGGACGGCTTTGACCTCCTTTTTGATCTCCGAAGCCATCTCCCGGGGCGCGGAGGGGCCTAGGTTGAGATGCGTGGTCAGCACGTGGTTCTCCCCGTCCAAAGACCACACGTGGGTGTGATGGGTGGAGACCACGCCGGGGATGGACCGCAGCTGCTGGTCGATTTCCCGGACATCGATCTCCCGGGGCACGGACTGCAGGAAGACGGCAATCGTCTCCCGCAGGTTTTTGAATACGTTGAAGATCACGAAAACGGTAATCAGGATGGAGAGGATGGGGTCGAGGACCGGCAGGTCGACGAAAAGCAGGACTACGGAGACCACCAGGACCGCCGCCCAGCCCAGCATGTCCTCCAGCAGGTGCCAGGACACCACCCGGGCGTTGAGGTTCCTGCTCTCCCGCAGGTTGAAGGCCGCCGCCCCGTTGACCAGGACGCCGATCACCGCGAAGAGGATCATCCGCGGGGCGGCCACTGCTTGAGGAGCCAGCAAACGGGGGACCGCTTTGGAGAGGATGAAGATCGCCCCCCCGATCAGGATCCCGGCGTTGAGCAGGGCCCCCAAGAGAGAAAAACGGTGGTAGCCGTACGAGAAGCGGGCGTCCTGCTCCCGCTGGGAGATCTTGTTCAGGTACCAGGCTAATCCCAGGGAAAAGCTGTCCCCCAAATCGTGCACGGCGTCGGAGAGGATGGCCACGCTGTTGGCCCACCACCCTCCGAAAAGCTCCAGGATCGTGAACCCCAAGTTGAGGAAGAATGCTGTGCGGATTCTCTCGCTTGTCTGCGGTATGTGTTCGTGAGTCATAGAAAGCTACCTGTAAATGTCTTGAATGCTCGCTGTTATTTTACCAGCCGTGGTCGCGGGTGTATATCCCCGCTCATTATTGCGGGGTAGAAGGTGGTTGATTGTGAACTTATTCAGGGGAAAAAAGGTTAACTTTTCCCCTTCCCGCCCCGGTAGGGAGGGACGGTCAGGGCGTGAATCCGGCAGATGCGCCGGTCCAGCATCCGGCTCCGGATGCGGGGATCGATCTCGCTGAGCTTGTCCGAGGTGGTGATCACCGTGGGCAGCTCGGCGTTGTAACGGTGGTTGAAGAGCTGGTACAGCTTCTCCTTCACCCAGGGGGTCATGGACTGCGTGCCCAGGTCATCCAGCACCAGCAAAGGCGTGGTCTTGACCTCGTCGAAGCGCCGGTCGTAGCTCACCGTGCTGTCCGGGCTGAAGGTGGCCCGCAGGTGGTCCAGCAGGTCGGGAACCATCACGAACAGCGGCGGCACGCCTTGCCCGGCCCGGTAATTGGCGATGGCCGCCGCCAGGTGGGTCTTCCCGCTGGCGTATTTGCCCATCAGGACCAGCCAGCCCTGGGGGTTCTCAGCAAATTCCCGCGCGGCGTGGAAGGCCTTCTCCAGCCGTTTGCGCTCGTCCATCTCCAGGTTTTCGTTTTTACGCAGGTTGAAATTCCCGAAGGTCCGCTCTCCGAGAAGGGCCAGCGAGGACAGCTCCGGGTGCCCGGTGTCGTCCGTCGGCCGGCGGTAATCGGGGGCCAGGATCTTCACCGCGGTCACCAATTCCGGATCCTGCAGCCGGGAGCGGATGCGGCCTTCCATCTGGTCCATGGCCAGGTTGGTGGTCACCAGCAGGGGGAGCTCGTTGATGTAGCGGTGGTTGAGGATCTGGAAGAGCTTTTCCTGGGCCCAGGAGGTGGCGTTCTCGGTCCCAAAATCGTCCATGACCAGCAGGGGCGAGGTGCGGATCTCGTTGAAGCGCTTTTCAAAGGGCGCCTCGGGGTCGTTATAGGAGAAGCGCAGCGAATCCAGCAGGTCGGGGACGGTGATGAACAGGGTGGGCACACCCATGTCCACCGCGTAATTGGCGGCCGCCGCCGCCAGGTGCGTCTTGCCGCATCCGTAGCGGCCTTGCAGCAGCAGCCATCCTTCCTGCTTACGGGCGAAGCGGCGGGTGTGGTTGAAGGCCCGCTCCAGAGAATCGGCCTGGGCCGGCCCGATCCCGATCTGCCCCCGCGGTTTGAAGTTTTCGAAGGTGAGGTGGGACAGTTCCTCCAGGTCGCTCATCTTGTAGAGGTCGTCGCGCACCTTCTTTTTGAACCGCCAGCAGCGGCACTTGCAGGGGTAGATCTTGCCGAAATCAGGGTGCCCCACGGGCACGTCCCGGCGGATGTAACCCACGCCCCCGCAGATCTCGCAGTCCGGATCCCCGGGCATGTCCTGTCCGGCCCGTTCAGTCTTCGATGAAGTCTGCGAACTCGTCTTCGAGATATTCTCGGCGGCTCTTTTCAGAATATCGTTGATCTCTTCGGTCATCTCGTCCCTCTTCTTGCCAGCTGCGTAAAATGGCTTCAATATATTTCCACTTGCGGACGTTGTTCTCCACAGCGATCTCAAACGCCTGCCGGATCCAGTTCTCGGGATACTGCTCTTCCGCGTCCCGCAGCAGATCCGCCACCAGCGGGGTGATGGGCCCGATGTTCTCCTCGTAAAGCTGGTAGATGTTGGGCTGCTCGATGTCCAGGGTCGTGCTCGGCCCATCCCGGTCCGGGGGCTGCCAGGATTCGTCCTCGGCGGCCTTGACCGCCGCCCGCCCCTTGGGGGAGTTGAAGAAATACACCGCGGCCTTTTGCCCCTCCTGGTCGATGTCGACCCGCATCAGCGTGCCCCGCGCCACCGCCTTGGCCAATCCCTCCTCCATGGCCTGGCGGGCTTCCTCCGCCGTCTCTCCCATTCCCTTCATGAAGGTGGGGTCGCTGGTGAAATCGTCCGCGCGCAGGTAGCGCGTCTCCCCTTCCATGCGCGTCACCTGCCACAGGGCGTAGAGGGTGACTTTGAGCTCCTCCAGGCTGTCGATCTCGGGGAGCAGTTCCCGGAAGAACAGGGAGGGGACCTTGGTGAAGTTGATTTTGCCGGAGGGGAAACCTTCGAAGGTCATGCCTTGTACACCTCGGCCTTAGGCCACTTGGGAGAGGTCGACTTCCTGCCGGGCCGCGTTTTCGAATTTGGCCAGGTTTTTGCGGAAGACCAGCTGCACCTCGCCGGTGGGCCCGTTGCGGTGCTTGGCAATGATGATCTCAGCCAGGTTCTTGTGGATGGTGTCTTCTTCATACAGCTCCGGGCGATAGATGAACATGACGATGTCCGCGTCCTGCTCCAGGGAACCCGATTCGCGCAGGTCGGAGAGCACCGGGCGTTTGTCGGAGCGCTGCTCCACAGCCCGGGACAGCTGGGCGGCGGCCAGCACCGGCACGCTCAATTCGCGGGCCAGGATTTTCAGGTTGCGGGAGATCTCTGAGACCTCCTGGACGCGGTTGTCGTTCCGCGTGTCGCCCGTCATCAGCTGCAGGTAATCGACGATGATCAGGTCCAGGTGGTGCTCCAGGTGCAGCCGCCGGCATTTGGTGCGCAGCTGCAGCGGGGTCAGGGCCGGGGTGTCGTCCAGGAAGACGTGCGTGTCGTTCAGGACCTCGATGGCCTGCGTGAACAGCGGCCACTGGTCGGGGTCCAGCTGCCCGGAGCGCAGCTGGGTGGAGTCGATCCCCGTCTCCTGGGCGATCAGGCGCTGGATCAGCTGCTCGTTGGACATCTCCAGCGAGAAGATGGCCACGTGTTTCTTATGGGTCAGAGCCGCGTTCTTGGCGGCGGAGATGCAGAAGCCGGTCTTGCCCATCCCCGGGCGCCCGGCGATAATCAGCAGGTCCGAGGGCTGCAGTCCGCCCAGCATCTTGTCGATGTCGATGAACCCGGTGGGCACGCCCACCAATTCGTCGTCGCGCTGGGAGAGCTCCTCGATGCGGTCGAAGTAGTCGCTGAGCACGGACTGGATCGGCTGCAGGTCCCGGGTCAGCCGGCGCTCGCTGACGTTGAAGACGGCCTTCTCGGAGTCGTCCATCACCGTCTCCAGGCTGATGTTCTCCTCGTAGGCCAGCTTGGCGATTTTGTTGGCCGCTTCCAGCATCCGGCGCCGGATGGCGGTCTCCTCCACGCGGTGCCCGTAGGCCTCGGCGTGCAGGGAGGAGGGCACGTTGTTGATCAGCTTGGTGACGTAGGCCGGGCCGCCCACGTCCGCCAGGTGCCCCATCTGGTCCAGCTCTTCGGTCACAGTCACGAAGTCGATGGCTTCGTTGCGCTCGTGGAGCCTGACGAAAGCCTCCCAGATCCAGCGGTGGCGGTGGATGTAAAAATCCTCCCCCTTCAGGAACTGGGCCACGTCGTAGTAGGCTTCGGGGTTGATCAGAATCGCGCCCAGGACGGCCTCTTCGGCCTCCCGGCTGTGGGGGACCAGGGTCGGTCCCGAGGGTTCAGGGCTGTTGTCGAAATGGACGGCTTCGGTCATGGGTCGGTTTGGAGGATAGGTTTGGTATGTTTGGTTTTTCTATTGTACACCAAGCGCGGGGAGGGATGAAGGCTTCAACCTTAAAGAATGAACCGCCGGCGGTCGGTGAGGGAGGTTTCAGTTCTCCCGGGCGTGCCGGCGGGTGCGGTTTCTGTGAGGCTCCATGTCAGGGGAGGGCGGCTCAATCCTCGCCCTCAGCCCCTTCGTCCTGGTCCTCGCCTTCTTCCTCGGGGCCGCCCTCTTCCCCCTCGATCTGTTCCAGGTAATCCTCGAAGATGGACAGCCGCTCGCTTTCCAATTCCGATTCCCCTTCCAGGACCTCCTCGGAGAGGTCCTCTTCGGGGACCAGGCCGGCCTCGTCCAGCACCTCGCGGGAGGCGAAGATGGGCACGTCCATGCGCACGGCCAGGTTCATGGCGTCGGAGGGGCGGGAGTCGATGTTGTGCATCGTGCCGTTGACGTTGACCACGATGTTGCCGTAATAGGTCTCCTCGCGGAGGGCGACCACTTCCACGTGGACCACCTCGGCGCCCAGCGTGTCGAGCATATTCACGAACAGGTCGTAGGTCAGCGGCCGGGAGACCTCCACGTTCTGCATGGCCAGGGTCAGGTGCTCGGCCTCGTAGATGCCGACCATGATCGGCAGGTAGCGCTCGGAACCCACCTCGCGGAGGATGATCACCCGCTGCTGGGACATCAGGCTGACCCGGATGCTGTCGATGACGACTTCGACCATCTCGGACATAAGGTTTTCTCCCGTGATTTTTCGCTGTCTCGTGCTTAGTTATTCTATCACGCGGGGGAAGCGTACGCAATGTGGGGGAGTTCTGAATAATACTTATTTAAACCAGGGTAGGATTAGCAACGTGTTTAAGGAGAAAGAAGATACATTTTTAGAGTAAAGTTGATATATTTCGACTACCACTGCTGGCTACGCAGGTAGAAGGGCAATGGATATGAAACCCAGTCTTTTTCGATTGTTATTCCCAAGTGAAATAATGGCCATTCTTTTTTTCTTTTGTTGAGTTTGTCCATTGTGAGAAATGCCTGATTGTCTAAGCAAGACTGAGTTGTGGAGCGATTCTCCAAATGTGGTTGTTTCGAAGGGCTCTTTATCACACCTGATATTTCTCAATAATAAAAATATGATATTATTGCGTTTACATTGCAAATAGTGATAACTTATAACAGTTTGATTTCAGACAGAACAATTGTTCCATATTGACTAATATAACAATAAAGTTATAATTATGATGCCCAAAAGGAGTTCCAAACAGTATTGGAAGATTTATTTTTATCACACGCGTCGTGGAAGAAGGCCTGTTAAAGTATTTTTTGACAGTCTAACCCCCCATGAAAGAGCAGATGTCAATAAACATCTCAGATTGCTCCGTGAGTTCGGTGTTGGACTTGGAATGCCTCATCCGAAAGAGGTGGCAAAACCAATTTGGGAGCTTCGTCCGGAGGGCTTTAGGGTTTTGTATTTTTTGGATTCCCGTCAGTTTTTTATCCTGCTTCATGGCTTTTATAAGAAAGAAGACAGGATACCTCAGAGGCATATAGATACTGCGATGAGAAGAATGCAAGATTATGAGGAGAGGTTAGATGCCGGAACTTTATAGTTTTGAAGAATGGGAAAAGGGACAGGAGAGAGATCCTGAATTTGTTCGAGCCTGGAAAGAGATGAAACTCTCTTACCAGATATCACGGCTTCGTTTGTTGCGAAATTTAACTCAAGAAGAGCTAGCTGAAAAGATAGGCACAAAACAATCAAGTATTTCCCGATTAGAGAATGGGAAAAGTAAGCCGAATCTAGGCTTTTTGGAAAGAGTTGTAAAGGCGTTGGATGGTGTTCTATCCTTGAATATATATCCGGTGGAAAAGATTCCTGAGGTAGTGGACATCACTGATGATTATACGGCGAATATGGATTATCCAATTTCTATTGAAAATTGGCCAACAAAACAAGGAGTAACTGTAGATGATAAGACAGAAAAATCCGAAGATCAGATGGTAGGGGTAGCATTATGATTGATCATGTATGGACTGTGGTTTGCTCCAGAGCAGTCATCGATAAAGAATCAAATAATGTTAGCCTCCAAAATGTTCTAGAACAATTGGTTGTTAGTAAAAAGGCACAATCTGATGCTGGAGAGTTGGAGATAGACACTTCATCAAAATTTGTGCTTCCTTATCGGTTTATGGTCATTTCTCTTTGGTCTCGATCTGATTTAAAAGAGGGTGTAATTGGATATGGCAGAGTCAAACTTTATTCTCCCGATAATGAGTTACTAATTGAACCAAAAATTTTTGAAATTAATCTGCATAATTTTAGAAGGTTTAGGAGCAGAGGAGTATTCCCGGGTTTTCCTATTCAAGGACCGGGTAAATATACGTTTTCGGTGGAATTCAGAATTGATGAGGAAACACAATGGAAGGAAGTTTCCCGAGTACCAATTGAAGTTCGATTTGAAGATGATGAAGAATCTGAATGAAACTTAGGTGAGTTCCTAAGGTTAAAAATCTAACCCCTCTTTATGAGGGGTTATTTTAATAATTGAGTTTAATTGATAAGGTTGGTTCGTGATGAGAACTGGGTAATATTTTTGTGATCAACACGATGTTTGTCACTTTGAAGTTTTATTGTCTCTACAAAAATGGATTCATCTCATCTAAAAGTAGAATCCGGATAGGAGAACACAAGGCTATATGGAAACGTTCAAAAGCTGTTTGGAGCTGACAGGTAGAGATCTAACTAATTCCCATCTTGATCTTCTCGATCTTCTGGACGGATTTTTCCAGGATGCGCAGATCTCTTTTTGAGAAGATATTGTCCTCGATTCCGTCGATATAAATCGTATAGATTTCTGAATAGCCCTCTCAGGGGGATGGATGGGATGTGGAACCGCAGCCCCGGCTGGCTCAGGTTACCCAGATCCCGCACCAGCGTCACCCCCCGGGCATCGAGGCTGAAGATTTGCACGGCAGCGGAGGTGAGGAGGATGACCAGCAGCGAGGCCGGGAGTTTCGGCCGCAGGCACTGCAGCCCGAAGAGGGCCAGGATGGTGGCGAGTCCGATGGCAAAGACAGCGCCATTGACCTGGTCCAGGTTTTGGAGGAGATGCGCCAGCAGCGCGTGGGTTTTATGGCTCTCGATGGGCGGCATCCCCAGCAGGGTCACGGTCTGGTTGAGGATGATCAGCAGGGCCGCGCCGCTCAGAAAGCCGGTGAGACGCGCAGCGGATGATGTAATCGAGGTTGAGCAGGCCCAGCGCCAGGCGGATCAGCCCGGAGAGGACGGCCAGGGCGAAGACTGTCAATTAGCACACGTAAATGTACCACCTGATTTCGGCAAGAATGTACCACCAAATTTCACCAACGATGTACCACCTGTTTTCACCCATAATGTACCACCCCAAAGCAGCGGGGAACTCCTCTGAAAAGCAGTAAATCACTGCTTTTCCCAGCCATTTTCAAGCCACTTGTTCCGTCTCCACCTCCTCTGTCAAAAGCTGGCGACCTTGAGCCCGGAAGCTGTCTCCCCGGATGATGATCACCTCCGCCCGGTGGCAAATGCGGTCAATCCCTGCTGAAGCCAGCAGCGGATCTCCAAAAAGCCCGGGCCATTCAGAAGGTGGGCGGTTACTGGTCATTATGTGGAATATCCTGAAAAGTCAAGTCCTGGACCGCTTTGTTCGCATTGACGAAACCTGCTGTCGCATGGGCTTTGCCTGGTTTTTGATTGCCGTTCCCTTGTCGGGGACGGCAACCGCTCATAGCTCGTAAGGTAGTTGCATCGCCGGACCGGCCCGCCATTTGATCCACTTTGTGCAGGCCTGAAGCCTTGATGGCCAGCAAAGGCCGCGGCGCGCGCTGACGGAGGGCGAGCACCTGTCTGTCGTTTCGGTAAACACCTGGGCGGCTCACCTGCCGTTTGGGCAAGCTGTCAACGGCAGCATGGTTCATGGATACCCATACCGGCCGTAACAGTGAGTTCAGGCCGAGCAGGACGCACATTGCTTCAACTCCATTGGTGTCTGTCCCGACGGTGTTGGCTGGTCGACGAGCCGGGCCGTCAGCCGATCTAATGCAGCCAGATCTCCATCGACAGCTGCCCGCTCCTCTTGGCTGAGAGGGATCTCGTGGATCAATCGAAGAAGGGTGGACTGTGCCTCCAACAGCTGGCTGAGACTTGACTCTTTCGGCTGATAGAAGTCACAACGAGGGCAGGTCAGGCGATGAGGACACTGGTCGAAAAACTCGTAGCTGCACAGCCCATGTCCCAGATCGTAGTATCGCCACGGTTCTCCTCTAGCAGCTGCGGAGCTTTTGATCGCATCCTGATCGATCAGCACTTCAATGGCTCGCGCATTTCGGGCGAAGTAGCCCGCATCGGCGTAGGCTTTGGCCAATCTGGTGGGCTCCATGGCTACGTAGTTCTGCGTACTAGCCGGTGAACGATGTCCCAGCCAAGCCTGTAGCTCACTCAATGACATGGCGTCACGCGAATTGAATAGCTGACTGGCAATGGTTGCACGAGCGCGGTGGCTGGTAATAGGCCCACGTGCATCTTCCATCGCGACGTCGGCTTTGCGGCAGAGCACAGGGATGAGGTTTTTGTTGATGTACTTTGTGCGCAGGGGACGGGCCCGATAAGAAAACAGGAGGTGCGCCAATTCCCCCGTCTTGCGGTCAGGAAATCGCGGCTGGTTGGGTCGTACTTGCTCCCAGATCTCTATCGCTTCCCCGACGACCGCATCGAGAGGCTTTGTGAAGGCCGTCCCTGTTTTGTTGACCGGCACGTCAAGCAGACAGACTTCGGTTGCGGTGCTGTCGGTAGACAGGTCCGTGCCATCGTCGGCCTGCCAACGGACACATCCCACACGCAGCCTGGTGATCTCGTCACTTCTCAACCCAGAAAAGAGCCATACGATGGCCATAGCACGCACGAACTCGATGGGATAGGACTTGGTGCATGATAGATCCTCTGTGGTCAAGTTCAGTCCAGCCCACAGGAGTCTTGCCCAGATGTCAGCCGTAATGGTACGGGGCGCTGGCCCAATGAGGGTTTTGACGCTGCGTGGTGTGGCAAGCGCCCGCCACGGATCAAAGCTTCGGGGAATCCAATCCCACTCTTGGCAGTCAACAAAGAACACCCGCAGCGCACTGAGATAGGTGTCTTTGGTGTTCGGCGAAAGAGGGTGTCGCTTGTGAATGCGGCCTTTATTTCCTGGACCGACATAGTCGCCGGTTTGCATGTGGTTGATGGCAGATACATAGCCGGATGCCAGCTGCCGATTCCACTGCGCTGGTGACGTCACCTCCGGGTGGCAAGCCTGCAGCCAACGGCCTGCTTTCAGAAGCGCGGAACGATAGTCTTTCCGTGTGCTCTGGGTCAGGGTGGACGTGCCATGCCAGCGTTGGACCCACTGCACCCACTGAGGATGGATGGCATCTTCGGCCGCTGGTTGACCGCTGGGCGTGGCTAGCTTGGGGTGTGCAATCGACAGTGGTTTTTCCAAACACCCCAGAGCCGCGAGAGCCTTGCTGAGCTGATAGAAGTGTGCTCGGCGGCAATCTGAGCAGCCATGTCGGAATTCATCCAAATCTTCCACGGTGAGATCGTGCAGGTCGGGGCTATGATTGAGCAGCAGAGCCTCGCAAACTGTCGACATGAGCCCTGTATTGTGGGTGGCGGCATAGCCCCAGCTGGAGAGGATCTCTTGGACAGGCTTCAGTGCCGCATCCACAGCTTGCTGACCAAACACCTTCTTTGCCAGTGCTATACGGTCAAAGTTGCCCAGAAGGCGTACTTGCCGAAAGCAACCAAGCAGATAGGCAGCTGCGATGAGGTGTTGCCGTCCTGAGGCTCGGACCAGAGAGCCGTTCTCGTGAAAGAACTGAGCCTGAGTATGGCCCAGGATCCGCCGCCAGGTCCCCGGCGGCCATCCCCAGTAGACGCATCCTTCGCGATGGCAGGCTCGCAGCAGCGCCGCTGCTGCCATGTCTTTGTCCGAGGGCCTACCCACCATATCTGCCAGGGCGTCTTCCAACGGTTGAAGAATCCGATGCAGGGCATTTCGAATCCACTCGCCTTCGCCCCATCGCTGTTGGCTCGATGCCAATGCTTGCAGCGCTCGCCGCTCCTTCTCGGCAAGAGCTGGGCGTTTGTCGTAGGCGTTGAGTTCCACGGGCGAATTCCAATGCGGGGCTGTATCTATCTGTGGATTTGACAGCTTGGCTGAACGCGTCATCCCACCCCTCCTTGTTTTGAGGAGGGCTCTGACAGATCAACGATCCGGTCAGCGTGTATCCGGCTCATCCCTTCGCTCAAGCGCTTGGCTAGATCGCGGCCCGACAGGTGGATGTATTGCTGGGTGGTCTGGAGATTACAATGCCCAGCTAGTTGGGCAATCTCGTGTATATCCCATCCTGCCCGTGCCAGATCCGTCAGGCAGAGATGGCGCAACGTGTGGGTGGAAAACTGCGGCAACTCCGCTCGGTCGGCAATGCGACGAATCACCTTGGACCACGTCCATTTAGAAATCGGTGCGCCTCGATTGCGGCGCGACTCAGACAGAAATAACTGCCCTCGATCCTGGCTCAAGGTGCGGCGATGTTCCAAGTATGCCTTGAGCAGCTCCCCGCTGATCGCAGAGTAGGGCACCACCCGCTCCCGACCACTCTTGGTGGTCTCGGATCGAACCCGCAGCAAGCGGTATGCTGGATCAAGAGCATCGGACCGCAACAGGCACAACTCCTCCCGACGCAATCCAGCATCATATGCGAGGCCGATCATGCAGCGATTCCGGATGGACTCTCCCTTGGCTTCGTTCAGGAAAGTGTGCCACTGCTTGTCCGTGGGGATCCAGGGTAACTTCTCGAATCGGGGTAAGAGTCCGCGACTGCGCTTGCCTCCAAACGCCCTCCCAGGTGTATAGTGGCCCCTGCCCACCGGGTTCAGATCGCATGCCCCTTCTTCAACCAGGTAATCGAAAAACAGCCGCACGGCGGTGAGCCGCTGCTGCAGAGTGGCGCTGGACAGTCCGACCTGGGAGTCCACCAGCAACGCCTTGGCAGCACGGGGATTCGGCCGCCTTCGCAAGTCGCCGATATACTCGGCAATCTGGTCCCGTGTGGCCTCGGTGGCACGTATTCTGGCACCTTCACAGAAGGCCAAGAAATCCTGAACACCTCGAGCGTAGGCATCCACTGTGTTGGGTGCCATCCCCAGGAGCACCTGGGTTTCGATCCATCTTCTAGCCATGCCGTGCCCAGCGACGGCCGGATAACGATCCCAACGGACGTCCGTAAGAGCCATCATCTTGCGCATTGTGCTCTCCTCTTCTCACTGCCCGGCCAGCCACAGACTGTTGGTCACAACCTCGAGGAATTCTAACACACCTTCATATTCCAAGTAACTAATAACAGAATACTGCCCTGTTCATATCGCTCGTTGATCACGTCATAGAGGTCATTGGGGGCAGGCGTCTGCAGCGGTTTGAGGCCAAAATCGTCCAGGATGAGCAAGTCAGGCCGCAGGTAGGATTTGATCCGTCTGTCCCAGCTGCCGTCCGCCCGGCCCCCGTTGAGGTGAGCCAGCATCTTGTAGGCATTGACAAGCAGGACCTGGAAACCCTGCCTGCAGGCCTCCTGTCCAAGGGCTTCAGCTAAGTGAGTTTTTCCCACACCGGTTGGACCGCAGAGCAGCAGGTTGCGCTTCTCGCGGATGTAGTCGCAGGCTGCGAGCGCCAGTACCTGCTGGCGGTTGATGGTGGGGTTGAAGTTGAAGTCGAAGCTCTCCAGGGTTTTGGTGGTATTGACACCGGAACGGCGCAGGCGCAACTGGAGCTGTTTTTGTGACCGGCGCTCGACCTCATCTTCTAATAATCGCTCCAGAAATTCCACGTAGGACCATTTCCCATCCACCGCCTGGCGGTGTCTGGCATCCAGCGTTTCCAGGATCCCCGAAAGCCGCAGCCGTTTCAGGTGAGGAGTCAATTGATGTTTCAATTCCATGTCTCACCTCCCAGACGGGCGCCAAAGAGCTCCTCAGAGGTGCGCACGAAGGCTTTCGCAGGAGGCGGCTGGATCATGTCTGCCAGGGGTTGGTTTTCTGCTCCGGTGCGGAGGATGCCTTTGACGGTTCTGTAGGTAGGATCACCGAAGGCCAGGGCCCGGGCGCAGGCAGCTTCCAGGCGCTTGTCGCCATAGGTCAATCGCAGCCTCACCAACCGGCCTGCGGTTGGCAGCCGGTCGAGTACCGGGTCATCCAGCAGCGTTTGCACAACAAGGCTGGTGGCAGGTCCGATTTCCTCCGCCGCGGCCTGACAGGCCTCGCGGTTGAGCAGCAGCCCGGGCAGCTTTTCCGGAGGCAGGTGGTCGTGATGGGTGCGGCGGGTTCCGGGATGTTCGGCCCTCTCGTGAGTTGCGATCAGGTGGTAGTTTTGATCGAAAATGCGCACCTGCTGGATCCCACCGCACACCCAAAGTCTTTGCCCTACCAGGCGGTGCGGGGCGGAATAGTAGCTTCTGTCAAACTCCACATAGCAGTCGCGCCCCAGCTTGAGCTGCTTCCAGACAGCCAGGTCATAGGGCGTGTCCGGCAGAGGCTGCAGGTGGTCCTTTTCGACTTCCCGGTAGCGTTTCAGCGGTTGTTCCTTGGTGGTCCCGTGGATGCGCAGGCCGGCCGTGGTATTGCACCAGTCCAGGACATCTCTGTTGGCCTTGTTGATGGTTGTGGGCTCACGCCCACCCAGGAAATTGCGTTTGACGTAGTGCACACCGCCCTGCTCCACTTTCCCCTTGTGTTCCGGTGTTCCCACCCGGCAGGGGGCGATCAAAAAGCCATAGTGCAGGGCGCATTCCTGATAGCTGCGCTGCACTTCCGGGTCGTCCCAGATCGCTTTCACAATGGCCGATTTCAGATTATCGATCACCACTCTTTTAGGAATGCCCTCCACATAGGTGAACGCATTGCGGTGGCAGCGCAGCCAGGTTTCCACCTTCTGGTCGAAGACAAACTCCACATACTGGTGGCGGCTCCAGGAAAGGGTCATGACGAAGGCCCACGTGCGTCGTTTCTTGCCCCTCTCAGGGTCGAACATCATCCCCGCATAGCCAAAGTCCACCTGGGCTTCGTTCCCCGGAGGCCGCTCCACCCGCACGGTGGCGTCAGGGGATTGGTCCCGGATCTTTCTCACAAAACGGTAGACGGCCGAGTAGGACCCTTCAAACCCCCGCTCTTTCAGCCGTTGGTGGATGGCCCTCGCTTCCACGTTTTGTTTGACCATTTTCTCAACGATTTTCCGGTAGGGCTCCACGGTGGAGATGTTTTGAGGAGGTTGTGTGCCGGGCAGTGTCGTTTCTAACAGCGTTTGGAGCTCTTCTATATCCGGCAGCTCTCCACCCAGGATGTCGTGTTCCTCAGCCCACTCCCGGTACCGCTTGACCGTCCTGCGGTCCACGGCAAGATCGCGCTCGATCTGGCGGTTGCTGGATCCTGCCTGGATGTGGGTCAGTATCGTTCTGGTATCCATCGTATTTGTTCTCCTTGACATGATGCCTCCTGAGCATGGGTTTCATGTTCAGAAGGATAACCCGTTTTCAAGGAGTTTCCCAGTAGATCAGGGTGGTACATTTTGGGTGCAATGGACTGGTACAATTTGGGTGAAATCACCCGGTACATTTTGGGTGAAAACTACTGGTACATTTTAGCCTGCAAACTGACAAAGACGTATTCCGGGTAGTTCTCCTGGCTGGGGAAGGGGATGAGCACGGCGCTCGTGATCAGGGCGGTCGTGATCGTGGGGCTGGTCACCACGTGGTCGGAGCTGCCGGTGAAGCTGGCCACCACGGGGGGATGATGGCGGCGTACAGCCCGTAGACGGGGTTGGCGCCGGCGATTGCCGCGTAGGCCATCGTCTGGGGGGATGACGATCATAGCCACGGAAAGGCTGGCTTTGAGGTCCCGGGAGAGGTATTACTGCAGGCACTCGTTCAACCGGTAATAAAGCTTTTTCAGGCTGTGCATTGTTCTGTCCGGTCCCGGTTGTTGGCCGGGCGCGCGGTTTAAAAAGTCAATGAGCTGCTGTAGGCAGAACGCCCAAAGCGTTCCCGGGTTCCAAAACAGCTCAGCTGTGCAAACCGTATCGTAAATCTAATTGCCAGGGGGAATAATGGGTTTGTTAGGATAAGGTTTTTGTACGCTAGTTTTCGGGCCCCTGGGACATCGGGCTGGCCCGGGTGCTGTCCATGGTGACTTCGACCCTGCCGGACATGCACGTGCCTCCAGGGAGTGCTGCACAGATGTTGAAAGACGGCTTCGATGATGCCTGATTGTTATAACGCGCGTGTGGGTAAGTGTAATCCGGAGGGAAAAGAATGAGACCTCGTAGGTCTTGGTATGGAAATATCTCTTAATATCATCGAAAACAAAGAATAAATTGATTATGCAAGATTCAAGATTATCACTTTTCAAGATTGTCAGTCTATTATTTGGTTATTGTGATCATGCTATACTTAGTTTACCTCGAATCTATCCCCCGTATGTCTCTTTACTCTCAGGTTGAATGTAATTGGAGATAAAAATGTTATCAGAATTATTCAAAAAATTCAGCCAGAAATATAAAGATGATGTTGGGCTGACAATAAGTAAGGATATGGAAAGCTATCAAATACTGGTTGAAAAAGTGCCTGATGAGTTGAGGGGGTTGATCGATTCTAAAAACTTGGACATTAAAGGTTCAATTGGGCAAGGCAATACAACGTATTATCCATGGGTAGGGATATTTGATGATAGGGTATCAACAGGAGCAACCAATGGGTTTTATGTTGTGTTCCTTTTTAGTGACGATTTTGAAGATCTATACCTGACCTTAAACCAAGGATCGACGCGGCAAACGGATGAAGAAATTGAAAGTTACAGGAATTTTGTATTTAGTCAATATTCGGAAATTGATGGTTTTACTAAAGGTAGGTTGCCAGAAGGCAGTTTAGTAAAGGAAAGAAGTGGAAGTAGTGCTAGCAAGGGTAAAGCATATGAACGTACAAACATGTTTTATAAAAATTATGTGATCGATGAACTTGAGGATGATAGTCAGATTATCCGCGATTTAAAGACAATACTGGATATTTACCGAGACTGTGCGGAGAAATACATGATGAGGACAACGGGATCTGATTTGTCTGCTCACAGTTTTTTCCAGGATTGTATAAATGCGGATTTTCAAGTCAGCGAAAATCTATGTTATCGATTTGTTTCCGCACTTATAGCTAAGCCGTTTGTGATATTAACGGGACTTTCCGGTTCAGGGAAGACCAAACTCGCGCAAGCATTTTGTAAGTGGTTGGTTGGAGACAGTGATCAATATGAAATATTACCAGTAGGTTCTGATTGGACCAACCGGGAACCTCTATTGGGGTATCCAAATGCCCTCGAACAGGGAAAATATGTGAAACCTGACAACGGGGTTTTGGACTTACTTATTGAAGCGAACAAACCAGAAAACAAAAACAAACCATACTTTCTGATATTGGATGAAATGAACTTATCCCACGTGGAGAGATACTTTGCCGATTTCCTGAGTGCGATGGAATCGGATGAACCTATTCCGCTGCATGATGATAGAGGGGATTGGAAGGATGAAGTTCCCCATGAAGTAAGTGTCCCCAAAAATCTATTTGTGATTGGGACAGTGAATATTGATGAGACAACTTATATGTTTAGCCCCAAAGTCTTAGACCGGGCTCAGGTGATAGAGTTTTATGTCACGCAAGGTGAGATGGCGGAATTCATGGAAAAACCTGTAAAGCCCAACTTGGAAAAACTCAACGGGAGAGGTGCTGGTAGTACAAATTCCTTTGTAGAGCTGTCCCGTAAACAATATGAGATGCCTTCAGATATGGAAAGTGAGATTCAGGATGTCATGGAAATGTTCTTCGAGAATTTGAAGGAAAGTGGAGCAGAATTTGGTTATAGAACAGCACATGAAATTTTCCGTTTTTGTGGGGTTTTACACGAACTTACCGAAGATGAATCGTGGACATATGATCATTTGATAGATGCTGCAATCGTTCAAAAACTACTTCCCCGACTACATGGCTCACGAAAAAAGTTAGAACCTGTCTTAGATCAGGTAGCAAAACTATGTGTTGATATTGACGAGGGGCCAGAAGAACTTATCGAAGAATTGGTCAACCATTCAGAGAGAATACCTGGTCATGAGAGTGTTAGGTTTCCAGTTTCACTAGAAAAAGTCCTACGAATGAAGAAGAGGGTTATGCAAGACGGATTTACAAGTTTTGCGGAAGCGTAAGCATGTTATGGAGCCTAAAACGTTAACGATTAATAATAGGCACAACCAGACTGTTTGGCTCAAAATTTTTCCTGAAACGGCTGAGCCAAAAAACCTATGGGAGCTTGATGAGTTAGAAGCTCAAAGGAATGGCGAGGCTCCCATTCAACTAATGGAAGGTTTCTCTTACGAATATGAGTTGACTCCAGGGTTTTCTTTTGTGGAAGACCAGACTGTGATCTATCCTTCCAAAAGAGAGAAGTCGGGTGGCAGGATCGTTCCGGGAATATTTGTTGGGACCTTAAAGCTTTACATTAGAGATGAAGCGGGAGTTGAATGCGGTTTCTTTGAACTGGAAGTTCGTTCTTCAAAAGCATCTTATCGTAAAGAATATCGTTTCATGCTGGAAAGCATTGCAGAACACAGTACAGATCTTATTCTGAGGTCAACTTCTCCTGTATTTCAAAGATTAACCTATGATTATTCCTCTGATCCAGATACGGATTACCAGCGTTTTTCGTTTATTCAATCGATGTTGGACTCAGATGGATTTGACCAAGCTCTGCATCGGATCTTATCGTATCCAGTATCAGAATGGTCAGAGGTGGAAAGAGAACAAGATATCAGACGGCTGAAGGGACTTTCTGGTAGTGAGTTGAAACGGATTGCTTCTGATCAAAATAGGTTTCCGGTTCCAGAGAATCATTCTTTATATCAGACTCTTCCCAGCCTGCCAACTCGAATTACAACAACAAGTAAAGTCCGCACCGTTGATACCCCAGAAAATCGTTTTGTGAAGCATGCATTATCAGAATTCAGAGATCTTTGTTCATCAATTCGCGTGAGTTTGGAAAGTGCAGGTAGTCATTTTTCCAGGGCATGTATAGAAGCTAAAAGTTTAGAAGAGAAGCTTTCGAGAATCTTAAATCAAGACTTCTTTCGGGAATTATCACCTCCTGATTCATTACCCCTGAATAGTCCTGTTCTTCAAAGAAAGGAAGGATATCGGGAAGTCCTAAGGATCTGGCTGTTATTTGATTTGGCAGCCCGATTGATCTGGCGTGGGGGAGAGGATGTATATCGGGCAGGAAAAAGAGATGTTGCCCTATTGTATGAATATTGGTTGTTTTTTGTCCTTACGGATTTAATTGAAGAAGTTTTTTATATCCAACCTGACCTAAGAAACCTGTTTGAAGAAACCCCAAATGGTTTAGGTATCAAATTGAAATCAGGCAGACAGACTGTATTGTCTGGTGTATATAGCAATCCGATTCGCGATTTACATGTTGAGTTTAGCTATAACAAAACATTCAGCGAGGAAAGTAGTTATCCGAATGCTGGGAGTTGGACGAAGAGTATGCGTCCTGATTACTCCATATCTTTCTGGCCAGTAGATGTTGATAAAGATACAGCGGAGAAACAAGAACTCATCATTCATATTCACTTCGATGCAAAATACCGCGTAAAAAATTTACAAGAAATACTTGGGGGTGAGGAATTTGATTTAGATAGTGAGAAAGATGAACAGCGCCGAGGTACATATAAACGAGCTGATCTATTAAAGATGCATGCTTATAAAGATGCAATCCGCAGAACTGCAGGAGCCTATGTCCTATATCCGGGAAATAGTAATAAGAAGTTTAAAGGTTTTCATGAAATCATTCCTGGTTTAGGCGCTTTTACAATTCGTCCTTCACAAATAGATAATGGTTCGAGCGAATTACAAGATTTTTTGGAACAAATTAGAAACCATTTATTAAACAGGGCCTCCCAACGTCATCATTTGACTTACCGGATTTTTGATATTTTTGAAGGTAGAGATGATCGTGATTTAAGGGAAGCTATACCTGAGGTGATAAATAACCGGAGGGTGAAACCCCCAGAGGACATGCACGTGCTTGTCGGATATTGTAAGAGTGATGCCCACCGTGAATGGGTGTTGGAAAACCGACTGTATAATTTTCGGTTGGCGGGCCGAGGTGCCATTTCAGAATATGTCGATCCGGAAATGCTTCTAGCGGATTATTTGCTTCTCCATTGGCAAGGTTATCTGGAAACGAAGGATATTTATAGAATTACTCATGAACCTGGACAAGGTCCTCGGGTCATGACTGCATCAATGTTAGAAATAATCGGATATCCTGATCCAAGACATGAGGAGTACCTTGTATATCAAATCGCACCCAATATAGAGAGGGGTTTCGATAGTGCCAAATGGGATCTAACTCAACTTGCAGGATACAGGGTAGGAAGAGGGTCTGGATTTCCCTTTGCAGTGTCCTTACTTGAGCTTATGGAAGCAAAAGTACCTGATTAAAAGGCGAGGATAGGGGTATTAAAATCCTCGGGAAAAACATGAAAGCTGTCGATTTGTTATCTGTCCCTAAAAGAACTGTGGCCATTTTCACTCGGGGGCCGCTTTTTGTATTTAAAAAGGATGGGACTGGAAAAACGGGGAATTGGATGATTGATCCAAAACGAGACGTTCAAAAGGTAATCATCTACTGTAGGCCAGAAGGAGAATCTCAGGCAGATGTGGGGATGTTACTCAGATCGAGCCCAGTCATGAAAAAGGAAGATCTGTAATCCATTTTAATAATGCCGAACCTGTGGGGAGAACGGAATTAACCTGGTTTGAATTCGCCGATTCTGGACCTAATCCTGTGCGATATTTGTGATTGGAAAAAGAAGGAAAATAAACTCAGTTTCATCTTGACATCAACCAGGATCTCGCCAGGGCCTTGGCGGATGGCACCCGGCAGGGGATCATGGGCATGGTGTATTGCGAGTGGCGCAGCGTTGGCGAGATGATGGAGGAGGTGGCGGTGGGGAGCCTATTCAGCCATCATGGGACGCTGGGGGAAGCGGGGTTGTTAGAAGTGGAGAAGCGCTTCGTCGACAAGCGCTCGAAGACGACGGTGGAGATCACCAAAGCGGGGAGAGAGGCGATTGATAGCTACTGGGAGGGGATGGAAAGGCTGCGGGAACTAGCGCAGGATTGGGCGTCGGAGTGAGAGTTTGTGATCGCGAGATCATCTGATATTTTTGGAGACCAAATCGACATCCCCCAGTTACTTATAACCTACACCACTCAAAAGGGCATGCACGCGCTCATAGGCATCGCGCTGGATCCTGGCCCTTTCCTCCTCGTCAGTGATTTCCTCGAAGTTGGCGATGTGAACCGGCCCGACGCTGTCCACATCAGAAAACTTTTCATCCAGAATGCCAAGGGCTTCCTGGCAGATGCTGCTGCCGAGTCTGGGCTGCAGCTCCTGGGCGATCCTTTTTAAACCGCCTGGAAAATTACGCAAGCAGTAGTAGATATCCCAGGCGTCCTTTTCCTTCAAGCGGTCGCCGAGCGCAATCCCCTTCATGATCAGAAAAGAGGGCAAAGATGCCACCTGAACTTGAGCGCTGTCTTTTCCTTTCCCCGGCAGTTCTCCATGCAGGGTGATGACAGCAGGATCGCCAAAAGCTGCATCAGCGCCGCGGGCTTTCCTGGGCTGCAAATCCTGCACTTTTTGTGTGCGATGTGATTTCCCGGTGCCTGCATATTCCCCGGCCAAGAAGTCTACTTCCACCTCGATTTCTCGCCCGCGGATCGTTACCTTGCGGTGGAATATAAAGGGCTGTTTTCCCATCCGGTATCCATGACCCTGGAGCAGCTCTAAAATGGTCTTGTAACCATCCTCTGGCATGGTGAGGTGGTTCACGGCGAGATCGACATCTGTGCTTCCGGTATGCGGCTCCGGCGCTTGAGGGATGAGCAGCTCGGGCACCCATCCGCCGACAACCACGATATGACCTGAATACTCGCCCAACAGGCGCATGAGCTCTAACATCACCCTGCGAGCAGCCTCGACGGCTTCTTTTGAGTAATCGGTGTAGGTCACCATAATTTGCGAATCGCCTGATCCATCACTGCCTGGGCCGCTTCCTCCCCCCTGCCGCGAATGGACTTAAGATCCAGGTAGGTTTGAATGGGGGAAACCACAATATCCCCTTCTTTTTCCTGGGACATGTAGAACACCCCCTCATCATAAGGGTCGAGGATGATCACGTTGGCGCCGCTGTCTACTTTTTTCAGTTCCAATGATGAGGCAATATCCTCAATCCCATCCTCGATATACGCCATGACGCGATGATATCTTACCGCTGGCGCATATCTGGATCCTCCCGAAAAACCCGTCAGCCCACAGCGGATGGCGAGATCGGCGCATATTTTTCCCAGCCTGGCTTCAACTTCACCTGGATCCTGGAGGGAATAATACTCCAGGACCTCGTTTTGTTGATAGGTATAGTTCTCCGCCCACAGCTCAAGGAGGGCAAAGGGCTTGGTCAGCCGGAACCCAATGGTGTTCGCCGTGAGCCATTCCTGGTCTTCCAGGTATTGTTTTACATTCGACACCAAACCCAGGCTGGTGCTGGAAGCTTCCGCCAGCTGTGCTACTTTCCATTCCCGGGGCCCACTGGAAAGCAGCACCCGCAAAATCCGTTCCGATTTTGGGTAGAACAAAGACTTCAAAGGCTGCTTGTCAGCATAGGGGTTGGGATTGCCCTCTTTCTGGATGAAAATATTCGAAAAGGAAAGGTAGCAGTTGCCAGCCAGATCGACATAGCCGACGTTGTTTTCTTTGCATATCTCCCCTGAGCGCGGTGAGATGTAAGGGGCGATAAAGACGCCGTAGGCATCCCCGGCAAATTCATCCTTTGCCAGCAGTAACTGATTTACGGCCGCTCTGGTGTACCGGGGCTGCCCGTTGGTCTCAGCCTCAACCAACAAATGAATGGTCCGCTCTGTGTTCTTGGTTTCGATCCGGAAAATATAGTCTGCCCTGTCTTCGGAGGCCTGGGTGACGTTGGACAGTCTCTCCACAAAGGGGAGATCCTGAAAACAGGCCTGGAGAGCCCCCCTTGATTTTTGTTCGAAATTCTCAATTTTCACTGAAAACCACCTTTTCACCGTGCGGTGAAAACCATTATCTCAGTGAAAATGTCCCCTGTCAAGGCCGTATTTGTCGTGTTCGGTGACCGCACGGGGGGCCGGGTCTTACTTCAGTGGGGTGATTGTCTGGGTCTGCCCCTTGCTCCGCATAAAGATCAGCGCTCAAGGATCCAGCAGGAGGGCAGGCCTGAGTTCCTGCTGGCGGAGGGGCACCGCGCTTCCGGTTGGCAGCGAGAGGACACCCCTGATAAATTCTTGACAGTCTGTATATTATGTATATCGTGTACATATTTACATATTGATGAGAGGTGACCCATAATTGGAGGTGCGGGATGGTGGAAAAAGAGGTGGGTGTAACAGAGGCAAGGAAAGAGTTCAGCAGCTTGGTCAGAGATGTGCAATATCAGGGTGGGGCGTATGTCATCAGCCGCCATGGAGAAAAAGCCGCGGCTGTGGTTCCCATTCATGTATACCAGGATTGGAAAAAACAGGGCAGGGAATTTTTTGATCAGATCAGGGACATCCAGGGTAAAGCGGATCTCAGCCCGGAAGAGGCCAGGGAACTTGCCGCTGAAGCGGTGGAAGCCGTCCGTACTGAGTGAATTCGACCGTGATGATTATCGTCCCTGACACGTAGGTCGTGATCAGCGCTTTGCTCTCCGCCCAGGGTCCTCCAGCTCAAATCATCGAGGGTTGGCAAGCCGGATTGTTCGATGTGGCCAGATCGGAGCCGCTGCTTCACGAGCTGAAGCGGGTCCTGGGATATCAGCGAGTTAGAAAACAAGTAGAGATGACCTCTGAGGAAATTAACTCGTTTATCAGAGGGTGGCGCACAACGGCGATTTACGTGAAGCCTGAAACTGAGCTGAGTGTTATTGCGGATGATCCGGATGACAATCGTGTATTTGAATGTGCCGCTGCGGCAGACGCGAGGGTTATTGTTTCTGGAGATGATCACCTTCTTGATCTTGGTGAATACCTGGGAATCGAGATCCTGCCGCCAGCTGGATTTGTTGTCTACCCTAACTTGTGGGATGGTAAAAAATATTTCTCTCAGCGCCCTTTGTCAAACTCAGGATACCTGAAAGTTTTGGCACCAGGATCACGGCTTCCTGAGTAGCTGGCTGCAGGTGCCGGCGTATCGAAGTACGCTGTTTCAGGGTGCCCGTTTTTGATTTGTCATTCTGACACCGAAGGTGGAAGAATCCTTGTGGGGGGTATCCGGCTGAGGTCACAGCCAATGGGAAATGATTTCAACTTTCCGGTCCTTTCAAGGATCCCTCGTCGGTCCCTGCGGACCTTCCCTCCCTTCGATATGCTGTCACTTCGTTCCAGCTACTCAGGACAGGCGGGATGACAATTTTCCTTATCGTGTCATTGCGATGAGCGCAGCGAAGAAGGGTTCTCCTGGAATGTGACAGGGAAAGCGCGCATCAAGATCGTTCGATGTCACCAGGAGATTGCCGCGCCCCACAAACCGGGGCTCGCAATGACCGATTCACAGGAAACAGGTTTCGCTGATGGTGGCTGATGGGAGAGGGGATGGCTGGTTCCCCGGGCTGCCTTCCTGAAGACGTTGACATGATGTTCTTATATGAGTATGATTAATACATATGTTATCTTTGTATAAAAGGGGCATCATGACTGTTCAAAAAGGCGACAAGACACAGCGGCTGAATATTCTGGTCAGCGAGTCCCTGGACCGGCGGCTTACGGAGGCGGCAGAAAAGTACGATACTTCCAAGTCTGCTTTTGTGCGTCAGGCAGTGGAGCGCGAGATGGAAAGAAGGCGGGAAGAAGAGCTGGAACAGGCTGCAAGGGAGCTGGCTTCGCTGTATGAGTCTGATGAAGAGCTGACGGCCTTCACATCCCTCGACAGCGAGGATTTCTCATGAAGCGGGGAGAGGTGTGGCAGGTCAACCTGGATCCCACGCTGGGGGCGGAGATCCAGAAGACCCGCCCCTGCGTGATCGTCAACCGGGATGCGCTGGCCAGGCTGCCGTTGAAAATTGTCGTCCCCCTCACGACATGGAAGGCTCAGTTTGATCGGGCTCCCTGGCACGTTCGTGTGGAAGCGAACGCAGTGAATGGGTTGTCCAGAGACTCCTCGGCGGATACCTTCCAGGTGCGGTCCATTTCAGAAGAACGGCTGGTGGAGAAAATGGGGGAAATTTCTGACCCGGTGATGGGCGCAATCAATGAAGGGTTGGCGCTTTCGCTGGCGCTAAACGGGTAAGGGGGAACTGACAGGCTGGCAGTCGCGTTGGCTTATCCAGCTTCATTTCGATACGGGCTTCGGCCTACTCAGCACAAGCGATACAATTTGCTCCTGCGCCGCAAATCCCTCAGGGAGCCTGAAACTTCCAGATGATCATAACAGATGTACTGAGCAGTAACGAACACAGTGAGTTTCGTATCGAAGTGCGGCGTTCACTCTTCTTTGGGGACCTGTTCGCGAATATTGTCATCCTGAACGGCATCCGCAGGATGCTTGAGTGAAGGATCCTTAATGAGAACATCTGGCTGGGGTCACAGCCTTAAGGTCATGATTCCAGCTTACCGATCTCTCCAGGGATTCCTCGTCACCCCTTCGGAGCTTCCCCCGGGATGACAGTGCTGTGTAGGGGAGGGCGCACCCCGGTTTCGATACACCTTTCACTTTGTTCAGGTTTTTCATTGGAAATGGGAACAGCCTTTCCCATCGGTCCTGCCTTGTGCTTCCGGTAGAAACCGGGCGGCCAATCCCCCCTGACATATTGATCGGTAAGGGTGTTTCAGGGGATGGTCGTGTCCATTATCCTTGAGGCTCGTTATCTGTCTTGTTACAATGGCTTGTGCGTTAAAAACGAAATTTCCGATTACAGACGAAAAAGGGAAAAAATGAAAAAGAAGCTTATGGCAGCTGTTTTGGCATTGGTACTCATTACGACCATACCCGCCTGCGGGTTAATCTCACCGGAGGCGGATCGGGCCCCGATAGAAGGGGAAGGGCCAGCGGAGATTGAACCCACCGGGGAGCAGGAGGCCGCTGCAGAGGAAACTGGCAGTGGTCCCGCAGATGCTGTTGAGATCGTTCCAGGGCGTTACGATGATGAGCTTGTCCAGCAGACAAAATGGTACAGCTTTGAGGTGGGGAACGGGGAGATCCTGAACCTCAATTTTCAGGCCGGCGAGGGAGCGGAAGAGCTCACCGTCGAGCTGCTCAACCCCGACCAGGATCTGGTCTGGCGCCAGGAAGGGTTGGGACAGACCCAGTCCCGGAGCACCACCAGGCTGATGGGCGCGGCATCCGGCGGCACCTATTACCTGAAAGTGATCGGCGGCAGCGGCAGCTACTCCATCGATCTGGAGACGAAGCGGCAGGACGATACCGGTTCGGGCGGTGATGCCGGCGACGAGCTCCCGGGGGCCGTGGCTGTCGATCCTGAAAAGGACTCCGTAAATGGACAGGTAGGGGACTTCGACCGGGCCGACTGGTACAGCTTTGAGGTGGGGAACGGGGAGATCCTGAACCTCAATTTTCAGGCCGGCGAGGGAGCGGAAGAGCTCACCGTCGAGCTGCTCAACCCCGACCAGGATCTGGTCTGGCGCCAGGAAGGGTTGGGACAGACCCAGTCCCGGAGCACCACCAGGCTGATGGGCGCGGCATCCGGCGGGACCTATTATCTGCAAGTGATCGGCGGCAGCGGCAGCTACTCCATTGATCTGGAGACGAAGCGGCAGGACGATGCCGGTTCGGGCGGTGATGCCGGCGACGAACTCCCGGGGGCTGTGGCTGTCGATCCCGCAAGTGGTTCCATAAATGGACAGGTGGGGGACTTCGACCGGGCCGACTGGTACAGCTTTGAGGTGGGGAACGGGGAGATCCTGAACCTCAATTTTCAGGCCGGCGAGGGAGCGGAAGAGCTCACTGTCGAGCTGCTCAACCCCGATCATGATCTGATCTGGCGCCAGGAAGGGCTGGGTCAAACCCAGTCCCGGAGCACCACCAGGCTGATGGGCGCGGCATCCGGCGGGGCCTATTACCTGCAAGTGATCGGCGGCAGCGGCAGCTACTCCATCGATCTGGAGACGAAGCGGCAGGACGATGCCGGTTCGGGCGGCGATGCCGGGGACGAGCTCCCGGGGGCCGTGGCTGTAGACCCCGAGGGTGACCCCGTAAAGGGGCAGGTGGGGGACTTCGACGGGGCCGACTGGTACAGCTTTGCGTACGCCGGTGACGAGAACATCGAGCTGACCGTCCAGGCTGGCGAGGGAGCGGAAGAGCTCACCGTCGAGTTGCTCAACCCTGATCATGATCTGATCTGGCGCCAGGAAGGGCTGGGACAAACCCAGTCCCGATCTTTCACCATGGAGGCCGGGGAGCTGGCTGAATTTGCAGACCGCAGCTTCTACCTGCAAGTGATCGCTGGCAGCGGCAGCTATATCATCCATTTCGATTTCTAGTGAAGGATGGCATTCCGATGTCCCCCGAAAGGTGGCAGGCCATCTTCGCCAATCAGAAGTGAATGAATTCGGCTTCACCCTGCCGACGTCTCGCTAAGACAGGTCTTTCGGGGGAGTAAAACTATTCTATTCCTTTCATCAGCCTTTCAAGGGATGAGCCTGTGTCCAAGATGCCCGGCTCCCGCTTTTAACAACAAAGCGGGGTGGAGATCCACTCCTGAGATCCCCACCCCACCCTGGCGTTCAACGTTCACTCAATCGGATTCTGGCCAGCCTTATTCTTGATCACTGAAAGAAGCCGTCCACTCTTTAACTTTCCTGGCAGCGATTTCACGTCCACCCAGGCCGAAGGCCAGAGCAATCGCCACGGCAACCGCCCCCAATAGCATGCCAAACGCCAGGTTGACAATTTGTGTGGCGACGCCAAGCTGGCCAAGGGCCATGGCGATCACCAGGACAATCACTGCTACCCGGGTCACCTGACCGAGCAGCCCGGCGTTCTCGATTCCCGTACTCTTGATGATCGACCCTGCCAGATTCGCCAGGTACATTCCGGCGCCAAAGATGATCACCGCCAGAACCGCCTGGCCGGCGAAGCTGATCACCTCGGAGACCAGAGTTGCGACAATACTCAACCCCAGGAGATTGGCAGCTTCAACCGCGGCAAAGAGCATGATGCCCACCAGCACCAGGGTGCCGACGATTTCCGAAGGGGTGCGCTGGCCCTCACCGGGCTCCGATCCCAGTCCAATCCAAACCAGGACACGGTCAAACCCTGCGCTGGAGAGAAGATTGGCCACCAGGCGTTTCAACCACAGCCCGATGTAATAGGAAACACCCAGCACCAGAACCGCGCCAAACAGCAGCGGGATGGTGTCCCATACCACCGTGAGCATGCGCGTTGCCGGTCCGGAGATGGCTTGAATGGCCAGGGTATCCAGGGCGGCAATCACGACCTGGATCATGATCAGGGCGTGGACCACGGTGCCTGCCAACGTGGACAGCTTTTGATCTTTCAGCTCAAGACGTTCGCTGAGACGATCTGCCCCTGCAGCAGCGAGCAGGTTTGTGATCACTTCACGGACGATGCGAGCCACGAACCAACCCACCAGCAGGATCGCTCCGGCGCCGATGAGATTGGGGATCACAGACAACAATTTGTCGAACATTGTCTGCACGGGAGCCACCAGCCCCGCCATGCCCAGCGCATCGAGAATCGCGGGCAGGAACAGCAAGAAAACCAGCCAGAATGCCGCGTTGGCAATGGATTGTCCAATTTGAGGTTCACCCTCTTCCATCCCCGCGCTGTCTCGCAGCCGGTCTTCAACTTTGGTAACCTGGAGTGTCTTTGTGATGGCAAACTTCAAGACACTGGCAATCACCCAGGCAGCCAGGGCGATCAAGCCCGCGCCCAACAGCCGCGGAGCAAATTTAAGTACCTCCGTCAGGAAAGCGTTGATGGGTGAGGTGACCATGGTTAAACCCAGCTGCTGGAAGAAAGCCACCAGCACGAACAGCATAACCAGATAATAGACCGCTTTCCCCCCTACGCGGGCCGCGTCAGCGGGAGGTTTGTCGTCCGTCGCTATCCAGCGCGCGATTTTGTCGTCTAATTTGGTGCGCTTCAGCACTCTGCGGATGATGGCTGCCAGGACCAAAGCCACAATCCAGCCCACGATAAGGATGGCAAAAGCGCTCAGGATATTGAGTGTCGATCCTGACAGTTGGTCGATAAATGTTTGAAAAAATTCAGGCATGTTTCACTCTCCTTTGGTATTGATTAAAATAGACATATTTTTCCACAGTTGGATACTCCGCCAGCCGTTCAAGTCATGTTTTCCCTCCTTTTGTGACCTGATATTGCCTTAAATCCAGCTGATGGAAAAATTACTTCCGGCAGGGAGGATGATATCTGCTGCCAGATGGCTGTCTGCTCTATATTAATACTAGCATAAATGCTTTCCAAAAAACAAGTGGATAAAATATGTCCTTCCTTTTCCCACCTCCGAAATTCGCTTACCCGGGGACTGTCCAATGTGATTGGGTTGACAATGCTTGCCCTGCGGAGCTCACCATTTACTGGGTAGGGGATTTTATCTGCTGCCAGCACCGTAATAGAGATCCTATAATTAACGATAGATGCTGCACGGTACAATACTTTCCTTTGGGATTGTTTTTTCTTTCAGGATATACTTTGCCCGAAGTCCCCGTCTGCCAACCATTAAAACCAGTTGATGTTTTGGTAAGTGAAGATTAGAATGAGAGAAGGCAGTGGTGATTTTACCTTCTTTGGTATTCAAAGGGATGGGGGTTTTGACGGCCGCAGGGGGCACTGGGGATCACGCCATTGCGTTGATCTGTTAGTCAGCGTTCATTTTTCTGTAATCGGATGAAACAATCATAAGGAGACTTTGCAAATGGACCCCATAACGATGGAGGAATTGAAAACCTTTCTACCCGGACGTCCTGGCTGGCATGTCTCGTTGTTTATGCCTGCTCATCGGACAGGCCAAGGCACGGAACAGGACCCCATCCGCTTTAAAAACCTGCTCCGGAAGGCAGAAAAACGATTACTGGCAAAGGGTTTGCGCTCACCGGACGTGGAGGAAATGCTGAAGCCAGCTCAAAGACTCCTGCGAGATAAGGAGTTCTGGCAGAACCAGAGCCACGGCCTGGCGGTACTCTTGACATCAGAGGAGTTTCATTCCTATCGCCTGCCTCTGCCGTTTGAGGAACTGGTGATCGTCTCCCACAGTTTTCATCTCAAACCGCTGCTTCCCTTTCTCACCA
>CAYZTL010000015.1:0-102788 GCA_964481465.1 uncultured Anaerolineales bacterium
ACCCCCACCGCTACACCGACCCCCACTATAACTCCTTCCCCCACATTTACCCCCACACCAACCTACACACCCAGCCCGACGAGAACACCAACGTCTTCCTTAATCCCCTGACTCCCCAAATCCGATCTCCCAAGTTCTCCCTTTGTGATAGGCTTTGGCCACCTCCGCAGCCAGGAGAGCGTTGTTGCGCAGCAAACTGAGATTGGCTCTCAGGCTTTTTCCCTCCGTGATTTCATTGACTCGGTCCAGCAAGAACGGGGTTACAGCCCCACCACTGATCCCTTTCTCTTCCGCTTCTTCCAGCGCTTTCTCCACTGCCTTTTCCATTTCTTCATCCGCTAAAGCTTCCTCTTCCGGCGGAGGGACGACCAGGAGCAGGGAGCTGCTCATATCCATCGTCCAATGTGCATTGGCGATTTCCACCACCTGGCTGACTTCATCCACCCGGATATGGATCGGCAGCCCGCTGGATCGTGCGTAGAAAGCCGGGAAGTGATCGCACTGATATCCCACAACCGGCACCATCTGGGTTTCCAATACTTCCAAAGTTGCTGGAACATCTAAGATCGATTTCGCTCCCGAGCAGACCACAACGGCCCGGCTGCTCCCCAATGTAGTCAGATCTGCTGAAACATCAAAGGGATTACCGCGGTGGACGCCCCCGATGCCCCCCGTCGTAAAAACCATGATATCCGTGTGCTTAATGGCGTTCAGCGTACCCCCTACCGTGGTGCCCCCGCATCCCTCCCGGGCTAACACGGCGGAGAAATCCCGTGGTCCGACTTTGCGAACATCTTCCCCTTCAGCCAGCCTTTGGATTTCCTCCTCGGAAAGTCCCACCTTGACGATTCCATCTACAATACCGACAGTGGCGGGTACGGCTCCGGCTTTCCCTATCAGTTCTTCCAGTTCTAAAGCCAGCTTATAATTCTGGGGGGAGGGCAAACCGTGGGTAACCACCGCCGTCTCCAAGGCAACGACGGGTTTTTTCCTCCACTGGGCCTCTTTCACTTTCTCGGAAATTTCCAAATACTCCATCGCATATCCTCATCCAACTATCTCATCCGACGATCATCCTGGAGCAATTGTATCACCCTCCCTGGGGTCTGTGAGCAGGGTCATTTCTTTATTGAAAGTCATGCACGAAGCCCATCCCGTGGGAGACAAATCTGATAGAATAATAACGCTGAATGAGGAAAAACCAACCGAAATACACCAGATTCCCCTTTTTACCGGTACATTCAAGGAGACCGACCATGTCCGATTTCCCTGGAAAAGGCAAAGTCGCCGTCCTGAAAACCACGCCCGAGACGGTTTTAGAAGACTACCACCGTCTGATGAGAATGGCCGGGTTTGAAGAAGCCCTACCTAAAGGGATCCAAACCGGGTTGAAGATCAACATCTCCTGGCAGACCTGGTATCCCGCCTGCTCCACTGCTCCCTGGCAGCTGGAGGGGGTCATTCAAACCCTGCAGGAATCAGGATATGACGACCTTGTCGGTGTGCATAACGACACCGTGGTCGTCGACACCAGCGACGGGGAGTTCAATAACAAGCACAAATTCGTGACCGACAAATACGATGTCCCCTGCTTGTATCTTTACAATGAAGATTTCGAGTGGGTTGAGTTCTATCCCAAAAACCACGACTACCTGGTCCTGGATAAGGTCTATCCCGATGGGGTCTTCATCCCCAAAGCCCTCCTGGACATGAACATCATCCAGCTGCCCACGGTGAAAACCCACGTCTTCACCACCATCACCGGGGCCATGAAAAACGCCTTTGGGGGATTGCTGCACCGGGACCGGCACTGGACCCACGCTGTGATTCATCAGACACTGGTCGACTTGCTGGCCATCCAGCGCGAGATCCACCCCGGTATTTTCGCGGTTATGGATGGCACCTTTGCGGGCGATGGTCCCGGTCCCCGGGCCATGCGTTGGCACGAGAAGGACATCATCCTGGCTTCCGCAGATCAGGTGGCCATCGACGCGGTCTCTGCCAAATTGCAGGGCTTCGATCCCATGGACCTTCGCTTCATCCGCCTGGCCCACGAGTATGATTTCGGGGTTGGCGACCCCCGTCAGATCAAGATCGTAGGTTATGACATCGAGCAGGAAGAACCCTGGAATTTCGTCCGGGAGGACACCTTCGCCAGCCGGGGGCAGCACGCCATCTACCACGGCCCTCTTAAACTGCTCGAAAAACCCCTATTGCAAAGTCCCCTTGTCCCCTGGGCTTACTTCGCCAGCAACTTCTACCACAACGTGTACTGGTACCCTTTCGTGGGCAGAAAGCGTGTCGAGGAAGCCCTGAAAACCAAGTGGGGACAGCTGTTCAAAGAATATGGTGATGGGGAAGTGGTCATGCCGGGCATGGAGCGCAAGACCGTGCTCCAGGCCGTGGTGGGTTTAACCCTGATCGCAGCCGCCATCTACGGATTGATTTCCCTCATCAAAAAATAAGATGACGAGGATCTCCCGTCCCAGACCCCTCCTCCGGCGGATCGTTCCGGGATTGATCTTTGGATTTGTGGTCTTTTTGGGTTTGCTCTTCTTCGGCGACATCCGCAAGGTAGGGGCTTCCTTCCGGGGCTTCCATTGGGCGCTGTTTCCGCTTGTTCTATTACTGACCCTTTCCAATTACCTCTTTCGTTTTTTAAAGTGGCATTACTACATGCGCTTGGCGGGAGGTAGGGGAATTTCCACGCTGACCAGCGCGAAGATCTTCATCGCCGGTCTCCCCCTGGCCGTCACCCCCGGAAATGTCGGGGAGGCCCTCAAAGGGGTCTGGGTGAATCAAGAGGGAGAAATGACGGTCAGCGAGGGTCTCTCTGTGGTGATGGCGGAGCGGATCAGCGATGGGCTGGGCGTGCTTCTGCTCTCCACGCTGGGGGTGATCGCTTATCCTCGTTATTGGCTGGCCTTCGCCGGGTCGCTGGTCTTTTTACTGGTTGTGATCATCATCTCCCAAATCCGTCCCCTGGCTTTAAAGATACTCTCCTGGGGAGAGCGACTGCCGCTGGTGAAGAAGTTCGCCGGACCACTGCATGAATTTTACGAAAGCAGCTACATTTTGCTCCAACCCCGGGCGACGTTGGTCGGATTGATCTTGGGGACGATTTCCTGGCTGGGAGAAGGGGCAGGGATGTATGTCGTGCTGCGGGGGTTGGATATTCCTCCCTCTCTGGAGGCCTTTTCAATCGCTGTCTTCATCTTTTCGTTTTCCGCAGTCATCGGTGGGGTTTCAACCCTTCCCGGTGGGTTGGGCGCTGCAGAAGCTTCCTTGGCCGGAATGCTGACTTTGTTACTGGGCTTGCGGGCGGAGACGGCCTCTGCCGGCACGCTGGTCGTCCGCTTTGGCACCCTGTGGTTTGGGGTCATCCTCGGCTTACTGGTCTGGTCCCTCTCCCCTGATTTGTTGCGATTTGTCCCAAACGAAGAAGAGACTAAGCCGAGGTAACAATATGTAGGCGTTGGTCATAAAGGGATCATCTTATCAAGGATCCCTCACTTCGTCTGGGATGACAATGGAAGAAAAAGTGTCATCGCAAGGAGGACATAATCCGTAGTTAGTTTACCCGGAATAGACCGAATGTCGTATCGAAGGGACGCGATCTCCTGATATCCACGAAACCCCGAGCGAACGTCGGTTGAGTAGCTCGTGGAGTGAGCGTATCGAAACCAGTTCGCTTGGATCAATCTGCGACACGATCCCCCTAGTACCAGTTACTTTCCCTCTGCGACGAGGACGTCGCAGGGATCGTTTATCCTCAGATCGAGCCAATGTCCCAATTCTTCCAATCGAGCCGACGTCCCCGTCGGCGGTTAGACCTCCGAGGTTTTTCTGGATACCTCGGAGGCCCTGCAATAACAACTGTACTTATTCCATAACGAAGTCGCTGCTGGGATCATATACTCTCCTCGCGACGACCGCCAAAAATATGACAACACCAAAAACCAAATAACCGGGGGCACGAAAAACGTACCCCCGGTCTATTCTCTATGGATCCCCCATTTCTTCCCAAAAGCCTAAGCCCAGCCGTAATCCTTGGCGGTGGCGACGGCCTCGCGGATCATCTGGCTGGTGAAGCCCCACTCGTTATCGTACCAGCTCATCACCTTCACCAAATCCCCGTCCACGACCATAGTCATCCCCAGGTCGATCGTCGCGGCGTGGGAATCGCCGACGATGTCCGAAGAGACGATGGGGTCGTCCGTGGCTGCCAAGATCCCTTTATAGCGTTCTGTCTTGGCCTCCTCGCGGAAGATCTGGTTGACTTCCTCCTCATCCGTATCACGGGAGGTTACAAATGTGATATCTGATACTGAACCTACGGGAATCGGCCCTCGGACTGCGACGCCGTTGAATTTCCCTTCATGCTCCGGGAGTACGATCGTGGTCGCAATCGCCGCGCCGGTCGTAGTGGGCACAAAGTTCACCGCAGCTGCCCGGCCCCGCCGGATCTTCTTGGAGGGGCTGTCGACGATTTTCTGCGAAGACGTATATCCGTGAATGGTGGTCAGAATGGCCTTCTCGATCCCAATCCGGCGACCCAAGACCTCCACAGGGGGAGCAATGGAGTTCGTGGTGCAGCTGGCGCAGGAAATCATGTCGATCGCTTTGCGGTCCACTTCATTCACACCGTGGACAATGGTGGTTATACCTTCCCCTTTCGCTGGAGCAGAGAGGATGACGTACTCCGCACCTGCGTTGAGATGTTTCTGTAGCTCTTCTTTGCGTCGAAAAACCCCTGAGCATTCCAAGACGATGTCCACATCCAATTCATCCCACGGCAGATCTTCCGGATCTCTCTCGCTGTAAAACGGGTAGCTCGTTCCATCGACAACTAATGCGCTGTCCTCCACCTCTACGTCTTTGTCGTATCGCCCATAGGCTGTATCGTAGCGCAGCAGGTAGGCCAAATTGTCCAAGGGCGCGATGTCGTTGAAAGCTACCAGCTCTAACCCTGGCGTCTCCAAGACCTGCTTGAACGCCTGCCTGCCGATTCTGCCAAATCCATTGATAGCAACTCTAGCTGACATGCAAATCCTCCTGTTTATAAATTATTATCAATTTAACATCTCAGAATAGTTTTCGAGTAAATATCAGCCCGGTTCTCCCCTTTCACCCAAGCTGACCTGTCCATCTCATATCTTATCGTAAAATCCAAAACTGTGTTAGGAGAAACATGGTCATTTCCCAGATATTAAGAATGTTCATATATAAAAAATGCCTTAACAATGAAAATGTTGGACTGGGGATGACATTCCAGAAGAAGAAAATCACCCCACTTCGACGTAGATGCTGAACAGGCCCCGCCAGGAATTAAGGAAATCCTCTTCTCCCTCCCAGAACAATCCCAGGGCAGCCCAGCTCTCAGGGTCTTCAGGCCGTTTCCGGTAGCCGGGATCGACGAAGACGTAGCCTTTTCCCGGCTGAACCCCGAAAAGGACCTTGACATGCGCCCAGCCGTCATACCCCCTGTCCTTCCACCGCCACGGTTCCCCCACGAAAACCAGGGTCACTTGATTCTCCACCAGGTTCCGCTGCAGCTTACCCGCCGTGCCAAAAGGCGCCCACCGGGCTCTGAAGCCGTGTTCCCTCAGGTAATGGACGATGCCCCACGGGAAGGTGGCCCAGTTGTGAATCCGGCGCACGATAAAATGGGGAAAGGGCCAAACCCGGAAACCGGGATGGTTCATCTCCGCTGAGACCTGGTCTTTTAGAAAACGCTCCTCCCCCAACAGCGCATTGGCCGCGATCGCCAGGCTGGTCGGACCGCAGTCACTGCTTTCCTGCCCCTGGTACTGGTGGTACTCATTTACAGGCAACGACATCCGGTAAGGGATGATTTGAATATCGGGCATAGCTGTATTCTAACAACAAACCCCGTTGTGTGGGGAATAAACGCGTATGAATGTTTCACCCCCGGTTAACGAAACCTGGACTATGGGGTTGAAGATAGGAAAGTATCCATCTCCATCACTAAAACCCTCCTGAAAAGGAGAAAATAAGGTGGACTGGTCATTTTGGACGCTGATTGGTTCTATCCAGATCCGAAAAATTATTGTATGGTTAACATACCAGTTGAGGATTTGGTATAACCAGATCCCTTTACTGGATCGTGTATAAAGGGAATAGATTACATCAAGGGTTACGCAATCCTTATTGATAAAGAACTGTTGCTCAATGGCAAAAAACCAAACCTTAGCCTTTTTTCACCGATGGATCGAGACACTGCTCGCCAGTCTCGATGCTGAAGTGGATGATGATATCCGATCCAAGATCATGGAATCGTGCGGACGATTCTGCGCATCTTATCATGGCGATTTGGAGAAAGCCCAAACCATTCAGCACACCGCTGAGGACCTTGATAGACGATTAGCGCAGGTGAACCAGCGAATTTCCTGGTGCGGACAGTGGGTGCGAGAAGGCGAAACGATCACCTCGGTTTGTAAGCGGTGCGGCTGTCCCCTCATCCGGGAAGGTTTAACAACGCTCTCGCCGACTCATTGTCTGTGTTCCCTAGGTTGGGTTCAGGCTGTATTCGAACCCGTATTGGGAAGGTCGGTCGACGTAGAGCTTGCCCAGGCGATCGGGCGTGGGGATCCGGTTTGCCGTTTTGTGATCCACTTTCATTAGTATTAGGTTGGAAAAGTACCAGCCAAGAATGTTTTGCCATCAAGCAAGATCAGGAATGGGCATTCATGAAAGAAAGCAGTAGGAGCAGACTATGACCTTAAACACTTACTTCCAACAGTTCATCGTTTTCTATTTCCGTGTCTCTGACCTGCAGCAGTCCCTGGCGTTCTACGAGGGGAAACTTGGCTTAGACCCAGCCTTCATCAGCGACGACGGCGGATGGGCAGAGTTATCGTTCGGCGCCCATCAACGCCCTCACCTGGGGCTGAACCTTTATTCTGGCGAAGGGCCGGTTCCCACAAACGAAGGGGGGATCCCCAGCTTCAAAGTCCAGGATATAGAGCGCTTGCAGGCGGAGGTCGAACGCCTGGATATTCCCCACGAGGGCATCGTAGAGTATGAGAGCTTTGATCACTTCCAATTTTTATGGATCTTCGATCCGGATGGGAATAAAATCGAATTCGTGAAATTGGGACAAAAATATCTGGAAGAAAACCCGGCAGAGGGAGGATAAATGGTGAAAGACCTCAAACGAGGGCTGATCGCTTCCATCCCTTTGGACATAGGCGTGGCTGCCTTCGGTTTGCTTTACGGCGTGATGGCCCGGAAGGTAGGATTCACGCCCTGGGAGACATGGGCCATGTCCCTCATTGTCCATGCCGGGTCCGCTCAATTTGCAGCTTTGGGGATGTGGGAGGGAGCCAATGCCCTTGCTATCATTTTGACCACCTTCGTGATCAACCTGCGCCACCTGCTGATGGGTGCCTCTCTCGCTCCCTACTTGCGCGGCGTATCCCCCATATGGAAAGCAGGGCTGGCCTTATGGATGTCGGACGAATCCTACGCCCTGACCATCGCTGAATATAAACGCGGAAAAGGCAGCCAGGGGTATTTTTTAGGAGCGAACTTAGGCATTTACATCGCCTGGACCACGAGTGGTTTGGTGGGCGCGCTTCTCGGGTCGAGGATACCCGACCCGGGTCAGTATGGCCTTGATCTCATCTTTCCCCTGGGGCTTTTGGGACTCCTGTCCTCATTTCTGGAAAACCGAATCGACGTCGCGGTCGCCCTTTTAGCCGGGGCTCTGGGCCTGGCCGGCGCATTCATCCTGCCCGGAAAATGGTACGTCATCGCAGCTGGTATAGTGGGTGGCGTATTAGGCATCTTGATGGAGGAGGCAGCAGCATGTCAAAGCTCTTAATCTTCTTCGGTATGGCCTTTACCACGTACATCACCCGCTATACAATGATCCCAGTGGTTGGACATAAAGCGTCCCTCGAACCCAATAAAGAGCACTCCCTTTTCCAGCGTTGGCTGCGTTATGTGCCCCCTGGAGTTCTAGCCGGATTGATCTTGCCCGAGGTGTTGGCACCGAAAGGCCAACTGGAGGTCGGATTCCCTCTGTGGTCATTGCTGGTAGGGTGCAGTGTGGCCTGGCGAACGAAGAGCGTAGTATGGACGATCCTGTCTGGGACGGCTACCTTCTGGATCCTCCGGTTCTTTGTCATGTAAATGGAGGGAAAAAGGTAACACTTTAATCTTATCCATCGCGGACTGAGTACTGAAGGAGGATCATCAAATGATCGTCAAAAGCGCGGAACGGCAGAAACGGTCTTTCAAAGGTGTGAATTTTTGGTTAGGTGCAGTCGGGGAACGGATGATGGTCACCCTGATGACCTTCAAAGAGGGCGAGAGAGTGGAAACGCACACCCATCCCCACGAACAGGCGGGGTACTGCATTCAGGGGCGCTTCGAGCTGACCATCGAAGAAGTGTCGACAGTAATTGAAGTAGATGACAGTTATATCATCCCCGGGGGCGCCACCCACAGTTACCGGATCCTGGAGGATTCGCTGGCCGTGGAGATGTTTTCCCCGCCCCGTGAGGGTTATCTGTAAAGGAATGAATGATGGACACAGATCCAACTACTGAGAATAATCATCGTTGGAAACGACCTTTCTTCACGGTTTGGAGCGGTCAGGCCCTCTCCCTCTTTGGCAGCCAACTGGTCCAATTTGCCCTCATCTGGTACATCACCGATACTACCGGCTCCGCTATCGCCCTATCCATCGGTTCCCTGGTGGGGCTGCTGCCCCAAGTTTTCCTTTCCCCCTTCATCGGCGTCCTGGTGGACCGCTGGAACCGGAGAAGGATCATGATCGTCGCGGACATCCTCATCGCCCTGGTCACCCTGGTCTTGGCTCTCTTGTTGGCCACGAATGTCATCAAGCTCTGGCATATCTACCTGGTCATGTTCGCCCGCGCTGTGGGAGGAGGATTCCACAGACCGGCCATGACCGCCTCCACCTCTTTGATGGTGCCCAAAGAACACCTCACCCGCGTGCAAGGGCTCAACCAGATTCTGAATGGGGGCTTATACATCGTCTCAGCTCCTCTGGGAGCGCTATTGATCAAACTCATCTCCACCCAAGGGATCATCGGGATCGATGTCGTCACCGCCCTTATCGCCGTCCTTCCCCTGACCTTCATCCCCATCCCCCAGCCTGAACCCACCTCAGAAAGCCTGGCTGAGAAGCTGACGATGTTTGCGGAAATGAAAGAAGGGTTCCAATATGTGCTCGGGTGGCGCGGGTTATTGATCATCACCGGCACTGCCACCTTACTCAATTTCCTTCTCTCCCCAGCTTTCTCCCTTTTGCCCATCCTGGTCACAGGTCATTTTCAGGGCAGCGTCACCGACCTGGGGTGGGTTGAATTCGCGTTTGGCGTGGGTGTGGTAGCCGGAGGGTTGGGATTGAGCGCTTGGGGTGGATTCAAACGGCGCATCCTGACTTCGATCCTGGGCATCGCCGGCATCGGCTTGGGTACTTTGGCTCTAGGGATGGTCCCCAGTGGTTTCCTTTCCATCGCCATGGTGGCAACCCTGTTTGTCGGCCTTGCGCAACCCATCACCAACGGCTCTTTAGGCGCCATCATGCAGGCGGTGGTGGATCCAGCCAAGCAGGGTCGGGTCTTCACGATGACGAACAGTTTGGCCGCTGCCATGACGCCGGTTGGGCTAATCATCGCCGGTCCGCTCTCCGACCGGTTCGGGGTTCAAACCTGGTTTATTGTAGGAGGATTTTCCTGTATTGCCATGGCCTTCCTGATGTTTTTCACCCCCACGGTGATGAACATCGAAACAAAACCCAGCGAACAGACCGAAACACCTTAGTTACAGTAGGAAGGGAGTCCAATTTCAACCAACAGGGACCATAATGAATATCCTTATCCCTATACATCCCCACCAGGGAGCTATCTATAAAATCCGGACAATCTTCTAAGGAAAACGGCTTGAAGGTTCGGATTCGCACCAGCGAGGAACTTTTCCCTAATCTGGTCCTGCATGTCCTGGCTTGTGGGGGCATTGGACTCGACGCGGAATACGGTCAGAAATACCAAGAAACCTTGACCCCGGCCGAGATTGATCAAATTCATGAGATGGCTGCGGGGTTTGATGTTACGCCCCCAGCCTTAGCTGGTCCTTTCTTCCAAGCGCTGTTTCAAATCCCCTGTTATTTCCCAGCGGAGACGATTGGCGAGATTGGGTCCATATACGAACGGATGATCGAAGTAATTAGAGAAGGGAACCTATCGCCTTTGACTCGGTCTTATCCGCAGCAGATGGACCGCTTAACAAATTACCTACCACCCCAGCTGCAAAAGCACTTCTTGGCAAGCATCTGGACACGCCGATCAGAGCTGGAAAGGGCGATCACGGATTTTCGAAACATTCTAAGGGCGGTTTATGACCGTCATTATCAATCATACTGGCCTGAAGCTAGAGAGAAAATAGCAGGTATAGGGGCAGACATCAAAGAAAGGGTGGGAGGGAAAAACGTGGTTAAAGCCTGGGAATCGATCGTAAATCTTGCGTTTCCCTATCCCTATTTCCACGTGATTTTATGTGAGCCGGATCCAAAGAAAGAGAAAACACCATCAAAACCAGGGGAATATGGAAAAATCAACATTGATCTTGTCTATGATCCCGCTGAATCCATTCCCTTACCATGTCACAAAGGGATCTTAGCCATATCCTCTAACCAGCGGACATCCAACCCCACACTCTTCCGGAGCCTTTCACATGGGAAATCAGTACACTCCGTGCAGAAGCGGAGTCCCTTTTCTTCACGACAGCAATCAAAAAGTGCGCACCCCTCGCGGTCCACTGTGCCACAGCCCCGACATTCTTTTCCCAGATAGTAACGACATGACCCACAATAGAGACCGCAGGGTGTCGCCAAAGGATCAACCTCAACCATATACCCTCCTGTAATCCTGAAATACGATGAAATACGATTCTGATTAATTTCATAAATTTCTCACACTTACTGGAAATTTACCGTTTCTCACCCCGCGCGTAGATATAATGGATGGCTTCCCCCAATCGGTAACCGGGGTCGTCAAGGAGGTAAGTGTATCCCGGACGATCCTCTGAAGATTCGTCGATCCGCCGCCTCTCCCAAACTCGCTTCACAAGGGAGGTCAGGTCCACCACTGCAACATCGCTGAGGCCCGCCCCTCTCATCCAGCGCTGAAAGTCATCCATGGTGGCATCACACAGGTAATCCAAACCGATGACTTCGAGATCCTCCCGCACCTCTTGAGGGACGGATTTGGTGACGATGACATCCGTGAGGACGATTTTCCCACCCGGTTTGAGCACTCGTGCCATCTCAGGCTGCCCGATCTCCGTAGGGGTTGGGGTGGGAAAAACGATGAACTCGCTTATCAGCCCATCGAAAGCCTGATCCGGAAACGGTATCCTCTTTTTCTCCGCCCTTTGAAACCCAATCCGCTCTTCCAACCCCTTCTCTTCTGCCAATCTGCGGGCTTTCTCCAACAACTCCTGGTCAAGTTCCAAACCCGTCACTTTACCCTCTTCCATCCTCCCCGCCAGCTGGAAAGCGACCTCCCCTCCCGCGCTGCACAACACCAGCAGGTCCTTTCCCTGCAGTGGTTCCAACTCTCCGTAAATTCGCTCCAGAATAGGTGCGAGCAACTCAACCTCTCTCGGACTCCACTTCATATCCTCCTCCAAAAATCCCCATTATTGGTCGGTTGCTACCAACAGAACCACGATCCAGGAACAATCCATTCACAGGTACAAAGACACCAAAAGGATGTTAATCTCCCACGTAATAAGTAGTAGCCGGGCATCCCCGGCATGTGTCAGGATAAAGGGGGTCTTGACCGCAATCCGATCCGCAAGGAGCCACAGGTAAGACGGGCTCAACCTCCCTTCGAATCCAGGGGTTCGAGGCATCCATGTCTTCCATCACCTCGATCCTTGCCACCTCCAATCCCAACACTTCAGGATGTTCTCCAGGATATTCGATCCACCATCTTTTTCCGGGCGGGATCATGAACACACCCACGACTAAACGCTCACTCGCTGTATATAACACCACATAAGGACAATTTTGCATCCTGCAGGCGATCTCTTCCGCTTTCTCGCAGGTGGGGGCATTCCCAATAATCACAGCGCATAGGTTTTCTTTTTTGGGACTCATTTTTCCATTCGCCTTCCTAAATTTCTGATATATGGGATGACCCTGAACAGAGCATCCGCACCTGTAAGATATCGATCGCTACATGTGCCGTCATTCTATCAAAAGGATCTCATCTAGCATCGGTTGGTCCCCTTATATTCGACCACGGAAATCCCTTAAAGCCCCTTTTCCAAGATCAGCCCCTGATCGACAAATCCGTAGCGGATATAGAGACGCCTCGCTCTCTACGTTCATTCTGGAGGAGAATATCGAGAGATCCCGTTTATTGAACTAGCCCATACCGTGCCATCCGGAGCCGTGAGGATGGACCAGGTCTCATTATCCACCAGCCCGTGAGAAGCGGTATAACGAGCCCAGGTCTGACCGTCGAAGCGGGAGATGCCGTTGTCCGCCGCGCCAACCCACACCACCCCATTGGGGGCCACAGCAATGCAGTTGAGGACGTTTTCCGCCACCCCCTCTTCCGTGGTGTAGGTGGTCCAGCCTTCAGGATCAAAATGGGAAACGCCTCCCCCAAAGGTGGCAAACCACAATGTGTCGTCCATATCCACAGCGATATCCTTGACACGGTCATCCGCCAGCCCATCCTCGGTGGTATAGGTGGTCCAAGATCCATCTTCAAAATGGGAGACGCCGTTATTGGTCCCAAACCAAATCGTCCCATCAGGAACCACTGCAAGGCAGTTGACATTTTTACCAGCCAAACCATCCTCCACCGTGTAGGAGACGGACAACCCAGCCTGCAAATCCCACCGGACCACTCCCCGGAGCGTGGCAGCCCACAAATATCCCTCCTCATCAATAGCCAGGTCTGTGACATACTTGGTTTCGCTGAAGATGGTCCATCTGAGCTTAGGTGAAGGTTCAATGGGAGTAACGAAAACCGTGGCCCTCTTTACTTGGTGTTCAGGGTTAAAGGTTCGGCAACTAGAGATAAATATCATCAGCATGATCATGATCGGCATCCAAGAGCTAAGGACTTTACGGGTCATTTCATGTACTCCCTCCTATCCCCAACCCCCCTCTCTCGAAATCGTTTCCCGCATCACCCCAACAGCGCGGCTCAACCTCTGGATCCCCTCCTCAATTTCTTCGGGAGGGTTGAGGGTGAAATTCAGACGCATCGAAGAACTGTCCTCCCGATCATGATAAAAGAGAGCACCCGGACCATAACTGACGCCCTCTTCAGCAGCGACCGGGTAAAGTCCAGTTGTGGACAGATCCCCCGGTAAGCCAAGCCACAGGAAAAGCCCCCCCTGGGGAGAAAACCAGGAACAGCCTTCCGGCATGTGTTTCCGGATGGCGCTCTCCATCACATCCCGTCTCTCTTTATATATACGTTTGGCTTTGTTGAGATGACTTTCATAACGGCCCACCGAAATGTATTTTTCTAAAGCCCGCTGGATTAACGTGGACGAAGCCAAATCCATCCGCTTTTTCTCCCTCTTCAGGTACTCAAGTACAGGCCCGGAAGAGACGATGTAACCAATCCGCAAAGCAGGGATCAACACTTTGGAAAAGGTCCCGATGTAAATCACCATCCCGCCGGGATCGAGGGCTTTCAAGGCAGGTTTGGCCTGTCCCTCATACCGCAAGTCCCCCACAAACTCGTCTTCCACAATGGGCACGTTGTAACGTTCAGCAAGTTGGATCAACTGATGACGACGGTTGGTGCTCAAACAGGTCCCTGTAGGATTTTGAAACGTGGGTACCGTGTAGATCATGGAGGGGTGGAACTTGCGGATCAGATCTTCGGCTTCTTCTACGACCATCCCCCCCTCGTCAATGGGGATCCCCACCATCCGCACACCCAAGGATCGAAAGACCATGATCGCGCCCGGATATGTAGGGCTTTCCAACATCACTGTATCTCCAGGGTGTAAAAGCACGTTGGCAATTAACACGATCGCTTGCTGTGAGCCTGAGGTTATTAAGACGTTTTCCGGATAGGTGGGGATCCCCTGGCTGGAGAGTATGAGTGAGATCGTCTTGCGCAGGGGTAGATATCCCTCGGAATCACCATATCCAAGGGCTTCACCTCTGTCTTGGCGCAGCACATCCTGAACTGCTCGAAAGAAATCCTTGACTGGATACAACTCTGAGGCCCCAATTTCTTTCGTGAAAGAGATGGTTTCCTCATTCACTTCCATCAACATGCCTATCCGGTCACTTTTTTCCGAAAAAGATAACGGGGAAGCAAATCCTAAATTTTGCTGCCAAACTGGCCATTGATCTATAGCAGTCTTCTCTTTCCTAGCCCGGATGGCTCCCCCGACGTTTGGGGCTACAAATGTCCCGCTCCCCAATCGAGTGTAGACCAATCCTTCCACTTCCAATTCCGCATAAGCGTTGTTCACCGTGATCCGGCTCACTCCCAGTTCATCAGCCAGTTTACGGGTGGAGGGAAGTTTAGTGTCCTCCGGCAACGCGCCGGTGAGGATCTCCCGCCGCAAGAATTTCTGGATTTGCCGGTACAAAGGTTTTTCAATCTCCCGATCCAGAGGAATCCGCATCCTCAACCTCCTACCCGTTATATCCATTAATAAGATTGGTATTTTAAAGATACAATAAAATCAGCTATAAATATAGGACCAATTCCTCCCCAAAATGACCAATCCATCTGACTGTAAACGAAAAAGACCCCCCAGAAGAGAAAAACGTCCAGGGGATCCTGTTTCGTAACGAGCATTGAGTTTTCAAAGGGGTATTAGGGAGAAGGCAAGGGGATCATTCTCCAAAGTCACTCCTCTTCAGGCTGTTCCTCTTCCGCCCGGACGAGCAACAGGGGACGATCCACACGGTGCAGCACCCCCGCTGCCACACTGCCATAGAAGACATGGGACAATCCTGCCCGCCCATGGCTGGCCATGGCAATCAGGTCAGCTTCCTGCTCTTCAGCTGTATCAATGATCATCTGAACCACAGAACCCACCACCACAATGGATCGGGCCTGGATCTCCTTCTCCTCAACAGCCCCTTCCAACCCTGATAAATAGGCCTTGGCCTGATCAACATGTTCCTCAAGCTTCTGTTGTTCCAGATGTATGTCACGGATCATCCCGTGAGCGGGGGTGTAAAGGACCTCCGGAACGACGACTTCCAGGAAAATGACTTCTGAACCGCAACAATGAGCCAATTCTTCCACATGAGTTAAAATGGTTTCGGCTCTTTCCGAGCCATCCAGAGGAACCAAAATCTTATCGTACATAGAAACCTCCTTCCCCTCGCCCATCTCTTCTAAAACCTTACTTTAATCCTCAGCCAGCACAACCCGCTCACCAGCAGCGTGATACTCGTAGGTCTCGCCTTCCGCTTTGAGGAGGATGATGTATCCCGGTGTGATTACCTGGGCATAACTCTTCCCGGGTTCCGGGACCCCCAGGCTGGCATCCGGGAAATCCTCCGCTTCCACATCCTCGACCTGAATATCATCAGAGCTGATTCCCAGCTGCTGGGCCAAGTCTGTTTTGGCCATCTCAACCAACTCGTTTACGCCATCTACCGGTGGACAGGCTTCCAAAGAAGCATCCATATCCCGCTGGGTGATCACGCTCATCTCCTCATCCGTCTTCCCAATTTGAATGGGGACCATATCCACCATTGGACCGCTCGGCCGGCGGACTGCCATCGACAGACCGTAAGCCCCTTCATCCAGCATCTCCGGAATTTGGACCGTAATCGTATCTGAATACCCCATACCCGGCTCCAAGGTGAAATCATGCTGCTTCAATATGTTGAGCGCCAAGGGTGATTGGCCGGACATCAACTGCAAACAATACCGCCCATGCCAGGTCTGATCGGTTTCATTTTTTATGGTGATCTCAAATTCTTCCTCATCACCGGCTTGAAACCCATCCCGGTAACCGCTCCAGGCTACAACAGCCCCATCTGCGCTTTCCGAGCGAGCGGAAAAGGGATGGCGCTCCACTTGGGTTGGCACCTCCTGACCTTCTCCGATCTGCCCACAGCCCGTGATAAACACGGAAATCATGGCCACGACTAATAATGTCCAAGCGATAACCTTCAAATTCCCGCGCATGATCTCTTTTACATACTGCACCGACATGCTCTGCTCCTTATCTCGAGGAAACTTCACTTACGCAGATTAAAAAGTGGATCCATTCCACGTAGAGAAATGGTCCACCCACCAAAGACAGCGGGGAACATATTATCATAACCCTCCCTGATTCCAAAAGGGGTTATCCTCCCCCCGCTTCTCAAGCCCAAAAAGATCAGTTCCTGGGCTGATGTTCAATCCAAACACTCCAGCCAGATGACGACATTTCCTCGAGGGCTTTGTATGTTTTTAAGGTGCACAACACCTAAACGCACTTTCTGCCCCTGAGTGAGGGGTTCAAGACAGATCGGTCCATGGGTATGCCAGGATCCATCCCCTTCCCGCCACCAGGCACCCTCAATCTGGTAACCCGTACCGGGGCCATTTGGTTCTGTGACCAGGCCGATGGCTTCCCCATCCTCATTCACGGCTGTGGTATAACCCTCAATGATTTCAAATCGCGGACTCCAAGCCCTGTGGACAGCCCAAGTCACCCCAGCGCCGAGGGCCATCCCGAGTCTATACTTTACGCATCCTCCACCTCGCCGAGATCCTCCACCCCGCCGCGGCAGCGTCCCCGGCCTCTTCCCGCCCGACCCCGACCTTTCTCTCCTCCTACCCGGTGGATGTTATCGCTCTCGCATTCGGGACAGAGCAGATCGACGCCTCGGCCCCCCTGCCCAAAGGGCAACTTCCAGGTATGCCCGCAGTCATAACATTTAAATTCTCGCATCTCCATTCACCTCCAACGTGTGCCTGGCTCCCCCAACATTGTAACACAGATATTACATTCGTCAAATATAGTTTACATTTCTTTGGAAAAAGCGCGCTGAAAACGAGGGCTCTCTCATCCCCACACCCCAGCCACTTCCGCCCCACAATATTGACAGCTTCCACCCTGGACGTGATTTTCGAAAATCCCAAACCCCCGCCTTCTAACCAGCAACTGATCACAGCTGGGACAATACGTATTGGTTTCATCCGCCACGTTGCCGATATAGACATGATGCAAGCCCTCCTCCAGGCCGATCTCTCTGGCCTGGTGCAAGGTCGCCATGGGGGTGGGCGGGCGATCCGTCATCTGCTGGTGGGGGAAGAACCGGCTGATATGCCAGGGCGTGTCTGGGCCCAATTCGTCGACGATGAATTGGGCCGCATCCCGCAGCTCAAGGGGATCATCATTTAAATCCGGGACGACCAGCGTGGTGACCTCAACCCACACCCCCCTCTCCTTCATTTTGATGAGATTTTCCAGAATGGGTTTCAGGCCTGCGCCGACATAGCGATGGTACGTCCGCTCCCGAAAGGATTTCAAATCCACATTGGCGGCATCCAAGAAAGGATGGAAGGCATCCAGCATCTCCGGGGTCATGTAGCCGTTGGTGACATACACGTTCCCCAGTCCTTCTTGGCGGGCTAATTTGGCGATATCGAAGGCGTACTCAAAGAAAATGGTCGGTTCGGTGTAGGTATAAGCAATGCTTCGTGATCCTGAACGCTTGGCTGCATCCACGATCCTTTCGGGAGCGGCTTCCCGCCCAAAAACATCGCACTCCCAGAGGGACATATGGACGATATCCCAGTTCTGGCACCACCGGCAGTGGAAGTTACATCCCGGTGTGGCGATGGAATAGGACCCCGTCCCTGGAAGGTAGTGATAAAGCGGCTTCTTCTCAATGGGATCCACATGCTGGCTGATGGTCTTGCCATACACCAAGGTATACAGCGTGCCCCCTTCATTTTTTCGCACCCTGCACACCCCAACCCCTCCTTCAGGGATGACGCAGCGGTGCGAGCACAGGTTGCACCGCACTTGATCTTCATCCATGGTCTCGTAAAGCAGGGCTTCTTTCATATCCACTCCAATTCCCGCGTTTTATTATCACGGCAAGTCGATCCTTGCAGCTGCAGGATCCCGCCTGATGGATGAAGTCTCCATCAGTAATGAACCAAGGGCAGGAAACATACCCTGAGGATTCCTCCCCAACCGCAAGTCCTCTGGGCTTAACCATAAACCCATCGTAAATATCATATCACCCGCATGCCGTCGATGGTAGATGTCTAAGGGCTGCTATCTAAATGACGCTGACGTGCCAAATGAGGATCCCGGGATGCCTGGAAGACCAGCAAAATGGTCGCTGCTTCTGACGTTTTATTACGCCAGCTGTGCTCCGCCATCGCGCTGAACAATAAGCTGTCTCCAGGACCCAGTTGGTAAGTTTCCTCCCCCACTGTATATTCAACCTGACCGTTCAAACAATACACGAATTCCTGTCCCGGATGGGTGATGGGCTCGCAATAGGTTTCCGTATGCGGGTCAATGGTCATTCGAAAGGGTTCTAACTGCTGGGATTTTAACCCAAATCCCAAACTCTCCAGTTCCACATCCCTGTTTTGAATGCGCATCCCCTCCCCATTTTTAACGCAGGTGCATGTCTTGTCATGATCCTCCTGAAAGAAATCAGAAATGGGGACGTTAAAGGCTTCAGCCAGCCGGCGCAGCGAGGACACAGTGGGAGAATTCTCCCCCCGCTCAATCAAGCTGATGGCATTTGCCGACAGCCCACAGCGCTTAGCAACCCCCCGCAGCGCCCAGCCCCGTTGCTTCCGGAACTCCTTGATCCGTTTGCCAAGCTTCACATCATCGGATTTCGCCACCTCGCCTCCTTCCCAGCATGGTTTTCATCCCATTCCTATTGTAACATAATTTTGACAACTGTGAACTATAGTATTACAATAGGGGGGTGAGAAGGATCAACAAAACCCATTCAACAACACCGCGGGAGGGTTCAATCACAATCCAACTGGAAAGGAAAAGTGAGGAGTGAGTTCATGTCCGAGAATGAAACCAAGGATTTGCCAGGGACGCGGATTGGTGTGTTTGGCAAAGGAGGAAGCGGCAAAAGCACGATCACTGCCCTCCTGGCACAAAAACTGTCTCGGGAAGGATACCCGGTCTGCGTGCTGGACGCGGATTCCACCAATGTCGGCTTACCCCAGGCTTTGGGGATGGAACAACCTTGGAAAACCCTTCTGGATTATTACGGCGGCATGGTCTTCAGCGGTGGATCCGTGACCTGCCCCGTCGATGACCCCACGCCCCTGGAAAACGCCGAGATCTCCTTAGACGATCTCCCTCCCCAATACTATACGCAAAACAATCTGGGCCTAACCTTGCTCATCGCCGGGAAAATCGGGGATTTAGGGCCCGGTGCGGGATGTGACGGTCCGGTAGCGAAAATCGCCCGCGACCTCATCGTTCACAGAGAAAACGCGGAACCCGTGACCCTGGTCGATTTCAAAGCCGGGTTTGAAGATTCCGCCCGGGGCGTCGTGACCGGCTTGGACTGGGCCCTGATGGTGGTCGATCCCACATCCGCCTCCCTGCAAATGGCGGTCAACATGCGGGATATGGTGGAAAGGACCAAAGAGGATGAACTCCCGGCGACCGCACACCTGGAAAAGGCAGGGATGGTTGCCCTGGCCAATAAGATCTTCAGGGAAGCAAAGATTCAGGACATCTTTTTTGTCCTGAATAGAATCCCGGATCCGGAGGTTGAGTCCTACCTGGAGGATAAATTAGCGGAAAACGGCATCCATCCTATTGGCGTGATCCATGATGACCCTTCCATCCCCATCGCCTGGTTGAAAGGGGAGCCCATCGCCACGGAAAAGACCCTGGAGGATGTGGGACCCATCCTCGATACACTAGAAGAGGCAGCAGATGGCCGTGCGTGAGATCTTACACTATCCAAAGCATAAAGAAGAGCTCAGGAAACCTAGCCGCCCCATCCCGGAAGTCAACCGGGAGGTGACTTCTTTGATCGCCGATTTAAAGGAGACCTTGTTAGCCCATCCGGAAGGGATTGGGTTGGCTGCTCCCCAGATCAACCGTCACCTCCGGGCAGTGATGGTTCGCTTGGGGTCCAGCGCGGACGGGGAAGCAAGTCAGTCGGAACCGCCCCTGGCCTTGCTCAATCCGGAGATCATCGCCGCTGGCGACCCAAGGCTGGATTTCGACGGCTGCCTCAGTTTCCTTGGCTTATATGGGGAAACGGTGCGGCCGCACACTACCTCCATGTCATGGGTTGGGACGAAGAGGGCCAACCCTTGCGTTGGGCCTTTGAAGGGTTCGACGCGGTCCTCGTCCATCATGAGATCGACCACCTGGATGGGGTCCTGTTCATCGATCGCGCCAAAAGCCCGGAAGACCTTTACCGGGTGGGGAGAAACGAGGGTGGCGAACACATCCGCCTTTCTTTGACGGATGCTGAACGCCAGCTGTATTTGCGTGACAGGCTGGGGCAGAATGTGATCTCTCCTGACCTAAAACCGGGGAGCTGACCGCGGAGATAGGAAATAAAAACCTGAACACTCGGAAAGGGGGGAGGTGATTCACTCCTCCCTCCTTATGTTACGCGAAAATGGACCAGGTATGTTGGGAGATTGATCATGGAATATGTTTACGGTCCGGTACCCTCCCGCCGCTTGGGGCAGTCCCTGGGGATTGACACCATCCCCCTCAAAACCTGCAACTGGAACTGCGTTTACTGCCAGCTGGGACGCACCGTACCTCTCACCAACCAGAGAAAAGAGTATGTCCCACAGGATCAAGTCATTGAGGAGGTAAAACGGGCCCTCCAAGATCACCCCCCGGGATCCATCGATTGGGTCACCTTTGTCGGCTCCGGCGAACCGACTCTGCACAACGGGATCGGATGGCTGATCCAGGAAGTCAAGACAATGACAGCCCTCCCCGTGTCGGTGATCACCAATGGGTCCCTGCTCTACCTGCCGGAAGTCCGAGAGTCCCTGTCTCAAGCGGATGCGGTCCTGCCCTCTTTCGATGCGGGTACCCCGGAATTGTATCGGACCATCAACCGACCCCACCCGGAAATTACTTTCGAACACTTTCACCAAGGGCTGATCGATTTTCGGGATGAATATGACGGGAAATTGTGGGGGGAGGTCATGCTGGTGCGGGGGCTAAACGATACGGAAAACGCATTAAAAGACATCGCCAAAGGGCTTCGCTTTATCCAACCGGACGAAGTCCACCTTGCCCAACCCACCCGGCCCCCCGTGGAAACCTGGGTTCAGCCGCCCACACAAGAAGGACTAATACGGGCCCAGGCCATCTTGGGCGAAGTGGCCAAACTCCTCCACCCCGCCAGCGGGACTTTTGATTTGGGCAGTTATGACTCCCTGACCGATGCCCTAATCGGGGTCATCACCCGGCATCCCATGCGTGAAGACCAGCTGCTCTCCGCTTTGGAGAAATGGTCTCCGGGGAAGATCAACCAAACCCTGGAGGAACTGCAAGAAAGTGGCCGCGCCCAGGTCATCGAACGTTACGGGGTCAAGTTTTGGAGCGGCTCCCCCTCCAAATACCCCGAAAAAGAACAGAGCGAACGAACCGCCCCCAAAAAGAAGCAGGAGGGTCCCTCGGTGTGAGTTCGCCGGGATGCGAATCGCGAAGGGATTGGGGCGATTTCCTACAGTTATCGAGATTTTAAAACAGGGAAGCAGTCAGTTGCTAAACCCGCGAACTTTCAATACAATAAGCAGCAAATTGATTACCCTGACACAGGGCGTGTTCGCCATTTCGAAATTCCCGCCCCTGGAGTTGAAAAAAGCGGAATACGATGGTGTCCCTGGCTCATTGGTAGACACGTGATCGGTGGAGGAGGGTCTTTTGTCAAAATTTTCATTGGATGTCCTCAATAGATGTGTTTATCCCTACCAAGGCAGTGAAGATCCTGATGTCGTCTTAGGTACCTCTTTCGGGGAGGATGTCTCCCTGACCAGAGTCGGGAACGACCTGCTCGCATCCCATATCGATCCCATCATCGGCGCGATCAAGGATATCGGCTGGCTCGCGGTGCACATTTCCTGTAATGACATCGCCACCAGCGGGATACCCCCGCGCTGGATTCTGGTCCTGGTCATCGTCCCCAGTGCGGATGACGAAGAGTTACTGGAAGAGATCATGTCGGACATCGACCGGGCGGCGAAAGACATCGGCGTGACCATCATCGGAGGCCACAGCGGGTATTCCTCAGGGATCACCCGGCCTTTGGTCTCGGTCACCGCTTTGGGGACCGCATCCTCCCGCACCCCGGTGAGGACCAGCGGCGCCCGGTTCGGGGATCACATCCTGGTCACCAAAGGCATCGCCCTGGAAGGGACCGCCATCTTGGCCAGCGATTTCTCGGACATCGCTCTCCGGGAGGGCTTACAAGAGAAGGACATCCAGAAAGCGAAAGCCCTCTTCCAGAAAATCAGCGTGATCGACGAAGCCCTGCTCCTCGCCTTAATGGGGGCGACAGCTATGCACGACGTCACCCGCGGAGGCATCCTGGAGACATTATTGGAGATCAGCCACCTCTCTGAGGTGGGCATGGAGGTTGATTACGGACGCATCCCTCTTCCCAAAGTGGTAGCGAAATTCTCGGATGCCTTCCAATTCGATCCCCTGCAGATGATCTCCTCCGGCACACTGGTGGCGACCATCGCCGAGGAGAACCTGGAGAAAGCCCAGCGTTCCCTCCGGGATAAAGGCATCCCCTTCGGAGATATCGGTAGAGTCGTGGAGGGGGATGGCGTCATCCTCCACCGGGAGGGAAAAACGACCCATTTCACAGGGATTCAGGCGGAAAAAGACGAATTAGCCCGCATGTGGGAAGTATATCCGCGGGATTGATAAACACGTGACATCTGGGAAAGGAAAGAAACATGACTGACGATGAACGCAACCCTCAGGTGAGGGGCGACAAGCGAGGGACATACCTCATCCTACCTGGCCTCCTGCCCTTACAAAAAGCGCTCGATCACCCTCAGCTGCCGGATGTATTCAGGGTCACATTGGAAGACACCATCTGGCAGTGGCGCAATGAGATCACAGTGGAACGGAGCATCTTGTCCACCAACCTGCTCCCAGCCTGGGTGGCAGCGCTCCTGGCCTGGGGGGCAGAGGTCTCTTTCCAGGGCGACGAAAAGACCACACCCCTGGCGACCTTCCTCCAGCACACGGCATCCCACCCCGGCAAGGTCAAGAACCTCCGCATTCCGCTGGAGGTGTCGGGGCGCGTATGGGGCAGGGACCAGGTCGCTCGGACCCCCTCTGACAGCCCCATCGTCTCAGTGACCTGTGTGTTGGATCTGGACGGAGACCTCGTTCGGGAAGCCAGGATCGCCCTCACCGGGGTGTGGGAGAGGAAGGTCCGCCTGGCGGACGCCGCGAACCTTTTAGAGGGTCAGCGTCTTGGGGATGAAATCATCCAAAAAACCGCCTCCGCCATCCAGGACGAGGTACATCCACCGTCTGATTTTCTGGGGTCCGCAAACTACCGGCGTGAAATGGCGGGTTTGCTGACGCGCCGGACATTAGCGGCATGCAGGGAAAAAGGAGCCTGAGATATGGGGAACGACAAACAAACCATCACAGTAACCATCAACGGGCAGGAGCGTATCTGGGAGGTTGGGGGGCAGGAAAATCTGCTGGATGCCCTCCGCCGCTACCGGTATTTCAGCGTCAAACGGGGCTGCGATACCGGTGACTGCGGGGTGTGCACGGTCCTCCTGGAGGGCAAACCCGTGCGCAGCTGCATGATTCCCGCCTTTGAGGTGGATGGAAAGGCGATCACCACCGTGGAAAGCTTAGATAAAGACGGGGAAATCCATCCCATTCAGGAAGCGTTTATGGAAACCGGCGCCATCCAGTGCGGTTTCTGCACGCCCTCGCTGATCCTGACCGCCAAAGCCCTCTTGGACGAGGACCCCGATCCCAGCGAGGACGAGATCCGGCGCGCGATGCGCGGTGTGCTTTGCCGCTGCACCGGGTATGTGCGGGTGGTAGAAGCCGTGCAGCGGGCGGCCGCTGTGCTGCGCGGGGAGGATCCCCCGGAGATAGCGATCCCAGAGATCATCTTCACTGACGAACAGGATCTGATCCCCCCCGGGGAATACACGCGTCCTGCACAGGACCGAGAGCCCCTTCCCCCCCTGGTCTTCACCCCGCAAGGTATGGAGCATTTGGATGTGGTCGGGAAGCCCCAAGAGAAGGTTGACGCCGCCAAGCTGGCCCAGGGGAAGGCGGTTTTCACGGATGACCTCCACCTGCCCGAGACGCTCTACGGCGCGCTGCTGACCAGCCCTCATGCCCATGCCCGCATCCTGGACATCGACACCACCGAGGCTGAGGAGCTGCCGGGCGTGCACGTTGTGCTCACCCACCGCGACCTGCCCCGGATTAAATACGCCTCCGGCGGGCAGTCCTATCCCCAACCCCCACCTTTCGACTAGGTCTGCCTGGACACCAAGGTCCGCCACGTCGGGGACCGGGTGGCTGTGGTAGCCGCTGAATCGCCGGAGATCGCTGAGAGGGCCCTGCACCTCATTGAGGTGGATTACGAGGTCCTTCCCCCGGTTTTGGACCCTGTGGAAGCGATGCAGGAAGGCGCGCCGGTGATCCATGATGAAGAGGATACGCAAGACATCTACGACCGCCGGCGCAACCTGGTCCACCACATCGATGAGGAAGTGGGAGATGTGGAGAAGGCCTTCCGGGAAGCGGACCATGTCTTCGAAGGGGAATATCGGACACCTAAACAACAGCAGGCCCATCTCGAGTCCCATGTGTGCATCACCTACTGGGACGAGGACGAGCGCCTGGTGATCCGCACCAGCACCCAGGTCCCTTTTCACATCCGCAGAATGGTCGCCCCCTTGATCGGCCTGCCCGAAAAGCGCATCCGGGTCATCAAACCCCGCATCGGAGGCGGGTTCGGCAACAAACAGGAGATGATCCTGGAGGACCTGTGCGCCCACTTGACCATCGCCACCGGGCACCCGGTGCGGATGGAGTTCTCCCGCACGGAGGAGTTCACCAGCACCCGCAGCCGGCACAGCAACATCATCCGCTACAAATTAGGGATCAAGGACGAAAAAGTCACCGCCGCGGAGCTTTATCTACTGGGGGACACCGGCGCGTACGGCGCCCACGGGCTGACCGTGCAGATGGTGGGCGGCTTCAAAGGGCTCACCCTTTACAACGCGCCCAACGCCCGTTTCGTGAGCGATGTAGTCTACACCACCAAACCGCCCACGGGCGCTTTCCGCGGCTACGGCGCCATGCAGTGTGAGTACGGCATCGAGGTCCTCATGGAGGAGATCGCGGAGGTGTTGGGCCTGGATGTGGTGGATTTCAAGCGCAAGAACTGGCTCCAGCTGGGGGAGAAGATGCATCTCGCCAAAGCTCTGGGGGAGGGCCGGGAAGGCTACGAGCAAAGGTTGGAGAGCAGCGCCCTGGACGAATGTGTGGCCGCGGGCTTGCAGGCGACCGATTTTTACGCCAAACGTGAAAAATATGCGGAGCAAGAAGCGACGATCCGCAAAGGCATCGGCATGGCCGTGGTCATGCACGGCAGCGGCATCGCCGGGCTGGACATGGCGGCCGCCACCCTGAAGATGAACGACGACGGCTCCTTTAATCTCTTGATGGGCGCCACGGATCTGGGCACGGGATCGGACACCATCCTGGCCCAGATGGCGGCGGAGGTTTTGGGCATCCCGGTCAGCGATTTGATCGTTTATTCCTCGGATACGGATTTCACACCTTTCGACAAAGGGGCCTACGCCAGCAGCACCACCTACATCAGCGGCGGCGCGGTCCGCAAAGCGGCTTTGAAGATCAAAGAGCAGATTCAGGAACATGCGGCCCTGATGCTGGAGGTGGAGGACCCATCCCAATTGGTCTTGGAAAATCGGAAGGTCGTGGCCCCGGACGGGCGGGCGGTCACCCTGCGGGAGGTGGCACTCAGCTCCCTGCACCAGGAGGACCAGCACCAGATCATGGCCACAGCATCCCATATGAGCTATCAGAGCCCGCCCCCCACCGCAGCGCAGTTCGCTGAAATCGAGGTGGACACGGAGACCGGGGGGATCACGGTGGAGCGGCTGCTGATGGCCGTCGACTGCGGCCGGGTCATCAACCCCCTCACCGCCGCGGGCCAGGTGGAGGGCGGCATGCTGCAGGCCCTGGGCTTTGCCCTCACCGAGGACATGGAATTCGATGGCCAGGGGAAGCTGGTCAACGCCCGCTTCGGACCCTACCGCGTGTTCACGGCTGACGAGGTGCCGGCCCTGGATGTGATCTTCGTCCAGACCGAGGAACCCAGCGGGCCCTTTGGGGCCAAATCGGTGGCGGAGATCTCCATCGACGGCGTGGCCCCGGCCCTGGTCAGCGCTTTGCATGACGCCACCGGCGTGTGGGTCAGGGAACTGCCTTTGTATCCGGAGCGGGTGTGGCGCGCGCTGCGGGATAGGGATTCTCCCTTCCTTTCTGGCGATGAGACATCGCCGGGATCCGAAAACTCAGGATCCAGCCCACGTTCTCAATAACCGCATATTATAATGGTCGTCAATGACCAAGAGACCATTTCTTCTCGCTCTCCTCTTCGTAGCCCTTACGCTCGCTTCCTGCAACTCACTCACAACCCTTAAAAACCTGCTCCCGGGAAGCGATCCCTCCCTGCACCTCAACGAATCCTGCCCCCTGCCCTGCTACCGGGACCTCAGTCCCGGTACCACCCCGCGCACTGAGGCTATACGAATCATTCAGGGCTTCCAGGACCTCCGCGACATCTATCTCCACAACGATCTCATCATCTGGCGTGAAGCCCATGATGTCGAAGGCCGAGCTCTCCTCGAGGATGACCTGGTGACCTCCCTCAGCCTCCACTACCCGGAATCCACCCTCACCGTCAAGCATCTGATAGAAAAAATCGGCGAACCGGATGCGCTGCACATCACCCTGCCCCACCCCCGCCGCTCCCCCGATCCCACCGATCCCCAGTGCGATATCCTGCGCCTGATCTACGAGACTTATGAGGCGGAAATCGTGCTTTACGAGCGCCGATCCGGGGAAGTCCAGGCCGTGCATACCGTGCAGCGGATCACCCTCTCCCCCTCCCGCTCCTCGCGGGCTGTCCTGACCCCCTTCTACGAACGCGCCTGGGAGGGATACGGTTCCTACTGCATCCCCGTAGAGGACATCTTCGAATAATCAAGCCAGGTCAAACCGGCATCCCCACCAACTCACTCCCTATCCCCATCCCCCTTTCTCCCCCTCACTCTATCTTCCCCTCACCCCCTCCCTCCTCACTGACCCTCATTAACCTCTCCGGCTGGACAGGAAGCTGCGTGATCCGCACCCCCGTCGCCTGGGCGACCGCGTTGGCGATCGCCGGCGCAGTGGGCACCAGGGCGATCTCCGCCACCCCTTTGGCACCGAACGGCCCGGAAGGCTCCGGGATCTCCAGGAGGATGGCTTTGATCTCCCCTGGCATGTCCTCGCTGGTGGGCAGGAGATACTCCACAAAGCCGTCCACCCAGCCCTGATCGCCTTTGAACTGCACATCTTCCAAAAGGGCGTACCCGATGCCCTGGGCCACGCCGCCTTCAATTTGCCCCTCCACCCCGGTGCGGTTGATCACCCGCCCCACATCGTGGACCGCCACCAGGTCGGTGACCTCCACCAAACCTAATTCGGGATCCACCTCCACCCGCGCCATCTGGCCCCCAAAACACATCATCACGTGGGGCATGCCGATCGGCAGATGCTTGGGCGTGGTCTCCTCCGGATAGGGGAAACTCACCGTGGCTTCCGCCTGGAGGGCCACGCCCTCCTCCTCCGCGCGGTGGGTGAACTCGGAGACCGGAATCCGTTTTTCCCCAGCCATTATCACCTCGCCATCAGCGTAGGAAAGATCCGCTTTGGAAACCTCCAGCGCGGATGACGCATACTCCAGCAAACGCTCCACCGCCTGCTCAGCCGCTTGGAGCACGGATTTCCCGTTCAGATAGGTCATCCGCGAGGCGCAGGTCACCCCACCGTCCGGGGTGATCCGGCTGTCCACATGGGTCGCGGTCACCGCATCATAGGGCAGACCGAGCTCCTCGGCCACCATCTGTTCCACAACCGGTTCCAACCCCTGGCCCAAGTCCGGGGACCCCAGCAATACCCGCACACTCCCGTCTAGGTCCCAAGCCACGCCGTTCGTGGAGTCATCGGGCACACGGTAGCCCAGGCCCATGCTCTGCACGCTCAGCGCCAACCCCACCCCAGCCACCTTGCCGGGGGAGGCCGCCACCCCCTCCAGACGCTCCCGTTCGCGTGCCATATGATCGAGGATCAAAGGCAAACTTTTCGCGGTATCCTCGACCCGCACCTCCGTGAACATCGCATCCCCCGGACGAAGGATGTTCACCCGCCGCAGTTCCAGGGGATCCATATCCAGACGTTCGGCCAATACGTCCAGCATGCTCTCGACCGCGAAATGCGCTTGCGGGCTGCCGAATCCGCGCATGGCGCCCGAAAAAGGCGCGTTGGTGTAAACCACCAGGGTTTTGCAGCGCACGTTGGGCGTCCGGTACGAACCGGGGACCATCTCGGTCAACAGGCCGCCCACCGCAGGCCCGTAGGACGCGTACGCTCCGGTGTCCATATACACGGTGGCGTCCAAAGCGACCAGCCTGCCGTCTTTCATCGCCCCCAGGCGGTACACCAGCTGCGCTGGATGGCGTTTGGGATGGGCCAGGAAGGACTCTTGGCGATCATTCACCAGGCGCACGTTTTTCCCCGTAGCCCAGGCCCCGAAGGCGGCCAGAATGTGCAGGCCGGAATCCTCCTTCCCGCCAAACGCGCCTCCGATGGCCACCGTCCGCACCCGGAGCGCCTCTTCCTCCATATCCAGGACCTCAGCGATATGGGCCCGGTCCTCAAAAGGCTTCTGAGAGCTGACGATCACGGTGAGTTTGCCGTCCTCATCCCAATAGGCAAGAGAGGACTCCGGCTCCAGATAGGCCGGCGAAATGCGGGGCACAGAAAAGGTCTCTTCCAAAACGACCTCCGCCTCCGCCATGGCGGCCTCCACATCCCCGCTGCTGACATCGTATTCCGTGGCCAGATTGCCATCCTGGTGCACTTGAGGAGCCCCTTCCTGCAACGCTTCCCGGGGGTCGAACACCGCCGGCAGCGGGTCATAGGACACCTTGACCTGACCCACTCCCTTCTCAGCCGCAGCTTTGCTCTCCGCAACCACCAGCACCACAGGCTCCCCCACATGGCGGACCACATCCCCGGCCAAAACCGGCCGGTCCGGGATCAGAGGGCCAAACGCCTTCTCTCCGGGCACATCCTCTGCGGTCAGCACTTTGACCACCCCAGGGACTTTCTCCGCCTGGCGGGTGTCCACCGCCGTGATCCGGGCATGGTGCTGGGTGGAGCGCTTCACCCTCCCCACCAAGGTCTCCATGTCCAGATCCGCGATATAACGCGTCTCCCCGGTGACCTTTTCCCAGGCGTCTTTGCGAATTTTACGGGCGCCGATCAAATCTGTGTCTTTACTCACGGGATATCTCCTTCGCAGCGTCCTTCACCGCGGAGACCATTCTAGCGTAGCCGGTGCAGCGGCACAAATTCCCGGAGAGCGCCTTCCGGATCTGCTCTTCGGTAGGATGCGGGACCTTTTCAAGCAGCCCAACGGCGGACATGATCGCTCCCGGCGTACAAAAACCGCACTGCACCGCGCCCTCTTCGACAAACGCCGTTTGCAGTGGGTGAAGGCCCTCTTCAGAAGCCAAACCCTCCACCGTCACCACCTCCCGCTGGTCGGCCTGTCCTGCCAGGACCAGACAGGCGTTCACAGGGCGGCCGTCCAACAGCACTGTGCAGGCGCCGCATTCGCCCTCCCCCCCGCAGCCGTCCTTGGCCCCCGTCAGACCCACATCCTCCCGGAGCAGGTCCAGTAAGGTGCGGTTAGGCGGTGTGTGAATCTCATATTCTGTGCCGTTTACGATTAAATGAACCGTGATCTCCTTCATGCCTTCCCCTTTCTTTCGACGACAGTCCGTAAGGCTCGTTTCAATAACACAGCCGCCGCTTCCTCACGCCGTTCCGCGGAAGCGCGGACGTCGCTGATCGGCGAGATGTCTTCCCTCACCGCTCGGGCTGCTCGCTCCATGGCCTCCTCACCGACCTTTGCACCCTCCAGCATTTTTTCAGCATGGGGACTGCGCACCGGCATAGGGGCCACTGAGCCGAGGGCGATCCAGGCCTTTCTGATTCTATCAGGGGAGGGTAACCGGACCTTAAGAGCCACGCTGGCCACCGCGATGTTCATCCCCTTGCGGTTGCCCAGCTTCAAATACACCGAGTCCTCATCCTTCCTCAAGGGGCGGAAAGAGACGCTATGGATGATGCCCTCCCCCGCCAGAATCGTCTCTCCAGGCCCGGTGAACAAATCCTCCAGCGGGATGACCTCTTTCTTCCCGTTCCGGATGATATGGGCCCGGGCCTCGTAAGTGAGCAGCGGCGGCAGCATGTCTCCAGCAGGGGAAGCGTTGGCGATGTTGCCGCCGATCGTGCCCCGGTTGCGGGTCTGGGGGCAGCCCACGGTGGCCGCGGCTTCCACCAGGGAGGGGGCCGCCTCGCGCAAATCGCCTGATTCCAATATCTCAGCGTAGGTGGTCAGGGCGCCGATCTCCACCCACCCCTGGCGCTCCCTGATAAAGCGCAGTTCCTCCAGGCGGCTGATGTCCACAAAGACATCGCTCGTGATGTTCCCCCGCCGCAGTTGGGGCAGGACATCCGTCCCCCCAGCAATCACCCGTCCCCCGTGTTCCGCCAACAGACGGACGGCTTCCTCCATTGAAGACGCGCGCAGATAATCAAATTCCTGCATACAGATAACTCCTATATTTTCCGGAATAAGGGACCGCTTTAGCCTTCATCCCCCCGGGTATAAGGGGTGGCGAATGCGCCCGGGAATTCCGCCCGGCGCGAGACGCTGATCAGGACCAGGATGGTGATCACGTAGGGCAGCATCAACAACAGCTCGGAACGGACGGGCACCTTCAGGGTCTGCATGGTCAGCTGCAGGGCATGGGCCCCGCCAAAAACCAGGGACCCCAGGAGCACGCCAACCGGATCCCAACGGGCGAAAACCACCACAGCGATGGCGATGAACCCCCGTCCCGCGGTCATATCCGACCAGAACAAGCCCAAATTGGCCAGGGGCAGATAGGCACCCCCCACCCCGGCCAGGGCGCCGCCGATTAACAAGCCGATGTAACGCAGCTGGCTGACACTCAACCCGCGGGTATCCACCGCATCCGGGTTCTCACCCACCGCCCGGATGGCGAGCCCGAACCGCGTCCGGTAGAGCACCACCCAGACCACGGCCACCAGGACCAGGGCCAGATAGACCATGACATTGTGATCAAATAAAATCCTTCCCAACCCCGGGATATCACTCAACAAGGGGATGGCGTATTTGGGGAACGTGGTCACCTTGGGCGGTGTGGAGCGCAGTCCGAAAAATAAACGGAACAGGAGGGTGGATAACCCGCCGCCCAGGATGGTGATCCCCAAGCCAGCCACCACCTGGTTGACCTTGGCGGTGATGCTCATAAATCCCATCAGCAGAGCCATGATCATCCCAGAAATCGCCGCCACCAGTACGCCCAACCATAAACTGTTCAAGTTGTACGCGGCCACAAATCCAGTCAGCGCGCCGACCAGCATGATGCCTTCCAAACCGAGGTTGAGCACCCCGGCCCGCTCGGTGAACAACTCCCCCAGGGCAGCGAACAGGATGGGCACCGCCAGGCGCATGGAGGCTGCCAACCAACCGACGACCAGAGATAAGGTGATCAATTCCGTTCTCATGATGATTTCCTTCTTTGGAAGAAATAGGATCGAGCCAGGATGAGCAGGATGATCACCCCTTGAATGACGTCTACCAGGGCAAAGGGCACCCCGGCATTGCGTTCCATGGCGTTGCCGCCCACCACCAGGGCGCCAAACAGGAAGGAGGAGACCACCATGCCCAAGGGATGGAGCTCACCCAGCAGCGCGGAGACGATGCCCATCGTCCCTAACCCCTGGGAGATGACTTCAATAAGCCGGAAATGGAGTCCGAAAATATCGCCCCATCCCGCGATCCCGGCGAGGGCCCCGCTGATGAGGGTGATCAAGATGATCGTCCCCGCCACACTCAAGCCGACATGCTTGGCCACCCGCCGGCTGGCGCCCACGATCTCGATCCGTAAACCAAGAGTGCTGCGCCAGAAAATGACGGCCAGGCCGACCACCAAGAGGGCGACCAGGAAGGCTACATTCAGCCGTGTGCCCGGGATCAGGCGGGGCAGCTCCAGAGACTCGGCGATCAAGGGGGTCTGGGGGAAATTAAACCCTTCCGGGTCCATCATCGGCCCGTGGACCAGATAGGACAGCAAATAGCCAGCGATGTAATTCAACATCGTGGTGGTGATGACCTCGTTGGCCCGCACATAGGCTTTGAGCAGGCCGGCGATCCCGCTCCAGATCGCCCCCCCCAGAGCGCCGGCGATGAACGTCAGGGGCATCAAGACCGGCGTGGGCAAGTGTGTGAAATTCAGGGCCACAAAGGTGGACGCGATCGCGCCCAAGATGAACTGGCCCTCCGCGCCGATGTTCCACACCTGGCAGCGGAAGGAAATGGAGACGGAGATGGCGATCAACAGGATGGGGGTGGCGCGGACCAGGGTCTCCGCAAAACGGTCCACCGTGCCGAAAGCGCCGTAAAATAAGCTGGCATAAGCGGTGAGGGGGTTTCGCCCGCTGGCCCACAACAATAATCCCCCCACGGCCAAAGCCAGGATGACGGACAAAAATGACTGACCCACCCTTTCCCAAATCTTCTTCCAGGGCACAGTACCCCGGCTCTTCTGTGTTGTCATCTCCGTCATGTTCGGTCTTCCCTCGCGCGCCTAATCTCAGCCAACGGCGTCCCGGCCATCATCAAACCCAGGGTTTGACTGTCCGCGTCCTCCACGTCCAGGATCCCCATGGACTGGCCGTTGTACATCACCAGGACGCGGTCGCTTAATAAGAGCACCTCGTCGATGTCCGTCGAATTTAATAAGATGCCCGTGCCCCGCTCGCGTTCTTCAAATAATTTATTATGAATATAGGCTGCCGCGCCGATGTCCAATCCCCGGGTAGCCTTGTTGGCCACGATCAAGGACGGTTTCCGGCTGATCTCCCGGGCCAAAATCAGTTTCTGCTGGTTACCTCCGGAGAGGGTCCCTGCCTTTACCAACGAGCCCGGTGTGCGGATGTCGTAATCCTTGATCAACTGCCGGGTATGATCCCGTATGGCGCGAAAATCCAATAACCCAAACCGAGCAAAGGGCTGGGATCGGAACGTTTTCAACACCGTATTACGCCCCAGGTCGAAATCCAGCACCAGGCCTTCTCCCTGGCGGTCATCAGTGATGTAGGCTTCCCCGTGGTCGATGAAATCGCGCACCGTCCAATCGTTTGCCCGTTCACCGTTAATGAACAAATCCCCGGATTCGATGTCGCGCTGGCGGACGATGGCCTCCATCAGTTCGTGCTGGCCGTTGCCGTCCACCCCGGCGATGCCCAGGATCTCCCCGGCTCGCAGGGCAAAACTCATCCCTTGCACAGACAGCAAGTCGCGGTCATCGCGCACGTGAAGGTCTTCAACCTGCAGCAGGGAAGGCCCTGCCCTGCTCTCCTCCCCCTCGCGGGACATCTTGGCGTCCTCCGCGCCGGCAATGGCCAAGATATGTTCTTTTTGCTCCCCGCGCAGTTCGTCGATCTCCCTGCCGATCATCTCCTGGGAGAGCTGGGACTTATCCGTCTCCGCCGTAGGCGAAGAAAAGACCACCTTTCCACCCCGCAGCACGGTCACCTTATCGGTCACCCCCAGGACTTCTTCTAACTTGTGGCTGATGAAAACGATGGCCTTGCCGTCTTCAGCCATCTCGCGCAGGACCAATCCCAAGCTCTCCCTTTCCTGCGGCGTCAGTACCGCGGTGGGCTCGTCCAGGATCAAAACCTCCGCACCCCGGTATAGGCTGCTCAATATCTCCACCCGCTGCTGCTGGCTGATCGTCAGGTTCTGGACCCGGGCGGTCGGATCCACATCCAGCCCATATTGCTCGGCCAGCCTGGCGATCTCCTTTTCAGCCTGGGAGAGATCCAAAAAGGGGGAATCCCCCAGCCCCAAGATGATATTCTCAGCCACAGTCAGGGGAGGGACGAGTTTATAGTGCTGGTGGACCATGCCGATCCCCAGATCGATGGCGTCCGCCGGGGAGTTGATCTCCACCTTTTCACCCCGCACGTAGATTTCTCCCTCATCCGCCTGATAGAGGCCAAAGAGGACGTTCATCAACGTGGTCTTCCCAGCCCCATTTTCTCCCAGCAACCCATGGATTTTCCCCTTCTGCAGGGCAAAATCCACTTGATCGTTGGCTATCACGCCGGGAAATCGCTTCGTGATTTCCCGCATTTCGATCACAGCCATACACGTCACCTCAATCCGGGGGGACTCTCGTCCCCCCGGAATACTTGGTTTCAAAACTGGATTTTATCGTTCCGCTTCTTCGAGCTCGTAGGCGTCCAGATCCCCCAAATCCAACGTGCCGTCAATGAAGCCTTGAATGGCTTCATCCACATCCGCGCGGATCTCATCGGTGATGACTTCGTCAGCAACTGTGTCATTGTAGACCAGTTTCACACCATCATTGGCGAACTCAATCCAGTAGTACTTGTCGCCGAAGGTACCCGCAGCGGTCTCTTCGATCATCTGGGCGTAGACGGTCGACCAGTCGTATACATAACTGGCGACCACATTCTCGGGGGCCAATTCGGTCTGGTTGGCCACATTGCCAAAGCAGAGCACGTCGGCCTCTTCACAGGCACCCATCACCGCGATGCCCACACCGTCACCAGACTGCCAGAGCAAATCCGCGCCGGCTTCGACATGGCTGAGTGCAGCCTCTTTGGCACCCGCCAGGTCATTGAAGTCACCCACAAACGTGGTCAGCACGGTGGCGTCCGGGTTGACCTCTTCGGTCCCCAGCACGTATGCGACATGGCCGCGGTGGATCTCAGAGACATCCACACCGCCCACAGCGCCCACCACACCACTCTCGGTCAGGTGGCCGGCCATGATGCCCATCACATAGCCGCCCTGTTCCAAGCGGACGTCATACACGCCCACATTGGCATCCATCTTATACCCGGTCCCGATCGCGAAATTGGAGTCCGGGAAGTCGGGGGCGACTTTGATGATCGGCTCCTGGAATTGGAAGCCGTGACCGACGATCAGGTCATACCCCTGCTGGGCGTAGTCCAGCAGCGCTGGCTCGATGTCCACCGGATCATAGACTTCCTCCACCACGGTGAGTTCCACCGGGATATCGACATCTTCCACAGCTTTATTCATGCCCACATACGAGGCCTGGTTCCAGGACACGTCATCCGCTCGACCAGGCAAGATCAGAGCCACTTTAAGCACCTCTTCCGCAGCTGTAGGTTCTGCCTCCTCCGTGGGTTCCTCCGTCGCCGCAGGTGTGCAGGCTGCTAGCAAGGACAAAACCAAAAACACAACCAAGAACAATCTAAATTTTGACTTCATACATCCTCCTTAATGTGATCTGAAAGGGTACAAATGGACAGTCGTGACGTAAAAGGCATTTTTTACAATACTTATCCTCCTTTATTCAACAAATGGACTGACTAGTTTATGTTCTCGCACATCGATTAAGCCTTTATCCGTAAGCCCAAATTCCGGGACGGTGGGTAGTGAGATAAATGAAATGGTCATGAAGGGCGCGGGAAGGGTGCCACCCAAACCGTGATAGATCTCTGTGATCTCGTCCAGAACGGCTATGGCTTCTTTGGCGTTCAACTCCGACATCAATCCCCCCAGGGGCAAAGGCATCTGCCCCAGCACACGGTCATCGGCAGCCACCACCAGCCCACCCTGCATCTCCTGAACAGCTTGCACACAGCGGGCCATATCCCTTTCGCTCGTGCCGGCGACGATGATGTTATGGTGGTCATGGGCTACAGAAGAGGCGATGGCGCCCCGCTTCAACCCGAAGCCTCTGACAAAGCTGACCCCGATGTTGCCGTTCTTCCCGTAGCGCTCCACCACGGCGATTTTCAGGACATCCTGTTCCGGATCGCCGACCACATTGCCGCCCTCCACCTGTAATCGAGCTTCTTCATGCCTGTTGATAATCTGGACCGGATAGAGATCGATCACTTTCACCTCCGCCTCCGGACCCTTGTGTTCCAGACGGAAATCCTCCGCTTTTGTGCCCCGGGTCACCCGCACGGTTGAGCGGAACCAGGCTGGATAAGAGACGCTTGCCGGCGTTTTCACCAGATCGCCGTCCTGGGCCACCAACTCCCCTTTATAAAAGACATGGGTTGGTTCGATTCTGTGCAGGTCGTCGGCGAGGACGATGTCCGCCCAGCGCCCCGGGGTCAGGCTGCCCAGTTCTCCATCCACCCGGAAGTGGACCGCTGCGTTGACCGTAGCCATCTGGATGGCGGTGACCGGATCCAGGCCCAGATCGATAGCTGTGTTGATCATGTAATCGATATGGCCTTCTTCCAGTATGTCGTCCGGGTGTTTGTCGTCCGTGCAAAACATCAGATGGCGGGTATCGAGCTTATGCTCAACTACACCCCGGATGATGGGCTCCAGGTTTCGCTCTGTGCTGCCCTCGCGGACGAAAATGGGCAGCCCCAGACGCAGGCGTTCGAAAGCTTCCTCGTAATCGACGCACTCATGATCGTCCGACAAACCACCACACACATAGGCTTCGAGCTTCCTGCCGCTCAATCCCGCAGCGTGCCCGTTGGCGATCTTCCCCAGCGCATGGGCTGCAGCGACCTTCTCAAAATATCCATCCTTCAGACCCAGGACCTTGGAGGGGTCCAGTTCACCCAGGCTGATGGCCGACGGCCAGGTCAGCACGTCACGCACTTCCTCCAGCTCTAATTTTCCCCCCGTCGTTTCCAGACCAGGCGCGGTGGGCACGCGGGAGGAGACCTCAATATACAAATGATAAGGAAGCGAGTCTCTGGCGGTCAGCAGGGCTTCCAATCCCTTATATCCCCCCACATTTATGCTTTCCATGGGATCGGCCAGCATCACCGTCGTCCCGGTGGGCACGATCAAAGAAGCCAGCATTTCCGGCGTGATCAAAGAGGAATCCAGGTGGACGTGGGCGTCGATGAAGCCAGGCATGGCATAGCGCCCTTCGCCATCCCGGGTCTCTTCCCGTGCCAGGTCAACGGCGTTCAAGGACACGATCCGCCCATCCAGGATCCCCAGGGATCCGCCCTCGATCTCGCCCGTGTAAACGTTGACGATTTTCAAGTTCTCGATGACCAGATCCAACGGAATCTGACCCAGCGCAGCCCTGACCAACTTTTTTCTCATCGACGCGGTCCCCATATTATTCTCCTTTATATAACATTAAACTTTCGTTCGCAAGACGGAGAAGCGGACATAATCGTGGTTGTAATGGATGCGGGAGAAGAGGACGGGGCGATTATCTTCATCGAAATCCACTTCTTCAAAGCGCAGCAGCGGTTCCCCCACCTCCATTTCCAGCTTGCGGGCCAGGGATTTATCCACCACATCCGGGATGATCTCGGCCATGATTTGGGAGACCTTGATAGCACAGTATTTCTCCAAAAAATCAAAGATGGGTTTTTTGAGCTCCCCACCGGGATAGGGCTTCTTGATCAGGCTTTCCGGCACCACATCCAGGCAGAGGACAGCGGGGTGATCATCCGCCAGGAAGAGCTTCTCTACCCAGATCGCCTTTTCATCCTCCTCAAATTCCAGTTTTTCCGCGATCTGATGGGTGAGTTTCCTCTCTTCCAACATGATCATTTCAATTTTGGGCTGATAACCGGATCGGTCCAAAAGTTCCGTGAATTCGTAGGCGATCTCCGCCCGGGCTTGGGTTTGGAGGGCGTACTTATTGGCGAAAGTGCCTGACCCGTGGCGGCGGATGACCATGCCCTCCCGTTCCAGCATGGTCAAAGCCTGGCGCACGGTAGCCCGGCTGACGTTGAATTCCTCAGCCAGCTTTTTCTCCGCCGGCAGGCGCCCGCCCAAGGAGAGCTCCGTGCGCAGCTGTTTGCGCAGGATCCTGGCCAAGCGCTTAGCGAGCGAATCGTACTGTTCCAGTTTCATGGTCGTTCCCCTCCTAAGGTCTGAGCGGTCAGAGAAGGGGTAAAGTCGGCAATCGTCTGACCTCTTTTCATTCTAACCTATTTTTGGGGAATTCGGGGGAAATCAAAAGTGAGGATGTTCACCCTCAGAGGTTAACATCCTCCCCGTAGATAATCCAACCATGATTTAGCCGACGTCTCGTTGGCGGATTACCATTCCCCTGTCATCGCGAGGAGGACGTCGTCCGCAGTTAGTTTACCCTGAGTAGACCGAAGGTCGTATCGAAGGGACGCGATCTCCACAACAGAAGTTGCTTCCCCCCTGCGACGCGGACGTCGTCTGGATCAACGATCAGCAAGATCATCCCTCACCCTTACTGTCATTCTGACCCCGCAAGGGGAAGAACCTTGATATGGTTGTCCATACAGAACGACAGCATAGACCCGGAATCTTCGGGCTTAATCCTTAGGCCACGGCTGCAGCCCGATGATCGTTCCAAGGATCCCTCATTTCGTTCGGGATGACATTGGGAAGGCGTTTGGGATGACGCTGCGGGATGGCGATCCAGCCAACGTCTCATCATCGTCTTCAGAAAACCAATGGATCCATCCGGTAAACCTACCAACCTTCTAACACACATTCCCCGTCGTTATCGTCCTGTAGGCCATAAATTCACATTTCCTATAATAAACACACGAGCAATACCCGAGGACAATTAGCAATAAATTCACAGCAATCTAGCCATCTCACTTATTTGACCAAAAAAAGGGAAGGAACAACCACCATGCCTAAAAAATCCTCACTCATCACGGCCATTATCCTTATTCCCTGCACCACTCTCAGCGCCTGTCAAGGTACAAAATGGATCCCCTCCCCAACCACAAAGGCGGAAACCTCACCTACATTGGAGGAACAGCAAAAGATAACCATCCAGGGCGTTTCCTGCCCGGAAAGCTTTCAGGAAGAACAAATTGTCAAAAAGGACATCCTGATCAGCGCCGGTGATACATTGAAGCTTAACCTGGGACACAATCCCTCTATGCCCTGCAGCTGGTCTGCACCTGAAATTGAAAACCCGGAGATCGTCACCCAGATTGATCACTACACGAAGTGGCCAGCGGAGGGGGCGACCCCCATGCCCGGTGCGCCCGGAGAGGTGATCTGGGCCTTCGAAGCCCAAATAGAAGGGCAGACAAAGATCTCCCTAAGCTGTAATGGCTTGGATGAAGCGGGGGAAGAGGAAAGATTAGAAGGGACCTTTGAGGTCCAAATTCGAGTCGAAGATTAACCTTGGAAAACACATTTATGCCCTGGACAGGGGGGGCCAACCCTGATATCTTTTGGTCAGGCAAGGAGACCTGCCATACAGCCCGAAAGCCCACAATTTATGAATATAAAAACAGCGACCATCTTGATATTGATCTTCTTGGTTCCCTCCTGCGCACCCTTTCGTGCCCCCACGCCCAAAAAGAGTCTCACGTTACGTCCTATTCAAAGCCTAACCCCCTTCCCCAACCCCAGTCCATCGTCGACCCATCCCTCTTCCCCGGCAACGGCTACGACCCCTGTGGAAGACGAACGATGGGAGATGGTCCAGGACGCACTGGCCTCCGCGTTCTTGACCCCCAATCACACCCCAGCGCAGGGATTATGCGAGTGGGAGATCTTGGGAGAATCGAAAAGAGAGGTGTATGTCTGGGCCATGTGCCAGACGGCGGATGACCCCGAGGGGATGGCCATGAGCGCCCCTGCCGTGATCCATCTGTGTGAAGATAGAAGGATTTCGAACGTCGAGGTCCCCCGGGACGGTTCATATTACGGGCCGGATATCCGGAAACTATTTCCCAAGCAGGTTCAGAAGATCATCTTTGCCCATGACATAGACACGGAAGCGATGTGGGACCACATCCAGAAACGCCACCACAACCCCGAACCCCCGCTGATCGTTCAGTCCGGCACGCCCCAGCCATGAATGCTGGATCCAGTAAAGAAGTGAAAGATATCCATCCCCCCCCCAGGAAACTACCCTTCTTGTTTAGTACGCATGTCCTTACTCAAGCGCCGATTGAGTGTTTCCGAACAATCCAAAATTCTTAGGCTGATTCGAAGGTTGTCAAAGTAAAGGAACCCCAACTTACAAGATTTAGATCCTTATTTTGATCTTAAGCGTTCGATGGCTTACAAAATGGTTTTTCAATGATAATAAATACTATATCGGATATATTGATCCAGATAACATTGAATCCTATATTACAAGGACATAGGGATGAGTTACATCGGAGAATCAACACCACGCAAAGACGCTCGTTCAAAAGTCACTGGTGCAGCCAAATACGCCGGGGACCTCAATAAACCCAACCAGGTATACCTCAAGATCCTCTTCTCACGCTATCCCCACGCAATCGTGAAATCGGTTGACATCCGGGAAGCCCTGCGGGTGGAAGGGGTTCTCGCCATCCTGACAGCGAAGGATGTCCCCAAGAATGAGTACGGTTTAGAAACCCCCGACCAACCGGTGTTGTGCGGCCCAGGCTCCGAGAAACCCTACACGGACCGCGTCCGTTTTGTCGGCGACCAGATCGCTGCTGTCATTGCTGAATCGGAAAAGATCGGCTCCCACGCCCGGGACCTGATCGACGTTGAATACAACGAACTGCCCGTGGTTCCCAACCCATCGGAATCCCCTCTTCCTGGCACGCCCCTGCTCCACCCCGATCGAGAAACGAACCTCATCAAGGCCTACCAAATCCAGCAGGGAGATGTCGAACAAGGGTTTCAAGATGCAGATGTGATCGTGGAGAGCGAATATCACACCCCTCCTCAAGAACATGCTTATCTGGAACCCGAGGCGGGGATCTCGTATATCGATGAAAAAGGCCGCGTGACCATCCTGGCCGGAGGCCAATGGGCACACGAAGAAAAAAGGCAGGTTGCGCACGCTTTGGAATTAGACAAAGACCAAGTACGTATCATTCACCCCGCAATCGGGAGCGCTTTTGGGGGAAGAGAAGATATGTCCATCCAGATCATGCTTGGGTTGGCAGCACTGCACCTCCATCAACGAGGGATACACCGCCCGGTGAAAATTGTCTGGGACCGGAAAGAATCCATCCTCGGACACCCCAAAAGGCACCCCACACAGGTGAGAACGAAATGGGGCGCCACAAAATCAGGCAAAATTCTTGCCGCTGAATTCGAGATTACCATGGACGGGGGAGCCTATGTGTGCACTACAGGGGATGTCCTGGCCAGCATGGCCATGGTCTGCGCCGGCCCCTACCAGATTCCGAACATCTTTATCGACGCCAAGGCCTGGTACACAAACAACATACCGGGCGGGGCTTTCCGGGGGTTTGGCGCACCTCAGGGAGCGTTTGTGGCAGAGTGCCAAGTGAATAAAATCGCCGATGCCCTCTCCATGGACCCCGTCGAAACTCGCCTGCGAAATGTGATCCGGGAAGGTTCACACACAGCTGTCCAATCCCAATTGCCCAAGGGTGTGAGCATGCCAAATGTGCTTTCCACTTGCGCCACAAATTCTTTTTGGACGGAACATGGGGGCCAATGGACCAAGACAACCCTGGATACCCCTGAAAAACATCGAAAAAAAGGCATCGGGGTCGCCTGCGGTTTTAAAAATGTAGGGTTCTTTTTAGGCTATCAGGAAAGCAGCCAGACCACAATCGAGCTATACGGCGGAGTCGAGATCGAGCATGCTGTCGTTCGCCACGCCGCTGCTGAACTCGGGCAAGGCACATTTGAAGTCATAGCCCAGATGGCTGCGGAAGCTTTGCACATCCCTCTCGAAATCGTCCATATAATTCCCAATGACACTGCTGAGACGGAAGATGCCGGCAGTAATACCGCCTCCCGGATGACGTTCATGTCCGGCAACAGCATTCGCGGGGCAGCAAAAAAGGCATTGCAGAAATGGCACGATGAGGAGCGCCCGGCTGTCGCCACATACCGCTACCTAGCGCCAACGACGACCGGATTTTGGCCCGAAAGCGGTGAAAGGAAACCCTGCTTCGCCTTGGGGTATTCGGCCCAGGCGGTAGAGGTGGAGGTAGATATGGAACTTGGGCAGATCAAGGTCCTATCCGTGACATCTGCCACAGACGTCGGCAAAGCGATCAATCCCCAGCAAGTGGAAGGACAAATCGAGGGGGCCCTTGTCCAAGCCCTAGGCTACACTTTGACAGAGAACTTCACCCAAGAAAATGGCTGCGTAAAAACGGATCAACTCTCAACTTACCTCATTCCCACAGCAGGGGATATTCCCAACGAAATAAATTCGATCATTCTTGAAGAAAATGACCCCAACGGGCCTTGGGGGGCAAAGGGGATGGGTGAAATGCCCTTCCTCCCCTTCGCACCGGCCTTGACGGCCGCGGTACATGACGCGACGGGTGTGTGGTACGACGATTTCCCACTCACGCCAGAGCGGGTTAAGTCAGGTTTGGACACCCAGTAAATTGAAACTGGTACTATCCTGGGGTCCTCAGTCTCTGCAGTCCCTGCCCAATTCCATACTTCAGATTCAACAAGAAGAGAAGATTGACAAACTTGAGGGGGTTAGGATATACTAGATGTAAGTTGGCAGCCATTTCACAATATGTGCGTTCCATTTTGCCAGGAGGTAGGATATGGGCGGAGATTTACCAGTCCGTCAACCATCTTTATCGGATCAAATATACGAGATCATCCTCAAAGAAATTTCAGAAGGGAAGTATCCTCCAGGCAGCAAACTGCCCTCAGAGAATGAGTTGGCGGAAAGGTTTGATGTCAGCCGTCCCACCGTCCGCGCAGCGTTCAACCGGCTGGTAGAGTTGGGTTATGTGAGAAAAAGGCGAGGTGTGGGTACCTTTGTTGCCAATTCCCCCAGCATCGCTAACCCCTTGTACCATTCATTTGACATTCATGAGCGAATTAGAGCGCGTGGGTTTACACCCGGGTTCGAACAGATAGGAGCTGAAATTATCCCGGCTGATGAATGGCTTTCGGAAAAGCTTGATATCCCCCTAGGCTCCAAGGTCTTAAATGTCAAAAAAATATTTACCGCGGATGACGCACCCATCATTTATTTTATCAATTACATACCAGAATGGGTTTATGAAGACCATCTCACGGAAGAGGAGGTTTTGGAACCCGGGATCACAGAACCCTTCTTTATTTTCTTTGGGCAGGAATGCAATAAAGAAATCGAATATCTAGCCTCCGTCATCACCCCACACACCGCTAAGGAGTGTGATCTTCCCGAAGAGTTTGACATTGACGGACCCCACACCCCCTTACTCGTCGTAGAGGATATCGGATATGACAACGATGATTTACCAATTGTCCTGTCTATTGAACACCTGGCAAAAGAAGCTAGTAATTTTCACGTCCTGCGACGGGTAGAAAATATCTAAACCCACATAATTTTTCCTTAAAGGGGAATGACCATGAGTAGTATCCTCATCAAGAACGGCTACCTAATTGTCTCCATATCAGAAAGCAATGGACTCATAGGCGACTTACTCATCGAAGGAAATAAAATTAAAAAAATTGCCACGAGCATTGATGCAGATGCCGAGAAAGAAATAGATGCCTCAGGCATGGTGGTTTTACCAGGATTCGTCCAAGCCCATGTTCATCTGTGCCAATCATTGTTACGGGGCCAGGCCGACGACCTCCCGTTGCTAGAATGGCTTGATCTAATCACCTCTCTCGAATTTCGCCATACACCAGAAACCTTGTACACCTCAGCAAGAATCGGTCTGGCGGAAATGATCAAGTCAGGCGCAACGTCCATCATCGATATGGGAACACTCCACCATCAGGATTCAATATTCAAAGCCATCAGCGAATCTGGTATGCGCGCCCAAGCTGGTAAAGCCATGATGGACTACACGAAAAATTTACCGCCCCTACTTCGAGAAACCAGAGAGGAGTCAATCCAAGAGAGCATTGACCTGATGCACCATTGGCACGGTAAGGAGAATGGGCGAATCCGGTATGGATTTGCCCCCCGGTGGCAGCTCTGGAATTCGACAGCGCTTCTCAAAGAAATAAAGCGAGAGGCTGATCGCAATCCCGGAGTGGGCATCCATGGGCATGCTGGCGAAATCGAACACGAGATTGAAGCCATGATCGAGAAAACAGGGATGCGTAATTTAGTCTATCTCGAAGACATCGGTGTGGTGGGTCCGAACGTGCAAATGGCACACTGTATCTGGCTCAATGAGGATGAATATCAAGTGCTTGAAGACACAGGCACTCATGTCCTTCATTGTCCTTGCTGCAACTCCAAACTGGGTTCCGGCGTGGCCAAAGTCCCTGAGATGCTTAAACGGGGCATCAATGTAGCTTTGGGTTCCGACGGGGCGCCCAGCAACAACAACCTGGATATGTTCATTGAGATGCGGGTAGCTTCCCTCCTCCACAAGCTTCGTTTGGGTGCAGATGCGCTTGCAGCGGAAGATGTGCTGTACATGGCCACGAGAGGTGGAGCAAAAGCCCTAGGCTTGGGAGAGGAATTGGGGATTTTGAAAGAAGGTTACCTTGCCGATCTCATCATTCTGGATGATGGAGGGTTGCACGCAGCGCCTATGAGGAACTTAGAAAAAGACGAAGTCTTAAAGAGATTGGTTTCCGCGTACCAATCCGCCAGTGTACAAACCAGCATTATTGATGGAAAGATCGTCATGGAAGACCGGCAACTGCTTACCTTGAATGAAGAGAAAATACTGCAGGAAGGCAAACAATCCCTGGACATACTTTGGGAAAGAAAAAAACAAGATGAAAGATAATCGCCTTTCAGAAAATCAGATTTTCTCCATCCCAATATAAAAGGTTTTCCATTTTTATCCGTTTCATTTACCTCTTTTCTGTTCCAGATTATGTTGGAATACTTTGACACGAGGATAAATTCGTCCAAATTACGGAGGTAACCATGAAATGATTCCTAAGTTAAAAATCCGAAAAAGGGAAATACACAATTGAAGAAACAAATCACTTGTAAAAGAAAGTCGTCGGCACATATTCGAATGAGGAGGAAAGGAATGTATAAGAAAAAAATCTTGAAATGGCTTGCTGTCGTTGCTGTCTTTGCCATGCTCTTATCCGCATGTGGGGGAGCAGAGACCCCAGAAGTTGAACCAACTGAGCCGGAACCCACGGAAGTTGAGCCCACAGAGGTTCCACCAACAGAAGAGTCAGAAGAAGAGCCCACAGAGGCAGAACCCACGGAGGTTGAGGCTCCTTCAACAGTCCAGGTCTGTGCCATGTTAGCTGTTGGTTTAGACCAGGGCTGGGACCGAACTTTTATAGAGAGCTTCGAAAGAGTTGTCAATGACCCACCTGCAGGTCTTGAAGTCAAAGAATTGAAATACACGGAAGGGCTATGGGGAGATGAAGCCAAAGCCGCCATGATCGAGTATGCAGAGTCTGGCGAATGTGACATCATCTGGCCCCATGGTGGATACAATGACATCATCGACGAACTAAAAACAGAATATCCGGAGATCATGTGGGTGGAAGTGGGATCTGGGTACAAAGAATATGGGGGAAACAACTATCACTTTTGGCTCCGCTGCCACGAACCCAGCTACCTCATGGGTTTGTTGGCAGGACATCTGTCCGACACCAGCGTTTTTGGCGGTGTAGGTACTTACCCTGCTTCAGATGTGAATGACTCCCTTAACGCCTTCTTCGAAGGGGCAAAGTCCGTAAAAGGCGAAATTGAGCAAAAAGTTGCCTTCATCAACAGCTGGTATGACCCCGGAGCTGCCAACGAGGCAGCACGCGCTCAAATCGCAGCGGGCGCGGAGCATATTGACATGTACGCAGAAACCTTCGACGCCATCTCTGAAGAAGGGGCCATTGGTTACGGCGCATATAACGATTACAGTGAAACCTACCCCGACTCCGTTCTGGCAAGCTTTGTGACGGAGTGGGATGCAGCCATCCGCTGGGCTTTTGAAGAATGGGTTGCTGCGAAAACGGGAGAGGGGTTCGACGCACCCGACTCCCCGACCTACACCTTGTCCAACAGCGGTTCCTGCGACGTGGCGCTCAACGAAGAGCTCCTGAAATCGCTTGAAGGACATGAGGAAGCACTTGATGCTTTCGAAGAGGCCAGAGAGGCTATCATCGACGGCTCCCTTGAAGTGCCGTTAGATGACTCCCAGCCGGAATCGGATTAATGCCTTCCTGTTTAGACTTCCATCACCTATAGTGTGCCCCCGGGTAAGCAAAGGCCCCCTGGGCGGCACACTATAGGGGGAGGTTATCCGTGAATAATACATCACCGCCTGAAAGTACATACCCCACCCCCTTGCTGGAAGCTGAAAAGATCACAAAACGTTTTCCCTCTGTGATTGCAAACCAGAATATCGACCTGGAACTTCAGGAGGGTGAAATACACTGCCTCCTGGGGGAAAATGGTGCCGGGAAAACCACGTTGGCGGAATGTTTGTATGGCTATTATCAACCCGACCGGGGGGTCATCCGCTTCAAAGGCAAACCGGTTAGATTATCTTCACCCAATGAAGCCATCCAGCTTGGGATTGGGATGGTCCATCAGCACTTCATGTTGGTAGAACCGCACAGCGTTATCGAAAACATCATCTTGGGCACCGATGAAAAAGGCTTATTTCTGAATAGAAAAAAGGCGGAGGAAAAGATAAGCCAGCTGTGCAAGCAATACGGAGTTGACCTAAACCTTCAGGCAAAAATCTGGCAGCTCTCCGTTGGGGAGCAGCAATGGGTTGAGATTCTGAAAGCGCTCTATGTGGGAATAGATCTGCTCATATTGGATGAGCCCACCGCAAGCCTGACCCCCCAGGAGAGCGACCGCCTGTTCACCATTCTTAAACGCATGAAAGCTGAAGGGTTATCCATCCTATTTATCACCCACAAACTCCAGGAGGTGATGGACGTTTCAGACAGAGTAACGGTATTGAGACACGGTCAGAAAGTCGGAACCGTGCTGACAAAGCATACCTCCCCTAAAGAATTAGCCCATATGATGGTAGGCAGAGAGGTATTATTCCAAGTCCAAAAAGAAAAAACGGAAAGCGGAAAGCCGCTTTTAGAAGTCAGAAATTTAGAAGCTCTTGATGACATGCGCCATTTGGCTCTTCGAGGTGTATCCTTCACGGTCAATGAAAGGGAGATTCTGGGAATTGCCGGTGTGGCTGGCAATGGGCAGAAAGAGTTGATGGAGGTGTTGATGGGGGTAAGAAAGCCCAAGGGCGGGTCCGTGCGGATCAAAGGTGTGGAAAGCCTTAAATCGTCTACCAGGAAAATCATGAACAAAGGGGTAGGACACATTCCCAGCGACAGGATCAAACAGGGACTTGTGATGAACTTTAAGATTTACGAGAACATGATCCTGGGCTACGAATGGAACCACCCTTTCAGAAAAGGATTGGTGTTACACGAAAAGGTAATCAGAGATTTTGCGGCGGAAAACATTGAGAACTTCGAAATTATCACGCCCTCCATGGATCAAATGACAAAAAATTTGTCAGGTGGAAACCTGCAAAAACTGATCGTGGCCCGGGAATTCGGGACGGATCCCGATATTCTACTTGCAGACCGGCCATCACGAGGGTTAGATGTAGGAGCGGTCGAATACGTCCACAAGAAACTCCTTGAACAACGAAAAGAGGGAGTCGGTATATTATTGATTTCCGAAGACTTGGACGAAATATTTAAAATTTCAGACAGGATCGCTGTCGTTTTCGATGGCCAGATCATGGGCATGTATAAGGCTGACGAGGTGGACAGAGAAACCATTGGTATGCTGATGGCCGGCGTCAGAGAGGAAAACGAGGCATGAAGATTTTAGACCGACTGAACCTGCAGGTAGAGCGAAGGGATAAATCACATATTCTTATCGAGGTCTTAGCCGTGACCCTGGCTCTCACAGGGGCGATCGTCATCTCCGGGCTTCTCATCAAATTGGCAGGGGCAGATCCCATTGAAGGTTTGATCAGCCTGGCAAAAGGAGGGTTTGGAGGAAAAGATCGATTGCTGGAGACTCTTCTCCGGTCAACACCCCTGATCCTCACCGGCCTGGCCACGGTCATCGCTTTCCGCGGCGAGATCTGGACCATTGGGCAAGAAGGACAGTTTTTTGCCGGCGCTATGATGGGTTATTGGGTCTTTACCTACGTTCGAGATCTCCCCCGGATTCCACTTTTACTGATTATTATCTTCAGTGGTTTCGTGGGAGGTGCAATCCTTGCTCTGATTTCCGGGATCATGAAAGCATACTTCAACGTGGACATCATCATCAGCACAGTGCTGCTAAACTACATCATTAACAACGTGATCCTCATGCTGCTATATGATAAAAAATACTGGATGGACCCATCTCAATTTTATCCCCGCACTGAAACCATCCCTGAAGTGGCGAGGTACCCCCTCCTTTTTTCAGAATACCGCCTGCACTTGGGGTTTGTCATCGCCCTACTAGCCGCACTGCTCATATCCTGGATCTTGAATAAAACCCCTTTGGGCTTCGATATCCGCGCCTTGGGGGGAAACCCCACCGCAGCGAAGTTTCGGGGTATCAACATCAATTCTGTAATTCTTCTAACCATGCTCATAAGCGGAGGGCTTGCCGGACTGGCAGGTACAGGCGAAGTCTTCGGCGTCCATCATAAGCTCCAGATGGATATCTCGTCCAACTACGGTTACACGGGGATCATCGTGGGGATGCTTGCGGAATTAAACCCTCTCGTCACCGTCCTAACAGCCATATTTTTTGGGGGATTGATTAACGGGTCCGTGAAATTAGTAACCTCTTTGGGGATCCCTACAGCGGTGATATTTGCCATCCAGGCCATCATACTCATCTTTATCCTGGCCGCTCGTGTGCTGGCTCGCTTCCGAATCAGGAGAAAGGATCATGTTTGAGGATTTGCTGAACGCAACCATTATTGTCAACATCTTTTCATCCATGGTGCGTCTATCCACCCCCCTCCTGCTGGCCGCCGTTGGAGAGGTGGTCGTCGAACGCTCGGGGGTGATGAACATGGGAGTGGAAGGGATGATGCTCATGGGGGCATTTATAGGTTTCTTTGTCACCTACAACACCGGAGGCCTATGGCTTGGCGTTCTGTCTGCGGTGGTTGCCAGCGGGCTGATGGCCTGTTTATTAGCCTTCATGTCCATCACGCTCAGAGTTGACCAAACCGTGACCGGTTTGGCATTAAACCTGTTTTCTTCTGGAATGACCCTTTTTATTTTTCGAGCCCTATACGGAGATACGGAGACCGTTAAAACAATCGAAACTTTTTCCCCAGCTCCCATACCCCTCCTTTCAAACATCCCTTACCTGGGAAAAATTCTCTTTTCACAACGGTTGATTACATATATCGCCTTTCTATTTGTCCCTCTCGTCGCGATCTTCCTTAAACACACAAAAATGGGTCTAGCTATTCGAAGCGCTGGTGAAAACCCTCACGCTGTAGACACCCAAGGATTAAAAGTAAACGGCATCCGATTCTGGGCTGTGATTTTTGGTGGGGCGATGGCAGGGTTAGCCGGTGCATTTTTAACAAATGGTATATCAAGCCGTTTCGTGCCTGGGATGACCGGTGGACGAGGATGGTTAGCCATCATTATTGTCATCGCAGGAAATTGGCAGCCCATTCGTATGCTGGCGGCCACGCTACTCTTTGCCTTCCTAAATGCCTTCCAATTCACCCTGCAGGGAACAGGGACGGATATCCCTTTCCAGCTATTACTGGCCATGCCATATATTGTTGCCCTTTTAGTACTGATGAGCCAGCGAATGCGTTCCAGGATGCCTGCATCGCTTGGTGTCCCCTACACCAAGGAGTAGCTCACCTATATCCTACCCTGCCTCTGGGTCCTACGGTATTGATATGGATAAAGAGATTATCTCGAAGATCAGTGTAGAGGATGTGCTGCGAAGCCAGGGGGCTGACCCAAAACTGATAAAAAGTCGGAGTCCTCGGCTGTTTGAAGTCGCCCAGCGCGCGTTGAACGAAACCCGACACCTGTTAAAACCTCAAGTGCTTCAAAAGAAAGTCCCCATTCAATCCGTCCGCCACGAAAGAATTGAATTAGGAGATAATAAATTTCTTTCCAGCCCCCTGCTCGTCAAGCACTTAAAAGGGGCACATTTTATCCACCTTGTGGCGTGCACTGTAGGCTCGAATATTGACGAATGCGCAACCCAAGAAATGGAAGGAGACACCATCTATGGTTTGGCCATTGACGGTTTGGGGTCTGCCGCTGTGGAAACCCTCGCTAATCACGTGTGCCACACTCTAGAAGAGGAAGCTAAATCACACGACCTAGAAACTACAGTCCCCCTCAGCCCGGGGATGATCGACTGGCCTGTTGAAGAAGGACAACCAGCAATATTCGATATGCTGCAACCACAACAGATTGGGCTTAGATTGACCCCCCAATGCGTCATGATCCCCCGCAAATCTTTAACGATGCTCATCGGCGTGGGGCAAAATCTCAACACCTCCAAACGAACCTGCGATTATTGTGCCATGCAGGACCGCTGCAGATACAAGTCTCACTATTATCAAAATGGAAGATAAAAGTTTCACTTTCCAGGTGGAAATTCAACCCCTTGGGAAACGAGTCCATATACATGAAGGAGACTCCCTTCTGGATGCCGCCCAGCGAGCTGGAGCTGGGTTACTCTCCATCTGTGGAGGCCAAGGCAGCTGTGGTAGCTGCCGGGTGAAAGTGACTGCAGGCAAGGTGAGTGTTCCCACGCAAGCAGAACGTAACGTCCTCTCCGCTCAGGATTTAGCATCGGGGTATAGGCTGGCCTGCCAGACATATCCCGAATCCAATATAAGACTATTCATCCCTCCCGAGTCCCTATCAAAACCCCAACGACTCCAATTAGAGGGTGAAGACATCGACGCGCACGTTAACCCGGTTGCTCACGCCCTCGATCTTGAAATCAACCCTCCACAAGCTGGGGATTTGCGAGCAGACACACATCGGGCAAAACAGGCTTTATCCGAAAAAGGAATTTCTTCCCCTTCCATAGCGACGCCAATCTTAAAGACCCTTTCCGTTGACCTCCGCAACTTGGATTGGAAAAGTCGCTTCATCCTGAATGAGAATGAGGTCATCGCCATCCTCGCCCCCCACACCTCCTATTATGGGATTGCGGTGGATATTGGGACCACGAAACTCGCCCTCTATCTGCTCAATCTGGAAAACGGCAAAACTATCGATAAGCTTGGCGCCATGAACCCTCAAATCGATTACGGTGAAGATGTGCTCTGCCGCATTTCTTACACCAATCAAAACCAAAAAGGAAGGGAGAAATTACAGAATACCTTGATCTCAAAAATCAATCAGATGATCAATACTACAGCTGACAAAAATCAAATCTCCAAAGGCCAAATTGTAGACGGGGTGTTTGTGGGAAACACTGCCATGCATCATCTTTTTGCCGGGCTGCCCGTTCAACAGTTGGCAGTTGCCCCTTACGTACCTGCTGTCAGCGAAGCACTTGATATACCTTCATCCGATCTCGGGCTGGAGATCGCATCTGGCGCGTATATTCACCTGCTGCCCATCATCGCGGGATATGTTGGGGCAGACCACGCAGGTGTCCTCTTAGCTACTGAACTCTTTGACAGCGCAAAAACAACCATGGTCATTGACATAGGGACCAACACAGAGATCTCCCTCTTTTGCAAGGGACATATTTGGAGCTGTTCCTGTGCTTCTGGGCCCGCGTTTGAGGGTGCCCACATAAAAGACGGAATGCGGGCCGGGCCGGGTGCCATCGAACGGCTGCGTATTTTGGAAGGTGAAATCCAGACTCACACGATTGAAAATGAGGCCCCGGTCGGGTTGTGCGGTTCTGGTATTTTGGATGCGGTCGCGGAGATGAAATCCTGGGGCATTATCGATGAAAAAGGGGCTTTTCAAGAACATCCCAGATTGCGAAAATCTTCTGAAAGGAAGGAATTCATCTTAGTGCCGGGTTCTGAGACCGGACATGGACAGGATATCACCATTTCCAGGAAAGATATCAACGAAATTCAATTAGCCAAGGGGGCCATACGGGCCGGACAGGAAGCGCTCCTGGCGAAGGCCGGGATCGGTGCCGAAAGCATCGAAAAAGTCATCATCGCTGGGGCATTTGGAACATACCTGGATATCCAGAACGGCATCCGCGTTGGCATGTTCCCCGACATCCCCCTTAAGCGCTTCCGCCAGGTGGGAAATGCCGCTGGGATGGGGGCCAAAATAGCCTTACTCTCCCAATCCCACCGAAAAAAATTGCAAAATCAGGTGAAAGAGATCGAATATCTTGAGCTGACCACGTACGAAGGGTTCCAAAAAATCTTCGTGGACGCCATGTACCTTCCTAAATAAAGAATATCCATTCGTCAAAACACTGGGAGTTTCGAAGGGTAATCTCTCCCCCAGTTGATGTGGATTGCAGCCTCTACGTATGTCTGGAAAAATCCAAGCCTATAGATTCCAGCTCATCTTTGACTTCGTGGTAAGGGGCCAGCCATTCTGACCCGGGTTCCAAGGTGTTCAGATCATACAACGCAGGAAAAGGCTTTCCCACGTCAGGCTCCCCCAGTTTACCCTCATACTGCTCCAGACAATACAGTACAAGTCGGTTCACTTCTTCTCTTTCCTTCCCCAGTACAGCATCGGCGACCTCTGCCTGAAACCTGGCTTCAAGGCCACTTGCATGGTCTTTTAATTTTCCACCAGTGGCTCCGGTACCGTGTTGATGTAAACCGCAAACCGCGCCCACCATAGCTCCCGCGGCTATCTCCCACAAAACCTGGGATGTCCCTAATCCGGCCCTGGTATAGAGATCATTGACCGAGACGATGGGTGTATTCCGCGCCAATGCTTGCCCTGTGACCGCTTGGATCCACAATCCCATAGGTCCGGTATTATGGGACCACTGCAAGGACATGTGGCCCATAAAGTGATAAGACACCTGGTAACAAAGGATACCCAACAAGTGACTGGCGACCGTGACGATCGCTGTCCCTTCCGCGCCACCACCTAATCCCCCGATTAGAGGTGTCATCAGATTTACGACATGCATACCCACGGACTGCAGGTAAGCCACTCTCGACAATTGGTCATAATTGGTCTTCAGCTCGGGGATCTGGGAAACCAGCAGGCCGTCACAGGGCCGCAACCCTATCTGCGGCAAAAAGGTCGAGATCTTACCCGCTGCCGTCAGGGGGAGGGCCATATCTTCGATGTGCATGCCGGGCCGCCCTGCTCTGCGGATGGCCTCTCGAGCCTGAACAGCATCCCGCTGAGCAGCCAGAATCTCCAGGGGGCTTCCGGAGATAATCGGCTGACCATGATAGGTCGCCACAGAACCATGACCTAAACAATCCACCAGGGGCTCCTGGGCACAACTTTGGAGAATAAGGCCGTGATATTCTTCACTGATTGGAGTACCGGTAGGCCCGCTGTGCATGCAGCAAGGTGAAAGATCTTCTACAAATCTGTGCTTTTCGATAACCGCGTCTTTCCCCTCTCCCAATCTGACTTCACCAGGAGCATCTTCCACAACTTCCAGGATTTCCTCTTCAGAAAAAAGGATGCGGCGTTCTGTTGACTGATTATAAACCCCCACCTCTTCGATCAAGTCAACGGCTGATTGGTAAATCCTATCTGCCAGTTCATCATCTGCCGGGACGATGACTTCAGGGTCATAGGCAATACCGTGCAATTCAACCAGCGCTTTGACGCGTTTGGCCAGCATTAAATCAAATTCTGATTCTTTCATGAACGGTCCGCGTTCAGACCTTTTCACCAGAGTCGGCAACCAGTTACTTGAAACCATATATTCAATTCCCTGATTACATCAGCCAAAAACGGAGGTAGGGAAACAAATCTACCTTTACAATGACTCCTAAACTGAGGTAACTATTTCTGAAGCAGCGACTTACAGAGATCGACTGCTCCCGCAGCGTCTGGAGAGTACCCGTCGGCGCCAATTTCCTCAGACCACTCCGGGGATACTGCGCCCCCACCCACGATAATGTAATATTCCTCCCGCTGGCCAACTTCCGAGAACAGAGAGACGGTCCGTTTTTGAGCAGGCAGGGTGGTGGTCATCAGCGCTGAAAGGCCAATTATGTCCGCGTTCTCCTTCTCCGCCGCCTCCAAGAATTTACTGGCGGGAACATTCCTTCCTAAATCTAAGACTTTGAACCCATGCGAGTTCAGCAAGGTCCCCAGGATATTGCGACCGATATCGTGCATATCCCCTTCCACCTGACCAAGGATCACCGTGCCCTGCGACATGGAGGGTTCCCCTCGCGCCAGGGTGGCTTCTTCTACAAGCTGTGTTACTTTCTCCGCCGCGTCACCGGCCATCATCAATTCCGGAAGATAAATCTCAAAGTCCTGAAATCGCTGTCCCACTTCAGTCAGGGCGGGAACCATGATTTTTTGGACGATATCCAACGGATTTACTCCCTGATCTAAAGCCAGCTTGGTCAGGGAGCTCGCTACCTCTTTCTCACCTTTCCTAATGGCTTCATCAAGCTCCCCCTTAATCTGTTCAAAATCTTTGGCCATGAATTCCTCCATTTTCCTTAGATCAGAACATGTTTCTTATAGTGCCAAACCCCAATCCGCAACCTCTCGCTTCACTTCATCATACAACCGGGACCACTCTTCTGTTGGTTGAATGGTGTCGAGATCATATACATCCTTAAAGTGTTTGCCGTAGGCTTTCTTGTCTAAGTCCCCCTCATAATGTGCATACGCTTTTTGGACAATTTCTTCAGCCTTGTCCCGGGTCAGTCGACAGGCTGCCGTCATGATCTCGCCCGCAAATCGGGCTTCCAATCCACTAAAATGACCCATGATCGAACCCGTTGCTGACCTGGGACCCAAGATTCGGCTGCAGCCAGAGACCGTACTCATGACGAAAAATGCCACGCATTCATATAACAGCGTTTTGGTCTCCGGTCCTCCTACCGTGGTGGCGGTCAGATTGGTCAAAAGATGGGAATTTCTTGCCAGCGCCTGAAAAGAAAGACTGCATGAGATTAACAACTCTTTTCCGGTGTTATTGAAATGGAAAGGGTGCATGGGAGAGGAGCCCACACAGGTCGCCATAAAGACGATGTTTAAGGCAATCATGGCCGCGGTTATAAGTACCGCCTGCCCCTCCTTTCCACCGCCCAATCCCCCATAAATGGGGTTCGCATACGGGTCGACGATTCCACCTCGGTACAGAATATGAGTGAGTTTGTTGAGCACTTCGAAGTTCGTCTTCAGCTCAGAGATAATGCCAAAGGTGTGTAAATCCGTCTTCCTGAGCCCGCCTGGTCCATCCGCGGAAAGCTGACCAACGTCACTGATGCTGTTATCCAATCCGGTCACAGCCATTCCCGGCCGCCCTGACCGCCTTAGGGCAGCTAATGTCAGTTCCATTTCTCGCCAGCAAGCCATGATTTCCAGCGGTGACCGGGTGCGGATATCATACCCGAAAATTTTATCCATGGACGGGGCCATGGTCACATCCACCTCAGGCTCCTGAATGTAGCTGATCAATGCTGGGATGTAATATTCTTCTTCGATAGCTGTCCCGATGGGGCTTCCCATTAACAGCGGCCGCCGTGGATCTTCTACACCTCGCGCAACCTCGTGAACGGCGTCGGGCCCTTCTCCAAACCATATGTTGTCGGGAGCAGTCTTTGCTATCGACTCAATCTCTTCTTTGGAATGAAGGATGACTCGCCGGGTAGATTGGCAGTAAACGCCACAGCCAGTCAGAAAATCCACAGCTGCGGCCCAAACCCTGTCCGCGAGGTCGTCATCAAAGTTGATAAAACGGTCATCCTGGATGCGGATATCATGTTTTTTCACCGCTTCCTGGATTCCCTGTGTGACATCCTGGTTAAATTCCTGCTCTTCTTTGATGGGGCCGTTAAGGCTTCTTTGCACAATATCCATTAATCGAGTCGTATGTTTCACCTGACCTCTCCTCTTTTAATTGGCTTACTGCAGAAGCCGGTCCGCGACATGAACCGCTTCCATGGCATCGTCCCCATACCCATCAGCCCCTGCTTCCTCAGCCCATTCCCGACTCACAGGACCCCCACCCACCATGATTTTATACGTTGATTCCCCTTCTACTGCTTTGGTGTACTCAATGACATCTCTTACAGCGGGCAAGGAGGGAAGCATCAAAGCTGACAATGCAATGATGTCCGCTCTAAAATCCTTGGCACCCTGGACGATATCTACTGTGTCTACATCAACCCCCAGGTCCTTTACCTCATACCCGTTGACATCCAGCAGGGCTTTGACAATATTCTTCCCGATATCATGTTGATCCCCGGAAACGGTAGCAATGACAACTTTCCCTTTGGTAGAAAGTTCTTCCCCCTGACCCATATACGGTTTCACTGCCTGTTGAATGGCTTTCACGACCTGGGCAGCATTGACCATTTCAGGCAGGAAGATCTCTAATTTGCTGAATTGTTCCCCAATATCCTTCAGCAGAGGCTCAATGCATTCTGAAAAAATTTGGATCGGGCGGCGTCCCTTCTCAACCAACGCCATCGCCTCTGACACCCCTCGATCAACATTTCCTTCTCGGATGGCTGATTCTAAACTGCGGTATTCAGATTTCATCAATGCGCTCCCTATAGGACCATTAAAACTTGGCACACCCAGCAGGCCAGGAAGGTTTGTGAGATTTTCCATGGCCAAGCTGTCTCCCTCAGCGCAGCAGCAGGCCCAGGGTCTCCAGCTCTTCACAAACCCCCAGGTAGATATCCATCCATTCCTGATTGGGCTCCAGCATATCCAGGTTATACAACTCCGCAAATGGTTTCCCTGGAGGAGGATCTCGATGGGACGCTTCATATCGCTCCACACACGAGAGCACGAGATGGTTTGCCTCCTTCCGATCCATCCCCAAGGTGGCATGGGAAACCTGGGCATTGAACCGGTTCTCCAGTCCACTGGTGTGATCCTCGCGAGATCCTCCGGTTGCCCCTACACCTCCCTGATGGAGGCCGGAGACCGTGGAAGCGATGGAAGCAGCAGCCACCTCCCACAAAACTTCTGGTGTCCCTAAACCTGCTTGGGTATATATGGCAGTGACGGTCACAATCGGCGTATTTCGGGCCAGCGCCTGGCCCCCAATAGAATAGATCCACAACCCCATGCGGTCCGTGTCAGTACTCTCCAAGAGATGCATATGGCCGTAAATGTGATAGGAAGGGTTATAAATCAGGACGCCACAAAGATGCGAAGCGACTGTTACAATCGCTGTGCCCTCCGCGCTACCTCCCAATCCCCCCACCAAAGGCGTCATTAGGTCCACAATATGCATCCCAGCTGACTGCATGTATGCCACTCTGGAAAGCTGGTCGTAATCGGTCTTAAACTCCACCATCTGGGAGACCAGCAGCCCATCCGTGGAACGCAAACCCCACTCTTCATTAATCGCTGAGATCTTACCTGCACATGTCAAAGGTGATGCCACATCATTGATGTGCATGCCGGGTCGACCAGCTTTCCTGGCTGCCTCCCGGAGCGTAACCGCATCCTTCTGCACACCTGAAATTTCCAGGGGGGTGCCAGGGATGATCTTTTCTCCCATATAGGTCGATACCGATCCAGCGCCCAGGCAATCCACAAGGGGCTCCTGGGCACAGCTGGCTGTTATTAAAGGATAATATTTTTCGCTGCAGGGTGTACCAGTAGGCCCGCTGTGGATAACACAGGGTTTCGAGCTCTCCACGCCGCGGTGTTCCATGGCGACCGCGTCCTTTCCCGCACCGAGCGTGAGTTTTCGGGGCGCAACAGCTACCGCCTCTTCGATTTCCCTCTTTGTAAAATGAATGACACGCTGGGTGCTCATGTTGTAAACGCCCTGATCTACAAGTAGATCCAAGCTGGCCTGGTAGAGGCGATCCGCCATATCGTCATCTGCAGGGACAAGGACTTCGGGATTAAATTCCAGCTTATAGTCATCCACCAGCTGGCTGACTTTCCGGGCCAGAGCCATATCAAAGTCCTTTTCCTTCATGAAAGGGCCTTCTTCGGATCGTTTGGTGATCTCAGGTAATTTATTGCTAAACATGGAGTGATCCTCTTCCGATGATAATTATCCACCGCTTGTGCTCGCTAAGTAGAAGGAGACCCCTCTAGTCCCAAGGGCCCTGTTCGAACTCAAGCCCCAATTTGACGAGCTCCTCTTTCACCCGCTGGTAGCAATCCTGCCACTCCTGGGTGGGGGTGATGGACTTCAGGTCATACGCTTCCTGGAACGGCTTGCCGCGCTTGGGTTCATCAAATGTGTCCTCATACTTTTCCAGCAGGGCGAGGGCGATCTGGTTCGCTTTCTCACGAGTAATCCCACTCTTAGTGGCCGCGATCCCCACCTCTCCCTGGAAGCCGGCTTCCAAACCCGTATGGTGATTGGGTTCAAAGCCGCCCGTCGCCCCAACCCCGTGCTGAGTGTACCCGCACACGGAACCGAGGATTGCATGTCCCGCCACCTCATACAGCAGCTCATCGGTGACCGGACCGGAGACGCAGAAGGGGTCATCAGTCCACACGATGTGAGAATTGCGCGCCATGGCCTGCCCGGCCATAGAGAGGACATACATCCCCCAGGGGTCCGAGTTGTTGGCCCGTTTGATGTGCGTGATGCTCAAATAATGATAGGTGGCGTAATAGGCCATCACCCCGAACAGGGTCTCAGCCACGGAAACGATGGCCACCCCTCTCGGCCCCCCGCCCACCCCGCCTGTCAAGGGCGTCATCAAGTTGATGATCTGTGAACCGTAATTCAACAAGTGCGGGATGCGATTCAGCTGGTCGTCATCCGTCTTCAACTCACACATTTGCGCCACCAGGCGCCCGTCGCAGGGGCGCAAGCCATTCCTCGGTTCGCTGGCCGCCATCTTCCCCACCGCTGTCATCCCCGTAGCGGCATCCCCGATATGCATGCCCGGTTTACCAACCCGGCGGACAGCTTCCCGGGCCGTGGCCGCATCCCGCTGGACCGCCATCACTTCCATCAGGGTCCCGGCCATGATGTCATACCCGTTGAAGGTCAACGTCGCCCCTGATTCGATGGCGTGCACATACGGCTCCTGCGCGTAACTGATCAGGTTCGCCAAATAATACTCCTCGCTGCAGGCTTGGCCCGCAGGCCCTGTCAGGTTCAGAGGGGGATGGGGGTCTTCAATCCCACGATGCTCAGCGACGACCATGTCCCGGCCTTCACCTAACCGGATCCTATCTGGGGCTTGGCGGAGAGCGTCTAAGATTTCCGCTTCCGAGAACTTGATCACCCGTTGGGTGTCAAGATGGTAAGCGCCCACGTCGACCAGGAGCTGAAGCCCAGCCTGGAAGACCCGATCCGCCATGGCGTCATCCGCCGGACAGACTACCTGAGGGTCATAGGTTATTTCGTATTCCTGGATGAGTTCTTGTAACCGGCGGGATAATCTCAAATCATATTCGACCTCTTTCATGAACTTTCCGCTGCGGGAACGCTGGTATATCTCTAACAAACGATCGGTCATAAACATTGAAGTATCCCTCCTAAGCTAATTACCTAACAACGAATTCACAAGCTCCACAGCGCCGGAGGCTGTCTCCGCGTAGCCGTTCGCCCCAATTTCATCAGCGTATGTTTGGTCAGTCGAACCCCCGCCAATGATGAAATGGTATTTATCCTCCAGGCCCAGCTCCCGCAGCAGATCCGCCACCTCCCGGCAGCCCGCCCTGGTGATGCTCATCAAGGCGGAAGCGCCGATGACATCCGCTTTGCTTTTTTCCGCTTCCTCGATGAAATCGGCTGCCGAGGTGTCCTTGCCAACATCAACCACTTTATAGCCGTGAGCTTGAAAAAGGCTGCTGACGATATTTTTCCCAATGTCATGGATATCCCCCTTGACGGTTCCCAGGACGATGACCCCTCTGGATTGCATCCGTTCGCCGCTTTGGATCAAGGCTTCTTCGATCACCTCAGAACAAGCGTTTCCCGCTTGCCCTGCAGCCATAAGTTCTGGCAGGAATATCTCCAAATCAGAAAACCGGCGCCCAACGTTCGTCAATGTGGGTACAATCACTTCCTGAATTAACGCCAGGGGATCCACCCCCTGGGAAATGGCCTCGCGGGTAATCCCTTCCGCAGCATCCACCTCCCCAGCAGCGATGGACTGGGAGAGCTGATCCTTGTATTTCTTGGGGACTATCTCATCACTCATCTCGGACCTCCAGGTCATTAACTTTGCGAACAGGGTGTATGCAAAACGAAATATCAGCCGTGGTTATAAGTTGGCTGCCAACTTACATTTAGTGTACCTTACCCCCATTTAGTTGTCAACAGTTTTATCTATTCTCACACCTCCCCTGAACGGCCTTCATGTCGGAAAAGACAGGTCTGTTGAGCAGACAGGAACGCGGTGAGTGTTTGATAAATCTCTCGCTAGGTGTATCCCTCTTCAAAATACAGTCGATTGACTTCTTCAACACGCTTTATGGACTCTTTTTTTCATAGTGATCGTTGTCTCTTTCCTGTTCATAATCACGATACCTTCTTCGTAATTTTACCCTCTTTGGGTGATCTACTTTTATTTTGCCACTGACCGTTAAAACAAAAACCCGCACGGTTTGCGGAGACCGTGCGGGGGTATTTCGCCTTACTGCTTCAAAGACATGATGCAGTCAGGTCAGGAAAGGGGTTCTTAGATGGCGACAACGTCGACAGCCTGCAGACCCTTCTCTCCCTGTTGTACTTCGAATTCTACTTGCTGGTTCTCGCGAAGCGATTTGAAGCCCTCAGCGATAATCGCCGAGTGATGGACGAAAACGTCCTCGCCTTCTGCGCGCTCGATAAAACCATACCCTTTTGCATCATTGAACCATTTCACGGTTCCTGTTTCTTTTTCTGCCACTTTTGTTTCTCCTTACTACATGTTACTTAGATTTGTCATGAAGCAGTGCCTGGCAAATAAAAAACTGCCCAGTTTCCGCAAGTTTGGGCAGTTGTGCTTATTGCTGCTTTAACCTACTTCAGCTTTACGCCAGATATGTTATCACACTTCCCACCTCCGGTCAAGCGTAGCCAAGTCATTCTGCCAGCAAGCTTAAAATTTTTAGGGCTTTCTTGACGCAGTTATGAATTATGATTATAATGATTTTACATATGTGAACGTTCACAACAGGAGGGGGACCAGCAGTGCGGAATAGACCGACCATCAAAGACGTAGCCAAACGGGCAGGTGTCTCATACCAAACCGTTTCCCGCGTCATCAACAACAGCCAGAGGGTAAGCCCTGAGACTCAAGCCCGTGTCAATAAGGCAATTAAAGAGTTAGGGTACCGACCAAGCTCGATCGCCCGGTCCATGGTTCAGGGAAAAACCTTCACCATTGGTTGCATCTCTCCCAATCTTACCGATTTCGTATTTGCAAAAATTATCGATGCCGCCCAGGTTGAGGCCCGTGACTTGGGTTTTTTTATGCTCACCGTCAGCGCCCAAAACGAAGAAGAGGCCAAAGCGCTTCTCGAAGAAATGCTCAGACGGCGAGTTGACGGCTTACTGATATTGAACCCGCGGGAAGACCATCGATATCGACATCTCCAACCTTTTATCAAAAACCGGATCCCGATCGTCTTTGTCAAGGACAAAGCTGAGGATATGCCTGTCTCCTCCGTGACTTGTGATGGCCTAAAAGGAGGTTACCAAGCCACAAAATACCTCCTTTCCTTGGGTCACACATCCATAGCCACGATCACGGGATTATTGAATGAAGAGGATGCCAGGGAACGCTTAGAGGGATATCGTCGAACCCTATCAGAGGCGGGAATCGACGAGAGGGTAGCTCTGATACGTCATGGGGATTGGACTGAAGGTTCCGGTCAACGGGCCGCTAAACGACTCGTGGAATCAGGAGCTTCGTTTACCGCCATTTTCGCCCAGAATGACCGCATGGCCATGGGTGCCATTCACACGCTGACCACCGCTGGCTTAAGTGTGCCGGGAGACGTTTCGGTCATCGGATTTGACGACGCACCCTTTGCTTCGTTCATCCATCCCCCCTTGACCACCCTGCATCAACCGATGGGAAAGCTGGGGCAAAAAGCGGCCCAACTGCTCGCGAAAGCCATCCAAGTGCCTGACTCAACCCCCAAAAGTGTGCAATTTACCCCTCAGCTTATTGAACGTCACTCATGCAAACCCGTGTAAAGGAGGTGATACAGAAAAAAGGCAAATCCAACTCATTTGATGTTTGAATAAACTTTATCAGGAGAGAAAAGGAGTATATCATGAATAAAACTTTGATGCGCGTCACCGGAATTTTGATGCTGCTCACCCTGATCCTCACCGCCTGCCAACCCGAACCTGAAACGGTCATTAAAACTGTGGTTGTCGAGAAAGAGGGAGAAACCATCGTCGAAACAGTTGAGGTTGAGAAAGAGGTGGAAGTCCTCGTCACCCCCACCCCCAAGCCAGAAAAGCAGCTGGAAATCTTCTCTTGGTGGGCAGGTGATGAAGGTCCCGCCCTGGAAGCCCTGATTGATCTCTACAACGAGAAGTACCCTGACGTCGAGGTCATCAACGCCACCGTTGCAGGGGGGTCAGGTGTGAACGCGAAGGCCGTCCTTAAAACCCGCATGTTGGGCGGTTCACCCCCTGATACCTTCCAGGTTCACGCCGGACAGGAGCTGATCGGCACCTGGGTCGCCCAAAACAAGATGGAAGACCTATCCTTCCTGTATGAAGAAGAGGGCTGGTACGACAAATACCCCCAAGGGTTAATCGACCTTCTGAGCACCGAAGATGGGATATGGTCTGTACCGGTCAACATCCACCGTTCCAATGTCCTGTGGTACATCCCCGAGAATCTGGATCAGTGGGGCGTGGAAGCACCTGAAACTTGGGATGAATTCCTTGCCATCTGCCCCACACTGCAAGACCAGGGTGTGGTCCCCCTCTCTCTGGGTACAAACTGGACCCACAATCACCTCTGGGAAGCTGTAGCCGTAGCGGAGCTCGGCGTGGATGGCTGGAACGCGCTGTGGACAGGCGAAAAATCCTGGACGGATGAAGACGTCGTCGCCACCTGGGAGAAGTTTGGTGAAATCCTGGAATGCACAAACGAAGACGCGATCACGTTGTCCTGGCAGCAAGCCAGCGACATGGTCATCAACGGTGAAGCCGCCTTCAACGAGATGGGCGATTGGGCAAACGGTTACTTCGAAACCACCAAGGAACTGACCCCGAAAGAAGATTACGACTGGTCGCCGGCACCCGGAACGGACGGGGTGTTCATTGCCCTCTCCGACTCTTTCGGACTCCCCAAAGGTGCACCTCATCCCAACAATACCATCAATTGGCTGCGCCTGTTGGGCTCTGCTGAAGGCCAAGACACCTTCAACCCCTTAAAGGGATCGATCGCCGCCCACCTGGACAGCGATTTGAGCCTATACTCTGCGTACAGCCAGAGCGCTGCTGAAGACTGGACATCAGACACCGTCGTGGCCAGCCTGGTACACGGCGCTGCTGCCAATGAAACCTTCATGAACGGGTTTGCCAGCGCGATGGAAAGTTACCTGAGCACAGGGGATGCTGAAGCCACAGCTGAGGCGCTGCAAGAGTTATGCATTGATTCTGGCATCTGCCAGTAAACGACAACGTTGCCCACCCATCACATGGTAAGGTGTCCTTGATCAAGGGCACCTTACCATGAAGCGGGAGACCAGATCATGTCCCTCCTTAAACGTATCCAAACAGATAGAGATCAACTGGTGGCTATGCTTGTCCTCCTCCCATCTTTGATCTTGATCGCTATTTTCATCTACGGCTTTATTTTCCAGACAGGATACCATTCCCTCACCGATTGGCGCAGTGTCGGCGATCCAAAAGACAGCAATTTCATCGGCCTTAAAAACTACCAAAAATTATTCACGGGACTGCTCGATACCCGTTTCCGACAAAGCCTGGTAAACACGATATTTTTCACGATTTTCTTTATCACCGGTTGCCTTACCCTGGGGTTACTGTTCGCCATCCTCATCGACCAGGGCATCCGATTTGAAGGTTTTTTTCGTCTGATCTTCCTCTACCCCATGTCTTTGTCTTTCATCGTCACCGGCACCGTCTGGAACTGGTTACTCAACCCGGTGGGGGGGATCAACAACCTTCCCACTCTGTTTAATTTGGAACCCTGGAAGTTCGGTTGGATCGCGAGCCGAACCCAAATTCTGCAGTTTGATTGGCTCCAACTCCCCACCATGTTTGGCATCGCGCTGATCCTATTCCTGGCTTACTTTTCCTACCGTTACTACCGGAGAGATAAAAACATCCCCGCCCTGATCACGCTGGCGGTCAGTCTCATCACCCTGGTCTGGTTATTGAGTGGGGGGGCAGAAACGATCCAGATCCTGAACACATCCGAGATTCACGGTTTTAACCTGGCCATGGTGGGTATCATCCTGGCGGCAACATGGCAAATGTCCGGGTATATGATGGCCATGTACCTAGCTGGCATCCGGGGGATTCCCGAAGAGCTCCGGGAAGCAGCTCGGGTTGATGGCGCCAGCGAGTTCCAGGTCTATTTTCGGGTGATCTTCCCCCTCCTGGCACCCATCACCCTCAGCGCGATGATCGTCCTGGGGCATATTTCTCTGAAAATATTCGACCTGATCTATGTCATCGCCGGACCTGATAACGCCACCACGGATGTGCCGGGCATCCTCATGTTTATGACCTCTTTCCGAGGAAACGAATTCGCAAAAGGGGCAGCCATCGCGATCATCATGCTGCTCATGGTCGCTGTCATCATCATCCCCTATCTCGTCAGCACCCTACACTCGGAGCAAGAGCTATGAAAAGGAAAAACCCTCTCCGCAGGGCCATCATTTACGGGATCCTGTTTTTTTTCGTGATCATTTATTTAATCCCCGCCTACATGGTCATCATCACCAGTTTCAAAGATCCCCTACAAATCGACTTGCAGTCAGCCTGGGATCTACCGAAACCCTGGCACTTTTATGGATTTGTGGAGGCCTGGAAAAAGTTCAAGCCCAATATCATGAACAGCTTCAGCCTGGTCCTGCCCGCGACCGTAATTTCTGCGCTCATGGGCTCCCTCAACGGGTATGTGCTTTCGAAATGGAAATTCCCGGGCTCGAATTTCCTCTTCATGCTCATGCTGTTTGGCATGTTTATTCCTTACCAGAGCATCCTCATTCCCCTCTTCCAATTTCTAAAGAACCTGGGCCTTTACGGCAGCATCCTTGGCCTCATCGTCACCCATGTGGTCTACGGATTACCGATCACCACATTGATTTTCAAAAATTACTATTCCGAAGTGCCAACGGAAATGATCGAGGCTGCCAAGATCGATGGGGCTGGCTTCTTCGGTATTTATTCCAGAGTGGTTTTCCCTATCTCCCTGCCCGGTTTTGTCGTCGTCATCATCTGGCAGTTCACACAGATATGGAATGAGTTCCTCTTTGCCGTCACCTTGACCAGCGGAACCAAGAACGAGCCCATCACCGTCGCCCTTTCCAACTTAGCGGGCGGCCGGGCGGTGCAATGGAATCTACCCATGGCGGGAGCGATCATGGCTGCCATGCCCACCTTGCTCGTCTACTTCTTCCTGGGCCGCTATTTCATCCGGGGTTTGCTGGCTGGTTCCGTAAAAGGATAGTTACCTCCCTGAGTCATCGCTCGATCACAGGACCACTCATCGTCGAAAGAAAACAGGTCCAGGGGTTCTGCTCATCCTTATCCCACCGCGGACCGGACTTGCTTACCCATCCACCGCGCCGGGGAATACCCTTCCGGGCTCAGGGCATGGCCCATCAGGCAAGTTTCACGCATCCGGGCAGTACGCCCGTGACCGCTCCTGGTCGCGGAAATACGCCCATATCTCACCATGGAGATGAAAGAAACCGTCCTCAGCCAATTTGAAAAGGTATTTGACGCCCAACCCCAGGCCCTCATCCGCGCTCCGGGGCGGGTAAATATCATTGGCGAGCACACGGATTACAACAATGGCTATGTCCTGCCCATGGCAATCGACCTCAGCATCTGGATTGCCCTCCGCCCCCGGAGCGACCAACGGATCGTCCTCCACGCCTTGAACTATCAACAAACGGCGGATTTTTCCCTCCGCCAATTCGATCATGTCAGTGGATGGGAAGAGTATGTCCGGGCGATCGCCTGGGTGTTAGCTCAGCACAGCTACCCCACCCCCGGCTGGGAAGGTGTGGTGGGCGGGGATATCCCCACCGGGGCGGGTTTATCCTCTTCCGCAGCGATGGAGCTGGCTTTACTGAAAGCCTTCTGGTCCATCTCGGATTGGACATGGGATGGAGAAGTCATGGCCCGTTTGGCCCAGCAAGCTGAAAATTCATGGGTTGGGGTTCAATCGGGGATCATGGACCAGATGATCGCTGCCCTTGGAAAAGAAGGGCATGCCCTCCTCATAGACTGCCGCTCGCTTGAACACAGCTGGGTGCCCCTGGTCGAGGGAACCCAGTTCCTGGTCATGGATACCACCACGCGCCGTGGTTTGGTGGATTCGGTCTACAACCAGCGCGTCGTTGAATGTCAGGCCGCGGCAAACTACTTTGGAGTCCCTTCTCTGCGCGATGTGTCACTTGAAGATCTGGAATCCCAGGCTGACCAACTGGAAGAAACCCTTTACCGCAGGGCCCGCCACGTCATCACGGAAAATGAGCGCACGCTCCAGGCGGTCGAAGCCATGGAGAGAGGAGACCGCACAAAGCTGGGCCAGCTGATGAACGCCAGCCACGAAAGCCTGCAGGTTGATTACCAGGTCTCAAGCCGCGAGCTCAATGCGATTGTGGAGCTGTCCTGCGAAGCACCCGGCACCTATGGGGCCAGGATGACCGGCGCTGGGTTTGGCGGCGCAGCCATCGCCCTCGTCCAAGCAAATTCCATCGAAAAAGTTAGCGCTCATGTCCAGCAGGCCTATACAGAAACCATGGGTGTCTCGCCCCATACCTATCCCTGCACAGCGACCCAGGGTTCTGAACGCCTTTTCTGAAGCGGGGCAATCAGGTATGCCCGAAATTGGAGCACTATTCCTTGCTCAACCCTGACTCGGCCAGGCTGCTTTATAGGCAGTGATGATCTGATCCATCTTTTTGTTGATCCCCTCATCCACCACCAGCCGGCTGGGGTCCGCGTCATACCAGGCCATGATCTCTTTCGCCCCTTGATGAAAGGGGATGACAGCCTTGAACTCCGGCACCATGCGCTTGATCTTCGTGTTGTCAAAGACCATGCTGTGGGATTTATCCCCCAACAACCCGCTTCCCCACTCGGCATCAAAAGCAGCGATAAAATCTGAAGGGATATGGATCAAATTCGCCTCAACCCCCGCAGCCCGGGCGAGGGCTTCAAATATTTGGTTCCAGCTCAGCCATTCATCACCCGTGATCTGAAAAGCCTCTCCAACAGCATGGGGATTTCCCAGCAATCCCACAAACCCCTTGGCAAAGTCCTCATGGTGAGTGAGCGTCCACAGCGATGTCCCATCGCCGTGAACAATGACCTCTTTGCCCTTTCGCATCCGGCCCACCACGGTGTACTGACCGTGAAAGGGAAAAAGGGTGCGATCATATGTATGGGAGGGGCGGACAATGGTCACCGGGAACCCCTCTTCCCGGTAGGCGCGGAGGAGGCGCTCCTCACAGGCAATTTTGTCCCGGGAGTATTTCCAGTAACGGTTGGACAAAGGGGTAGATTCCGTAATCGGGAGGTGAGCAGGGGGGGTTTGGTACGCCGAAGCAGAACTGATGAAAATGTATTGATCCGTATTTTCACGAAAGAGGGCCAGATCCGCCTCAATATGCTGGGGTGTATAGGCCACCCAATCCACGACCACATCAAAGGAGCGCTCGCCGAGGATGCGTTGAGCGCACTCAAGGTCGCGAATATCCCCCTCCAAACGGTTCACTCCAGCCGGGACAGGCCTTTCCGTCTCCCCACGATTGAACAACGTCAGCTGGTAGCCCCTGTTAACCGCCAACGACGTGCACGCTGAACTGATTACACCGGTGCCCCCAATGAATAAAATGTCCATCAAGACCTCCTCCAAATTCAACGACCCTTTGTATAGGACCATTGTACAGCATTTTCCATGCAGTTCATGTCATCCCAGTATAAAATAAAGGGGAAGGCTTTTCCAACTCTCTTAGAGCACAAACCAGGATGGTGGAGATATATGATCTCCTCCTCACCCCACATAATGCCTAACGGCAATTGGGAAAGGAGATGAAGCATGAATTTCGTTCGTTGGGGCATCCTCAGCACAGCTGAGATCGCTACAGACAAGGTCATCCCAGCCATGCAAAAAGGGAAATTTTCGAGGGTCACCGCCATTGCCTCCCGGAGCCTGGACAAAGCCCAGCGCGCAGCCAAGATATTGAATATTCAAAAGGCGTATGGGAAATATGAAGATTTGCTGGCAGACCGTGATATCGATGCCCTCTACATCCCCCTGCCCAACCACCTCCATGTCTCTTGGGCTTCGAAAGCACTGCATGCCGGAAAACATGTTCTTTGTGAAAAACCCCTTGGCTTGAACGCCGAAGAAGCCCAACGATTGTATAAAACCTCCCAGGCGCACCCCAACCTGAAAATCATGGAGGCCTTCATGTACCGCCATCATCCCCAGTGGCAGCGTACGCAGCAAATGGTCCGGGAGGGAGAGATTGGAGACGTGGAGGTCATTCACTCATTTTTCTCTTACCACAACCGCCGCCCGGACGACATCCGCAATCAGGCCAGCATGGGGGGCGGCGGGCTGCTCGATATCGGCTGCTACTGCATCTCACTCTCCCGTTTTATTTTTAACGCCGAACCTGTCCGCGTTTTGGGCAGCGTTGAGTATGACCCGACGTTCAAAGTCGACCGTCTCGCCGCTGGCATCCTGGAATTCAACCCGGGCAAAGCGCTCTTTAGCTACGGGACCCAAATGGCACCTCATCAGCATGTAAGCATCATAGGCACCACAGGCCGAATAGAGATCGCCCTCCCCTTCAATCCTCCCCCCGATCAGCCTACAAAAATCAAACTCCACAAAGGAGGGGAAAGCAAAGAGATCACCCTGGAACCCGCAGACCAATACAGGATTCAGGGAGACCTCATCTCCCGATCGATCCTCCAAGACACACCGGTCCCCACCCCGCTGGACGATGCGGTGGCCAACATGCGCGTGATTGATGCTGTCTTTCAGAGTGCGGAGGAGGACAGGTGGGTATCTCCAGATTCTGGGAAGTTACCCCTCTGAGAGCTGAGCGCCAGCTATAAAAGCCACCCCTTGGCTTTCACCCCACCACCACGCTGTACAACAAACTCTTCCGCAGCTCAATCGCATCTTGGGGGCAGGTTTCATGACAGCAGTAGCAGCGGATGCAACCCTCATCATCTATCCGGGAGTGCTGGGGATCCTCCCCCACAATGCTGATCACCCCCATGGGACAGATCGTCACGCAGTCCCCACAAGCGATACACTTCTCAGTTCTCACCTTTGGTTTAAGCGTCAGCGCATCCCGGAACAGGGGGTGCACCAGCTTCTGCCACCAGCGGGTACCGCGTAACCCTGTTCCTTGGATCAGCGTGGAAGGCAGCTGGAAATCCGGGATCCGCAGCTCTCCAGGATCCATCCCGACCAGTTCAATTTCCTCCAAGCGGGTGGGATCCCGGCCCTGCTTTTCAGCCTCCACCAGCAATGGATTCTCCTCCCGGTCCAAGCCCATGATTTCACCCGCCACCACATCCAAAGCCAAAGGGCTCTCGGAACCGATCAGCAACCCGACCGGCCGCGGCGTGCCACTACCGGGCCCGTCCCCTTCCATCCCCACCACCGCATCCATAATCGACAGCCGGGGATGAACGCAGCCCGCCAGATCCAAGAGCATCTGCGCGAACAAGGATTTGTCCGTTAATTTGGCATGGTAGCCAGGTTTGATTCGCCCTGGAATGGCCCCGAAGAGGTTCTTCACCGCCCCGGTCATGGTCATCAAATTATGGGTTTTCAGCTTGGATAGATTGAAAATTCGCTCAGCTTCCAGCAACGGGCTCAGAATCTCAAAATGCCGGATCAGCTTACCCTCGGGGTATGAAACCGTCTCGTAGCTGGTGTCAACATTCACATCCAGGTCCGCCCTTTCCGCAGCCTTTTGCATGCCCGTTGCCCGGTAGACGCGCTTCAGGGTGGACTCAGTATAGGAGTAACCGCCGGTGGGGCTGTCAATCAAAAAGGGGCTTGCTCCGGCATCCTCCACCAAACGGCCCACAGCAGCGGCTACAGCAGGATGGGTTGTGACCGCCTTTTCCGGTTCGGCTGCCATCAGCAGGTTCAACTTTAAAGCCACCCTATCCCCCGGATCAGTGAACTGCCCCATCCCGCCCATCCTCTCCACCAGCTCCCGGAGCTTTCCCTCGACCTGCTCATAAGTTGGACACCGGACAACATAGACTCTGGGCTTCATGAGATTCCTTGAGAGAACTAGCGCGTTCCCATCTCGACTTTATCCCATCTTCAGGCAAGATTCGCCGCATGTCAACCTGACTTTTCTCTATAAAGCCCCCGCTACCACGCTATCAACGGTTCGGGGTATGATCCCTGGCTCCTGAGCAAAGCGCTCCTTTCCCCGGAGCCATCCGCAATATGAGATCAGAAGATATTCACGTAACTTTGCAATTTGCTCTGGTTACGGTAGTCATCTTACCTCTCCTTCCGGACCGGTCCTTGGATCCCTTCGGGCTGCTCAACCCGTTCCAAATCTGGTTGATGGTCGTCTTTATCTCGGGGATCGGTTTCAGCGGCTATTTTTTGTTGAAAATATTGGGGCCCTCCCAGGGGATCAACTTAATGGTATCCACAGCGGATTGACCAGCAGCACAGCGACAACGATCGGCTTTTCTTCCACCAGTAAAGAGAACCCAAAGATGACACCCCATCACTCGCAAGCCGTCATCATGGCCTCTACAGTAAAACTCCCACGCACCCCGTCACAAACAACCTTCCAACGTTTACCCTTTCTAACTTCCATTCCTCTCCCAAAATACCCTCACCTTATAGTAAAATCCAGCAAAGTCTTAGAACATATTCAAATATCAAACCTAAGCAAACGGAGGAATCATGTCCCCCAAAATTCGCATCCTGCTCGTCCCACTAACATTATTGGTATTGACCTTAGCCTGCTCCCTGCCTTCCACACCGGAGCCTTCGGACGCCGTCGCAACCCATGTCGCCCAGACCCTGGCGGCGATGGAAGGCGAACCCTCCCCTACCCCGGAAATCGGGGAACCCACTGAGGTCCCCGCGACACCGGTTCCCCCCACGCCAACCCCTGCGCCAGTCCCTCTCCACATCGTGTATGTCAGCGATGGAAATGTCCACCTGTGGAGGGAAAGCAGTTCCCCCACCCCATTAACCAGCACCGGTGACGCAGTCGACGTAAAAATCTCCGACGACGCCCAGGTAGTGGTTTTCACCCGCAAAATCGATGACACACATGAAGAACTCTGGGCCATTAACAGCGATGGGACGAACCTACGCAACCTGATTAACGCAGCTGACTTTGACGCCATGACCACCGATTCGGATGCCCTAACCACAAACCTGGCGGAATTTGACTGGGTGCCCGGAACGCATACCGTGGCATTCAACATCCACCCCGTCTATATGGGTCCAGGATATTTTATTTATGAGGATCTCAGGCTGGTGGACGCAGATACCTCCACGCAAACCCTGCTGCTCCCAGACGGTCAAGGGGGACAATTTCATTACTCACCGGACGGTGCAAAATTGGCCGTGGTGACTGCGACACAGATCAGCATCCTGGATGCAGACGGGACGAATCGTCATGATGTGCTATCTTTCCCAATTGTCCTCACCTACAGCGAATACAATTTTTATCCCCAACCGGTATGGATGCCAGATGGGAGCGCCTTGCGTGTCGTCGTTCCTCCCCATGAGCCCCTGGCGGAACCCAGACCGCCCTCCGCTGTGTGGCACATACCAGCAGACGGGTCAGCTCCTACGAAAATCCTCGATGTCGTAACCATCCCCTTCTTCGTCAACGTGCCCGCGCTGTCTCCCAACACCCAGCAGATCGCCTTCCTTCAGGCTGTCACACCCGGAGATGACTCGGTTCGGGAATTGCATCTCGCCAACGCTGACGGGTCGGAGGACATGATCTACGGCACAGGGAATCTCATATTCGAAGCCTGGTCTCCCTCTGGGGAGCATTTCATCTACTCCCAGAATGGGGAAAACCCCCAAGTGGGAAGTGTGGGGGCTTCCCCGGCGCCCATCAGCGGGGTGACCAGAATCCGCGATGTGGAATGGATCCGGGATCGCAAATACCTTTATCTGAACCGCGATGCGGGGAGTTGGGAACTTTGGTTTGGCACTCTGGATGCCCCCAATGCGCTGCTTGACAGCTCCACAAGCAATTTGATCTCCTACGACTTCACGCCCTAAGAGTCTGAAATGAAAACAAAACCTCCGAGTTTATAAAGGAAGACGATTGGAAATGGCCACTTTATTCACCACGCTGGGTCCATACCAGGCGGATCAGATAGGGGTTATCCTCCCCCACGAACATATCTTCGTCGACCTCAGCCCCCTCGAAGAGGAGCACTGGAAAAAAGCCGACCCCGCAGCTGTCGTCAAGCTGATGGCGCCCGAACTCGAGCGGGCAAAAGGAGCCGGGGTGACAGGGCTGGTTGAATGCACTCCCCTTGGCGTGGGTCGCCGGGCGGATATCCTCAAAGCGGTCTCCACAGCCGCCAATTTTCCCCTCATCGTGCCCACCGGCATCTATCGGGAGCCCTGGATCCCTGCTTGGGCACACAAAGCCTGTGTAGAGAAAATCCGCGATTGGATGATCGAAGAATTAACCGATGAAATTGAACATACCGGCGTGCAGGCAGGGTGGATCAAACTCAGCGCGGGTGATGAGGGTCTCACGGCCACGGAAGCCAAAATCCTGCACGCGGCTGCCCAGGCTGGTCGGGAAACACGGGCGGTAATCGGCAGCCACACCGTCAAAGGGAAGGTGGTTTTGGAACAACTCCGAATCATCGAAGAGGAAGGATACACACCGGAGCGCTTTATCTGGATCCACACCCAGGCAGAGGGTGATTTCGATCTCCATTTGGAAATAGCTCAGCGGGGGGCATGGCTGGAATATGACTCCATCGGAGGGGATTGGATCCCGGAGGAGCGCCTGCTGGACATGATCCTGCGCATCCTGGATGCCGGCTATTCCGATCAACTCCTGCTCAGCCATGACCGCGGCTGGTATGACCCCTCCCAACCGGGCGGTGGGGAAACCAAACCTTTTGACTACCTCAGTTTGAGATTCGTGCCCCAATTGCAGGAGAGAGGAATCCAGCAGGAGACGATCTCCACATGGATGGAAGATAACCCCTTCCGGGCTTTTGCCAGGTGAGCAAAAGACCAAAGACGCTGAGTCATGGGAGGAACCCGGCGGCTTTAACGACCGCCAGCACCACTCAGCCCTCAGACCACATGAACTCCCCCACCAAACGGATATCACCCGCTGAACGTCCCACCAACACCTGAAACGCGCCCGATTCTGTTACCCAGGTGTTCTGGGCATCGTCATAATACGCCAGGCTTTCCTCGTCCAGGGTGAAAGGTACCGTCTTTGTCTCCCCAGGTTCAAGCATGAGCTTGGCAAACCCTTTCAGCTCCTTCGGGGGGCGAATCAGGCTGGACTGGACATCCCGCACATAAAGCTGGACCACTTCCTGCCCTTTCCGGTCCCCGGTGTTGGTAACGTCCACCTCAAGGTGGATGACATCCCCGGGTTGATAATTGGATTTTTCAAGCTGCAAATTATCGTAGGCAAACGAGGTATAAGACAATCCATGTCCAAAGGGAAAGAGGGGCGGAACGCCTTTCGCATCGTAATACCGGTAGCCCACGAATATACCCTCCCCGTAGTGAACTTTGCCATTCTCCCCCGGGAAGTTAATATATGCAGGGTTGTCCCGGATCTGACGGGGAAAGGTAGTGGGAAGTCTTCCCGAGGGGTTGACATCCCCAAAAAGGACATCTGCTAAAGCGTGACCGCTCTCCTGTCCCAGGTACCACATCTGTAAGACGGATTTAACCTCCTCCAACCACGGCATATGAACGGGGGACCCGGCGTTGAGGACAACGATGGTATTGGGATTGGCAACTGCTACCTGGGCGATCAACTCGTTTTGCTCCCCCGGCAAATCCATACTCACCCGGTCCTGACCCTCCGTCTCCCACTCCGGGGTCAACCCGGCAACCACAATGGCCAGGTCTGATTTTTCAGCCAAGGAAACAGCCTCGCCCAGCGGGTCCTCCGGTAGGGGGGGAAGGCACCCCACCCGCACCCCGCGCCAACGGGGTCCAGGCAGAGAAGCATACTCCATCGTCATGGAAATCTGTTGGCCTTCTTCCAGATCCATGACCAAAGATTCTTGAATTCCCTCTCCCGGTTTTTCCAGCTCGTAATCCCACAGATCGATCACGATCTCCTCATCAAACCTCAGCCGGGCCTGCCCAATACAAGCCAGTTCAAAGGTGTACGTACCCGTTTCGGGGACCACTACCGCACCCGTCAGCCGCAGAGAAAAGGAATTGGGATCGAAGAATTCCGCGCGCTCTCCGAACCAAGACAACTGGGAGCTGCCAGTCGTCAATTCTTTGACAGGTTCCCCTGTCAAAGATGGATTGTCGAAATACGCCACATTGAGCCTGGCTTTCTTTCCCTCCCTGTCTCGCAGCCAGTCCTGCTCGATGGGCGGTATCTCCTTGTGGACCGTGCAGCCCAGTGCGTAATGCACATCCAGTTTGTCATCTTTCAGCGCCGAAATCGCTTCCAGCGGGGAAACCACGTAATGGGGGCTGACCTGGGAACTTCCCCCTCCTTGAAAGGAAATCTTTTTGGCATTCGCCCCAATCAGGGCAATCTTCTGCTTTCGACTCTTATCCAAAGGCAGCAGATTCCCTTCATTTTTTAATAAAACAATGGCTTCTCCCCCTACCTTGCGGATTAACTCACGGTGCTCTGGCCGGTCGATGGACCGCTCCTCCGCGGTTCCTGGCCGATCAAAAGCCCCCGTGCGGATCAGGGTGCGCAGCAGCCTGCGGACCTTATCGTCAATGTCTCTTTCCGCCACCTTCCCACTCTCCACCGCTTCCCGCGCTTTCTCCCCCATCCACCGCGCCGGGCCGGGCATTTCCAGATCCAGTCCACTGGCGACGACCTCTGCGCTGTACATCCCATACCAATCGGAGATGACCAGGCCGTCAAAACCCCATTCACCTTTAAGGATCTCCACCAAAAGTTCGTCGTGTTCGCTGGCGTAGGTGCCGTTAATCCGATTATAAGCTGACATCAAAGTCCAGGCCCCCGCTTCTCGCACCGCGGCTGCAAATGGAGCCAGGTAAATCTCCCGGAGTGCCCTTTCTCGCACCTCAGAGCTGATCGAAAAACGTTCGAACTCCTGGTCGTTGCAAACATAGTGCTTGACACAGGCCCCCACACCCTGCTCCTGTAAACCGGTGATGTAGGAAACCGCCATCCGGGATGCCAGATAAGGATCTTCGGAGAAGCATTCAAAGTTGCGGCCAGCCAGGGGGGCGCGGTGTGTGTTCACGGTGGGGCCAAGGAGGACGTGGACATTTTTATCTTTGGCCTCCTCTCCCAGCGCCCGCCCCACCTGGTGGATCAAACCGGGATTCCAGGTAGCGCTCATGGCGCTGCCGACGGGAAAACTGGCGGAGGTCACCACCTGGGTATCCCCACCTTCTCCGCGGACACCGTTTGGCCCATCACTTACTTTAAGGGCCGGGACACCTGCGCGTTGAATGGCAGGGGTGTGCCACTGATCCGCTCCGGCCAACAATTGAATTTTTTCTTCAAGGGATAATGATGCCAAAATGTTCTCAATCCTATCTTCCATGGAATTCTTCTCCTACCTGCTTGGGGGGCTGACCCAATTTAACCACAATGGTGTGCTGGCGGTCAGGGGTAAGCTTTTCAATCTCAGACCGGCGGACAAGCACCCCTCCTTCATCTAAGGGGTGAAAATCTAACGTTTCCCCGTTGCGGGTGAGTCCAATGACAGTATACCGGGAGTAATCCAGGAGTCGAGGGTTCTGGTAGCTCAGGTGCAGCCTGCGCCCGGCAAAAACGGTGTCCAGGCTTGCCTTTCCTTCCCGGTCAAATTGGGACCTCAGCAAGCGAGGTCGTAATACAAGATCGCCCCAGTGCCCTTTAACGCCAAACATTTCCGTTACCAAAGTCAGCAAATACCAGCTTGCTGAACCGGTCAAGTAGGGGTACATCCCCCGGCCCTGATTGTTAAAATATTCTGGGATACCGGGATATATTCGGCTGCGTGGAAAATCCACACTGTGCCGATAAATCCCGTTCAGGATCTCACACCCTTCTTCAACCAACCCGCGCTGATACAGAGCATTGGCGTACATGATGGCCATGTGACTGAACATGGCCCCGTTCTCTTTATGACCGTAGGCGAAGCCAAACGCTCTTCCCACATTCATCCCATACTCTCCAAAGTCCGTGTTCAGGCGCACACCCCCCACCTGGGGATCAGCCAAATAGTAACTCACAGCATCGGCGATCTCCCGAACTTGGCAATCCGTAGCCACCCCGCCCATCACAGCAAACACCTGCCCGGTGAGGGTCATCCGCGTGCCTTGAGGGTGCGCTCCTTCCAGGCGCTGCCCCTGGTTATCATAATAGCCGTTGAACCAACCATGCCCCTCTCCATCTTCCACCCATTCTTCCTTCCGGATCTGGTCGACCAAATGCTGGGATTTAGCCTCTACATCGGCAGCCAGATCGTCCAGGGGTATTTCCACGCGATTCCCACTCACCGTATGCTGCACGCTGCTCAAGTATTCCCCCAATCGCTCCCTCTTTCCTCTCCAGCTGGAATAGTCCAGGGGTGTATATAAGCGATCCAGAAGCAGGGTGAGTTCTTCACACAGAGAAACCCTGCCAATCTTTAAGGACCGCAATTTTCTGATCAGATCTCGTAGTTGAGCCAGATTGCTGGCATAGTAGGCCGTGAAGGCCACGCTCTCCCCCCGCTCAGCAGCCATATCGAAGCCATCATTCCAATCGCCATCTTCCAGCCTGATGATGTTGTGCTCACCGACATTGAAAAAGGCGGTTAAATGCTGCACAAGGAGGTGTTCCAGCACAGATCCCCGGTACACCTCCCCCTGTTCTGTTTTGAGTTGGGCGCCATCCCCTGGTTTCCACTTCTCATCCTGTGCCTGAGCTCGATGAGCGAGATGATCTTTGAAGTAGGCTTCTTCTTGGAGAAGAAACCTCAGGTCGCCAGTTTGATCGATATAGAGTTTAACCGCCTTAAGCGGCCAAGCGCCGTGATCCATCCACACCCGGGGAATTTCATTTCGATCTGTTTTGAACTCACCGGGGTTATTGCCGATGATATTCGCATTGCTGCCATCCACCCGCACGGCAGCAAAATTCGTCCGCAGCATTTCCACCGCACTTTCGGGTTCGGTGAGAAGCATAGGGTATATATCCTGCCATAAATCTCGCCATCCTCGTCCACCCCGCCCATAGTCATGATAAGGGAGAAATGAGTTCCCAAAGATGCGGCGCAGGATGGGCTGGATGGATACCCAACGAACCCAGCGGTTGAAATCCGGGTCACCGGTCTCCACCTGCAGGTTGTCCAGTTTCGTCTTCCAGGCGTTTCTCGTCCTCATTAACCAATCCTCAAATTTTTCTACCGAGCCGTATTTTTTCACCAGCCCTTCAAAGGACGAATGATCATCTGAGATGGCCATGATCAGCAGCCAGGACCTACTCTCTCCAGGCGTCAATTCTACCTTTTGGAACCGGAGTCCTCCCAGAGCTTCCCGTCCGCCAAGATCATCTCCGGCATGATGGGCTGGAGGTTGATTCTTCACGATCGCCAGCGGCCAATCCAGCGTTCCCCCCTTACCAATATACTCATCAATCACCGGGAAGAAACCTTCGGGGGACATCCCCTGCTCATCCCTGCCCAGGACTGCATAGCGGGTTTCATTGAGCTGGTGGCCGCGTTCATCAAACAACATGGTGGGGTGGACAATCACCCCCGCGCGCCTGCAGTGGATGCGGTGCAGCAGGGAAGTGACATGCCGGTGGTCGCGCAGGTTATCTGCGGAGCGGCCGTAGATGGGGATGGCTGCCGTGGGGGTTAAGGTGGAAGGCTCAGGTCCGGTGTTGGTAATGGTGACACGCATCAATTCCACCTGGTCATCGCTGGCGGGGATAAAATTCGTGATCCGTGCTTCCAAACCCAACGCCAAATTCACTCGGGTTATGCTATGCCAAAGAATCCCGGCTTCCAGAAAGACTTGTTCCCCATCCGAATCAAAACGATTGGCAAGTTGGGATGCTGAGTTTCCTGTCACGGACCAAGGACCCGCTCCATCGATGTACACCCAAAAATTCCGGGCGGACCGGGTATTATGCAAATCTTCCACAGAAAGCGGTTGGGTGAGGAAAGTGTCATGATCTATATTTATCGCCCCATGGAGCAGCGGTGTGACAGCCGACTTCATCCCGGCCTCATTAACCAAAGGGAAATAGAGGTACGTATTCAGATGAGGGTTTCGCAAGCGAAACGTCCCATCCTGTTCGACGAATTGCCAACGTTGTTCGTGTGCCTTGGTCCCCATGAAACCCAACCTCCATAAATGCGGTCCTATAAATATCGATCAAATCCTCACCTAGGAACGAGCTGTATGTTTGGGATGAAAAAAGCATCAAATGCTTATCATCCGGAAAAAAAGACTTCGATCGCTTCCACTTTGCCTTCTCGCACCTTTCTGGCAAATGGAGCGGGGACTACAGGGCTGTCAAATACCTCCACCGAACCGTCCTTCAGGGTAAGTTTGACCCGCTCGGGCTTGTGTCTCCAGGTATCCATCCGCCGGGGATTGTGGTATGTCACCGGAATCCCCCCTAAAAAGTTAAACTTAAGCCGGTCGTTTTCATCAAACAGCCACGCCGGCAACGCCGGGTGGAATCTCAACTCTAAATCACCGTCCCGATACCGAAAAGGCCGTTTCCCGACCATCATCAAAAGCCAGATGTGGATGAACTCCGCTGTTGCCCCAGTCAACCGGGCCACAAATCCCGCACCATGCAAATCGATCTGCGGATGAGCACTGCTGACCAGAAAAGAGGAGTTCTCCAGAGGGCTTCTACCGTAACGCTCTTCAGGCTGAAAGGGGATCAGGACCTCTTTGAAATCATTAAAAAATTCTTGATACAGGCCCGCTTTCAACAATTCCAAAAGGTATTTATACTCCATATGCAGCCAGATGGATTCGTTTTCCAGCCACCCCGGTGTGAATGCCCGCGCCCGTCCGATTTCGTAGGGCTGATCGTCGAGGGCCTCGTTGACCTTGTACATCTCCAATTTCCGGTCATACAACGGGCTGGACTTGACCGCTTCATGGATCGCGCTGGCTTCGCTTCTTCCCCTAGCGACTTTAAGACCGCGTACCGCGCCTTCCAGAAATAAGGGGAGCGGAACCGGCTTAAATCCTTTCGCCTGCAAATAAGGGCGAGATTGCGGGTCAAGTCTGGTTCGACCATCCGCCTTTTTTTGAACGTCATACCTCGTCATCTGATAGCGGAAATATGTGGGGGCTAACCCCTCTTTTGACCATCTTTGAGCCCGCTGAAACCCTTCCCGCAACCGGGACTCGAAGATGCGAAGGATCCGATCCCATTCAGCTATGGTAAAGGTCTCTTCCTGCCCGGAAATCCCTTCATAAACTTGCTTGCGGTAATGTTCACGGAGGTCATTGGCCTGATCCCAGCGTTCAAAAAGATCCGTTTCCCCCTCAAAGAGATCAGCCAGCGCCTTCAAGAAATCAGCAAACTCCACAGGAAGCGCCACTTTTAAATCCGGATCGATTTCAGCGCATGATTCCCTCAAAAAAACGACCAGCCGGCACAGTTCATAACTTTCCGACAGCGAGCTGCCGAACAAGCCAGGCATCCCGTTCAGAGCATCATACCAGCCCGGTTTCCCCGCCTCCATTTCAATGCCCATCCCCTGAGGATCCAGGCTGCTAAATTTGACCCCCACCAGGAGGGCTAATTTTTCCATGACCGATGAATGGTAGATCTCGCCTTGAAGCGTACGTTCCCAACCGGAGGATCCTGATTGAGTCAAGAAGTGATATTGGCGCGGACCCTTGTCGGTGAGCACGTACCGCTCACTCCGCGGAAGGACCTTGGCTGGGCTCCGGTAATAAGGGATCCGAGGGTTTTCAAAAAGAAGCGCAAACTTTTTTTCCGGGTAAACCGCGAGGTACGCTTCGATCTGATCCAGGAGGTACGTCCAATGGTCGATCCAATACCCATCCCCGAAGGCCGCCTTGAGTTCGGGATCAGCATGCTCCATTACCCGAGATAAAAATTCTTGTGGAGGAACTTCCAAACTGATTTCATGATCCATGACATGGGTAAGCAATCCCCCCGGAGTGAACCCATTCTCCAGCAGGGAGGCGAGTCCCCCCGGGTCCTCCTCGACACAGCGCATCAGGACTGGAATCCGGCTGGCGCTCACACAAAAAGTCGTTCCTTTGACAACCAGGGGGTTATATCCATCCAGCTGGATCAAACTCAGAAAGTCCCGGATATTGTGCGTTCCCACCCGGGGGTCTAGCAATACATCACTGCGCCGGTTTTGGTTGACATCCCGGTAATTTCCCTCCCCACAGGAATAAAACTCCGGGGGGAGACGAAAGTCGTTATAATCCCTTTCCAAATCACCGTGTTTGCGGGAATAGATATGAAAAACATGCGGCACTGGGTCCGCCTCCCAATACACCGGCCACCCTCCCCGAAGCACATTATCCAGAAAAGTTTGCCGCACGTACCCATCAAAATGGGGGGATGACGTGCCGGTGTTGACGATATTTATGAGTTCAGCAGCGAGTTTCCGGGCCTGTTCTCGTTTCTTCCCCAGGTAGCCAGGCTGGGTCAGGCGAGCGGAGACGGGCTGCAGATCTTCCATGGCCCGGATGTGACCATATACGGAGTGCAGGATGACAGCCTCTCCCGGTTTCAATGTTCTATCCATGCCAAAGAAAGCACAGGGGGTCCTGCCGCTGGTGGTTTGGGGACATGCCATTAACTCCTCAAGGGGATGACCCATAAAACCCACGGGAGTGTGCAGGGATGTGTCCTCCCGGAAGAGGGGTCCCGGGTCGACCATCACCGGCAAATATCCGGGCTCCCCCTTTCCATCCCCCCACCCCAGCGCGAAATGCCCGGGTTTAATGGCAGATACTTCGGCATGATCAGCAGCGGATGCACGTAAGCGGTAGAATGGAGTACCTTGTGCGTGATTTTCGACCCCCATCCAGGCCTCGATTGTTCGGCTGACATGTTTCAAAGCCCCATTGTCAACCCCAAAAGGAACCACTTTGGGCAGGCCATCCAAAACCTCAACCCGGGCTGTTTCTTTCCCCGTATTCCGGAGGGTGAGCTGGCGAACCAAACCAGCGAAAGGTTCATCGACCAGGATAAAATAAAGCACGCTTGTCGCGATCCCAACTTCTTGATTGCGCTCCACCAACTCCAGCTCATTCACACCCAGATGCATTTCTCTCGATGCGGATCGGTTTGACCAGGGAGCGAAAGGCTCATAAATCACATGCTCACCCGGAGTTTGCAGTTTCAGAAAGGTCCGGAAACCCGTTGTTGGAGTCAGCTGGTACGCTTTATTGGCAGGCTGGAATTCGAGTATCGGTGTGTCTTTGCTTTCAATCCCAAAACTGGCGATCCCCTGCCCGCGGTTAACATAAAAAACCCACATGGGGATGCCCATCGGTCCGGCGATGCCCGGTAAAAAGCTGCTGAAAGGACGCCGGGAAGGGTAATGTTTTATCACATAGCGTCCTGAGGGATCAAAAGGATTCGACTTCATGAGCTTATTTTCCAAGCTTTGAGCAAAGACCACAGCGCTTATCTTCTGTGATCTCAAAAGCGCTTCGTGACTGCCAACCAAAACTATCGTTCGGAGAGTAAATCTTTAAGGCTGGTCCCGTTTCTGGCGAAAAGTTGACCGTCCATCCGGAGTCATCTCTCAGGTTCACCGATCGAGAGAATCTTCATCAGGCAGGCCAAATTTTCCGTCCTCCTGCGGGGGGGACGATCTGATCGATCTTCTCCAGCTCCCCTTCAGACAACGGTCCCATCCGTCCAGCCTTGATATTCGCCTCGGCCTGTTCGACGTTTTTAATTCCGGGAATCACCGTGGTGACCGCGGGGTGGGAAATCACAAATTGCAATGCCAGCTGGGCCAGGCTGCGGTCCTTTGCCAAAGGTCGAAGCTGGTCCACCGTTTCCAGATCATTGAGGAAGATTTCATACTCGTCCTCATTTTCATGCCAGCGGCGGCGGAAATCCCCTTCCGGAAAGCGCGTCTCAGGTGAAAACTTTCCCGTCAGGATGCCCATCGCCAGCGCTCCCCGGACAATGACGCCGATCTGGTTTTCCTGGCAATAGGGCAGGATTTCATCCTCTGCGGTGCGGTTGAGGATGCTGTAATCAATCTGGAGTGTGGAGCACTTTCCGTCCTGATTGAAGGCCTTCAGGTATTCGAAATCACTCGTGCTCACCCCGTAGGCCCTCACTTTGCCCGCTTTTTCCAGCTCCTGGAAGCCCTCCAGGAAAATCTCCATGGTCGGATCCCGGAAGTCAATGTGGCTTTGGATGACATCGATATAATCGGTATTCAGCCGCTCCAGGTTGGATTCCACGCCGGAGATCAACTTCTCCACCGAGGTGTAGGCGGATTTGCCACCCTCGCCGTCAAAGTCCAGCCAACCGATCTTGGTGGCCACGATGAACTCATCCCTGCGGCCTGCCATGGCCTTCCCCAACAGCTCTTCGCTGTGCCCTCCCCCGTAGACATCGGCGGTGTCAAAGAAATTCACACCCCGATCGAGGGTATAGTCAATCGCATCCAGGATCTTTTGATCGTCCGTGGGTCCCCAGGCGTCCCCCCCAGCAGCCCAGAGTCCAAACCCGATTTCTGAAACTTTTAAACCGCTTTTTCCCAATACCCTGCGGGGAATCGCGTTTTCTTTTTTACCCATCTTTGCCTCCTATAAAATGGATCCTCATCCTAAGGTGTTTTGAAGACACATGTTTGCGAATTGGCTTCCTTATCATAGCGATGCATAGATTTCGCAAGCTCATAAACACATAGTGTAATCTCTTTTGAGAAACTCGTCTTCTGACCGATAAACGGGCCAGCAACCCCTTCCTGATTCGTTTGGGCTTCCTTGGTGGCGCCGGTAACCACCCCCAGCCATCCCACCGTGACCTGTGCCCCTTCCACAGGTTCGCCGTTCTGGTCCACCACGGTCACAAAGACCTCTCCGGTCACCGCGCCCTCTTCCTCTTTCAGATCCATCCTCATCTCAGCCACATGGAGTTTGTTTGCCTCCAGAGCGGAGAGGTCCAGATCTGGGTCCCGGTATACCCGCACATAATCCACCACCAGCTGCTGGGGGAACTGTGTGGTCTGGTCCGGATACCCGGGCCATTCACCCCCCACTGCCAGATTGAGGATGAGGAAAAAGGGATGATCATAGACCCATTCTCCTGGGACGTCTGTTCGGCTGACGGAATTATACTCAACCCCGTCCAGGTACCAGCGAATTTCATCCGGCTCCCATTCCAGGGCATAGGTGTGAAATGTCTCATTTAGCGGATCACCGCTGGTGGTCACCGAACCCCCAATCCCATTCCCCCCGGAATATCCGGGGCCATGGATCGTCCCATAGACCGTCTGGGGGTCACCGATATTTTCCATGATATCGATCTCCCCACAATCCGGCCAGCCCACGGTCGGGTAATCCTCCCCCAGCATCCAGAAGGCCGGCCAGATACCCTGGCCGGTGGGCAGTTTCATCCGCGCTTCCATCCGCCCATATGTCCATGAATGGAGAGATTGGGTTTTCAACCGCGCAGAGGTGTAATCGCTCCCCAGGTAATCTTCCTGGTGGGCTTCAATGACCAACCTGCCGTCCTCGATCCGGGCGTTTTCCGGTCGCGTGGTATAAAATTGCAGCTCCTCATTTCCCCAGCCGCCGGCGCCGGTCTCCCTGATCCAATGGTCAGCGTTCAGATAGGAATCATCAAATTCATCCTGCCAGACCAATTCCCAACCCTCTATTTCAACAGGTTCTTCAGGTTCAGCTGTGGGTTGGGGCGGGGATCCTTTTGGACCCCTGCAAGCGGCCAAGGCCAAGATATACAGTGCCAACAACCCATAATATTGAAACTTCATCTCTGGTCACTCTCCTCCCCCAGCTTCCAAACCAAAACCGTAGGGAAATAGCGGAGGGTCTGCGGAGGAACCGAGGGGAAGCTGATCAGGGGAGGCAGGCCAGGTATAAGGCAGCTTCCCGCTGAAGGGCACCTCGCCAAAGAGCACATCAGCCACACCCCCTCCTTCCGTGCCTGGAAGCCAGGCCGCGACCAACCCATCCCATTTCTGCAGCTCATCGGTGATGATCAGCGGGCGTCCGGAAACTAGGATCACGACCAGGTTTGCACATTCGCTTTCCAACTTGCGCAGGGCCCGGTTTTCCCCCGGCGGCAGGTTCAGCGAACGGCTGTCACCCCGCCCTTCCGCATAGGGCAGTTCGCCCACCACCCCGAGGCAAACCGAATCAGGACTACCCGGATCGCCGTCAAAGGTCCCTGACAGGCTGTACTCCACCACCACATCCCCCTCCGCGCCATCCCGGATTCCCTCCAGGATCGTCGTCCCCGGGGTGATGTCCCCTTTCTTTCCCTGCCATTCGATCGTCCACCCGCCGCACTGAATGCCAATGTCATCCGCAGCAGTCCCAGCGACATAAATATGAGAGATATCCCCGGAGAGAGGAAGCAGCTCCCCTTCATTCTTCAGCAATACCAGAGATTTGGAAACAGCCTCTCTGGCCAGGGCACGGTGCGCATCCGAACCGACTTCCGGGAGCAGATCCGGGCGGGAATAGGGCTGGTCAAACAAACCCATCTCGAACTTCACGGTCAATATGCGCCGGACCGCGTCATCGATCCGGGAACGCGGCACATCCCCGTCTTCCACGGCTTCAGTCAGCGTATTGATAAACCGGACATAGTTGTGAGGGACCATGTTCATATCGATGCCGGCATTGATCGCCGTCACCACAGCCTGATAATAATCCCCCGAAATTTGGTCGATGGCGCCCCAATCCGAGACCACAAATCCTGAGAACCCCAGCTCCCCCTTGAGGACATCCGTGATCAAATACCGCTGGGCATGCATTTTCATTCCACCCCAGCTGGAGTAGGAAACCATCACGCTTCGCGCCCCCGCTTCGATCGCTGCAAGATAGGGTGGGAGATGGACAGCTCGCAATGTGCCCTCATCCACCTCGGTGACACCCTGGTCAAGCAGGGAGCCAGTGGCCGAAGAACCGAACAAGGTGCCCCCGTCTCCCACGTAATGCTTGGGGGTGCCGATGACGGTATTGGGGGGAAACAAATCCGGAGATTGCAACCCTCGGAGATAAGAAGCTCCCAAGACGGATACCAGCTCCGGGTTTTCACCGTACCCTTCATAGGTGCGTCCCCAGCGGATATCCTGGGGCACCATCACGCCGGGGGCGTAATTCCAATAAATCCCTGTAGCAGCCATCTCCACTGCGGTAGCCCGGCCGATTTCTTCCATCAGCTGCGGGTCATCCGCTGCTCCCAAGCCGATGTTGTGGGGGAAAATCACTGCGCCGACCATATTGCTGTGGCCGTGCACCGCGTCCACACCATAAAGGAGGGGAATGCTGAGTCGAGAATCCAATGCGTAGGCCTGAAAACCATCCACCATCTCCGCCCAGTTTTCCGGCGAATTTCCCGCTTTCGGATATCCCCCGCCCCCACTGAGCAGACCTCCAATGTGCAGGTTGGTGATGTCATTCTCGCGGATGCTGTTTTTTTCCACCAGGGTCATCTGGCCGATTTTTTCAGCCAGCGTCATATGCTGCAGCAGATCATCAACCCGATCAGGAATCGGAGCGTCCGCCTGCTTATACAGCGCATCGTCATCCACCGCAGGGAGGGCTTCCTCCGCAGCAGCCTCCATCTCGAGACGGGCTGGCTCGCTTTCGCCGATTTCATAAAAAATCAACTCACCGAAGACGCTGGGATCGTAGTACGAGGAATCGCTTTGGTCAAATTTCGACCAAATCACCTTTAAATTACGGCTTGAAGTGGACGCGCCGTTCAGATGAACCTGAAAACCAAGCACCCCCCCGTGTTCGGGTTTAATACGCCATACGTCCGTCTCCAGAGGGACAGCGGCCTCGACCACATACCCGCCATCGGTCCGGACGACTTTCGCTCGGGCTTGGGCCGCTTCATGCTGGACGCCGCCCAGAAGGATCTCATCCGGGGCTTTCCCGATGTTGACCGGCGGGATCGTGATCTGGGACACCCCCGCTGTGTAAGAGGTCAGAGATAAATTTCCAGTCGCATTGACATAGAATTCCAGGGAATCTTCATTCCAATAATCCGTGCCGTGCTCTCCGGAAATGATCACCGGGTCGGTCACTTCCCCCAAGAAATAAAGGAAGGACTGGTCAGCTGCAGCGGCAAAAGAGACCGAGGTAGCTCCCTCCACCTCCTGCGCTGTTTCCGGGATGACGACCCTCGGCACCCTTTCCCAATCGTCCAGCTTTCCATCCAGCGTTATGGAAAGCGGGAAAGGGGCATAATAACTTTCCCGCGGCGTCCCCTGGGGGGCGAGCGGGCCAAGCGGGGTCGGGGTTGGTGTTGGCTCTTCGGTTGCAGTTGCTGCGGGAGGCTGCTCGGGAGATCCGCAGCTCACAACCAGAAACAGGAGCAAGGTAAAACGTACAATCCACTTAAAAGATCTCATCCGTGTTTTTTCACCTTCGACATTCATTCACAACAAAAACATCACCCATACGACATGGCTAGTGGCCTCCCCTTCTTATCAGGCACATCACAAGGGAAGAGACCAAGGAAGCCATGGAAGACCAAATTCATTTCTTCACTCCAGTGAAAGTCACACCCCGCAAGAAGACACGCTGGGAGAAGAAAAACACGATCACCGGAATGACTGCTGAAATTAAAGAGGCGGCCTGAATTAAGTTGGTCGATTGGGAATACAGGTTGTTAAAAGCCGTCAGCCCCACAGTAATGGGAAATTTCTCGGGGTTCCCAGCCAGGTAAATTAACGGCCCAAAGAAATCATTCCAGGCATAGAAAAAGTGAAAGAGAGCCACCGCGGTGAGCGCCGGAACCGATTGCGGCAAGATCACCGAGATGAAAATCCGGAACGGGCCCGCACCGTCAATCATGGCCGCTTCATCCAGTTCCCGGGGTATGGTCATGAAAAACTGGCGCATCAAGAACACATTGGTCCCCCACGAGAAAAAGGCGGGCACGATCAGCGGCAGCCATGTGCCCACCCAACCCAGTTGGAGGAAAACAAAATAGGTGGGGATGAGTGTGACCGCGGAAGGCAATATAACCGTGGAGAGCATCAACATGAAAAGGATATTCTTTCCCGGAATACGAAACCGGGCAAATCCATAAGCTACCAGAGAAGCTGAAACTACCGCTCCGATAGTTGTGATACCGGCATACATCCCCGTGTTCCGCAGCAGGATCGGAAAATCGATTGTTTTCCATGTTTTGGCAAAATTGCCCCACTGGGGGTCTGTCTTCCACGAGCGTTCTAATTGGCGCCACGGCCCTTCCCATTCAAAGGGCCCCGCCTCCACATTATTCGGGTCCACAAACATACTGCTTTGTCGGCCTTTTTTGACCAGGGCAAGTTCACGCACCTCCCCATCCATGGGGACCTGGTAAATGTCATAGGTTTTCCCTTGATAAGAAAATTTTTCTTCGCTGGCAGGATACCAGGGAGCCCCAACTTTGGAAAATTGGCTGTCCGTTTTCAATGCAGTGACAATGCCATATACCATGGGGATCAGAAAAAGGAACAATACCGCCAGAGTCAAACCGGTCAAACCGATTTTTTTCATCCCTTGCCGGGCTGGTGCCGGTAGATATTGACGAGAGGACATCATTTCTCCTCCGCTGCTTCATAATAGACCCAATAGCGGGCTGTGCCAAACAAGATGATCGTTAAAATGAGGGCGACAATGAACATCAGCCAGGCCAGAGTCGCGCCATAACCCATATTGAAAAATGTAAAGGACTGCTTATAAAAATACACCATGTAAAAGCGGGTTTTTCCCTCTGGATACCCCGTACCCCCATTGAGCACAAAGGGTGCCAAAAAATACTGGAGGGAATAAATCACCCCCAATACCAGCTGGTAGAAAATCACGGGCGTGATCAGCGGGAGCGTAATTTTGGTTAATTTTGTAAACCAATTCGCGCCATCGATCTCCGCCGCTTCATAGAGTTCAGTCGGAACCCCTTGCAATCCAGCCAAAAAAATGATCATGGCGTTCCCAATCCCCCACAAGCCAAACATGGTGTAGGCATAATATACCAGGTCCGGGTCCGCCAGCCAACGGATACCTTCCGTACCGGTGGCCTGAATCCCTGTCAATTTCTCGATGAAGATATTGATCCACCCTGTTTGCTCGTTCAAGACCCCGTTCCAAATCAACACCGTCGCCACCACGGGGATCATCACGGGCATGTAGAACAACGTGCGATACAGGTTCTTGCCAATCACGTGTTTGGAATTCATCAGCAGAGCGACGAACAAAGCGAACCCCAAATTTATAGGAAGGGAGATGGCGGAGAAATGTATCGTCCGCAGAAAGGCTTTTTTGACTTCCTGATCCTTAAACAAGGCGCGCTGCCAGTTTGCAAAGCCAATAAAGGTGGCTTCATCAGGAACCGCCGGGTTGAAGTCATACAGTGAAAAAACGAAAGAGGCAATCATGGGAAGAAGGTAAAAAGCCAAAAACCCAATCATCCATGGACTTAGAAAGAGCAAACCCCAGCGGGCTTCGATCTTCTCCCGCTTGCTTAACTTCGTGCGGACTCCGGTTTTCGTCTTTCCGATTTTTCGAATGCTTTCCACTAAAGCCATAGGCGTAACTCCAAGATAATGTCAGCCTGGCCTCAGAGAAGCCAGGCTGACATGTATCAAATAGGATGGTTACTCTTGTGCAGCCTCGAAAATGGCCTGCAAATCCTGAAGGAGAACCTCGATCTCCTCATCGACATCCAACCCAGGAGTGTTGGCCAGTTTGTTCCAGAACTCATTGTAGCGGTCCGTGGTTTCCTGGAAGCTGGGCATCCAGCTTTCGTGGTTGGGGTTATCGGCGTAAGCCATGCTGTCAACCACCACATCCCAGTTGATGTCCTTGTCAGGGAAGTTGGCCTCATTATACTGGTCAAAGAACTCATCCTGCAATGACAGGCGGGCAGGCATGCCTCCGTAAATGTTCAACAACTCAGTGGCATGTTCTTCACTGAGCATATATTCCATCACTTGGAAGGCTTCCTCAGGATGATCGCTGCCTTTCAGGATGCCGAAGGTATCGGCGTGCATTTTGGAAGTCACAGTGCCCTGGTAAGCAGGCGTGGCTGCCAGGCCCCAGTCAAAGGGGACATCACCCAAAGCCCAGGGGGCGACATACCATAAGTGAAGATGGACCATGGCCAGGTTGCCGGAAGAGAACGGTCCGCCAGGTCCTTGCAAGAAGTCCGCGCCGCCGTAAGCGCCGTTGGGTATGAACCAATCTTCCCACCAGCCGCGGTAGGTCCATTTCCAGGCCGCCTCCCAAGGTTCGGGAATCTGGGCATCGCCGTTTTCATCCACCAGCGATCCGGCTCCAAAGAACGTGCCGATCCCGCGCGGGTCAGTCCACTGGTTCATCCACCCAAATTGGACGATGTTTTCGGTGTCGAACTCCTCCATGGTGGCGTCGTTCCCGTTGGCATCCACAGAGAGGTACATGGCAAGTTCGGTGAGGGTTTCGATGTTCCAAGGATGTTCCTCGCCGTTCTCATCCACATAAGGCGCGCCATATTCCGCAGGCGGATACGGTTTACCGGCTTCGTCAAAGAGGTCTTTGTTATAGATCACAAAGGATGGGAAGATGGCAAAGGGAATGCCCAACTGCCCTTCTTCCTTGACCTGGTAGAACTCAACCATGTTGGGATCAAAGGCGCTCAGGTCATAATCGTTGGCCTCGATCAAGGGGGTGAGATCCATCCAGGCTCCCTTGAAGCTGTCACGGCCGCGGATGCCGACAGGGCCGACGATGTCCGGCGCGTTTCCAGCCGCAATTTGCGTGGCCAGGGTGTCGTAAGCGACGTCATTGTCAACGATCTCGATCACCAGCTCGATTTCGTCCTGGCTGGCGTTGAACCGTTCCACAAAAGCATTCTGGGGTTCAAAGGTAGGTTCGTCAGAGCCAGCCCCCAAGCCTACAAACCAGCGGACCTGTACCCTTTCTTTCTCTTCCGTTTCCTCCACCTCTTCTTCCGTGGTCTCCTCTGCAACTGGCTCCTCTTCAGGAGTCTCAGGCGTACCTTTATCACACGCATAGAGGGCGAAAGAAGCGATTACTACAATGGTTATCAAAATCCAAATCTTTTTCATTTCCCTTTCTCCTAAATGTAGTTATGATCCAATACATCGTTATCTTTCAAAGCGGTTGTGAGTCTTTCACCTCCTTTTTAACTGAGCCTTTTATCCTTATTGAAAGCGCTTTCAATCCGCCTAAAAAACCCTGTCCACTGATTCTGACCCTATTTCTATTTCATGCCGCAGGACTGTCGGATGACCAATTCGGTTTCCAGGACGACTTGCCTAGGGGGCTCTTGGCCATTTTTGATGATATCCAATAAGATTTCCATAGCTTGAATCCCAAATCTGCGGATTGGCTGACGCACGGTGGTCAACGGGGGAGTTGCCAATCGGGAGGGCGGAAGGTCATCAAAGCCCACAACCGCCATCTGATCAGGAACCGTAATTGACTTCTCGCGTAGCGCTCTCAACACACCAATAGCCATGGTATCGGAAGCAGCGAAAATACCATCTAAATTCCCATTCTCCAAGATTTGTTTCGTTCCATAATACCCTGCGTCTTCTGTATAATCCCCTTCGAAGATATACTTCTCTTCCACAGGAATGTTCCGTTCTTCCAAAGCACGTTTATACCCTGCCAAACGATCCCGCCCCGAGGCGCTGTTTTGGGGTCCTGTGATCGTGCCAATATGCTTTATCCCACCCCGAATGAGGTGAGCGACCACGTTGTACGCTCCCTGGAAATTATCCACATCGATATAACTGGCATTAGGGAGGTTCATCGGCTTCCCCGCCACCACAAAGGGGACGCCCCCATCCGCGATTTTCAACAGGATATCATCTTCTATCCGGGTGGTTTGGACGATGATACCATCCACAAGACCCCCTCGTATAATCCGCGGGATGAGTTTCTTTTCCAGTTCCATGGTATGGAAAATAAACAGAGATAAGGTGTAATCATTCTCATTACAAGCATGCGCAATCCCCTCCGTCAGTCTGGGAAAATAGGGATCAGTAAAGACGTTATGAATACTGTTGGGGAATACCAATCCAATATTCCTCGTCCGCTGGGAGGCCAGTGAACGTGCTGCAATATGGGGGTTATACTCAAGTTCTTCAATGACCTGCAACACCTTTTTGCGGATGTGGGAACTGACATGGGGGTGATCGTTGACGACGCGGGATACGGTGGCTCTGGAAACACCGGCTTTTTTGGCTACGTCATCCAGGGTTGTATGTTTCATGTGCGGCACTCACTCATGGGGGATATTGAAAGCGCTTTCAGGTTCAGCATACATTAGAACGCGAAAATATACAATCATTCCCCCCACCTAACCTGACAAATGTCACGGGTTCTCTATGACTTTCTACAGGGCTAAATGGAAGCGCTTTCAAATATCTGCGTTTCAAGAATAGAAAAATTCCCTGCTGAGGGTGGGGTTCCCTCTAACCGCTGAGCGAGATCACTTCGATGAGAAACGTGGCCAACAGGGATCCAACCGGTGCCTTTCCCAGAGTAGGAACGGCAGTTTTGGGGTGCTGTGGATGGGGACGCGGCGCGGGTCGCCAGGGATAATCAACAGCTCTTCGGGTCCTTATATTAACGAACCCCCTCACCTTGTCACCCTGTCACAGACCTCCCCCTCACCCCATCTCCTTTTCACCCAGTCTCCCCCTCACAACCGAACATGCTATACTACCCTCATGACCGGGGCTGACGAATTCATCGAATTGGAAGATTACTGGCTGTCCATCACCCGCCGGGACCACTCTGTGCGTGGCCTAGGCAAATGGATGCTGCACACCGAGAAACCCCACCACCTCTACAAAATCCTCAAAAAAGAATTCATTAATGTGGGATTTAAGGACGCCATCTCCATTAAAACCAAAGCAGAGCTGCCGCCGCCAGGCCGGGGATCGGTGTATGTCTTCAGCGGGCCTTATACCGACCGGGCCAAACTGCTCCGCCTGGTGGAGGAGCTGCGGGAGCTGAACGAGGACACCCCCCTTCATCTCAAAGAACCGCTGATCTTCAAAACCGATCTGCACAACACCTGGTGTGAAGCGCTTTCCCGTCCGGGAGATGGCTACCACGAGCTGCTGAAGCGGAACTGGTTGTATAGATATAAAGATGGGAAGCTGGTCATCCGGGCGGCTATTCTGGCCCTTCATCAAGCCCTGGAAAATCCCCCTGAGGATGCGGACCCGGAGTTTCTGCTCATCCGCTCCCTGCTGCCGGATAACATGTTCGCCGGATCGGGATCCCCAGATAAATAAACACATTGATATTATTTCAAATACCCAGGGGTAGCATGTGAGGGGTCCATGCTGCGACAATACCCCCATTTCCATCGCCAATTAGGCAAAACCTCAATTCTCCTCTAACCGTATCTTTATATTCTCGTAGTTTTCTCCATCTTCCTTTTTAGCCCAGGATAGAATTTCCTCAAGTTCCACTTCATGTTCTTCGATAACCATAAAAGCTTGGTCTAAACATTGAAGGTCATCCCAATGGATATAATGAGCTAATCGGTCCTTAACACATCCTGTCGGAGAGATTAATCGCAAAATGCCCGTGGGATATTTTAGGGATTCAATATCCTTAATGGGTTTCCCACCTATTGCCAAAGGACCCGGGGGAAATTCAAGGAACCATTCCGTGTCAGGATGCTCAAAATGGCGTCCCACTTCTTTGAAACCGATCTCTTCAACAATTCTTTTTATCCTGGCCCTATCTGCAAATCGAACATTAACGAAGTCAATATATCCTGTGACATGGCGGCGATTTGTATATCCAGATACAGCTGCTCCACCGGAAAGGATGACATGAATTCCCTTTTCTTCTAAATAGGATTGCCCATATGCAGCTAATTCCGGTTGTGTCATTTGTTTGACAGGTTTCACCGAGGCTTCCCATCCCCTTTTCACCCCCTCACCCCCTCTCCCCCTCACCAAGTCACCCCTTCTGTCTTCCGTCTTCGGTCAGCGCCGAAGGCGCTTCTCCCCCTCACCCACTCAAACAGTCACAAAACTCCCTCCCTCCGAGTCTCCCCATCTCCCCCTCTCCCCCTCACCCCTTCTGTCTTCCGTCTTCGGTCAGCGCCAAAGGCGCTTCTCCCCCTCTCCCCCTCACCCAGTCACCCCCTCCTGCCTTCCGTCTTCGGTCAGCGCCGAAGGCGCTTCTCCCCCTCACCCCCTCACCCCTTCTGTGAAACCTACGGCGCATCGGCTGCGCATCGAAAGCCAAAGAAATTTTGGCCCGGCATCCCATCCCGGCTGGCACTCCGCAGCGTATCCGCGTCACTGCGGTAGGACCCTCCCCGATAGACCCGGAAGTTCCCGGTTTCCGGCCCGCGGGGGTTATCATAGGAAGTGCCCTCCTGTTGGGCGATCTCATAATAATTTTCAGCATAGTAATCGTAAACCCACTCGCTGGCGTTTCCGGCCATGTCAAATAAGCCAAATTCATTCGGCTGATAGCTTTTCACAGGCACGGTGCCGGTCACAAAGCATTTATCCCCATCGTAAAACATGGCCCCGTTTTTCGCTCCCAGCTCACAAACCGGGGGTTCATCACCCCAGGGGTACTTCTTTCGCGGCAATCCGCCCCGGGCCGCTCTTTCCCATTCCGCCTCGGTGGGCAAGCGCCTTCCAGCCCATTGGCAGTATGCCTGGGCCGCATCCCAGGTCGCCCTCGCAGGATGATCGTCTCCCCGGGCGCACTGTCCTCCCGCGAAGCTCGACTTTTTAAATCCCGTTTCACCCACGAATTTCAGGAATTGACCGCAGGTAACCTCCGTCTGATCCATCCAGTAGGGGTTCACAAATACCATATGGATCGGGACCTCATCCGTGTCCTTATAGCCGCCCATATAAAACTCCCCGGCGGGGATATAGACCATGGTCATCCCATCCACCGGGGAAATTTTCGTCGAACCCAGCCCCAGGGTTGGTACCGGGGAGGGGGTGACATTGGGATCCTTCGTAGGGGTGGCGGTCGCTGCAGGGGTGTAGGTGGGCCCGACGGTGATCGTATACAGTTTCGACGGTTCCACCGTTTCATACCCCAACCAGGTATCCAGCTTGCATGAAGTCAAACCGAGCACAAGCACCACAAGGAGAAGCGAAATTTTTTTCATCATGGGCCTCTTGATTACCAGGGTGGAAAGGGGGAAAAAGTGAGTCTCAACCCTTTCATTAATAAAGGGTCATTGAATTATACTGCACCCGTCATGCTGGAAAGCCGGTTTTTGGGGGGTTCTGCGATCGGAATACAGTTTTGTAAAGTGCTTGATTTTGAGATAACCACGGAACCCGTGTCTCACTCAGGGATGACCCTATGTTAAGGTGGAGAGGTTGGATAGTTGGGCCGTTCCAACGTTTATACGTGCTAACCTTCAAACGTTTTCCCCCCGTCATTGCGAGGCGGCCGCAAGCCGTCGAAGCGATCTATCCTACACCACAGCACGCGGGACATCAGGAGGTTGCTTCGACCCCTGCGGGGTCTCGCAATGACCGTTTCTAAAGGTTGTCATCGCGATGAGTCCGAAGGGCGACGCGGCGATCTTCTAAAAAACACAAACAACCCAGCGACCGCAGGTTGTTTACCCAGTGCCGGTTGAGTGCTCCGCAGGAGCGTATCGAAGGGCAGCGATCTTTTCTTCTCCTGATTGTCATCCCGAGCGGCATCCGCAGGATGCCAGCGAGGGATCCTTGCAACCGCCATCAAAGCTTTGCCTTCGCCCACATACCATGACCCCCAACCTTTAACTTTCAACCTGCCAACGCGTCAAGGCAATTCCATTCTAGTAACCCCCAACCAATTCCCAAACCCGCAATCCGAAATATTGCCTGATCGATCTTTGAACAAACTAGCCCGATTGACTATGAAAATGCAATGATGAAAATCATGGATTTCTGAAAAAATATGCTACATTGAAGATATCCCCCCTTAACCAAATCTTTCCTCGGGCCACTCCCGGTTTTTCATTTAACGAGGACAAAGGATTTTCAAGAAACCCAACATAGATCAGCAAAAACAAACCCGGAAAACCTGCAATCGTCATCCAACATCCCAGGCGGATCGGCTCATCATGATTCTTCGCCCATCCATTTTAATGACACACAAAATATTACCTAAATGAGGTGAAACCATGGCTAGGCCAATTTCTGAAACCGAATTCCAGCTGCGGAAGTTAATCACGAAGTATTCCGACCTTTTCGCATATCATCAATGGCCATCTGAGCACGAACGCTGGGTGGAATTAGTATTTGCGCTCATTTCCCGGGTCAGCCCAAAACCGGAGAGCGAAATCAGGGACATCATCACCGAATTGGATACACTCGGGCTCCTGGATATCGAAGATTTGGCCAGCATCCCCTCCAAAGATGGATCCCTGGACGTAGACCATCCCCACGCTCGACGCATTATCGAATCCTTGTCAGAAAGTAGGTTTTCATGGGAAGGAGATAAAATCCCCGGGCTGTCGGAGCAAGAAGCGAAAATCAGCCTTCTGGCTGTTCATGAAGCTGCCTCCAGCCTCATCGAATCCCATGGGGGGAAAATCCAAAAATACCTCAGAGGTTATGGTCAGCAGATGATCGAGGAACTCCAGGATCACTTCACTTTCACGGCGCTGGGTAAGGATGACCTGGAATACGCTTTTGGGTACTGGCTCCAGAACGTATTGAACATGCCCATCATCCTCAGATCGAAAAGCGTCGATGAGTTCTGCGATGAGCTGGACATCTCCGACAAAGAATTAATCCAGGGCGTGGATGCCCTGGATATCAATCTGGCATTGGTAGACGATCTCATCGATCAATACATCACCGATTTTAAGATAAACATGGAAAAGGATGAGTAGAAAATGGACAAAGAATGGTTGGCTCATTTACGGGAACGTAACAAACCCAGGCCACCGCGGCCCCTCACAGAAGAGGAGATTCGATCGAGAAGAGAGGATAATTTAGGGGATTGGGCTTTAAAATATCAATACTATTATCCCAGAAAGTGGAAGAGGGATGCAGTTGAAGTCACGGAAAAAGCAGCTGGAGAATATTTTGATGCGGCTCAACAAATCATCAAAAAAAGAGGCGGGTATGCCAACCTGGGATCCATAGACCGCTTAAAAGTCGATGGATTGAGGGCTCTATCAGGCTTTAATTATTACGTTTCCTCGGTGGCAGAATATCTGGGTCCGGATACCGGCTCAGAATATATCAGCAGCATTGCGTCCATCCCTGCGGGTGCAGGAAAAGCCGTGGTCACCAAAGCGCCCAAAGCTGCTAAACTGGTCATAGATGGGATTCATGCCTATGAAGTGGGACATCTTGCCAAAAAAGCCGCTGTAAAGGAATTGGAGAGGATAAAAAATTCACACAAACAGACCTCTTTCCCGGTCCCACACCGGGAGCCTTTCAAACAGCATCCCTGGTCTCAAATTGGGGTCCAGTCCCATAAGAAACCCGTTCGCCGACCTGTCCGAGCCAGGCAAGAGGCTCCTGGATACAGCTTTTTGGACCCGGTCAAAGTAGCCGATTGGTCCTTACAAAGTCATCGGGACCCTGTCAAAACTCCAGCCTACCCCAAAGACCCGTTTATGCCCGTTACCGAACGCCTGAAACAGCTCGAAAACGATGCCCGGGCAAGAATGAAAGAACAAAGGCGGATTAACGATCTGATGAATAGGTTCAAAACAAGCCTATCCCAACCTCAACCTATGGACGCACACCAGCAAATGCGCCAAAAGTACGGCGCCAGGATCAATGCCTTAGCCCACAAAGCCACCTTCCCTTCCCCGGGACAACCCATCCAACTCTCAAAACAGGAATACAACTCCCTCCAACAAAAACTCAGTCAGTTCTCAAAACACGAACCCTCATATCAATCACCAACACAGCGATTCCCATCCCAGCAAGGGACCTTACAATCCATGTCACAGCGGTTAAACCAAGGAGGAACCTTTTCCCAAACAAGGATCCCGCAGCGCTCAAGGCCCGCATCACCTCAGTTGGGATCATTACAATCCATGTCCCAAGGACTCTACAAACGCTGAATTAACGTAGGAGCAGCAGAGACAAGGGTTTGGCTCAATGTCCTGGCCAATCGGGAGGCATTCAATAACATGGGATTCTTCAATGTCTTGTTTAAAATCGGAGCGGTCCTGCTGGGGCTTCCCCTAACCTTAGGGGGATTTTTCGGATTTTGGTATGGAATTTATATCGTTTTTTTCGAAGAGGATATATTCACAGGGATCATAATCTCGGTCGGATGCGCGATCGCCCTCACTCTGGGAACGGTTTTGGGGAAATACGCTCGGGGTGATTATGACTAAAAGGAATTCGGATTATCTGCTGCCGCGAGAAAAAACTATCTGATCGTGTGTCATCCCAAGCGGCTTCCGCAGGATGCCAGCGAGGGATCCCTGTCGCGAATATCAAAACCATTCCAGTCGCTTATATAAAACGCACCCCACATGCTCATCTCACCTGGCATGCAATCTTCCATTTTTCACCACCCCCCTCCACATAAAATCATCCCTTGGATCAACTTTTCAGCTGGCAAAAAGTCTGCTAGCATACCATTAACTAAAGACCGATCACCCCCCAGGAGGTACAGATGGACAAAATCGCCCTCGTTTCCTGCGTCAGCGAGAAAGCGGACCAACCCCAACCGGCCCGGGACCTTTACACGTCATCCTGGTTCGAGAAAGCCTCCCGCTACGCGGAACAGAACGCTGACCGGTGGTACATCCTCTCCGCCAAACACGGCGTGCTCCCCCCAGACGAAGTCATCGCCCCCTATGACGAAACATTGAACGAGATGGGCGCCGAGCAGCGCCGGGCCTGGGCCCGGGATGTCGCCCGGCAGCTGGAGGAAATCCTCCAACCCGGGGATCATGTCATCCTCTTGGCCGGCCAGCGCTACCGCGAGTTTTTGCTCGAACCCCTCCGCATCCTGGGCTGCGATGTCAACATACCCATGAAGGGTATGCGGATCGGGGAGCAGTTGAGCTGGTTGGATGAACAATTAGGACGGTGACCATGAAACACCCTCCCTATCAATCCCGATTGCAGGACATCCAAACCTTTTACGAGATCCTCGACCGGCTCCGGGAGAAACACGGCGGGTACAGGACATTGGCCGACAGCCACAGCGGCCTGGACTGGCCCGAGCGGGGTGTGTATTTCTTTTTCGAACCTGGAGAAAGACGCTCGGACTCCGGCGAGGGGCTGCGGGTGACCCGGGTGGGGACCCATGCCCTCGTGGAAGGCAGTTCCAGCACCCTGTGGAACCGGCTGCGGCAGCACCGGGGCACTTTAACTGGGAAAAGGCCTGGTGGCGGCAACCACCGCGGTTCCGTCTTCCGCCATCATGTGGGAACGGCGTTGAAAGCCCGCGATGATTGGCCGGAGAAGGTCGCCGGAGCATGGGAAACGGGCAGCAGCGCGCCGAAATCCGTCCGGGATGCCGAACACCCCCTAGAAAAAGCGGTCAGCGGCTACATCCGCCACATGCCCTTTTTGTGGCTGGGGATCGAGGACACCCCCGGACCGGACAGCCTGCGCGGGTACATCGAAGAGAACGCCATCGCCCTGCTCAGCAACGCGGGAGCAAGCCAACCAATCGACCCGCCCAACGAAAATTGGCTGGGCAGATGGGCGGCCAGCGATGAAATCGCGGCCTCCGGATTGTGGAATGTGGATCACGTCAAGGAAGAATACGACCCGGATTTTCTCTCCATCCTGGACAAACTGGCCTCGGGAAAGCCTATACGAAAAGCCGCCGGGAGAGAAACAGCGGTTACCCTCGCTGAGCTGAAAAGAGACATCAAAACCTTCATCCGCGAGCGCGACTGGGAGCAGTTCCACGCCCCCAAAAACCTGGCCATGGCCCTCAGCGTGGAAACCGCCGAGCTCCTGGAGCTCTTTCAATGGAAAGGCGCGGAGGAAGAACTCACCCAGGAAGAACAAGAAGCCCTGGCCCACGAGATCGGCGACGTGCTCATCTACCTCCTGGAACTGGCGGACAAATACGACATCGACCCCGTCCAGGCTGCCCACCAGAAGCTGAAACTCAACGAAAGGAAATACCCCGCCGACCGGGTGCGGGGCAAAGCGGAGAAGTACACGGAATATTAAAGCCCCCCAGATCGCCTTTCCGACAGCGATTGAGACCCTCCCCTCCAGGCTGACGGCTAGAATCCCCTCCTTGAAGCGGAGTAAACCCACCGGAAAACCGGCCATCAATACTTTCTAAGCCCGGGCCAGCTCCACGAAAAAATAATCGGGATATAGCGGACATCGTATAATCCCTGCCCCGTGATCCCGCCGGCGTGATCCTGGCGGATCCCCTTCATGATCGGGTCCAGAGCAGGAGCCTGGCACCCGATGACTGCTTTAAACAATCCCATAATAAGGGACATCAGACGATTACCTCCAAAGGAGGAAGCAGATGTCTCTCTATTCAGAAAACCTGCAAACCATGCCACCACCGCCACCGACGGTCATTTCGTATTGGCGGCTTCCACCCGCGCCAAGGGAAGAGAGCGTATGCGTCGGAAATTGATCTTTATCGCGTTCAGCATCGACTGGATTTCTTACTACCCTGCTGGCCGATCCCACGCTGCCGGCCCCCAATCACGTCCCTATTTATCCCCGGCGCCCGTCGGTTCGCCCTGCGTCCCCACAGGGGAAGTAGCAGCCGACAGGCTGCATATCATTTGTCCTGAGTAGCTGGAGCGCAACGACAGCGTGTCGAAGGAAAACCCGGGCGCGGGTGCTCCACAACCGTTCCAGCGAACGTCGATTGAGTGATTTCTGAACGCAGAGAAGAAATCGTATCGAAATCAGTTCGCGGCTTAATGATTTTATCCACAGGTCTCGAATCAGCCCAGGCTGCCGACTGGGCCACTCCCCCCAACCTTCAACCTGCGAACGCGCCAACGCACACCTACTATCATCGCGAGGAGGATGAAGTCCGACGCGGCGATCTCCCGATGACACAGATACCCCAACGCCCGTCAGTTGAGTGTGCCCAATGGGCGTGTATCGAAACCGGGGCGCGACAAACAACCGCCCAGAGCAGAAGCCCGCAGGGCCGAAGTCGATGAGCTGTTCCCAAATCGCCGTCACCGCCAGGGGTATATTTCGCGACAAGGCACCCTCGGGAAAATCACGAAACCTTTTTCACTCAGAGCGGAGGGCTATGGGGAATTCCGTTCGCCCGTGTTCGCCCGCAGACGAAGGACGGCTGGCTGCGTTGCCATCGCGAAACAGCCGCACGCGGACGGTGGGCCTCCTCACCAAATAAACCGCGAATGGATCTCCCTCTTACTCACAGAAAACACTAAACCTGATTGACATATCAGGTTTAGTTACCTATAATCCAGGTATGGAATTCGACACCGGACCCATCCATCGTGTATTGTTGGAAAACGCTGCCAGCCGCGATCCAGTTACCGCAAGAAGATCGCTGCTGGTAAAAATCCTCTCCCATGAGCGGTTCCTGGACCGCTCGGATTTGATCGCCCGGGCAGAAATGGTCCTGGGAAAAGGATGTTTTGGGGATTCGGCCTGGGAGGATGTTTTTTACCGCGATATGAGAGTGGTCAAAAAGGCCTTCCGGGCAGCAGGGGTCGAGCTTGCCTACAGTCGAACCACGGGGAATACAGGGTATTATCTGCGGGGCAAAGGGGCATTCAGCGCAAACATGGCGCAGCAGATTCAAGGCGCAGTAGCTGAGGTCGATCCCCGGCAAATCGAGATCACCCGGGACCTCTCCCCTCCTGAGCGCGTTCACCAGGGGCTTTCCATTACCCATCTGGCCCATCAGGTAACTGGCTACCGGCAGAAATTGCAGGAAGGTCCCCATGCCGGATGATGCCTTGGAATATGCGGATTTTGTCCGCCTTGTTTTAAAATCTGTGGAAGAAGCACAGGTCCCTTACCTGATCGGCGGGGCCGTCGCCGCCTGGGCCTGGGGGGAGCCCCGCGCGACCAGGGACCTGGACCTTGTCGTCAATATATCCGAGGAATCTGTCGAACCCTTATCGAAATCGTTGAAAAAACGGGGCCTGGAACTCCCTCCGGACATAATCCGGGGTCAAATGGAAGAGAATCGATCGCATGTGCCCCTGAATGTCATCCATGGCGCCAGCGGATATAAAGCGGACCTATACCTGGTCCATGACAAAGATTCCTTTCGCGCAGAAGCCCTACAAAGGCGGGTCTTGACCGATCTCGGTCCGGAGTTAGGCAGCGTCTACCTTCATACCCCTGAAGATCTAATCATCAACAAGTTGGAATATTACAGCATCGGCCAGCAGACCAAACATCTCCGGGACATCACGGCCATCGTTAACATGGTGGGGGATGAGCTGGACACGGACCACATCCAGCATTGGGCGGATCAGAAAGGTCTGGGCAGGTTATGGGATAAGATCCTGGGAGAAATCCGGGCGGCATAGCAATCACCGCCATCGCCAGGTGCATCCGGAGGATGCGGCATCCATAGGATGCTTGAAGGAAGCGATCTCCTTGTGAAAACTACACCCTAGCGCTCGCCGGCTGAGCAGCAACTGGAAGGTTGCCTATCAAAACCAGGGAGCGGTGAATCAAATCCTTGCCCCCTGTTAAAGACCATCGAATATAATTTGTATACCTTGAAACCAAACCTAACTAAAGGAGAATAAATGAAACATCCAAAATTCGAAATTTTCGAGGGAAAAGATGGACAATTTTACTTCAGGCTGACCGCCCCCAACGGGGAACCCATTCTGGCCAGCGAAGGATATACAGCGAAAGCCAGCTGTAAAAATGGGATCCAGTCCGTGAAAAACCACGCGGAACAGGATGACC
>CAYZTL010000016.1:0-102217 GCA_964481465.1 uncultured Anaerolineales bacterium
CGCTTTCATACTCCCCTTCCTCAGCGATGCTGATGATGTTTTCTGCCGCCCGCTCCAGCTTTGGACTTTTACTCCGTCTGGCGATGTCTCTCAGCGAATCAGGGTTGATCTGATCCAGGTTCTGGAGCCTCAGACTTGTGAGATAAGCGATCGCATCCCCTCCAGCCCGGAGGTAGACCTGATCGATGAGCGCTTTTTCAGGCTGGGCCAGGAAAACCTCCTGTCCTCCACCTACCGCTTCAACCTGATAGGCAAAAAAGCGCTCCTTTTTTATATGCCGGAAGGAATATTTTCCCAGAGGAGTATCAAATTCCCGGGGCCGATCCGCGGTCACGCTGGTGGTCACAGGCACATATTCGGGGATCATCCCATAGTAGGCCAGCGTGGACTGCAGGCTGACATAGGAAGGACGCACCAGGTGGTTGGCCACCAGAAAGGGATGGGGTTTCACCTGCTGATAGGGCGGGGCCAGGGCATACAAACCCCGCCGCAGTTGATATACTTTCCCGCTCTCCGTCCAGCGCACCAGCTGCCGCCGGATGTGATCCGGGTCGACATCGCCTGCGAGCAGCAACCCGGTATGAAACACCGCTTCCTGGCCCACGATTTGGAGCAGTTCTTCAAATTCCATACGTCTAATTTGCCATATTTGGCAAATTATTGCAATAGTTTTTCGATAAAGCGAATATCACAAAAGAGGGGTATTCACGGGGAGAGTAAGGAAGCGGGGATGGGTTTTTAATGGGCGATCTTCCTTAAAGAGGGATGAAGGTGGGTGGGAGAGATGATCCCTGCCATGGGCGCAAACTGGAACTCACACTTAAAGTACTTGGGCCATGGTTTCTGCCCGATCAATGCAGCAATGAAAAAATGCCCCGAGTCCCACCGGGGCATTTTTTCTTTTTAAAGTCAGTATCCTAAAAGCCCGTTAAAGTGTTCCCCAAGGCCAGAAGGATATAACCAACCACCACAATCCAGACCGCAATTCCAGATAGGAATGGAATGTTGATGATGGTTGCCAGAACGCCCAACGCTGCGAGGATTAAGGAAATCCAGAAAACAATCTGTTTGGGGGGAGAGAGTCTCATATTTACCTCCTCTTAGGCATAAAATGTGAACCAACTCTATCTTTCTTTCAGTATTATATTTAAAAAGTCATGGTTGTGGTAGGGTAGAGAACGGGCATGGTTGCACAAACCCCGGTTCCAGTTCTTTCCCATTGATCCGTACGTGAGGATTTCTCGTTTACGGCTCACCGGCGTCCTCCTCTTACGGCATTCGGCTTTAAGCCTTGGCCGAGCGGTAAAATCTCCGCTCTCGCAGCACGCAGGATTACGAGCTGCACCACCTATTGGACCATACCTTTTGGGAAAGAAAGATGTCTCAGTCAAAATCAGTCATGGAAGTACCGGGGGGATATTAATCTAGGGGGAATCACAACATCCCGCCTTGGAGACTTGCAGAATAGATACTCTTTGCCCCCCTCATTCACAAGCAGACAGAAATCCTCTCTCCTTACAATTCTGTTAGGGGTGGTTTTGTTGATCGGAAGCTACAATGGGTGCTAGCGTGACGCAAAACCCAGGCCCTTGGGCGAAACAGACAGCAGGACGAAGGTTAAAGGAGTTCCTGTTTGTTTCCTCCGCCAACCAATCAATCAAACCTATCGCGAGTACATATGCCAACCAAAATTTTGATTGTAGATGACGACATCGATTCTCTAGACCTTTTAGACCTTCTCCTGCAGCGGACGGGCTACGAGACAATGACCGCCCCAAACGGTGAAACTGGCCTGGTCTCCGCCCGCCAGGAAAGGCCAGACCTTATCCTGTTGGATATCGTTTTGCCTGATATGGACGGGTATCAGGTCCTCGAAGCTCTTCGCTCCTCAAAAGAAACACGGGACACCCCCGTTATTCTGATCACCGGTATATTTCAAAAAGGAGAGAAAACCAAAGCACATCGCGCCGGAGCTGACGCTTTCCTCGAAAGGCCTTTTTCCCCTCAAGAACTTTTTCGATCGATCAGGGAGATCTTAGGCGAAGGTCATTAACCCTTTCTAATAGTCCTTCCAACTTAATAAAGGGAGCTTTCCGTTTATTGAATGAGCGGCCCGCTGATTGAAAAAGACCTTTCCTGCAATCGGAAGGTTAGTGTTGTGTTTATCGTTCATCTAAATTTTTCTATTGCTTTTCTGTTTATTATCCGTGAAAAAAACGTCCGCCAGGCTGCTCTAAATCACATTAAGCCGGTTATTTATCTTCAGGTTTCTTTTTATCAAAACGGATCTGGCACACCGGATAGCCCTGGGCGATGGTCTTGCCCAAGGTAAATTTAAACTCGGGAAATTGATCTACCATGCCCCGGTCGCCTTCCATGGCGATGTCGCACAGGTGCTCGATCTCCTCCGGAGAAGCACCCTGCTTTTCCCAGGCGCTGACCAGGGGACAGTAGTGAAAGTCGAGGTAATACTTCTCCTCATCCGCTTCCAGGACTTCCATCTCGAACACATCCCGGCTGGTCCCGGCTGCGAAGACAGTGGAAAATTCGCGCATGCTGGTGGGGTCTTCCATCTTCTCGCGCCGGAGTTCCCCATGGAAATGCCCTGTGTCACGCACCGCCTTACGCCCGATATCGTCCCATTCCAGGCCCCGGTCCCGGGCTTCTTTGAGTAAGCGATACATCCATGTGGCGCGGTGCTCGATGGCCTTGCGGACTTCGGCGACGAGTTTTGATTTATGTTCTGGTTTGTTTTGGGTGTTTGACATTTACTCTTCCTTTGTGTCCACGAATAATTTCAGCGTATTGTGGAGTTAATCATACTATATTACGCGTTGGCAGGTTTAAAGGTTAGAAAGTTTGAACGTTTGGGGAGTATAGGATTTGGGTATTGGTATATAGGTTCAGGTTATGGATTGTTCAGGGCAGCAAGGATCCCTCGCTGAGCTCGGGATGACATCCGCAGTTTAGGGGTCATTGCGAGAAGCGGACCGCAGGGGAGCGCTGAAGCAATCTCCTGGAATGGATCAGAGGGATCGTGGTTCACAGTTGTTCGATGTCATCATGAGATATCCACGCCCCACAAGCAAGGGCTCGCGATGACAGTGATAGGAACGATGGAACGTGATAACGGCAATGGATATTTATCCCCCCATTTTTCATTCTTCCTGGTAAAGGTCTCGTTCGTATTCGTCGACGGCTGTTTTATAGCCGATCTCGCGGGCGCGGCGCAGGAAATCCCATTGGGCCTGGAAGATCATCCAGCGCCATTTGTCTTCCTCTTCCTTCGCCTCCTCCAGGAATCGTTCAAATAAGGGATCAATGTCTTCCGTAAGCAGCTCAGGGGCGAAGGAAACCACTTTGCCTTTATTTTCTAACCCAGAAGCATTCAGATAAGCTTCGATAGCGGTGATCAGGAACAGCTCCGGGTTCTCTTTCTGGATGTTTTTCAGATTTTCGTAGGCGTCCTCTTCGTCGATCTGCAGGGATTCCTCCGGGTAGCCCTCTAAGCGAGACGCCAAAGCCGTCTTTTTGACCCAATCGCCGGGTTCATCCAGATGAGAAAGGATGTCCTCATCCTCCGAGCTCTCCTGCAGGCGGTCCAGGATTTCGATCACCTTTGCCCGTTCTTCCAACGAGGGATCGTTCTTTTCTTCCGTGGCTAAGATGACCCGCGGGACATCCTCCGGGAAGTAGAGCAATAAAGGGGACTCGCCATCCACGTGGTGGCCGCACTCCGGGCATGCAGCAGTCATCAGTTCTCCATCCTTCACTTTCTCCAGCAGACCAGGTTCCTCTTCCACGTCCACAATCAACCAGATTTTGGCGAGGAAGGGCGTGCTGCACTCCGGACAGGTGAATTCTTTGCGTTCAAAATAGCTGTTCTTGTTCATTGGGTTTTCGTCATTCACGGTTTTTCCACTTATCAGGATTATAACAGGATGTGTTTCAGTATTGGGAGGTTTGGAAAATAATGACTGGGATTGTATGTCAATAAGGTGATTATGGGTATCATAAGGCTTTAGGCAGTGGGTAAGGATTATTGAAGGCAGCAAGGACCCCTCGCTGCGTTCGGGATGCGAAGGGGGAATTGAGAGATTGCTTCACCCTTTATTAGGGTTCGCAATGACAGTTTTTTGTGATGTCAGTGGTAAGGGAAATGCCTTTCGATACATTCTTCGTAACGTTCAGAACACTCAAGACACTTTGAATTCAGACTCCTCGCGATGACAGTTCTTCTAACGTTTGAACGGTAGTGCGTTTACAGGTTAAAACGTTGCTGGTTGAAAGTTTAAGGAAAGTTCTATTGGTTTTGTAAAGCAAAAGGGAGGATTTTTTGATAAGATTGGGTAGGCAGCAAACACCTCATGGTTAACCTCACCTTGGGGAAAAGGAGCCAAGTATGGGCAAAGAGATGAACATCGCAAATGCCATGGTCTGGGCCTACTCTGGTCTATCTCATATGTATAAGGAGCAGAACACGTTTTTCCCGCGCGTGCTGACCTTCCCCGGAGAATCCATCCAATGGGTGGGACAAGCAGTCGCTGGTGCGTATGGGACGTTTTCCGGGGGCGCCAAAGCGGTTGAGATCGGCATCTCGCCCTACCGCTTGGTCTTCGCCAAAACAGGTGTCGTGGATAATCGATGCCGTTCCTTTTGGTTTGAGGTGGATTTCAAGGATTGGATCTTTGAATATAAAAAAGGGATGCTTACCAAAAAAAGAAAATTTTACGGCTTTAAGCTCTCGGAACCCCGAACGAAAAAAGGGCTGACCAATAAGTTCGAATTTGATGTCCTGGGAAAGCTGAAAAGCGGAGAATTGGTGCCTTTTCATATCACCCACGACTTTTCCTATGTAAAGGGCTTCAATCCCCAAACCCAGAATTACAAACGCAATCTCGCTGAGAACGTATTTCAGGCTTTAGAGGAAGGATATCAGAATCAGAAGCCGGTCTCCATAGATGACTTATTCATTTTCTTTTTTGACCACAGCAGATTCGACGAACTCACCTTTGCCCTCCCGCAGGACGCGAAAGCGGGTCAACCCAAGCCTTCTGCCCCTTCAGAATCCATCGCAGACCCCATAAAGGAGAGACAATGCCCGGCCTGCGGAGAAGACGTCAATCCGGACGCAAAATTCTGCGGCGTCTGCGGCAAACCCCTCACCGCAAACGCGGAATCCCTAGAGGACTCGGAGAGCGCAGTAGAAAACACCCCTCCTCCTCCCCATCCGCAGCCAGCTGGAGAAGAAAAGGAGGAGGCGTCAGCCGACACCGCCACCTGCCCCTCCTGTGGAAAATCCGTAAATATGAGTTGGGCCGTCTGTCCATACTGTGCCAACCCTCTGGATAACCACTGCCCAGCCTGCGGGAAAGACATCGAACCGGACTGGCTGGCCTGCCCTTACTGCGGCGAACGATTAAAGGAAAACTAAATCCAACCACCATCCCAACCCAGGAGACAACATGTCCTCTACCATCACCCCCATCCTCTTTCTGGGGTTGATCATTCTGGCCGGATTGATCTTATTCGCGGTCAGAAAAGGAAATAAGAAGGACTCCCCCTCTGAGGTTAACCCTCAAGAAGGGATTTCCGCATCGACCCCTCCCCAAGAGGAGAGCAACTCTGGCCAGGCGCTTGATACGCCCTCTACCCCGCCAGGGACCTGTCCCGCCTGCGGGCACATCAACCCCGAAAGGCACAATTTCTGCGAACAATGTGGGGAAAAATTGGCGTAGAGCTCAGAGGCTGGACATCCCCTAGGCCGGCTTCTTTACTCACCCAGGATGTCCCACTTCACCCGGGCAGATGATCCTCTGCCAGTAATCCACCGGCGAGGAGACCTTTTTACGGCCCAATCGAGACATTGTCAAAGGCAGCGGCAATGTCCTCCCCCACTTCCACCCAGGACCCCATCAGGGGATAAAAATCTGTCGTCCGGAAGACATCCACATCCCGCACCTGGTGCGATCCCAACAAGCTTTCGTCCAGATAAAAGGAAAGCCTGGCAGTCTGAGGTTCGATCTCGATCCAGGCGGTAACCCAGGTGTCGTAAGGAACCTTGACCATCTCCGTATAGTACTCATATCCATCCGGCCACACCCAAGGGCCCCCGCTGTAATAATTACAAAAATAGAGGGCATGTTCAGGCTCGCTGTTTTTCAGCTGGCATTCGATCCACCAATCATCCCCTCTGGCTTGAGGGATAATGACCTGGAGTTTGATCAATCCCCCCTTCCCGCGACGGCTGCCGTCAAGCTTCAAATCTGCCTGAAAGCGGGAAAATCCCTCCAGGGTCCAGGAGGGGGGATCCAGGGGGAACATCTCCTTGGCACCCCACCCGTCCTGAGAGAGGGTTGCCAGGGTCATCACGCCTCCCTCCTGCCTCATCTGCACGCTCTCCACCCCCTGTAAAGACCAAAGGGCAGGGTTAAATCTGCCATCGAAGGCGCTGTTGTTGAAGTCATCTTTAAACTGCTCTCCCACGATGAGGGTGTTCGTCGCCGTAGGGGCGGGGGTGGTTGTCGCTGAAGGTGGATCCGTTGGGAGCGCAGTGGGTTCAACTGCGACCGATGTGGTTGCCTTTGCCCGGGCTGGGGATGTGGGAGCAGGGATTGTCTTCGTAGGTGAGGAATGGGTGATTTTCTCGGGGATGAAACCCATCATGGCACCTACGAGAAAGATCACGGAACCGATCACCACCATGGCAGCCACAGACAAACCTGCCCGGCGTGGGCCCCAGAACATGAAGAGGAGAACCAAGATGGTAATTAAAAGAAGAACGGCGACGATGATCACCACAGGCCCCAAGCCGATGCGACCTTCCAGGAAGCCAAGGATGATGCTGATCAACAAGGTGCCCACCACCGTTCCGACGACGCTGATGATGGCAGCGATAACCTCGGGCTCTTTGGTGAAATTCCGCATGAGGGGCCTCCTTGTTGGGAACGCCAAGAATTTGAAAAATGATTTCCCTAAGGGTAATACGAGTTGTCTTTTTCTTCAAGCTTTTGGATCACCCGATTCCATCTTTGAAATTCTTGATTGGCTGGAATTCAATATCTTGGAGACCTCAAATTGGGACAGGCGGTATGCAGCCTGGCGGCTGCTGCTCAACCAGCGCTCTTTGGCCTAACAACGCTAACACAAGTGAAAAGCGACCTGCCCTTGACAGACTGCCCCGGGGATGATAAAGTTATGACCTATCATGTGCCATATTGCAAGCGAGGTGTCAAAACTATGACCCAGGACCGGCGCATCCGCAGGACCCAAAAACTGCTCGGTGAAGCCCTCATCGAGGTCGCCCTGGAAAAGGGTTACAAGAACACCACCATCCAGGATGTCACCGAACGGGCTGACGTCGGCTACCGGACCTATTTCCGGCACTACAACGGCCTGGATGAACTGCTGGTCAGCGTGGCCCAGGACCGGCTGGACGAATTTTACGAGATTCTCGACCTGCCCCTCCCCGGCGAACTCATCGAAAACCCGGTGGACTTCTTCCACAAGATCGGGGGGACCCTCTTCCGGCACATCAGGGATAACGAGGAGACATTCCGCTTTTTACTCCTCGATGACAGCTCGCGCTTCGTCCTCGATCCGGTGATGACCCGGGCCTGCGAAAAGGCGGAGACCCTGCTGCGCGGTCTGCCGCAGGAGAACATCCCGGCCGGTGTGGCTGCCAACCACATCATCACCTCAGCCTTCTCGCTCATGCGCTGGTGGCTGGAAAACGACATGCGCCGGTCCCCCGAAAAAATGGGCCAGATCTTCACCGACTTAATCGTCAAACCCACCTGGCTGGTGATGACCCAGGAAGAATAAGGATCTTGAACGAACCGAACCAACTGTTTCACAACACACTTTTATCGGATGAGATGACGAATTCCCATGGCTGACTCCCCTTCCCCCTTGATCGAGCTCCACAATGTGGTCAAACATTACCACACAAAAGCCGGCGCTTTCCCGGCTCTGAAGGGCATTGATCTGGACGTCTATCCCGTCGAATTCCTGGGGATCATCGGCAAGTCGGGCGCTGGAAAATCGACCCTGCTGAATATGATCACCGGGGTCGACCAGCTGACGGCAGGCAAGGTCCTGGTTCATGCCAACGGGGAAACCATCAACCTGGATGATCTGACCGAAAACGAACTCGCCCTGTGGCGAGGGCGGACGATGGGCGTGGTCTACCAATCCTTCCAACTCCTACCTATGCTCAACCTGGTCCAGAACGTGACCATGGCCATGGATATGAGCGGATTGTATCACCCCCGCAAAAGCCAGGAACGGGCCCTGGAACTGCTGGACATGGTGGAAATCGTCGATCACGCTTATAAGCTGCCGGCGCAAATCTCCGGCGGACAGCAGCAGCGGGTGGCCATCGCCCGGGCGCTGGCCAACGACCCGCCCTTGATCGTGGCCGACGAACCCACCGGCAGCCTGGATTCGGTGACCGCGGACAACATCTTCAAGATTTTCAAGCAGCTCGTCGAAGCGGGCCGGACGATCGTCATGGTCACCCACGATAAAGGCTTGATGCCCCGCTTCTCCCGCCATGTCAACATTGCGGATGGGGAATTAGTGGAGGAAGGGGGAGAGCGATGACCCATTCTGCACCCACTTCCCCCTCCCACGGCAACAGCAGAGGGATCATCGAAATGCAGGGCGTGGTGAAAACCTTCGTGAACACGGCCGGGGAATTCACCGCCCTGCGGGGAATCGACCTCCGCCTGCAGGAGGGCGAATTCATCACCGTGATCGGCAAATCTGGGAGTGGGAAATCGACCCTATTGAACATGCTCACCGGCATCGACCATCCCACCCGCGGTAGGGTCCTGGTGGACGGGGTCGACGTGCACGCCATGAGCGAAAGCAAGCGCTCGCTGTGGCGGGGGCGGACCCTGGGGATTGTCTTCCAATTCTTCCAGCTGCTGCCCATGCTCAATCTACTCGAAAACGTCATGCTTCCCATGGATTACGTGGGCATGTACGAGATCGAGGAGCGCCCTAAAAAAGCGGTGGCGTTATTGGACCTGGTGGGCCTGAAGGATGAGGCCCAGAAGCTCCCCCGGGCCGTCTCGCGAGGGCAGCAGCAAAGCGCGGCTGTGGCTCGGGCCCTGGCCACGGACGCCCCCATCCTGGTCGCTGACGAGCCCACGGGCAACCTGGACTCCCGCTCCGCGGGGACGATCATCGATCTCTTCGATGACCTATCCAAGCGCGGGAAGACGATCGTCATCGTCACCCACGACCCATCCATGACCGAACGGTCCTCCCGGACGGTGTACATCTCCGACGGGGAACTGGTCAACGAGACCATCGCCCAGGCGCTGCCCTTACTGACCCATCCCCTGATGAAGGAATTGGGCCGCCGGGTAGAGCCGGTCCATTTTCACCCCGGGGAGACGATTCTGGAACACAAAAAGCCAGTGAATAATTTCTACATGATCCAAAAGGGGAAGGTGGATATCGTCCTGCAGGGTAGGCGGCGGGATGACGTGGTGATCTCCACCCTGGAGCGGAACGACTTCTTCGGAGAGATCGAGCTCCTGCGGGGCGGGAAGTCTATCGCCAGCGTGCGGGCCTCAGAAGAGGGTCCGGTGGAACTGCTGGCGCTATCCCGGGAGGATTTCCAATGGCTGATGGATGAATCTCCCCTGACGGAGAAGGCAATGGGGAAGATCGTCCAGAAGCGGCTGGAGGAGCGGAAGCAGGCGGACCGGAGGAAGAAGAGACGGTGGTTTGGGTGAGCGTGGGGATGTTGGAAGGTTTATCGTTAGAACGTAAAAACGTTTGAACGTCGAATGAATTAAATAAGACAGGAGAAAAGTAATGCGCCCGCGGTGGCGAAAAGTATTGTCCGATTTGATCGAAAATAAAGCCCGCACGGTCCTGGTGGTCTTATCCATCGCTGTGGGCGTCTTCGCGATCGGCGTGATCGCCGGCGCCTACAGGATCATCTCGGATGATATGGGGATCAGCTACGCGGCGAACAACCCCTCCAACATCGAAATGCGGACGGAGGATTTCGACCAGGACTTGCTGCACACCATCCGGGATTTTGAGGGGATCGACAAAGCCGAAGCGCGGCGGGTGTTCAGCACCCGCATGCGCCCCCGAGGAGAGACTCAATGGACCTCCATCGATGTGGTGGCTGTTAAGGATTTCAAGGAGAACGAGATCAACCTGCTCCAGGCCCACGAAGGCGCCACCATTCCGGGGGAAAACGAAATTCTCTTGGAACGCGACGTCCTGGATGAGTTCAAGGTCTCCCCTGGCGAGAGGGTCCAAATCCAACTCCGCGACGAGACCATCAAAGAGATCAAGGTGGCGGGGATCGTGCGGGACTCCTCCACGGGCGCGATCGATTTCCTGTCCCCTCCCCTGGCTTATACCTCCATGGACAGCCTGTCTTTCTTCAATGAGCCGGATCACTTCAACCGTATTTTCGCCACCGTGGAAGAAGGCCAGGATGACGACGAACACATCCGCGGTGTGCTGGCAAACCTGAAAGAGAAAATCGAGAGAAACGATTACACCGTGGGACGGACCTTCCGCTCCAAAACCCATGAACATCCCCTGGAACCGACCCTCAACGCGGTCCTGGGCATCCTCATGGCCCTGGGCGTTTTGATCGTCTTCCTGGCCAGCTCGCTGATCGCTAACACCCTCAGCGCCCTGCTCAACCAGCACACCCGCCACATCGGGGTCATGAAATTGATCGGGGGGCGGGATCAAGTCATCTTCCGGATGTACCTGGTGCTGCTGCTGGCTTTCGGCCTGCTGGCGCTGCTGATCGCCGTCCCGGCCGGGGGGCAAGGGGCCTACGCGCTGGCACAATTCATCGCCGACAAATTAGGGTTCTCGCTCCTGGGCTACCGCATCGTCCCCCTCTCCCTCGTCCTCCAGATTGCGGTGGGCATTTTGGTCCCACTGGTGGCTGGCTTTGTGCCCGTGATCAACGGTTCGCGGGTCACCGTCCAACAAGCACTCAGCGGGGACCGGACCCGGAGCTCCGGCGGGGAAGAGAAGGACAAAGATGGAGGCGGGCTCAGCTTCGAGCAGCTCCAGGTCAGAGCAGCCCGGTTCCTGGCCGACCGCGGCGTCCGCATCCCCCGCCAAATGCTGATCTCCCTGCGCAACACCTTCCGCCAGCGGGGGCGGCTGCTGCTGACCCTCTTCACCCTGACCATGGGCGGGGCGATTTTCATCTCCGTCTTCAACGTCCGGGTCACCCTGCACGATTACGTGGAGGATATCGGGGAATATTTCCTGGCGGATGTCACCCTCGATTTTGAGAGGCCTTATCGACTGAAGGAAATCGAGCAGTACGCCCTCCAGGACCCGCGGGTGACCCATGTGGAAGGCTGGTCCTACGCCACTGCGGAGATTTTATTCCCCGATGGGGCCACTGCCGACAATTTGAACATTCTGGCACCGCCCGCGGAAAGCGGCCTGGTCAACCCGCTGATGGTCGAGGGGCGCTGGATCCAGCCCGGAGACGAGAAGAAGCTGGATATCAGTGAGGGCATTTACGATTACTACCCCGATTTAGAGGTCGGGGACACCATCCCCTTGAAAATCAACGGGAACGAAGAGCGCTGGGAAGTGGTCGGGGTGTTTAAGTTCATCGGTCTGGAAGGGATGTTGGGCTACGCGCCCTACGAGTATATTTCGCGGGAACAGAATCTGGCCAACCGCTCTTTCTCCTACCGGATCGTCACCGAGGAGCACACCCGAACCGCCCAGAAAGAGATGGCCAAATCCCTGGACGCCTATTTCAGAGAAGCGGGATTCCACGTCCAGGAGGCTACGCCGGGGCTGTCCTCCCTGGACAAAGCGGTGGAAAGCCTGGACATCCTGATCACTTTCCTGTTGATCATGGCCTTGCTGACGGCCACGGTGGGCTCGATGGGGCTGGCGGGGACAATGAGCATGAACGTCATGGAGCGGACCCGGGAAATCGGCATCATGCGGGCCATCGGGGCCACCAACTTGGAGATCATCCGCATGGTGATCGTGGAGGGGACATTGATCGGGCTGCTTTCCTTCGGACTGGCCCTGATCCTGGCCGTCCCCTTCACCTATTTACTGACCGCGATCGTCAGCCACGCCATCTTCGCCACGCCCATCACATCGGTTTTCACCCCTACGGGCTATTTCATCTGGCTGGGACTGGTGCTCCTGCTTTCATCCCTGGCCAGCGTGCTGCCGGCGAGGAACGCGGCGCGGCTGACCATCCGCGAAGTCTTAGCGTATGAATAAGTCTAAAGTCAATCATTTCTTGATGCCTTTAGATACAGAAAAAAGGAACGGAACATGAAGACACGAAAATATGCATTTATATTGATACTCAGCCTGGTCCTGCTCATCCCTTTGAGCGCCTGCGGGGGAGAGGAAACCCCGACGCCGGCGCCGGAGGAGAGTATCAGCCTGGACCAGGTCATCGCTGAAGGGCACATCCTGCCCATCCGGGATATCCAGCTGCATTTCGCGGCCCAGGGCACGGTGGATGAGATCCTGGTCGAGGAAGGGGAAGAGGTCAGGGCCGACCAGGTCCTGCTCCGCCTGGGGGACCGCGAGAGCGCGGAGGCCTCCCTGAAAGCTGCGGAGCTCGAACGCACCCGCGCCCAAGAGGACTACGACGACTTCCTGCGCACGGGAGAGCTGGCAACCGCCCAAGCCTGGCATGCGTATCTGCAAGCTCAGGTTCGACGGGCGGAGGCGGAACGCGCCTGGGAGGATCTGGACATAGAGGAGCTGGAGGATGAGATCGACGAGGCCAGGGGCGAGGTCATCGAGCGCAAGCAGGACCTGGAGGACGCCCAGGAGGATTTCGATAAATACAAAGACCTGGAAGAGGAGAACAGCCTGAGACAAAACGCAGAAGACGATCTTGAAGAATCCCGGGAAGCGTACAACGAAGCCCAGCGCGAAGTGGAGGAAGCCATCCGGGCCATCGACGGCGTCCGCGCGGAATTGGATGCCGCGCTGGCTGCCGAAGAAGAAGCCCTGCGGGATTACGAGTTGCTGAAGGAGAACGGTATCGACCCCGACCAGGAAAAGGTGCTCCAATCCCGGATCTCAGCCGCGGAAGCTCAGGTAGCTGCTGCTGAAAAAGCCCTTGAGAATTATGTCTTAAAAGCTCCCTTTGCGGGCACGGTGACCGACATCTACCTGGAGGTGGGACAATTGGTGGGCCCCGAAACCCCTGCGGTCCAGCTGGCGGATTTAGGGGAGTTCATGGTCGAAACCAGCGACCTGACCGAGCTGGAAGTGGTCAAGATCCATGAAGGACAGGCAGTGAAAATCGTCCCCGACGCCCTGGAGGAGAGGGTCTTGATGGGATCGGTGGAACGCATCGGGCAGTCCTTTAAGACCCAAGCGGGGGATATTACTTATACTGTGACCATTCGCCTGGAAGAGACCGTGCCGAATCTGCGGTGGGGGATGACGGTGGAGCTGACGTTTTTAACGGATTAGGTTGGAAAGTTTGCATGTTGAATTCTGAGAGGGGGAGACGTGGCGACTTGGTGAAGGGGAGAGAGGGAGATGGGTGATGAGGAGAGGGGGTGACAGGGGTGTGGGTGAGATAAGAGGGAGATCGCTTCCCTCCGATACGACTTTCTGCCTGCTCAGGGTAAACGAACTACGGACTACGTCCTCCTCGCGATGACGGTGATTTCTATGTTCGCTTGATTTCGATACGTTTTCTCACCACATTCGAAAACACTCAATCAGCCCGATTCCCCGCTGACAGCGAGAAGAAAAACGCCGACGGGGACGTCGGCTTGATCAACATTATCCCTGATCTCTGCAGCAGGGATGTCAGCTTGATCCATATTAACTCTGATCCCTGCAACGGGGACACCGGCTTGGTCACCAAAACACGATCCCTTCGATGTCCTCGTCGCAGGGAAGAAAATAAACAGACCTTGGAGACTTTCCCTCTTCTCCGCGGTCTAATCTTTACGGATTACCACCCATTCCACAATTGGGTGCGATATGCAGGGTCGCCACAAGGGCATCCAGCTCGAGCAGGGAGGGCACGAAACTCTCTGGCAGCTGCCCGTCCAGCTGAGCTGCTGTATTGTCGATGTATGTCTCCCAATTATCGTAAAAGGCCTGATCCAGGGTGACAGTACTTGTATCCGGTAAAGAAGGGTGGGAAACGGGCATGATCACGCTTATATAGTAAGCATTATCATCCGTCAAACCCTGGAAGGTGTAGAACATCTCCGGATATCCAATGGGCACCGCTGCCTGCCCATACTGAGAGATATACCGCACCCCGCTCCCGTTTTGGAAATCAAGGTACGCCTCCTGGGCGGCAAAATACTGCATGGCGTTAAAGAAATGGGATACATAAACCTCTGGATCCGCCGGCTGGTTGTCGATGGTGGTCCGGAGATTATCTAACCGCGTCGCCACGTTATCATTCACGTTACGGAAGTCTTGAACGGAAAAGACGCGAATCTGGGGCTCATGGAATGTATTGGAGAGCGGGTAATCGCCGAAAAGGAAGCGAATGTGGTCCGGCGACTGCCAGGGCGATTGGGGGTCCATCATCCCAGCAACCTGTTCTATACTGACGGAGCCGATCCAGGACTCATCAAAGGAAAAGCAGATATTTTGATAGACAATGTCCGGCGGTATTGGAGTTTCCGTAGGTTCCGAGGTGAAGGTGGGAGATGGCTGAGGGGTCTCCGCAGGTTCCGTTGGCTCTTCTTCAACCGCTTGAGCGGTGAGGGTTTGGGCAACTTTGGTCTGAACAGCACCCTCCGTATCCCCTCCATCATCGTCTTCCTGGGGCATCGAGCAGGCCAGTGAGACAGCAAATAAGACTAAGATAACCAAGAGCAAGCGTTGGGTTGATTGGTGTTTTGATTTCAAGGTTCCTCCCGTTAGATTTAAGTGTATTATATATCGATTTGGAAGTTTTTTAGGGAAGTTTATACGTTAGAACGTTGAAACGTATTGGAGGAGTGGGATTGGATGGATCTGTATTGATGTATCCGCATCCAGATGAAGCCGCAGCTTAGACATGTTCTGCTTCTAATTCTTCTTCGCGCTCAATGGCTTCATCTATTTCCACTTGATGGGCCTTATAGAAAGCTAAGGCCTCAGAAACCTGGTTCCTGTGTAGAGCATATTCTTCAGCAATCGTCTCCTGGGATTGATTCCAATGGCGATTGGCAACAACAACTGTTTGCACTCGGACTCCGGTTCCCCGGATCACCGGCGTAGGTACGCCCGAAGCGCCCCTCCGATAGGTAATATGCGGGTAATCGGGATCATCTAAGTTCTGCCTCAGCTCCCCGACTTTTTCCGCAACTGACCACATGATAAATTGGTTCAAAGAGACCTTTTGCTTTGCAGCCCATTCCTCGGCCTCTTTTTTCAGCTGTTTAGGTAAATTTAGTGGGTAACGCGCCATGCTTCCCTCCAAAAATTAACATCACATATAACATCATATATGATGTATGTATGTTTCTCAAGTTTAGTAATTTATTTGCCGGCGGTCCCCACCGCCATGATTTTTTGTTTATCTCGTAGATGGCAATAAGGGTTGCACCATTAACTCTTAACTTGATCAATGGCTGGCTATGTTTGCTTGGAGAAATTTAGGTAAAAAATCCCCTCTTCTGACCCCCTATTCCATAAAATTTTACTTATTCTTGCGTTCTTCTTTCCGGTGTTTAAGATAACGCGAAATCCGCATTCCGACAAATGCACCAACAGATCCTGCGATTACTAAAATGAGGAAAAGAGACCAATCCATCTATGTTGATCCTTTGGTTTCTGTTCTTGACCCGGCCCAAGGACGATCAGGCCAGAGCTGATAAGCAAATGCAAATGCAAACCCAATGGATAATATTATAAACAATGGACCGACTACTAAATATAATCCATTTAATCCTTGAAAACGAGAAGTAAACATCCCTAAATTGGCACCTAATGCCCCAGCCACTGGGGCTAAGCTGATGGACAAACCAAGGAGGATCTTTCCCAAGCGGGTTTCCGGCGCTGTCTGTTCCCTCCAAAGCACTTTTGAAATTTCAGGATATAAAGCCGGCAAGGTCCACGCAAAAAGGTATCCCCCTATCATAGGATAAAGCCAAATGGTTGGTAAGGCATATACCCACGCACGGATTCCAATGCTTAATGTTTGCATAGACCATAACGTGCTAACGGTAAATTTTGAAGCCCAATTATAAACCTTCCAATTCCATATTCCAACTAAAATTCCTACTAATCCGGTAACAGAACCAAATATGATAGACATTAGATTTTGAGGTGGCAATATAATAATAATCAGCCCAAATCCCCCGAAGCCTAATAACCCAGCTCCGAGAATCTTCCAAAATGGCCAATCTGCGTGGGGGTGCTTTTGACTCTTATACATTAGTTATCAACCGAATAGAGTTTTTCTTAAAAAACAGAAAATAAATTTATCCATATATCGTAATTAGAAAAAACCTGTTTATCCACCTCCAAACAAACTACTTACAAAGCTACCAACTGTTTCAGTTGTATTCTTGATTTTCTGGTTAACAATATTATTCACTTTTTCGATCGATTCATTTGTATTTTTATTAAACGATTTTGCCATTTCTTTCACTTTATCTTTAGCTCTTTGGCTGAGAACATTTCCAATAACTTTGGCATTGTCTGCTATACCCTTCCAAGCTTTTGCTCCATTCACAACCTTCCTAGACAGTTTTTGAACTCCAACCTCAGCGGCATCAACCGCTTTGTTCACCTTCTTTTTCAGATAATCTCCAGCTCCCATGAAATCCAGAGCACCTCCGATAAATGTTCCTGCGCCAGCCGTGAATCCAATTGCTCCCCACACGGGTAATGTTAGACCAAAAAATGCTGTTAACCCTGCAATAAAAGCCGCCGCAACCAAACCAGTGCCAACAGCCATCACCGTATCTACAGCAGAAGATACTGCAAATTCTTGACTGGCAATTCCCTTGTCTTTGTTCTTACCAAATCCATAATCGATCACATTTCCCGCTAGTGAGGTTACACCTGCTGTGATCCATGAACCTTTCGACATGGCCCCTGATACTAAATGTCGACCTGTAATTCCTGTAATTGTGGAAGAATTATATCTCGTCCCTTTAAAACCATATTTTTGGAGAAAACCACGCCTTGTTCCTATCGGTAAAGAGGGTGCACTGACTGAAACATGACCGGATTTCAGCGTATTAAAGGCCACAGCACGGGCTGTAAGAGCGTTTTTTATAGTTTTTACCCAACGTAGTCCTCGCGACACCCATTTACCTTCCAATTCAGGAGTATCTTTGTTCGTGGTTCCAAAGCTCTCCGGATACGGTGTCGCGTAAGGTTTAGGCATCGGTACCGGCATTGGCCCCGGGGTGGGCGTGGGTGTTGAGGGGGGCGGAGGCGTTTCCTTCCAGCCGGTCTGGACCTTGACGAACTCGTAGTTGGGCACATTCTCGATCACGATCTCCGTGCCCACCTGGACGCGCTCCTCCTCATATACAGGCACACTCTCGTGGACCGTCTTCCACCCTTCCTGAAAAGTCCGGAAATCATACACCGGCACGATCTCGTTGACCGTGCGGTAGCCGTCCTGGACCCGCCTTGTCTCAAAGACGGGCACCTTCTTCGTCCTCGTCTCCACCGCCGTGTAGGGCACAACTCTCGTCCGCTTGACCCGCTTCATCTCCGTCTTCGTCTTCCATCCTACACACACTTTGCGCTTGCCGTACACGGGGACACGCTTCCAGCGGTAGGTCGGCTGCAGGGTCAACCGCCCGTATTTGCGGACCAGCTTCCAGTCCTTGACCCGCTTGTGCTTGTAGTATTTGACGTACTTCCGCGTGCGGTAGACAGGCACCCTCCTGGTCTCCTTCTTCCACTCATAATAAGGCTCTGTGCGGTAGCGGGTGACCTTGACCTTCTCCGTCACCTTCTTCGTCCCCACCCGCACCCGCTTCTCCACATACCGCGGCACCCGCCTGGTGACCCTCTTCATCCCCACCTGGATCTTCCTGGTGACGTAGTTGGGCACCCGCCTGGTGACGACCTTGTACCCCGTCTTGACCTGCTTCGTCTCATAGACAGGGACTTCCTTCTCCACCGTCTTATACCCCCGCTGGACCGCTTTGTACCCATAGACCGGCTCGCGGCAAGTGCCCCCTGCCGGGGATCCAGCGCCCAGCCTGCCCCCCAGACCCATCCGACGGGGATCGGACAGCGTCTTGCGTAAGGCGTAATAGGTCTCTTTGAGATCCTCCCGGGCCGATTCCCGCCCCACCAGCACGGCCATCATCGACAGGGCCCCGAACAAGCCCATCCAGGGCAGCATGGGGTCCGCCGCCGCAGGGAGAGGAGATTCCCGGACTACCAACCCTGAATTTCCCTGCAAGCCCCACTGTCTGAGGAATTCAGAAGTGGGCACCGTCCGCGCCCCAAAAGTGGGGTCGTTGTAGCTCACCCACCCCCCGTCCTCCGAGATCCCGGTCACGGTCACGAAGTGGCCGGGCTTCCCCTGGCCGTTGGCGCCCAGGGCGACCACCACAGGGCGACCCTGCTCCAGCTGCTCCCGCAGCTGCGCCAGGGTCCAGCCATGGAACGCCGATGTCCCCCGGTACCCGTGCTCCCGGGCGACGTAGGCCAGCTCCTCCACACCGGTGCCAACCTCATAGAGCAGACCCGCTTTTCGCAGATCCGCAACCAGGGCAGCGGTCGAAGGAGCTGACCCGCCTTCTCCCCCTAACTCCGCGTACTCCAGCGCCATCCCCAGGGCCGCCGCCCCGCAGGTCACCTCCCCCGCCTCCTGGTAGCGCTGGGGTACAGCCAGGCTGGGATCAAGGAGCGTTTTCCTTTCCACCTTCTGGGGAACTACTTCGACGTAATGAGGTGGTTCTGCCAAGAATGGTATGTCGATATCCAAACCTGTGAGCATGCCGGAGGGGTCGATCTCCCCCTTATCCCCCTCCGACAGCGTCACACGTGTATTTATCCCCACGATCGGCGGCGGCTTCACCGGTTCCGGATCCGACGGCACCTCCCCTTCTGCATGCACCCGCAGCGGGAAGGCTGCGATCACCAGCAGCAGGGCCAGCACTGCGAGCGCGGCCAGGGCTCGGTACATATTCGCTTGCCTGTTCATGGGTACTCCTCATCAAAAAGGTGCGACGGAGCCTTGATGAGGACCGGGTTCCGGGTCGTCCTTCGTTGTCCTTTGTCCCCCAGTGTGATGCCACTTCCGCCATTCTCTGGGTATGATTCCAGTGTACACAACCCCCTACCCCTTGTCAAGACCCTTTCAAGAGTGTTGCAATGTTTTAATGTTTAAAGGTCCGAACGTTTCAGCGTTCCAACGTTCAAACATTCCAACATAAAGATCAGATGACATTTTTCACTACGCCCACCTGCTTTAGTGAGTACAATGAATTTGAGAATCCTCACGAAACAGGAGGGATGACTTTATGCCCCACTTTTTGGACGGAAATCAAGCCATCGCTTTGGGGGCGATCGATGCCGGGTGCGATTTCTTCGCCGGATACCCGATCACCCCCGCGACGGGCATCCTCCTCCATGTGGCGGAGCATCTGCCCCAGGTGGGCGGATTGGTGCTCCAGGGGGAGGATGAGATCGCGTCGATGGGTTTTTGCATCGGCGCCGCGATGAGCGGCCGGCGGGTGATGACCGCTACCAGCGGCCCGGGGATCAGCCTCTACAGCGAGAACATCGGGCTGGCGATCATGGGCGAGGTTCCCATGGTGATCGTGGATGTGCAGCGCATGGGACCGGCCACCGGCGCGGCCACCACCGGGGCACAGGGGGACATCCAATTTCTGCGCTGGGGGACCAGCGGGGGATATCCGGTGATCGTCCTCGCGCCCACCACCGTGGAGGAATGCTACACCCTGACCATCAAAGCCTTCGACCTGGCTGAGCGCTTCCGCGTGCCGGTCTTCCTGGCCACCGACAAAGAGACCGCTTTAACAAAGACCACCGTGACCATCGACCGGGAAAACCGCCCTCCAGTCCGATCCCGGAAAACGGCGGATCCTGAGATCGAATTCACACCCCTGGGGATCGAAGCGCTTGATGAGGTCCCCGCCATGTCCCCCTTTGGCGGACCCCACAAGCTGCGCTTCACCACCTCCTCCCACGACGAACGAGGCTACCTGACCAAGGACCCGAAAGCGTTGGACCGGCTCAACCGCCATCTGGCCGCGAAAATCGAAGCCCACGTGGAGGAGATCGCCATGGTGGACGCGGATTTGGAAGAGGGTGCAGACACCGCGGTGCTCAGTTACGGGATCAGCGCCCGCTCAGCGAAGGCCGCTGTAAATGAAACTCGCCAGCAGGGAAAAAAGGTCTCCCTGATCACCGTCTATTCGCTGTGGCCAGTCCCTGAGAAAGCCATCCAGGAATCGCTAAAGGGGATTAAGCGAATCATCGTCCCCGAACTCAACCTGGGACAGTACCGGCGGGAGGTCGAACGGCTGGCCAGGGATGATCAAGAAGTGATCGGCGTCCACCGCGTGGACGGCAAGCTGATCTCCCCACAGGAAATTTTGAACCAAGGGGGGCTGCTATGAGCACACAAAGAGAGACCTACCTCAACCAGACCACCCTCCCGCTCCCCTTCTGCCCCGGATGCGGGCACCACACGATCATCCACAGCCTGGACCAGGCGCTGGTCCAGCTAAATTTGGATCCCAAGGAAGTGGTCGTTGTCTCCGATATCGGCTGCGCGGGATTGAGCGATAAGTTTTTTGACACCCACGCTTTCCACGGCTTGCACGGCCGGAGCGTGACCTACGCCACCGGGATCAAGATGGCGCGGCCAGAGCTGACGGTGATCGCCCTCATCGGGGACGGGGGATTTGGGATCGGTGGGCACCACATGCTCAACGCGGCCCGGCGGAATATCGGGGTCAATGTCTTCGTGTTCAACAACCTCAACTACGGGATGACCGGCGGGGAACATTCGGTCACCACGCCCCTGGATGCCCGGACCTCCACCACACCTTATGGGCACCTGGAGCAGCCCCTAGACATCCCTGGCAGCATAGGGATCAACGGCGCCAACTTCGCCGCCCGGACGACCACGTTTGATAATGACCTTCCCGACTTGATGGCCCAAGCCATCCAGCATGAGGGGTTTTCACTGGTCGATATCTGGGAATTATGCACGGCGTACTTCGTGCCTAACAATCAATTCAGTAAAAACAAGTTGGAAGAGACCCTGGAACGCCTGGAATTTAAGACCGGGATTCTGTACCAAAATCAGCGCCCTGAATTTGGCGCACGTTACCGGGAAAGGGCTCTCGGTGACCGTCAACGGGAAGAGGTACTGGGCTTGACAGCCATCCAGCCTTCTTTCAGCAGCGAGCTTAAGGAGCAGAAAAGCGTGGTCATCGCCGGGGCTGCGGGGGCAAAGATCAGCACCGCCGGGACGCTGTTCAGCCAGGGCGCGGTATTTTCTGGTTTACAGACCACCCAGCGGAACGATTACCCGGTGACTGTCAAGACGGGGCATTCCATCGCCGAGGTCGTCCTCAGCCCGGAAGAGATCTATTTCACGGGAGTGGATAGGCCTGATGCACTTTTAGCCCTCTTCCCGGAAGGGTTTAGAAAGGTACAGGAAAGCATAGAAGCGCTCACGGAAAAGGACATCCTCATCCTCAGCGAGGAGTTGCCGGCTGTGGAAACAGCAGCGCAGACGTGGAGATTGGATTTCCGGTCCGCGAAGCGGTGGGGGCGAAGGCAGGAGTACCGGGCGATCATGGCTGTAGGCGTTCTCCTGCGGGAAACGGGGTGGTACCCCATAGAGGCGTTTAAAGAGGCGATTAAACTTCACCCCCGCTTTGCGGAGGACAACCTGGCGGCGCTGGAGGCGAGTGAATATGTGGGAGTAAAAAGTGAGTGAGGGGGAGATGGAGTGATTGGGGGAAAGGGTGCAAGGGAGAAGCAGCCTTTTTTCACGCTTGACATCGAACTAATGTTCGTGTATAATCCGAAGTAGCACAAATATTCTACTTTTTTAACCACTATTCCCCACGGAGGACCGTCATGGCTCCGAAAACAGGTCAGAAATTAAAGGACCGCCACAAGCAAATCCTGGAAGTGATCGAAAACTACCGGGCTGAGCACGGCTATGCCCCATCCTACCGGGAGATCTGCGCTCAAACCGACATCACCTCCACGTCCATGGTCAACTACTACCTGGAACAGCTGGAAGAAATGGGCTACATCGAACGCAAAGAGAACATCTCCCGCAGCTTGAAGATCAGGAAAGCAGCCCGGGAGAAGGTGGAACGGGCGATTGGCAAAGTCAAAGTTATGGCGGATTCCATCCAGGAGACCTTGAACATCCCCATCCTAGGACGAATCGTAGCCAGCGAACCGGTCCCCATCCCGGAATCGGACTTCAGCCTCTTCGACGCGGAATCCGTGGTGGATGTGGCGGTCAGCCTCATCCCCCGCAATGTCGAAAACGAAACCCTTTTCGCGCTGGAAGTGGAGGGGGATTCCATGGTCGACGCCATGGTCAATGACGGGGATATCATCATCATGAAACCGGCCCAAGAAGCCCGCAATGGGGAAATGGTCGCTGTCCGCCTTAAAGAACAAAACGAAACCACCTTAAAACGCTATTATTTCGAAGGCGATCGGGTCCGCCTGCAGCCGGCCAACCCGACCATGGATCCCATTTACGTCGATCCCTCCACGGATCTGGAAATCCAGGGGAAAGTGGTCCTGATCATCCGCCAGGTTTAACCGAAATATTCCATACCCATCTCCGCACTGGAAAGAACCGTCTACTCCTCGAGACGGTTCTTTCCGCTTAATCAACCAGACCTGGGAGGTTTTATAGGGGCTGCGTCCCCAACCTCAGAGGTCTAATAACCATCAAGGACAGCTGCCGAACGGTGTGCCGTTCACCTTCACACCGGGCGAGAAGAGCACGCCCTCGATGACTTCCCCGTGCCTTAGGAAGGATCCGAAGAGGTCCGGGTACCTGGTCAGGGATTGGTCGTGATCCGCTTCAGAACCATAGGCATAATAAGCGCGCACCCTCCCCTCGTCATCAAAAAGGATAACGGTGTCGCCCCTGTTGTTCAAACCCAGGGAGCCCGCGGTTTGGACCAAGCTCCCGCCAAAGGCTCCACTCGGCGATCCACCCCCAAAGACGACCACAGCGCAGCCGTCGGAAAGGTGCGTCCCGGGGGAGAAGGTGTGCCTTCTCCTTGTCTCATCATGGACCGTCCACCCGCTGATGTCGAGCACACCCCCGCTGATATTGACAAATTCCAAGAATTCATCATCGTCGCTGTGTCTCGTCCCATCCCCATTGGCATCCCCGTCTTCCGGGTGGGGGTCCGCATGGATTTCATTAAGGAGGATGACCACCGGCAGCGGCGTAGGGGTCGGGGTAAAACCCGGACTTGGGGTTGCGGTCACCGTCGTCGTGGAAGATGACGTCGCGCTGGGGGTCACGGATGGGACCGGGACCAATGTAGGCGACGGTGTCGTCGTGGGAGCCGACGTCGCGCTGGGGGTCACGGATGGGACCGGGACCAATGTAGGAGACGGTGTCGGGGTAAAGGTCGGTGTAGAGGTCGGCGTGGGGGTGGATGGCGGCGATGGCGTCGGGGTGAATGTGGATGTCAGCGAGGGTGTCGGAGTCCTCGTATTCGTAGGCGTCGGTGAGCATGTCGGGGTACGGGCAGGGGTTGGCGTGCTCCACACCAATTGGCCCGGGGACGGGTGATCCTGCTCCCGCCAATCCTCCGCGCTGTCATGATCCGCCTGGGGAGGAAAGCGCTCCAGGGAATGCCCCTCCCCTGGCTTCTTGACCGGGGGTTGAAACGCCCCGTAGTCTGAATCCCCATAGGCTACAGCATCCACCACCCGGTCTCCCCCATCCAGGAGCAGGACCTCATCCCCCCGATTTCGCAGCTCAACGCTCCATGTGGACCAAGCTGCATACTTCTCCAAATCGGGCACATTCGCCATGGTGTCTTTGATCTCAAAATCAGGCAACCGCCCATACTGGGAAGCAAAGGAGCTGCCCTGGTTGGCAACCACGATCACCTCTCCGGAGTGGATCACCGCGGTTGAGGGGAAGAGGACCATCCCTTCCCGGTCTCCCGGGACAGATGCATCCCCCACCTTCACTCCCCTCAAGGAAATCGAGTAAGCCTGAGGGTTGTAAATTTCGATCCATTCCCCGGCTGGTTCCGGCGCATCCGGATTGGGGAGCACCTCGCTGATCAAGAGCCGGACCGGAGCTGGCGTCGGCGTGTGGGTGGGGGTCCAGGTTGAGGTTGGGGTAGCGGTCGGCGTCGGGGTTCGCGTGGGCTGGGGCGTGGGGGTGGGATGGTCCAAGCGCCCCGGGGAGGGGTTCTCACTCACCCGCCAATCGGACGCACTTCCCGTATCCCTGCCCGGAGGATAGCGCTGGAGGGATTTCCCCTCCCCCGCTTTCTTGGCGGGAGGTTGAAAGGCACTGTAGCCCGAATCCCCATAGGCCAGATCGTCCACCACCCGATCCCCAGGACCCAGAATCAGGACTTCGTCGCCCCCGTTCCGCAAACGCAGGCTGCCTGCCGCCCAGGTCCCATACTTGATGAGATCCGGCACGCCAGCATGGGTTGATTGACATTCATAATCAGGCAAAGAACCGTAAGCGCTCTGAAAAGCGGAAGCCCGGTTGGCAACCACGATCACCTCTCCCGGCCCAAGGCTGGCTCCCGGCGGGAAGGCCATCATCCCTTCCGGATCCCCCCTACCCGATGCGTCCCCGATTTTGACCTGACCTAGGGGGACGGGATGGGCGTTGGGATTGAACACTTCCACCCATTCCCCATCCGGCTCCGGTCCCAAAGGATCAGCCAAGACTTCACTGATCAGCAAATGGATCGGGGCTGGCGTCGACGTCGGCCCGGGGGGTGAGGGGGAAGGGGTAAGGGTTGGCGTCGGCGTCAGCGTGGGCGTTGGGGTGGGTGTGGATGTGCTGAGATCTAATCGGCCCGGAGAGGGATTCCCCTTCTCCCGCCAATCCCTGGCTCGATTTTTATCGCGGTGGGGAGGGTACCGTTCCAGAGAATGACCCTGAGAGGGCGCGGGCACGGGCGGTTGGAAGGGTTCCCAATCCGAATTTCCATAAGAAACGCTGTCCACCACCCGGTCTTCCCAATCCAAAAGCAGGATTTCATCCCCCCGGTTGCTCAAGCTCACTTGAGAACTCCCCCAGCGGAGATAGGGCCACATATCCTGGACCCGGGGAAGGCTGTTTTGGATTTCAAAATCCGGGTAGAAGCCGTAGGTACGATAAAAGGTATCCCCATGGTTGGCAATGACCAGCACCTCTCCCCGTTCTATGTAATATCCGGGCGGAAAAAGGAGCATCCCCTCACGATCATTGGGGCTCTCCGCATCTCCCAATTTGTAATGGGTCAGCAGGCGATCATATTTCTCCGGGTTGTATATTTCGATCCATTCCCCTTCCGGCTCTTCCCCTGCTGGATTGGACATGAACTCCGAAATCAGCAGGACCGCGGGGTACGGTGTCGGCGACGGGGAGGGGGTGAGCGTCGCAGTGGGGCTGGGCGTATGGGTAGGCGACCCCTCTGGAGGGAAAACTGTCGAGGGGAGCAGGGGATTGGGGCGCGGGTCCGGATGCTGAGGATCCCAAACCTGACCACTCCAGCGGGTGTAGACCAGTAGGGGGTCATGGTCCGATGTACGGTACAGAATGGTGTGGTCAGAACCATAGGAATGGGGGTAGTCCGCATTGATATGCAGGGGCAGGGTTTGGAACTCGTCTGCAAGGGCATCGTTTACCCATACATAATCCCTGATACCGGGTACGCCGTAATCCAGGTAGGTATAGCGATCCTCTAGGGCTACCTCTTCCAGGAGGTTGTGCAAACCCCGATCAAGCAGCGTTTTCACCGCGGGGGAATCTGGACCAGTATTGAGAGACCCGATGATGATCAACCCTGCCCGATCCGCCTTCCCCGCCAAATCCGCCACAAACTGAGTCTGGGCCAGGCGGCGGGTCCGGGTACCCTCGTCGGCGTCCGAGCCCTCCAGACAGCGGATGATGATCAACAGATAAGGATCCTTATCCTCGCCGTATTCCAGCTCCACCCACAAAGGTGGTTGAGAAAACAAACGGTTCCCATCCGGTTTTCCGTCCCCATTTCGATCACAGGTAACTTCGTTCTCAGGAAGATCCCTCGACCCGTTTCCATCCGGACCCAAGCCATCCTGCAAAGATGTACATCCCTGGAGGAGCCGGGCTTCGCGGATCCGCACCCACTCCATATCATACAGGAGGGCAGCGTTCAACCCTCCGGGATGCGAACCTTCCACGAGCAAATAATCATACTCGGTTTGGATCTCAGGCCTGGAGGCCAATTCGTTTAAGAAAGATTCCCTGGTCACCCCCTGAAGAGCGACAAGGTCCGTTTCCCCCAAGCCGTTGCGGATGACCCGGACCATCTTTTCCAGCGTTTGGTTCCCTAGCTCCTCTCGAAGCGATATGTGCTCAGGATGTACAGGACCAGAAACGGCAGATGGCTGGCGTGGCAGGCGCACATGCGCCAAAGAAAACCCTCTCAGCTGAGGAGAAAGAGGGACACGATCGATTGCCCTTTCCACGTCCACCTTATCCGTGACCCGCAAGCAAAATCCCCTCTGAGTCTCTTCTAAAACCGCGATGATAAAGTTCAACTGGTCCCCGACCTTGAGAGAGCCTTCCGGGAACATTTCTCTTTCCCCGATCACACATAAAGGGGGCCAGTCCCGGGTCGCGACCCCGTGGATTCTCTCCCCTTCCTCAAGCGCCCCGGGCAGAAGCCAGGAGACGCCTTTTGCGTCTGTCGGCCCAGCGATGACCCCCCGCGGCAACCGGACCAGCATCCCTTCCCAGTTTTCAAGGCGAGGGTAAAGGTTCCCGCGGACGAATTGTTCAAGCAGATTGACAGGCTCCGGAAGCATATGCCCCACCGAAAGGATTTCCAATTCACCCTCCAAGGCTTCCAGGACGGTCTGTCCATCCACTTCCCCTACCGCCCCTTTGACCCGGATTTCATCCCCCACTGAAAGGTTATCCGGGAGGTTATCCAGAGTGACGAAGAGCCCATCCGAGGTCAGCAGGTGCGGATCGCAGCTTTCTTTTTCCAGGAAGAAACCGGTAGGCGCTGGATCTTCTTTCAGCGCATAGACCACCCCTTCCGTGACCACCACCTCACCCTCGTAAGGGGAAGCAAACCCCCGGCCTTGGATCTCACAAATCGGGAGGACCGGTTCCGGAGCGGAACACCCCAGCACGGCACCTATCAACCCTAAAAGGCATAGGACCCATACATCTTTCCCATACCCCCTCAAAGCGGCGGCGCGCACGATTTCCCACCTCGGGCTGACTCTCCCCCGTTCACAAGATGTGGATCAGCCACCCGTTATGTTATGCTTCGGCCACCTTGGATCATCGGTGATAATTCCACTGTACAACAATTACGGCTAAATTTCAAGTCTATACGCTGTTTGTTACTCATTAAGCAAGGAAAAAGCACCAACCTGAACTTTCAGGCTGATGCTCTGTAGAAAGGATATATATCAAATTTGAATGCTTTATGCAGCCGCAGCCGCCACTTCCTCCCGGCCGACCCGATAAGCCTGGGCGAAAAGGGCGCTGCCGACGATCAAGAAGTAGACGCTCAAGGCGCCCATCACAAAAGGGTAAAGACAGCACAGAACTACTGTGAAGATCAGGAATTGGGACGCGTAGTAGGCGACCATGCCCCCACCGAAGAGGAGCAAGAAGGAAATCAGAAACCCATCCCAATTGGCGCGGAAGATGGACCACCATTCTTTGAAGCGGAACCCAGCCCCAAAATCCCGCTCCACCACAGCGTGACAACCCGCCACAGGGAGGAAGACGCTGGTAATAAAGGCCAACAGAACCCCTAACCCGATCAGCCCAAAGCCGACCAGATAACTGACCAGGATGGAGGCCACACTTGCCCCTTCCGAAATCAGGCTGGATTCCAAGGTCAGAACGGAGAGGATCATGACCCCATAACCCAAGACCATCAAGAGCAGAAAGGGAAGGGAATACACAAATCCCACGCCAAAAAGGCGAAAACCGTGGTTGAAGATCCGGGTGAGGTCATCCCAGGCGGGAAGGGACGGTTCACCCTCCTCCACGACCTTGAGGATGATCAAAGCCCCATATCCCAAGAGGAGCACGTATGGGAGAACGGGGATGAAGCCTAAAAAGACCCACAGGCAGGCAACGAGCAGTTTACTTACCCAACGCTCATCTTGAAAGGGAAAGCTGAGGATGGTTTTCAAATGATCTGTGGTCACACGCCCTTCCATGATTTCCTCCTATAATTAAGCCCAACAACTTGTTCCATTATACCCAATTCTCCTCCCTCTCCGTGAAAACTGGACCTTTGAGAGAGGGATGGGAACCGCTCCAGGTCTTTAATGAGCTCAATCATGTCCTACGGTAAAACTGGGGGCCTGAAAAGGGGCAAAAAAGGGCCATTTCCCCCCTTAATGCGCTTTTAAGGGAGCATTTTGGGACCCCGAAAGCCCCTTTTTCGATCCCGTATATCATCCTAACAGTGGGCGATAAAACTGGTATAATCTACCTGGTATTAAAAAAGGAGCGAAATCGTGGCATTTTCTCCCTTCGACTGGCTGTTGGGACGCTTTTCACTGGACATCGGCATCGATCTCGGCACCGCAAACACGTTAATCAACGTCCGCGGGAAGGGGATCGTCATCAATGAACCCTCCTGGGTAGCGATCAACAAGCGGACGAATGAGCCCATCGCCATTGGAGCTGCTGCGAAAGAGATGGTCGGCCGGACGCCGGCCGACGTCATTGCCATTCGCCCCCTCCGGGACGGGGTGATCTCCGAATTTGAGATCACGGAGGCGATGCTGGAATACTACATCGCCAAAGCCCACCAGCAGAGCATCGTGCCCGTACCCCGCCCCCGGGTGGTGATCGGCATCCCCGCTGGCGTCACCGCGGTGGAGAAACGGGCCGTGTACGACGCCTCCATGGCAGCGGGCGCCAGGCAAACCTTCCTCATCCCAGAACCGGTCGCTGCCGCCCTAGGTGCAGGGTTGCCCATTGATGAAGTGAGGGGCAGCATGGTCGTGGACATCGGCGGCGGGACTTCCGAGGTGGCCATCATGTCCATGGGGGGCGTGGTCGCCTCGCGCTCCTTGCGGGTCGCCGGAGATGAGCTGGATGAGGATATCATTCAATACGTGCGCAATAAGTACAACATCCTCATCGGCCAGGGGATGGCGGAAGAGGCGAAAATCGCCGTCGGTTCCGCTTACCCATTGAAAGAGGAAAAGACGACCACGGTCCGGGGGCGCAACCTGATCACCGGCCTGCCGGATTCCGTGGAGATCTCCTCCATCGAACTCCGGGAGGGGATCGCGGATTCCGTCCAGACCATCATCAACGTCATCAAGGACTCCCTGGATGAAACCCCGCCGGAAATCATGGCGGATTTAATGGATACCGGGATTTGCCTCGCAGGCGGCGGAAGCCAACTGCAGGGATTGGATCAACAGCTGACCGATGAATTATCCTTCCGGGCCTGGTTAGCGGAAGACCCCATCAGCTGTGTGGCCCGGGGCGCAGGCATCGCTTTAGAAGAATTTGAGAAGTGGAAGGGCCTTTTCGTGGGCCTGGAACGCCAGCCGACCAAGCAGGAATGAGCGATCAGACCTTATTTTTCTCTTATGGCATAACCCACCCCTTGACGACGATCTGAACAGAACCTCAGGGAAAAGGTGGCCGGCAGCGCACCCGCTCCCTTGATGATCACACACCCTGATTTATGAACGACCAGTTTCCAAATTCCATCCGCATATTCGTGTTCAGTTTACTGGCTTTGGGGGTCTTCCTGCTCGCCTTAGGGGGTTACATCCCCCCTTTAACTCGGGCTGTACTCACCCCTCTGACATCCACCCAAACCTGGTTTTCCCGCCAATTCAAAGGACTGGAGGATTTCTTCTCCGCGCCCCGGGATGTGGCCCTCATCCGCCAGGAAAGCGAGAAACTGGAAGCGGAGAACGCGCGCCTGGAAGCCCAAATCGTCGAGCTCCAGCAGCAGCTTTTGGAGTATGAGATCCTGTCCGCGCTGCTTGACTTCGCCCGCGCGCAGCCGGAGCATAAATACTTGGGCGCCACGGTGATCGGCAGGGACCCCAGCCCATTCCTGAACTACATCATCATCAACCGGGGTTCCGATGACGGGCTGCAGCGGGGAATGCCGGTCGTTTCCCAGAACGGTCTGGTAGGGCGGGTGGCGCAGGTGACCGCCAAAGGCGCCCGGGTGCAGCTGATCACCGACCCGCGGGTGAAAATCAATGTCCGCGTCCAACCCTCGCGCAGCGAAGCGGTCCTGACCGGGACGATCACGGGTGACATCCGCCTGGAGCAAATCCCCCAAGACGCTGCTGTATCCCCGGGGAACCTGATCCTCACCTCCGGGTTGGGCGGAAATTACCCTGCAAACATCATCGTCGGCCAGGTGACCAGCGTCAGGAGCCCGGAATACGCGCTCTTCCAAAGCGCCTCTGTGCAGCCGGTGACAGATTTCACGGACCTGGACATCGTCATGGTGATTACCAACTTCAATCCCGTAGACGTCAGCCCCCTGATTCCCACCCCGGAATCCCCCTGAGCTCCCACTACTAAGATACACGTTAATGAAATGATATCCATTCTGCTCAGCATTCCATTCTTAAGCCTGATCGCCATCATCCAAACTTCGATCGTCAGCCGGATGCCTTTGCTTCAGGGGACGGCAGACCTGGTGATGGTGGTCATCATCGCCTGGGCCCTCCAGGAACGGGTGAAACATCCCTGGCAGTGGGCGATCACAGGAGGGATCATCACCGATTTTTTCTCCGGCCTTCCTTTTGGGATTTACACCCTCAGCTATCTGACCCTGGTCCTATTCGCCCGGCTGTTGGGCCGCCGGTTATGGCAATTCTCATTTTTGATTCAGCTATTTCTGACTCTGCTTGGTACAATGTTCATACACTTGATGACCACCCTGGTGATCTTCCTCCAGGGGACAAGGTTGGAGGTCATCCCTGTGCTGCAGTCAATCACGCTTCCCAGTTTGCTGTTGAATTTGATGCTCACGATCCCTGTATATATCATCATAGGAGATTTAGCCAGTCAAATTTATCCGCAAGAAATTAAATTATGAAGAACACGTCCACAATCAGAAACAAAATCGAAGATAACCGTTTCCTCTCCTTCGCCATCCTGGTGGGGAGTATATTTTTGATCTTCATTTTCCGTTTATTCACAATCCAGATCCTCAACGTGGAGACCTGGAAAGCCCAGGCGGAAGAGAACCGTCTGCGGGAGATCAACCTCGCCCCAGCCCGGGGGGTGATCTTCGACCGCAACGGTATCGTCCTGGCCCGGAATGTGGCCTCCTACAATGTGGTGGTCATCGCGGCGGAGCTGCCGGATGACGAAGGGGCGGTGCAGGACATCGTCCGCTCCCTGGCGAAATACATCGATGTGCCTATCAACCAGGGTGAAATCACCCTGGAAAACCCGTTCGTCCCTTGCTTATCCAACCACGGCATCTCCCAAATCATCCGCTACGGGGAGCAGAGTGCCCCTTACCGGGAAGTGAAAATCGCCTGCGACATCGACGAAACGGCAGCCAAACTCATCCAGGAAAACGCCCTCGATTGGCCCGGGATCTCTGTGGAAATTGAACCCGTGCGCGAGTACCCAACCGGGGATCTGACCGCGAATTTCGTCGGCTTTCTGGGGCCCATTCCCAGCGCGGAAGAGGAGTATTATACGGAACGGGGCTTCGTCGCCGCCCGCGATAAAGTCGGCTATGCGGGACTGGAACTGTCCTACCAATCCATCCTCTCCGGGAAGCCGGGTAAGCGCCTGGTCGAGGTGGACGTAGCGGGAAAGATCATCCGCGACGTGCAGCCTGTCATCCCTTCCATTCCCGGACAAAATATTTACACTACCATCGATACCCGCCTGCAGCAGGCGGCGGAATCCATCCTACTCAAAGAGATCAACGACTGGAACCAGTACCTCAGAGAAATTCAGATGACCAGCGGCGTGGTGGTGGCCATGAACCCCCAAACGGGCGAAGTGCTGGCTATGGTCTCCTACCCCACCTATGAAAACAACCGCATGGCCCGCTTCATCCCCGCCTATTACCTGGAACAGCTCAACGCGGACGTCAGAGATCCCCTCATCAACCAGGCGGTGGCCGCGGAAATCCCCGTGGGCTCCGTGTTCAAAATCGCCACCGCGGTCGGCGCGCTCAACGAAGGGGTGGTCGACCCTGAGCAGGTGATCACCACACCTCCGGAGATCAAACTGGTCAACAAATACACGCCCAATGACCCCAGCCGGAGCCGGACCTACGTGGACTGGAAGGATGAGGGCTTTGGAGAGTTAGATTTCCTGGGAGGGATCGCCAACTCCAGCAACGTCTACTTCTACCAGCTCAGCGGCGGGGACGCGGAGGAGACGGGAAGCGGCGTCCCCGGCGAGGTGCCGGAGGGCCTGGGCATCTGCCGGATCGGGACCTACGCCCGGGCCTTGGGTTACGGCGAGAATCCGGGCATTGAACTCCCCTACCAAGAAAACGGGATCATCCCCTCGCCGAAGTGGAAGCGCATCGCCCACGGGGAGAACTGGTCCACGGGCGACACCTACATCACTGGCGTAGGCCAGGGATTTGTGACCGCCACCCCCCTGCAGGTCTTGATGTCCGGGGCGACCATCGCCAACGACGGGGTGGTGGTGAAACCGACCATCATCCGGGAGATCACGGACGAAAGAGGGGAGGCCATCGTCCCCTTCCAGGTGGAGGAAAAATGGGACATCACGAAGGACCCGGTCATCGACGTTTTCATCAACCCCACCAGCGCAGGGGGATGCGAGGCGAAGTTAACCGGCGAGAAAACCACCGTCCAACCCTGGGTGGTGGAGAAAGTCCAGGAGGGGATGCGCATGGCAGTCACGGATGGCACCTTGGAAGATCCCTTCGAGAATATAGGCATCCCGGCTGCCGGGAAGACAGGCACGGCAGAATACTGCGACACCTTCGCCAACGAGAAGGGGCTCTGTGTTTACGGTCGCTGGCCCTCCCATGCCTGGACGGTAGCTTATGCCCCCTACGAGAACCCGGAGATCGCGGTGGTAGCCTTTGTGTACAACGGCAAAGAAGGCGCCAGTGTGGCCGCTCCCATCGTCCGGCGGGTTATAGAGGCCTATTTCGAGCTGAAAACCATCGACACCAGAGCAGGAAATCCCTGACAGTTCGTGCTATAATCTGAAAATAAGAACATGTATTCTACAAAACAAGCCTGTTTTCACGATTCAGGCTGGAGATTGGGGAATGCAGACAAAAGACATCGAAATTAAAGGGATCAGGGACGGCATTCTGGTGGAAATCGGCCCCGGAAACTGGCATAAACGAGAAAAAGCCCTCCTGGAACACATCAGAAACAACAAAGAGTTCTTCGAGGGGGGTCGTTTAGCCCTGGACGTCGGGAACCACAAGTTGAAAGCGGATCACCTGGTCTCCTTGCGGAATGCCCTCTCCGACCAAAATGTGACCTTATGGGCTGTGAAAAGCACATCCCTGGTCACGGAGCGGACGGCCCAAAATCTGGGCTTGTCGATCCGCATCCGCCAATCCATTTCGGATAAGGATAAGGAGATCACATCCTCGACTATCGAGGGAGAGGAGGCGGTATTCGTGCACCGCACCCTGCGTTCGGGGCACAAGGTCAAGCACCCTGGTCACGTGGTCGTTTTAGGGGATGTCAATCCCGGCGCGGAGGTTATCGCCGGGGGCAACATCATCGTTTGGGGGCGCTTGCGCGGCACCGTGCACGCGGGCGCCCGGGGGGATCAGGACGCGGTGGTCTGCGCCCTGGAGCTGTCCCCCACCCAACTGCGGATCGCGGATAAAATCAGCATCTCCCCCGCAGAGGAAAAGCGGTTAGAACCCGAGATCGCCCAACTCAAAGAGGGCCAGGTGATCGCCAGTACCTGGGACGCCAAAGCGAGATAACGGCAGGCTAGAGAGGAATTGTGTATGGCAGCTAAAATCATCACCATCACATCTGGGAAGGGTGGGGTTGGGAAAACAACCGCCACCGCGAATATCAGCGCAGCCCTCGCCAAGGACGGGCATCAAGTGGCCTGCATTGACGCGGATATCGGGCTGCGCAATTTGGATGTGGTCATGGGGCTCGAAAACCGGATCGTGTACGATCTGGTGGACGCCGTTGAAGGTCGCTGCCGGCTGCAGCAAGCCATGATCAAGGATAAACACATCCCCGGGTTGTTCTTAATCCCCTCTGCCCAAACCCGGGACAAAACCGCGGTCTCCCCCACCGATATGGTCCGTCTGTGCGACGAACTGCGGTCCAAGGTGGATTACATCCTCATCGATTCCCCGGCAGGCATTGAGCGCGGATTTCGAAACGCGCTCGCTCCAGCGGACGAGGTGATCGTGGTCACCAACCCTGAAGTCTCCGCCGTAAGGGATGCAGACCGCATCATCGGGATCATCGAAGCGGAAGAGAAGGGCCCGGGGATGTTATTGATCAACCGCTTGAACCCTGAAATGGTGCGCCAAAAAACTATGATCTCCGCGGACGATGTGGTTGATTTACTGGCCATCCAGCTCATCGGCATCATCCCGGAAGACAAGAACGTGATCATCAGCACCAACACCGGGGTCCCCGTAGCCCTGGATGGGAAGAGCGTGGCTGGTGAAGCGTACCGCAACGTCAGCCGCCGGCTCCAGGGGGAATCCGTCCCATTCCTAGACCTGAACAAACAAAGCGGGCTCTTCGGTTTGATCTCCAACGTATTCGGAACAGGAGAAAAATAGCATGGCTAACTTTCTCACCCGTTTGTTCTCTAAAGAACCCAGCAGCGCAAAACAGGCCAAAGAGCGATTACAGTTGGTACTCATCAATGACCGGACCAATCTCACACCAAAGACGATGGATTCTTTAAAGGATGACCTCCTGGATGTGATCTCCCGGTACATCAAAATTGACCCGCAAGCTGTGAAAATAGACATCGCCCAGGAGGGGCGACAGCAGCGTTTAATCGCTGACATCCCCATTGTCGGTGGAGAACAGCGCAGATATTAGCCTATGCGAAACATCTCCTGGCGTCATTTCGATTTCTGGCTTTTAGGAGCGGTGGCCTTCCTGACCATCTTCGGCGTGGCCATGATCCGCTCCGCCATCGCTGGCAATCCCACCCTCGTGGAAGCCAATACGACCGCCAAGCAAATGATCTTTGCCGCGGTCGGTTTTGCGGTGATGATCCTCACCGCGATCATCGACTACCGCTACTGGAGCGCGGTAAGCAACTTCCTCTACCTGTTCACCGCCGGCATCCTGGCTGTCCTCTATCTCTTCGGGGCCGCCCTCTTCGGATCCCGGCGCTGGTTTACAGTAGGACCCATCCTGATCCAGCCTTCGGAGATCGCAAAAATCATCATCATCCTCATCCTGGCGGATTTCTTCTCCAAAAACATGGAAAAGATCAACCGGCCCCTGACCATTTTGCGCAGTTTGCTGGTCACCGCGGGGATCATGATCTGGGTCCTGATCCAGCCCGACCTGAGCACTTCGATCGTCATCCTCGTCCTCTGGTTCGCGCTGCTGTGGGCCAGCGGGTTGAAAGTCAAACAACTGCTCATCGCCAGCGGGGCGGGGATCATGGCTTTGGTGATGGGCTTCCCCCTCATGCTCCTCAGCTACAACCCCGAGCAAACCGGGGGTTTGATCAAGCCCTACCAAATCCGACGGATCATCAACTTCCTTTTTCCCGACCCAGACGCCAGCTATGGGGCGATTTACAACGTCCAACAAGCCCTGATCAGCATTGGCTCCGGAGGATTGTTGGGCAGGGGGTACGGTAGCGGCTCGCAAGTACAGCTCCGCTTTCTGAAAGTACGCCATTCCGACTTCATTTTCTCCGCCCTTGCTGAGGAGTTCGGTTTCGCCGGGGCGATGGTCGTCCTCCTCCTGCTGGCCTTCATCATCTACCGCTGCCTGCGCGCTGCCCGACTGGCGGGTGATACCTACGGCGCGTTGACCGCTTACGGCGTCTCCGCCTTGATCACCTTCCAGACCATCGTCAACATCAGCGTGAACCTCAAACTCCTCCCGGTGACCGGCCTGACCCTGCCTTTCGTGAGTTACGGCGGGAGCTCTTTGATTACCCTGTTCATCGGCATCGGTCTGGTGGAAAGCATCATCCTCCGCCATAAAGAATTGGAATTCTAGCTGTCATCCCTTCTCAGGAAGCTCGCACAGCTTGGGAATAACGCCCTTTTAAACCTTGAATGGGAGCTTTTATGACCAGATCACCAAAACCAGCCCGGGTTCGCTTCGCCCCCTCCCCCACTGGATATCTGCACATCGGGGGAGCGCGCACCGCATTATATGACTACCTGCTTGCCAAACAAACCGGGGGATCTTTCATCATGCGTATTGAAGATACCGACCAGAAGCGCTATGTGGAGGATTCGGAGAAAGACCTCATGCACTCCCTGCGCTGGCTGGGCTTGGAATGGGACGAGGGTCCAGACAAAGGCGGCCCGCACACCCCGTACCGGCAGTCAAAGCGCAAATCCATCTACCAGGACCACGCCGTAAAATTGGTTGAAAAAGGCCAGGCCTATTACTGCTTTTGCTCGCCTGAGCGGCTGGACCGCATCCGGGAAGAACAAATCGCCCGGGGCGAAAACCCCAGATACGACCAAAAATGCAGGCATATCGATCCCCAAGATTCAGCCCAACGGGTCGAAAACGGTGAACCCCATGTGATCCGCTTCAAAGCCCCCAATCAGGGGACGACCACTGCCCACGACCTGCTGCGCGGGGAGATCACGGTCGAGAATAAAACCCTGGACGACATCATCCTCATCAAGTCAGACGGGTTGGCCGTCTACCACCTGGCCGCCATGGTGGATGACCACTTGATGGACATCACCCATGTCATCCGCGGCGCGGAATGGCTGCCCACCTTCCCGGTTCACAAGCTGATTTATGATGCCTTTGGATGGGAGGAGCCCGTTTGGGTTCACCTCTCCCTGCTCCTCAAACCGGACGGGAAAGGGAAATTGAGCAAACGGGATATGGAAGAGGCCCGCCAAAAAGGGCAGCCGATTTTCGTCAAGGACATGGAGGAGTTTGGGTATTTACCGGAAACAGTCAACAACTGGCTGGCACTCATGGGCTGGAGCTATGACGACCGGACGGAGTTCTTTCCGATGGAGGATTTGATCGATAAATTCAGCCTGGAGAAACTGAATCCCTCCCCGGCGGCGATCAATTTCAGCAAATTGGACCATTTCAACGGTTTGCACATCCGGAATCTGAATGTGGAAGAGTTTGCGCAGCGCATCAAGCCTTACTTCGCACGGGAAGGGTATGAAGTGGATGAGGAGATTCTGCCCGATGTGGCCGCAGCTATTCAGACCCGGACGGGGAAATTAACCGAGGTCACCGATATGGCTGGGTTCTTCTTCGAGGAGGATGTGGACCTGGTTCCAGAGCGGATCATCAGCGAGAAGATGAGCGCCTCCCAGGCAGCGTACGCAGCCCAGCGGTTGAGCCATCTTTTTCAAGAAGTCCCGGTCATCACCCGGGACACAGCCGAGAAACCGCTCCGGGAGCTGGCCGATGAGCTGGATCTGAAGGCAGGCCAGCTGTTCAGCTTGCTTCGTGAAGCCCTCACCGGTCAAAAAGTCAGCCCTCCGCTTTTCGACATCATCTCCATCCTCGGCAAGGAAACCGTCATCGAACGCCTGGATGGGGCTGCGATGACTCTCAGAGATTTGGCGGAGGGAGATTGAAGGGCCCCTAAATATTTCCTCCTACCAATCATATCTAAACAAAAAACGCCCCCTGCGGGGCGTTTTCACTTTCCAGCGCTTCATTTACGACTTTTTTCTTTTCCGCTCTTGTTCCTGCCTTTTCTCGATTTTCGCCCAGGTGTCATAAAGAGCGATGGTCTGGTTGAAGACCAGCTTCTTTTCTGTAGAATCCGGGTCGACGCAGAAATAACCTTCTCGCTCAAATTGGTAGCGGTCCCTAGGCTGGGCCCCTTCCACGCTGGGTTCAACCTTGACATGGGGCAATACCTGCAGGGAGTCGGGGTTGATGCTGTCCGTGAAATGGCCCCCTTCCTCAACCTCCAGTGGGAAGGGATCAGAGAACAGGCGGTCGTAAACCCTGACCTCCACATCCAGCGCATGAGGGATCGAGACCCAGTGCAGCGTCCCCTTCACCTTCCGCCCGTCCGGCGCCGCCCCTCCCCGGGTTTCGGGGTCGATGGTGCAGCGTAGCTCCACCACCTCCCCTTCTTCATTTTTGGTCACCTCCTGGCAGGTCATGAAGTACGCATAGCGCAGCCGGACCTCTTTCCCCGGAGAAAGGCGCCAGAACCCCTTGGGGGGATCCTCGCGGAAGTCATCCCGGTCGATGTAAATTTCCCTCGAGAAGGGGACCTCCCTCGTCCCGAAACTCTCGTCTCCCGGATGGTTGGGGAACTCCATCATCTCCACCTTGTCCTCCGGGTAGTTGGTGATGACGACTTTGAGGGGATGCAAGACGCCGTTCACCCTCGGCGTCCGGGCGTTGAGGTCATCGCGGATAAAATGGTCAAATTTGGACTGCTGAATGGTGCTTTCCGTCTTGGCCACTCCGACATGCTCAATGAAATTGCGGATCGCCTCCGGGGTGATGCCCCGTCTGCGCATCCCGGAGAGGGTGGGCATGCGGGGATCGTCCCAGCCATCCACATACCCTTCTTCCACCAGCTGAATCAACCTGCGCTTACTCATCACGGTATAAGTGATGTTCAGAGGTGCAAATTCAATTTGCCTGGGATGGTAGATATCCAAAGCGTCCAGAAACCAATTGTAGAGGGGGCGATTGTTCTTGAATTCCAGGGTGCACAAGGAGTGGGTGATGCGCTCAATGGAGTCCGATTGGCCGTGGGCCCAGTCATAGGTAGGATAGATGCACCACTCATCCCCCGTACGGTGGTGCGTTTCATGGAGGATGCGGTACATCACCGGATCGCGGAGGTTGATGTTTGGGGAGGACATATCGATCTTGGCCCGCAGCACCCTTGCAGCTTCTTCAAACTCTCCCACCCGCATGCGTTGGAAGAGATCCAGGTTTTCCTCCACCGACCGATCCCGGTAGGGGCTTTCCTGCCCTGGCTCGGTGAGCGTGCCCCGGTATTCACGAATTTCCTCGGGAGATAAATCGTCCACATAGGCTTTGCCGTCTTTGATGAGCTGGACGGCCCATTTGTAAAGTTGTTCGTAATAATCCGAGGCGTAAAACAAGCGGTCTTCCCAATCGTACCCCAACCAGCGGATGTCTTCGATCATGGCCTCGACGAATTCCTCCTCCTCTTTGGTCGGATTGGTGTCGTCAAAGCGCAGATTGCATTTGCCGTCATACTGTTCGGCGATCCCAAAATTCAAGACGATGGATTTGGCATGACCGATGTGTAGATATCCGTTAGGCTCGGGAGGAAAACGGGTGTGCACCCGCCCGTCATATGTCCCTTCCTCGAGGTCTTTTTCTATGATGTCGCGAATGAAATCGGACAACTCGTTCTCGTTATTCGTCATCATGCTCACTCCTTGACATACCTGGGGAATCTTTCATCCCTGATGTGGATCACGGCCTTCACCAAATTTTAGCACACTCTTTACGATCCGATAACAAGAACCGGAATGGTAAGTGAACCCAGCTTACGGATCGATCTATCCTGAAGGGACAGCGCCGGACCCAACGCACTCTCCCACTCCGGAAAGGGAGTCGTAGTTTGACGAACCCGATGGGAAGTGATAAAATACCCATCGTTGATGGGGGCTCGTCTAATGGCAAGACAGCGGTCTCTGGAACCGTAAATCGGGGTTCGAATCCCTGGCCCCCAGCTGATAACCTCGATGTTCCCCCATCGGGGTGTTTTTTTCGCAACCCCCTTGATATATAGTACAATCCAGAAAGCAAATCCAATTTTTCGTTCACAGGAGTAATGATATGGCGGATGTGATTGATTACACGATTCACGGCGACGATCTCCAGATGGTGGAAATTGAGCTTGATCCCCAAGAAGGCGTACGCGGCGAGGTGGGGACCATGCTCTATATGGACAAGGGCGTCAAGATGCAAACCGGCACGGGTGGCGGCCTCTTCAAAGGTGTGAAGCGGGTCTTCGCCGGAGAGAGCTTCTTCATCACCACCTTCCTGAACGAGGGAACGGAGAAAAAAAGCGTCGCCTTTGCAGCTCCCTTCCCCGGAAAAGTAATCCCCCTGGACTTGGAGAATCTGGGCGGTTCCTTCATCTGCCAGCGGGATTCTTTCTTATGCGCAGCCAGGGGAACGGAAATCGAAGTCACCTTCAGCAAAAAACTGGGGGCGGGATTATTTGGCGGCGAAGGCTTCATCCTCCAAAAGCTGGTTGGGGACGGGCTGACCTTCGTCCACGCCGGAGGCACGGTGATCGAAAAAACCCTCCAGGCGGGGCAAACCCTCAAAGTGGATACGGGCTGCCTGGTCGCTTTTGCCCCCAGCGTAGACTATGACATCGAATTCGTGGGCGGGTTCACCAATGCCCTTTTCGGCGGTGAAGGGATCTTCCTCGCCAAACTTACCGGACCCGGCAAAGTTTATCTGCAAAGCTTGCCCCTATCCCGCTTAGCGGACCGCATCGCGGTCGCCGCTCGTTCCGGCAACCAGGGAGAGAGAAAAGGCGCATCCGGTTTGGGAGGGGAGATTTTTGGGGATATCATCAGCGGCTTGTAAACTGCTTGATATTGAAAAGGATCCTTACTTAAGGAAGGCACCATGGGAACGCCAGATAAGCGACCCATCCCTGAACTGAAATGGATCGGGTTGATTTTGGGTACACTAGCGAGTTTGTTTTGGTTCTTGATATTGGTCCTTCGTGCGGTTGAGGACATCGCCAAGAGTACCCCCCCTCCCCCAATGGAAGGGGTTCTGCTTTCCCTCTTCATCCTCCTCGCCTGTGCCAGTGTGGGTATCAGTTGGAAATATATCCAAATAGGCGGCATATTGACGGCGATCAGCGGCATTGCCTTAGCCATCTTCGCGGTGTTCACCGCAGGCCACAATCGTCTCATCGCCGCCTTGATCAGTGGATTCCCCTTCCTGCTGGCGGGGCTCTTTATCAACCTTTCTATTTGGTTAAAAAAAGGTCAGGGGTAAGGAGGGTTACTCTTGCCCTTTGGCTGATTCCCAGAGGTCATCCAGCTCCCGCAGGGTCAATTCCGATAATTCCCGCCCTTGGTCCTGAACGACTTTTTCCAGATAAGAAAATCGCTGTTTGAAACGCTGGTTCGCCTCCCGGAGGGCGCTTTCCGCATCCACTTCATGCCATCTGCAGAGATTCACGACAGCAAACAACAGGTCCCCCAATTCCGCCTGACAGGATTGGGGGTCTTTCACCTGGCGAAGCTCCTCCAATTCTTCCCGGATTTTCGCCAACACCCCACTCAAATCAGGCCAATCAAAGCCCACCCGTGCGGCCCGCTTTTGGAATATTTGCGCTTTGGAGAGGGAGGGCAGGGCGGGGGCGACGCCGTCCAGCAGCCCCTCCTCCACATTCCCTTCACTACGGCGCTCTTGCGCTTTTAGGCGTTCCCAATTTTGAAGTACCTCCCCCGTCTCTTCCAAATCCAGATCTTCAAAGACATGGGGGTGGCGGTTGACGATCTTGGTGTGGATCCCTTTCAACACGGTGGCCATGCTGAATTCGCCGTATTCGCTGGCTACTTGGGCGTGGAGAACAATCTGCAGCAGCAAATCGCCCAGCTCCTCTTCCATGGCTTCGGGGTTGCCTTCATCGATGGCGGTGAGGGTTTCGTAGGCTTCCTCCAACAAATGCGGACGCAGGGATTGGTGATCCTGTTCTTTGTCCCAGGGACATCCATCAGGAGCCCGGAGATGGGCGACGATCTCCTGAAAACCTTCAAATGATGTCCCTTTACCCAGGGCAGGGACATACAAAGAGGTCATCAACCCGACATGCTCACTGCGATCCACCTGGTAAAGGGGGAGATACTCCACTTTCTCCGAACTTGTCCCAGCCCCATGCACCAGGTGCACCGGATGTTCATCCGGATACACTGCCATCAAGGTCAATTTGACATTGGAGGCTGCCAGAGAAGAATGCACCTGAGCGATTAAGGCCGGGGCATCTGGGGGAAAGGGAGGGTGATGCATGCGGGCCAGCTCCAGGGCGTCCACAAGGGCCGTGTGGGGCAAAGGATCCACACCCAAGGCTGAAAAAGTAGGTTCGATGTAGCTTATACCCGGCACCACCCGATAGGGGATGCCCCGAGATTCGGCTTCTTTTATGATGGCAGGCGTGGTCGCCTCAGCGACGAACGGATCACCCGGCATACCGTAAATCACCCCTTCCGGACGTTCGCTCAACGCCAGAACCCGTTCCACAATCCTCTCATACACGTCCGCAAAGGACTCCCCATCCTCATAAAACCTGTCAAAGGAATGGACTTGAAGGGAAGGAGGAAACCCTGCAACCGTGGGATGCTTCCGCGTGCGGAGATAAATTTCGGAAGCGTTTGAAAGAACCTCCCACGCTTCCCGGGTCAATAATTGAGCCTTCCCGGGACCGAGCCCGAGAAGGATGATCTTCTCTTTGGAATCTGCCTTCGTATTCATCATCTGGAAAACAAAAGCGCGAAGAACACATGAAAGCCAGAGGTGTCTTCGCGCCAACAGGTACGATGTAACGTCGAATTCCCTGGAAAGTGAGCCAGGGTTTCGATGAAATTACCGTTTGGTATAAGTTGGTGCCTTGCGTGCGCCTTTGAGCCCCGGTTTCTTGCGCTCCTTGACGCGTGCATCTCGAGTCAGGTGACCTCCCTGGCTGAGCGTGGTGCGCAAATCAGGATCCATCTCCAGCAAAGCGCGCGCTAATCCCAAACTCACAGAATCCCGCTGCCCGGTAGTGCCGCCGCCTTCTACATACACGCTGATATCAAAATCAGCACGGTTGTAAGGAACGGCATCCAGGGGATCCATGATCGCATCGAGATCACCAATCCGAGTGAAGTATTCATTTACATCTCGATCATTGACCAGGAACTCCCCAGAACCGGTCTGAATTCGAACCCGCGCTGTGGCTTCCTTTCGGCGGCCAATGCCTTCAAAATATTCTGCCATACGTTCTCCTTCCTGCACTTCAAACTTGAGATCGCTCTCAGTGTCGATCTCACGAAATCATTCTGCTCAACCTTTATGAGGGGAGGACCTCATCCATAGGTTTTGGCTGCTGCGCCTGATGGGGATGATCAGGCCCAGCATACACCTTTAACTTCTTCCTCAGTTTCTTTCCAAAGCGGTTATGCGGCAGCATGCCATACACCGCATGTTCAATGACGCGTTCCGGGTTCTTTTTCAACTGATCCCGGAGCGTGATTTGCTTTAACCCGCTCTGATAACCGGATTCCCGATAATACATCTTCTCGTCCAGTTTTTTCCCCGTGACCTCTACACCTTCGGCATTGACGACGACCACATAATCGCCGACATCGACGCCGGGCGTGAACTGGGGTTTATGCTTGCCAAGGATGAGGGTGGCGATTTGCGTCGCCAATCGGCCCAGGTTTTCACCGTCTGCATCGACCAAAACCCAATCCCTGGAAACGTCCTCCGCATTCGGATAATATGTTTTCCTCACAATCATCTGCTCCCAATATTCGTAATCAACACTTTCCAAACTTCAACCCAGCACCACAGTATGGATATATTCATTGACCACCATAGGCGACTTCTACTAATGTCAACCCCCGGGCAGGGGCCAGCCCTTTGGCAGGAGGCCCACCCGGGTGATCCAGATAGTGACCCACCTGCTTGACTGGCTTTCGGCCCTGGCCGATCTCCACCAGCAAGATCACGATGTGGCGGACCATGTGGTACAGAAACGCGTTACCCACAATTTGGAAGATATACCGATCATTCTCCTTCCGCCACGCGGCTTCTCGAATTTCCCGGACCGTGCTCCCATCCTCCTGGTGAGGGCTTCCCAAGGCGGCAAAATCATGCACGCCAACCAGGGGAGAGGAAGCTTTTTGCAAGCGGCCTAAATCCACTTCCGGCCACACCTGCCATATATATCGATCTTGTAAAGGATCCCGGACCGGATCACAGCGGATCCAGTACCTGTATCGGCGGTAAAGGGCGTCGTAACGGGGACGGAAATCCGCGCTTACCCTTTGTACCTTCCGCGCCGAAATATCTCTGGGAAGGCTGGCGTTCAACGCCCGCTGCAAATCACCCGTCGAGTGGGCCCAGTCCATGTCAAAGGCAATCACCTGTCCTGCCGCATGCACTCCGGCATCCGTCCGACCTGCAAAGAAGACCGCGTCACCCTGCCAATCGATCTCCCGGAGCGCCCCTTCCACCTCGCCTTGAACCGTCCGTAAATCGGGCTGGCGCTGTGAGCCGTGGAAGTTTGTCCCATCGTAAGCTAAGGTGATTTTGAAGCGATCACTCATCCACGCCTGCCAGAAACTGAGCTATTCTTCCACCAGCTCCAAGATGACCATCTCCGCAGCGTCACTCGTCCTGGGCGGCAGCTTGAACATGCGCGTATAACCGCCAGGGCGTTCCATATAACGCGGGGCGATATCATCGAACAACTTCTTGACGATCTCCTTGTTATTCCCCAAACGCGAGCTGGCGATCCGCCGGGCGTGCACCATTTGATCTTCGTCGGCGCCCTGAGCCCGTTTCGCCAAGGTGATCAATTTCTCAGCTGGACGGCGGATGAACTCCGCTTTCGCCCGTGTGGTGCGGATCCGCTCGTTTTCAAACAGCTGGGTGATCATCGTTCGCCGCAAAGCGCCGCGCTGGGCTGAGGTTCGATTTAATTTCTTTCCCGATACTCGATGTCGCATAATCTCTACTCCGACTCGTCTTCTTCTGATTCAATAAAGCCGTGGTCAGCCAACTTCTCTTTCAGTTCAGCCAAGCTCTTCACGCCGAAGTTGCGAATGGACAGCAGGGCATCGTCTCCCTTCTCATGGAGTTCTAAGACCTCTCCCACCGTGGTGATCCCGGTCCGTTTCAGGGAATTGAAGACCCGGACGGAAAGGTCCAATTCTTCAATGGGCACTTCCACGACCTCATCTTCCGGTTCTTCCGGCTCTTCTTCCTCGACCATGGCCGCCAGGGATTCCGCGGTCACGCCGGACAGGTGCTGCAAATGCCCCATCAGGATCTTGGCGCTGTTGCTCAGCGCCTCTTCCGGTTCGATGGTCCCATCCGTCCAGACCTCCATGGTCAATTTGTCATAATCCGTGCTCTGCCCCACCCGCGCTGAACTGACTTCAAAATTGACCCTGCGGACGGGGTTGTAGATGGCATCCACCGGCAATTCCCCAATGGGCAAGCGGTCTTTGCGCTCTTCAGCGGGAATATATCCTCTCCCTCGACCCACGGTCATCTCAATGGTGAGGGGCGTATCCCGACCGTCCACCGTGAGGAGATATAAGTCCGGATTGACAATTTCCACCTCCGAAGGGGCGATGATATCCGCCGCCGTGACCACACCTTCCCCCTCCACCTCCAAATGCATGCTGGCCATATCGCCCTCATGCAGCTTCAAACGCAGCTGCTTCACGTTTAACATCAGGCGCAGGACGTCTTCCTGCACGCCCGGTATGGTGTCAAACTCATGATCAACCTCGGCAATGCGCAAGGACGTGACAGCTGCACCTTCTATGGATGACAACATCGTCCGTCGAAGCGCATTCCCCAGGGTGATCCCATACCCGCGTTCCAGAGGGTCTATTTCATATTTCCCATAAGCGCGAGCTTCTGCCACACGCTCGATCTTTGGGGTTACCATATTATTCATTCCTAACACGGATCACCTCACCCTATGTGTTAATCTTGACTACGCCGAAAATCGCTACCGGGAATAGTACTCCACGATCAACTGTTCGTTGAGATTGCCATCAATCTCCGAGCGTTCTGGCAAACGAATCACCTTGCCTGACAGCCTGTCGAGATTCCGGTCAACCCACTCCACCGGCGTTCGGTTTTCAGCCTCCTCTTTCAAGTTTTTGAAAAAGGTCCTCTTTTTCGAACCCTCTCTCACCGCAATTTCATCCCCTGGTGACAAGATCACGGAGGGGACATTTGTCCGGCGCCCATTGACATTAAAATGCCCATGGGTCACCAACATGCGCGCTTGGGGGCGGCTTGCAGCGTATCCCAGACGATAAACGGCGTTATCCAGGCGGGATTCGATGATTTGCAGCAAGTTCATGCCCGTCAACCCGCGGCGTTGCTGCGCGGTTTCGTAATAACGTCTAAACTGACGCTCAGAAATGTCATACACCCTGCGCGCTTTCTGCTTTGCTCGCAGCTGACGCGAGAAATCTGATTCTCGGCTGCGACGGTATTGGGCGCTCCTGCCGTGCTGACCGGGGGGATAGCTGCGACGCTCAAAGGCACACTTCGGTGAATAGCACCGTTCTCCTTTCAAGAACAGTTTCTCTCCCTCCCGCCGGCACACTTTGCATTTCGGCCCACGATATCTAGCCATAAAAATTCCTCTTCCTCATTACACCTACTTGATTATCTCTTCGTTTCACACTTCAAACCTACCCGATCCATTGCGAGCTATACCCTGCGCTTTTTCGGGGGGCGGCACCCATTGTGGGGCACAGATGTGACATCGGTGATCGATTTTAACTTCAACCCCATGGATTCAATGGCCCGCAAGGACGCCTCGCGGCCAGGCCCGGGACCGCGAATGAAAGCATCCGCTTCCCGTAACCCCATCCCCATGGCTTTCTTCACCGCATCTTCGGTTGCCAGCCGCGCTGCAAACGAGGTGCTGCGCCGGGATCCTTTTAACCCTACCGAACCGGGGCTGCTCCAGCAAACTGTGTTGCCCTGGTCATCGGTCACCGTGACAATCGTGTTATTAAAGGTCGCCCGGACGTGAATTTGCCCGGATGACAGGGTAATTTTCTTCCTTCCGCCACCTTTTCGGCCTGATCCTTTTGATTTTTGTGCCATAGTACCTCTTCTACTCTGCTTATTTTCTTTTCCTCACCAACCACCGGGGGCCCGGGTCTTCTTCAGCCGCCGGGAGGAAAGGCTCCCTTTCCAGCCCCGGTACCCAGCCAGGCAATAGAGGATCCCATCCCCGATTCCGGGCCGGGATATGGCTTTTGACGACCAGGAAACGACCCGACCTGCAGGGTTGGGAATACTTCCCGTGATTAAGTCTTCTGCATGCCGCGGCGTCGACCTCGTCCCGCAACCGTCTTCCGCGGTCCCTTCCGAGTCCGGGCATTCGTCCGCGTCCGCTGTCCTCGGACTGGCAAGCCTTTCTTGTGCCGGATGCCTCGATAGCATCCGATCTCCACCAGCCGTTTGATGTTCATTTGCACTTCACGCCGCAGGTCACCCTCCACCTTGTAATTCTGATTGATGAATTCTCGAAGGCTGGTGATATCCTTATCCGTCAGTTCATGCACCCGGGTGTCAGGATCCACACCGGTCTCCTCCAAGATATCTTGCGAACGTGACAGCCCAATGCCGTAGATATAGGTCAGCGCGACCTCAATCCGTTTATCGCGGGGTAAGTCAACACCTTGTATACGAGCCATAATTATCCTTGTCTCTGCTTATGCTTCGGGTTTTCGCAAATGACATACACTCTGCCTTTGCGCCTGACAATTTTGCACTTATCACAACGTTTCTTAACCGATGATGATACTTTCATAATGCCACTTCCCTCTGTAAATCACTGACCTTTACTCTAAAAATCAAGCCCTAAGCCAAAAATATAATTATAGATTAATATCGATCCATAGTCTAGGGAAATGACCTTCTATTTCCCCAGACCCCTTTACAGCCTCGTCAAAATCAGCGGATCACCCTCAGTGACGGCGACCGTGTGTTCATAATGCGCTGTTAAGGACCGGTCTTCTGAAATTACCGTCCATTTATCGGAAAGCACCTTCGTTTTGTTCGTTCCCACCAGCACCATGGGTTCAAGGGCAATGGTCATCCCCTTTTTCAATTCCAATCCTTTGCCCGGGACACCAAAATTGGGCACCTGGGGGGGTTCATGCATCTTCCGGCCCACGCCATGTCCCGTGTATTTCCGGGGGACGTGAAACCCATTCCCCTCCACATATTCCTGAATGGCCGCGGAAACGTCACCGACATGGTTCCCAGGTCTCATCTGTTCGATACCTTTATACAACGCCTCTTCGGTCACCTCGAGCAAACGCTCGGCTTCTGAGGAGATCTCTCCGACCCCTGCAGAAAATGCGGAATCCCCGATAAATCCTTTATACGTCGTGCCGCAATCCACGGAGACGATGTCCCCTTCTTTCAAAGTCCTTCCGCTCGGAATGCCGTGCACCATCTCCTCATTCAAACTCACCGTTAGCGTAGCAGGAAAGGGATACGGCCCGGGGTAACCTTTGAAAGTGGGGCTCGCGCCGTAGGAACGGATGAGTTCTTCTGCCGCTTCATCCAACGCCCTGGTGGTGATGCCCGGCTTGATCAAAGCTCTCACCTTTTCCAACACTTCAGCGTTGATCCTTCCGGCTTCACGCATAATCGCGATTTCACGGTCGTTTTTAATGATGCCGTTTTGCACTACTACCATTGCTGCCCGTCCAATTTCCTTTCTATTTCCGCCGCGACCTCTTCCACGCTCTGCCCGGCATCCACTTCAAGAAGGATTCCCCGATCTCGATAATATGTTATTAAGGGTTTCGTCTTGGCAATGTAAACATCAACCCTGTTTTTTACCGTCTCCAGCTGATCATCCTTACGCTGGTAAAGTTCCGACCCGTCATAATCGCAGATGCCTTCCTCTTCCGGAGGATCATACTTTTTATGGAAAACATGGCCGTGGGCCCGGCAGGTCAACCTTCCCGTCAGGCGCTCAATCAACTCCGAGTAGGAGACGTGAAGGTAAAAGACCATTTCCCTCACCTCAGGGTCATAGTCCGCCAGGATCTCAGGCAAAGCCTTCGCCTGGCCCAAAGTCCGAGGAAACCCGTCTAAAATGAAGTCCGTGCCAGGATCGATCTCCTGGATCCGGTTCTCCACCATGCCAATGGTGATCTCATCCGGGACCAGTTCTCCGGCATCGATGTATTGGGCTGCTTTTTTCCCAAGCTTTGTCTCGTTTTCCAAATTTCTACGAAACAATTCGCCTGATGAAATGTGAAGGTACCCTTTCTCCTCAACGAGAATCTCGGCTTGAGTTCCCTTTCCCGCTCCCGGTGGGCCCAGCAGGATCAGGCAGGTCTGCATTGACATGGCTTCACCTTATGGATCATGCGTTTACCGAACAAGCAGGGTTTCATCATACCCGTGCAGCTTGAGCTCGGCATCGATATTCTGGAATGTATCACGGACCACACCCACCACAATCAGCAAACCGGATGAGGTGATGAGCATCGTCCCCGAACCGGAGGCACCCATTCCAGGCATGACCAAACTGACCAGGAAAGGTAAAACTGCCACGAATCCCAAAAAAAACGCGCCAGGGAACGTGATCCTGCGCAACACTTTCGTCAAGTAACGCTGGGTGGGGGCGCCCCGACTCACACCCGGAATTTGCGCCCCAGATCGCTTCAGGTTACGCCCGTAATCTTGCTGGGCGAAAAGGACATCCGTATAGAAGAAGGTAAACCCAACCACCATCAAGAAATATAACGCCCAATACCAGGGACTGCCGCCGCCAAACAGGTTTTGGACGTTGACGGATAAATTCGCCAGCCATTGAATGTCCGAATTGCTGAAGAAACTGGCTAAAATGGCCGGGAAGGTCAATAATGACTGGCCGAAAATGAGGGGGATCATGCCTGCCATGTTGACCTTCAAAGGCAGGGATCCTTTGACGGGCATGGAGCGCCGGTTACCCACGCGCCGACCGGGATACATGACGGGGATATTCCGCTGGCCCTGCTGCACGAAAATGATGGCAAAGATGATCAGCACGGTCAGGACCAACATGAAAGCCAAAACCAGCCATTGGTTTTCAGAATTCCCCATCAACCTCACGAAATTCTGAGGGATCCTGGATACGATGCCGGCGAAGATCAACAGGGACAACCCTTGGTTGCGGATGCCGTATTCAGAAATCAATTCTCCCAGCCAAATGGCGAACATCGTCCCTGCGGTCATGCTGGTGATAATCGCCAGGGAAGGAACCAGTGAACTTCCGGTGAAACCAAAGTTATCGATGATCGAGACTCCGCCTCCCAAACTGGAGAAGATCCGGATCTGCCCCACCGCTTGTAAAGCGGCCATGGGTACAGCCAAGATATAGGTCCATTTTTCCATCCATTTCCGACCCTCCTGCGGATCTTCCTCCATCTTCTGCTGCAGGGAGGGGATGACGGGGACCAGCAGCTGCAGGATAATTTGGGCGGTAATATAGGGGTAAACGCCCATAGCCAGGACCGAGAAGTTCGATACTGTTCCTCCGGAGAGCATATCCAAAATCCCCAGGAAAGTGCTCCCTGCCCCGCCGCCGGCCATAATCGAGGCGATCACGTCCCGGTTCGCTCCCGGTACAGGGACATGGGCAGCAAGACGATAGATAACCAGAATGATCAAGGTGATCAACAGTTTGCGCCGGATATCTTCAGCTTTCCATAGGTAACGCCAAGCAGATCTCTTCATAATCAGGAACTCCTACTCATGACCGGTCAGGCAGAAATGTCTCCCCAAACCGTCAAGATCGAGTACGCTTACGATTCTATAACCTCCACGTTGCCTCCAGCTTTCTCAATCTTCTCCCGGGCTTTCTTGGAAAACCGGTGGGCTTTTACCTTTAAGGGAACCTCCAATTCACCTCGACCGAGGATGACCACAGGTTTCTCCGGGTCATGGATCAACCTCACTTTTGCCAACACTTCGGGTGTGACCTCCGCCTCCTCCGGGAAATGGGCCAGATATTCCACGTTCACCTCTTGGAATTCAACGCGGAAGGGAGGGTTAAACCCCGGCTTTTTGGGCAGGCGGCGGAAAAACGGTGTATCTCCGCCCTGGTGCCACAAAGGGACACCCCCGCCGCTGCGGGCATTTTGACCTTTCGTTCCCCTGCCGGCTGTTTTCCCGTACCCCGAGCCATACCCCCTGCCCACTCGCTTTCTTTTTTGTTTTGCACCTTCGTTTCGTTTCAAATCATGTAGTTTCATAATCATTCACCTTCATCAACCCACTTCTTCCACCTGAACAATGTGTTCAATGCAGGCAATCATCCCTCGCGTGCTTTTATTGTCAGGGACTTCAACGGCCTGGTTGATCTTCCGCAAGCCCAGGGCTTCCGCCGTCTTCCGCTGCCTGGGTGTGCGGCTGCTAGCGCTTTTGACCAGTTTCACGCGCAACCGGGGTGACTTTTTCTTCTTTTTCGCCATAAGCTATTTACCTATCCCAGAAAGGGATGACCTTTTTAATATCCACCCCGCGGATGGCGGCTTCCTCGTGGGGGTCTTTTAATTTCTCAAGCCCGTTGATGGTGGCAGCAGCGATATTCATGGCGTTGTCACTGCCCAGAGATTTGGTGAGGATGTTCTTGATGCCGGTGACTTCGACCACAGCGCGAACGCTCCCCGCTGCGATCACTCCCGTACCTTCCGAGGCCGGTTTGAGCATCACCTCCGCTCCACTCACTTTTCCCACCACCTTGTGGGGGATGGTGGTGTTATACACCGCCACCGGGTGCATATCCGCTTTGGCCTGGTCCGATGCTTTGCGGATGGCGTCAGGGACGGAATTCGCCTTCCCCATCCCCATGCCCACTTTCCCTTTTTGGTCACCGGCTACCATCGTGACACGGAAGGAGAAGCGGCGTCCGCCTTTGACGACCGTCGCCACTCGCTCGATATTGATGATCCGCTCGTCAATCTCTTGTTCTGCCCTATCTTGATAACCATTCGACATACGATACTCCTGCGCGCGTACCTAAAATTTCAACCCGTGTTCACGAGCAGCTTCAGCTAACGCTTTGACTCTGCCTATATATTTGTATCCACCACGGTCGAAAACCACCTCTTCGATGCCCTCTTCCTGGGCACGCTCGGCAACGGCTTTTCCGACCAGGGCGGCCTGTTCCGTCTTTGTCAAACCGTCCATTTCATCCCCCAATTCAGAATCGATGGTTGACGCCGCAACTAACGTGTGTCCTTGAAAATCATCGATGATCTGGACATAGATTTCGTTGAGACTTTTAAATACGTTCAACCGCGGTTTCTTCGGGGTGCCGTATATATTGCGGCGAACCCGTTGATGTCTTCGTCTTCGCGCTTCGGAACGAGATTTTTGTTTCGCCATATTACGCCACCACCTTGCCTGCCTTTCCTGCTTTGCGGCGGATGTATTCACCTTTGTACCGGATCCCTTTTCCCTTATACGGTTCCGGTGGCCTGACTTTGCGGATGTCAGCTGCTACCTGACCTACTTTTTGCTTATCATATCCCCTGACCACGATCTCCCTCGATTTTTCCCCTACCTCGAATTCAATCCCATCCGGAGGGTCAATCTCCACCGGGTGAGAAAAACCGACATTGATGACCAGGGACTTGCCTTGCATGTTCGCCCGGTAGCCAACACCCACCAATTCCAGCTCTTTGGAGTAACCATCCGTGACACCAATGACCATGTTATTGATAATCGCTCGCGTCGTCCCATGCAATGACCGCAAAAATCGGTTATCCGAGGGACGGGTGACGAGGATTTCTCCATCCTCAAACTTAATGTCTAAATCTGAAGAAAACGTGTTCTCGAGTTCTCCCTTCGGCCCCTTGATGCGCACGTGGGAGCCATCTATTTTTACTTCAACGTTCGATGGGACTTCCACCGGTAGTCGACCTATTCGTGACACAGTTCCTTCTCCTTGCTCCTATCCGAACACACCCGTACACTGCGTTCGTCAGTATAAGCCATTACCAAACCTTACAAAGAATCTCACCGCCAACACCATCACTGCGTGCTTGGCGTCCGGTCATCACACCCCGGGAAGTCGTCAGGATGCAAATCCCCATGCCCGAAAGCACGTAAGGGATTTCATCCTTGCCAGCGTAAATACGTTGACCGGGAACGCTGACTCGCTCCAATTCCGTGATCACAGATTTGCGAGTTCGGCGCTTCCCCACATACTTCAGATATACTTTCAGGGTCTTGAAGCCCGAGTTCTCATCTTCCACAACTTCGTACCGATCAATAAAGCCTTCATCTTCCAATATCTTCGCAATGGCTGCTTTCAATTTCGAACTGGGCATGGCCACATGGGGATGTTCAGCTCGGACAGCATTCCGAATTCTTGTCAGCATATCAGCAATAGGATCACTTACACTCATTCTTTATCCTCCGCCCAACTTACCAAGAAGACTTGACAACGCCGGGGATTTTCCCTTCTAATGCCAATTCTCGAAAACAAATACGGCACAATCCAAATCGCCGCATATAACCTCGTGGTCGACCGCATTTCTTGCAGCGATTCACTTCACGGACTTCATATTTGCGGTCTTTTTCTCGCGCAATCATGCTTTTCTTAGCCATAGGTTAACCTTCCTTCTTAAATGGCATACCAAGCTTCCGTAATAACTCACGCCCTGATTCGTCATCCTGCGTGGAAGTCACAATGCTGACTTCCAAGCCCTGGACGTGATCCACTTCATCGTAATCGATCTCCGGAAACACCAATTGTTCATCCAAACCCAAGGTATAATTCCCTCTCCCGTCAAAGGCGTGGGGGGAGACGCCGCGAAAGTCGCGAACCCGCGGTAAAGCAACATTCATCAAACGGTCCAAAAAGGACCACATCCGGTAGCCCCGCAGGGTCACTTTCGTGCCAATGGGCACACCAGCCCGGAGTTTGAAATTAGCCACGTTCTTTTTAGATTTCGTGACCACGGGCTGCTGGCCGGTGATTTTGGCCAAGTCCCTTACCGCATCGTCCAACACTTTCCCGTTATCCAAGGCATCGCCCACCCCCATATTGAGGACGATCTTCTCAATCCGCGGGACCTGCATGACGTTGTCCAGATTGAGCTCTCCCTTCAATTCCGGGACGATTTCCTGTTTATAGCGTTCTTTCAATCTATTCATGATCCATCTCCAACCGGTTAATCGATCACCGCGCTGCAGCGTTTACAGACCCGTTTCGGCTTGCCGTCTTCCCGGGTCACGCCCACTCGAGTAGGTTCGCCGCAGGCAGAGCAAACCAGCATGACGTTTGAAATGTGAATCGGCCCTTCAAATTCGATAATGCCGGGCGTCATCGTCCGCCCCTGGGTCTGGATTTGACCCTGATGCTTTTTCCGAATATTCACACCCTGGACAGCCACCCGATCCTTATCGCGGTAGACTTTAATGACCTCACCACGCTTTCCCTTGTCTTCGGAACGCCCGCTGATGACTTCTACTTGATCACCTTTCTTGATTTTATATTTCACGACCATCACTCCTGCTTCACTTGCTTAGACCGTCTCTGGCGCCAGGGAAACGATTTTCATATACCCTTTATCTCGGAGTTCCCGAGCGACGGGCCCAAAAATTCTCGTCCCTCTGGGATTGGTACCATCCGCGTCCAGGATGACCACCGCGTTATCGTCAAATTTAATGGTGGAACCATCATTCCGGCGCCACTCCTTTGCCGTGCGGACCACGACCGCCCTGACCACTTCATGAGCCTTGACGGATCCCCCCGAGGAGGCCCCTTTAATGGAGCCGACGACGACGTCACCAATCCGGGCATACCTGCGGGTCGACCCCCCGAGCACGCGAATGACCTGCAACTCGCGAGCCCCGGAGTTATCTGCAACCTTTACTTTCGATTCTTGCTGTATCATCGCTAACTCCGCTTAGGCTTCCGTTACCGGGCGAGTGCGGCGGGTGATCTCTTCCACCACCCAGCGCTTGGTTTTGGAAAGGGGGCGCGACTCGACGATCGTCACTTCATCTCCGATTTCACAGCCCAATTCATCATGAGCCATCACCGCCTTGTGGCGATCGATGACCTTTTTATACAAGGGATGTCGAAAGCGACGGGTGAGTTCAACCTTCACCGTCTTGTCCATCTTATTGCTGGTAACTACACCTTTTAACCGCCGGCGATCACTCATGCTTCACCTTCCATTTCCGCTTCCCGCTCACGTTCATTGAGTATCGTTAAAAATCTAGCGATATTCCGCCGCGTTTGTGGAAGCCGTGTCGTATCGATTAGCTCTCCCGTAGATTGTTGAAACCGGAGATTCATCATTTCCTCCCGGGCTTCATCCAGACGAGCTTTGATTTCTTCCGTTGATAATTCACGGATCTCATCAGGTTTCATGCCTATTCTCCTACTTCGTCTTCTCTGGTGACGATCTTGGTCTTGATGGGGAGTTTATAGGATGCCCTTCTCAACGCTTCCCGCGCTGCACTGTCAGCGACGTCTCCACCAATTTCAAACATCATCCGGCCCGGTTTGACAACCGCAGCCCAATATTCCACTTCCCCTTTTCCCTTTCCCATCCGGGTTTCCGCTGCCCGCTTCGTGATCGGTTTATCCGGGAAAATCCGGATCCAAATTTTTCCACGCCGGCGCATGGCTCGCACCATGGCCCGCCGGGCAGCCTCAATCTGCCGGGACGTAATCCACGAGGGTTGGAGGGCCTGCAAACCGTAGTCTCCAAAGTGGAGTTCATTCCCTCGCCGGGCTTTGCCCTTCATCCGTCCCCGCATCTGCTTTCTATATTTAACACGCTTTGGCATCAACATGTTTGTAATCCTTTATCATTCCGACCGACGCATGGTCGGCAGGCTTCCTACTTACTGACGTACACCCCGCCGTGCTCTTCCGCCTCTTCTTCTTCCTCGAGGGTGGGCAAGACTTCGCCGCGATAAATCCAAACTTTCACACCGATATTCCCGTACATGGTCGCCGCTTCCACCAGCGCGTAATCAATATCCGCTCGTAAGGTCTGGCGCGGTACCCGGCCTTCGCGCATATGCACGGTCCGGGACATTTCCGCCCCGCCCAACCGGCCCGAAACTTCCACGCGAATCCCTTCCGCCCCTTCACGCATCGTGCGTTGGATGGCCCTGTTCATCGCCCGTGAGAAGCTGATCCGGCTCTCGATTTGGCGAGCTACGTTTTCGGCGACAAGATGAGCATCCAGATCCGGGTTCTCAATCTCCTGGATGTCCACATCGATATTCTTGCCTACCAGTTCCTCCAAAAGGCTCCGCGTTCGCTTGACGTTGACACCTTTTCGACCGATCAACACACCGGGCTTGGAGGTGTGAACGATGATCCGGACTTTGCCAGGAAAGCGTTCAATCTCAATCCGGGAAACACCGGCGCGAGGGTTCTCCTCCTGAATCAATTTCCGGATCTCAAGATCTTCCTGGAGATGCTCTACATATTCGTCACCTTCCGCGTACCAACGTGCATCCCACGTCCGGATGACCTTTAAACGGAACCCAATCGGGTGTACTTTTCGACCCATAATTTCTCCTACACGTTCATAATTCTGTTAACAAATTCCCAATCCAATGAGTGCATGTCATCCATCTTAGGCCTCTTCCCGCTCCCGAAGGACCACGGAAATATGGGATGATCGACGGAGTCTGGGTTTGACCCGACCACGGGCGCCAAAGCGACGCCACTTCCGCATCGGGCCCTCGTCCGCGACGATGTGATGAATGTATAAATCGTAGCGGTTGAGGCCAAAGTTGTTTTCCGCATTGGCGATGGCGGAGTTCAACACCTTGGTCACTGATCGCGCCGCTTTCTTGGGCGTGAATTTCAGGATATCCAAAGCCTCCATGACGTCCTTTCCCCGCACCATATCGACCACCAAACGCGCTTTCTGGGGGGATATGGGGACATGACGTGCTTTCGCTTCTACATCTCGCGGCATGGTTAGATCTCCTTCACATTCTCAGCAGCCGCCATGGCAGCTTCTTTCTTCCGCATCTTCCTAGCTGCGACATGTCCCCGGAACGTGCGCGTGGGAGCGAACTCGCCAAGGCGATGTCCAACCATGTTTTCCGTGATGTAAATGGGCACGTGACGCCGCCCATCGTGAACGGCGATGGTATGTCCTACCAATTGGGGGAAGATCTGGCTCTCCCGACTCCACGTGCGGATGACCTTTTTTTCACCGCGCTCGTTCATCTTCTCCACTTTCTTCAATAATTTAGGGTGAATATATGGTCCCTTTTTCAACGATCGTGACATACGATTTTCTCCTCACATATCGTGACCTGCAACATGGCCTACTTCAGGTTACTTTTTACGCTTCTTTTTCCCTTCCCGGCGGTCGCGGACGATATACTTGTTCGTGCGCTTCGTCTTCCGGGTTTTCTTGCCCAACGTCTTTTTGCCCCAGGGGCTTTTCGGGCTGGGCATACCAATGGGCGCTTTCCCCTCCCCGCCGCCATGAGGGTGGTCGCGAGGGGACATGGCCGAACCGCGAACGGTGGGGCGGAACCCTTTGTGGCGCTTGGATCCCGCTTTACCCAGTTTGGTACTCCCATGGTCCACGTTGCCAACTTGGCCGATGGTCGCGTAACAATTCTGGAGAATCAGCCGGATCTCCCCGGAGGGCAACCGCACCTGAGCATAGCGACCTTCTTTGGCCACCAGCCGGGCGGCTGTCCCCGCTGAGCGGACCAATTGTCCTCCCCGCCCCTCTTTGAGTTCGATGTTGTGAATCCGGGTTCCGGGCGGGATATTGCTCAACGGCATACTGTTCCCAGGATCGATCTCCGCGGTAGGACCGGAAACCACCGTCTGACCCACCCGCAGACCGACGGGAGCGATGATGTACCGCTTTTCCCCGTCCGCGTAATGGAGCAACGCCAGCCGTGCGGTCCGGTTGGGATCGTATTCAATGGCCGCCACCTTGGCGGGGATCCCATGTTTCTCACGCCGGAAATCCACCATCCGGTATTTCCGCTTATGCCCTCCCCCTCGATGGCGGACGGTGATTTTCCCTCGCATGTTCCGCCCTGCCTTTTTATGGAGGGACTTCAGGAGCGACCGTTCGGGCTCCTCTTTGGTAATTTCCTCAAACGAATGTCCGGTCTTTCCCCTCAAACTGGGGGTCACCGGTTTATATTTCTTGACAGCCATTAGCGCACTCCTTCAAAGGCTGGGATGGAATCACCAGGGGCCAGGGTGACGATGGCTTTCTTATACATACTCCGGCGCAGTATCACCCGCCGATTTTGAGCGTTAAGGCTCCGCTTGGCAGGCATGATCATGGTATTGACCTTCTCAACTTGGACATCAAATAAGGTTTCCACGGCTTCCTTGATCATGCTTTTCGAAGCCTTGAGATCCACCTCAAAAACGTACTGGTTCAATTTCGTATACTGGTGACTCGATTTTTCCGTTAATATCGGTCGGTGCAAAATATCATATATCGAGGTCATCGTTCTTCTCCACTTGCAAATTGACGAGGATATTATCAATCGCAGGTTGCACGATGATCACCCTCTCGTAGCCGAGTAAATCACGGATATTCAAATAATCTGCCAACAACAGCTTTGCATCCTGCAAATTGCGGATGGACCGCATCAGCAACTGATAATTCTCATCTTTCTCAGGATAGACAACCAATGCGCTGTGCTCTCCAACCAAATCATCCAAGGCTTGGGCCATGAGCCGGGTCTTGGGTTTTTCCAGCGTCAGCTCATCGAGAAAGATCAATTCCTCACTGGACAATTTTACGGACAACGCGGAACGCAAGGCTGCCCGCCGCATCTTTTGGGGCATTTTCTTCCGATAGGAGCGGGGTTTTGGGGTAAATACCTTTCCTCCCCCCACCCAAATGGGTGAGCGGATGGACCCATGCCGGGCCCTGCCCGTGCCTTTCTGACGCCAGGGCTTCCTGCCTCCGCCGGAGACTTCGCCACGATTCTTCGTGCTGTGGGCCCCTGTCCGCCGGTTTGACAATTGGCGCATGAAGGCCTGGTGCATCAAATCGACTTTTATGGGGGCATCGAAGATCTCCACCGGGAGGTCCACGGTGTCAACTTTCTTGCCCTTCATGTTGATCACATTTACTTCCATGTTAATCTCACTCCAACCAACTATTGTTTCCGTGCCTCTTTGATTACCACCACGGACCCTTTGGGACCGGGAACAGAACCACGGACAGCAATCAAATTTCGTTCAGGGTCCACCCGGGAAACCAACAAGTTCTGGGAGGTCACGTAATGATTACCCATTCGACCCGCCATGCGCTTGCCTTTGAAGACCCGGCCCGGCGTCGTCGTCGACCCGATCGACCCGGGTGCGCGCCAACGGTCGGACTGGCCGTGAGTCTTCGGCCCGCCCGCAAAACCGTGCCGCTTGACCACCCCGGTAAACCCGCGTCCTTTGGGTTTCCCCACGACATCCACACGCTCCCCCTCCACAAAGACCTCTACGGTGAGTTCCTCCCCTTCTTCCAGTTCCTCATCCGTGCGGAACTCTCGAAGGTATTTCAAGGGAGGCAGATCGTGCTTCTTTAAATGTCCCAACTCCCCACCGGTCAGCTTATGGGGTTTCGCCTCCGCATACCCTAACTGGACAGCGGAATACCCGTCGGGATTTACTCTGCGTATCTGTGTAACATAGCAAGGCCCAGCTTCAATGACGGTCACGGGAACAGCATTTCCATCATCATCGAAAATCTGGGTCATACCGATCTTCTTACCAATGAGCCCTTTCATTTCACTTTTTCTCCTACTCATCCAATATATTGGGACTGTCAACTAGGGCTTAGCTGCATCATCCCAGACAACGCAGTTAGCGGTTCTTACGAGAACAACTGTAATTTTGTGCTCACGAGCCGAACAGCTCTTACGTTATCCTACACCTCTTTGCGTGACCATGATACCATGGCCTGCTCATTATGTTTACCCCTTCTATCGCACGATCTCTCGCCCTCCACGATGAAGGGATCCTGTCAAACTCAACCTACGAAATCACACCTTGACGTTATATCTTAATTTCAATATCTACACCTGCCGGCAAATTCAAGCGCATGAGCAAATCGATGGTTTGGGAATCAGGCTCCAGGACGTCAATCAAGCGTTTGTGGGTCCTGATCTCAAAGTGCTCATGAGAATCTTTATGCACAAACGTTGAACGCCGCACTGTAAACCGTTCGATTTCCGTGGGCAAAGGTACAGGGCCCGCCACGCGGGCGCCCGTCCTCTCCGCGGTTTCCACAATCCGCTTCGCAGATTGGTCTAACACGCGATGGTCATATGCCTTCAGCCGAATGCGAATTTTCTGTTTTGCCATAGTTATTACTCGATGATCTCAGTGACCACGCCCGCGCCAACGGTGAGACCACCTTCTCGAATAGCGAACTTACCGCCTTCTTCCAGCGCCACCGGCACGATCAGTTTCACTTCCATGTTCACGTCGTCTCCAGGCATGACCATCTCCACCCCTTCCGGCAGCTGGATATCGCCCGTGACGTCGATCGTCTTGATGTAGAACTGCGGCCGGTACCCCGAGAAGAACGGCTTGTGCCGACCCCCCTCCTCCTGCCTCAGCACGTATACCTGCGCTTTGAAGTGCGTGTGCGGCGTGATGCTCCCCGGCTTGGCCACCGCCATCCCCCGCTCCACTTCGTCCCGGTCCATCCCCCGCAGCAGCAGGCCCACGTTGTCCCCTGCCTGCCCTTCGTCCAGAATCTTGTGGAACATCTCCACGCCCGTCACCACCGTGTCCATGATCTCGTCCTGCAGGCCCACGATCTCCACCGGGTCGTTGGTGTGAATCACGCCGCGCTCGATCCGCCCCGTGACCACCGTCCCCCGCCCTTTGATCGTGAACACGTCCTCGATGGGCATCATGAACGGCCTGTCCATCTCCCGCTCCGGCTCCGGGATGTACTCGTCCATCACCCGCAACAGCTCGCGGATGTGCTCGTACACGGGATCGTTCGGGTCCTCGCTCTCGCTCTCCAGCGCTTCCAACGCGCTCCCCTTCACGATCGGCGTCTCGTCGCCCGGGAACCCGTACTCGTTCAACAGCTCCCGCAGCTCCAGCTCCACCAGCTCCAACAGCTCCGGATCCCCCATCTGGTCGATCTTGTTCAGGTACACCACCACGCTGGGCACCTCCACCTGCCGCGCCAGCAGCAGGTGCTCCCGCGTCTGCGGCATCGGCCCATCCGAGGCCGCCACCACCAGCACCGCCCCGTCGATCTGCGCCGCCCCCGTGATCATGTTCTTGATGTAGTCACGGTGCCCCGGCATGTCCACGTGGGCGTAGTGACGATTCTCCGTCTCGTACTCCACATGCGAGATGCTGATCGTGATCCCCCGCTCCTGCTCCTCCGGCGCCTTGTCGATGTCCTCGAAGGCCATGAAGTCGCCGTACCCCAACATGCTCGACACTTTGGTGATCGCTGCCGTCAGGGTCGTCTTCCCGTGATCGATGTGCCCGATCGTCCCCACGTTCAAGTGCGGCTTCGTTCGTTCAAATTTTTCCTTGGCCATAAATGCTCTCCTGATTCAAACCCTTGTTCTTATTCGCTCCAATGATAATCGATGATATCACACTTAGCCCATATATTGTATCAAACACCAGCAACGATTTTCTCGGACAGTTCCTCTGAGACCTTCTCGTAGTGGTCGAATTCCATCGTGAAAGCACCTCTTCCCTGGGTTGCGGATCGTAGTTCCGTCGCGTAGCCAAACATTTCCGCCAAAGGCACCATGGCTCGCACCGCCTGCGTCCCCCCGGGTCGTACATCCATGCCCAGGATATTGCCACGCCGCGCGTTCATTTGGTTGATGATCTCTCCCAAGAATTGTTCCGGGATGACCACTTCCACGAACATCACCGGCTCCTGCAACACGGGCCGGCCTCGTTGAATCCCTTTCCGGAAGGCCATTGAACCCGCTAATTTGAAGGCCAGATCGCTGGAATCGACCTCGTGATGAGAGCCATCATACAGCCTCACTTTCACATCCGTCACCGGGTAACCCGCCAGCACTCCGGACTCCGCAGCGCTCCGAACACCTTTTTCCACTGAGGGAATGAACTCCTGCGGAATCGCACCCCCGTAGATATCATCTTCAAAGACGATCCCGCTGCCATCTTCACCGGGTTCCAGCTCGAGGACGACATGGGCGTATTGCCCGTGACCTCCCGACTGTTTGACATGGCGGTACTCCACCTCAGGCACCGGCTGCGTGATCGATTCTTTATAAGCAACGCGCGGTTTTCCAACCCGAGCCTTGACTTTGAACTCGCGCAGCATGCGGTCGATCAACACTTCTAGATGAAGCTCGCCCATACCCGAAATCAAGGTTTGTCCGGTATCAGGATCGGTCCGTACCTTGAAAGTGGGGTCCTCTTCGGATAATTTCTGGAGGGCTCCCGCCAGCTTATCCTGGTCGGCAGCGGTCTTAGGCTCGATGGCCACGGAGATCACTGGATCGGGGAAGGTGATATTCTCCAGGAGAATGGGCGCTTGCTCATCGCATAACGTGTCTCCCGTGAAAGAATTTTTCAACCCCAATACCGCGGCGATGTCCCCAGCATGAGCTTCTTCAATATCCTCCCGGCGGTCCGAGAACATGCGGATCAAGCGACCCACCCGCTCCTTTTCATCCTTACCGGGGTTATATACCCCCGACCGCTGGGTGATGTTTCCCGAATAAATCCGTATGTATGCCAACCGACCCACATAGGGATCGGTGACGATTTTAAAGACCAAAGCGCTTAAGGGTTCATCGTCCGACGCTTCCCGGGTAATTTCCTCTTCCGTCTCCGGATGTACCCCTTTTACCGGGGGGATATCCAAAGGGGAGGGTAAATATTCCACGACGGCATCTAACAGCGGCTGGATGCCCATGCTCTGCAAGGCGCTGCCGCAGTACACGGGTGTCAAAACGTTGTTAATGACCGCTTGGCGGAGGGCGCTTTTTAATTCCTCTTCGGAAGTATCCTTCTCTTCAACGAATTTCAGCATCAGCGCATCATCTGTCTCAGCGATTTTCTCGACCAATGTATTGCGCTTCTCCTGGAACTCGTCCTGAAGATGGTCGGGAATATCTATCTCAACCGCTGCGCTGCCCTCTTCATCCTCCCAAATAAACGCTTTGCCCGAGATCAAATCCACCACCCCGGTGAATTCTTCCTCTTTGCCAATCGGGATCTGGACGGGGACCGGATTGGCACCCAATCGCTCCTCGATCATTTCCACGGAGCGCTCGTAGGAAGCACCCACACGATCCATCTTATTAATGAAGCAGATCCGGGGTACATGATAAAGATCCGCTTGCCGCCAGACCGTCTCACTTTGAGGTTCCACACCCTGCACAGCGTCAAAAACGACCACGCCCCCATCCAAGACCCGCAGGGACCGCTGCACCTCGGCTGTAAAATCTATATGACCTGGTGTGTCAATGATGTTCACCAGATGGTTTTGCCATACTGCAGAAACGGCAGCGGAGACGATCGTGATCCCCCGCTCCCTTTCCTGTTCCATCCAATCGGTCACGGTCGTGCCCTCATCGACAGACCCCAATCTGTGCGTCTTTCCCGTGTAGTACAGGATACGCTCAGTGGTTGTGGTCTTACCCGCATCAATGTGGGCAATGATCCCAATATTTCGGTATCGCTCTAAAGGATATTCCCGTGCCATTCCACACCTAAGGTCAAACTATGACGTAAACACTAAAATCGAAAATGCGAGAAAGCCCGATTTGCTTTCGCCATGCGGTGGGATTCCTCTTTCTTCCGCACCGCGCTCCCTTCATTATTAGAAGCGCTCAACAGCTCTGAAGCCAAGCGTTCCGGAAATTGCTCTCCGGTCCGGGAGCGAACGGAATCCAATATCCACCGCGTGGCCAATGTAAATTGGCGGTGGGAAGGGACTTCCATCGGAATCTGGTACGTCGCTCCACCGATCCGGCGAGGGCGAACTTCCATCCGGGGAGAAGAATTCTCTATGGCTTTTTCGAAAACCTCCAGCGGATCCTGGCCGGTTTTCTCTTCAATCAGGTCAAACGAATCGTAAACTAATTTTGTGGCGAGATTTTTCTTGCCCCGTTTGAGGACATGGTTGATGAACGTTTGTACCTTAACGCTGTTATAGCGCGTATCCGGGGGGATTTCACGCCTATCTGCTCTTCTTCTTCGCATCCGATTTCTCCATCCAAACCTTACTCAAAACAACAATTCTGTCCTGCATCCCCTAAGCGGGGGATTAGGGCTGCTTCGTGCCGTATTTAGACCGGCCCTGTTTGCGGTCTTCCACCCCGCTGGAGTCCAACTTCCCACGCACAATGTGATATCGCACGCCGGGGAGGTCCTTCACACGCCCGCCGCGGACCAAAACCACCGAGTGCTCCTGCAGCCCATGCCCTTCTCCCGGGATATAGGCGGTGACCTCAATTCCGTTAGTCAAACGGACACGAGCAATTTTCCTCAAAGCAGAATTCGGCTTCTTGGGGGTCATGGTTCGGACCACGGTGCACACCCCGCGTTTTTGGGGAGCACCCCTGTCCTGCTTGATCCGCTTCTGCTTCATGGAGTTGAACGTATACCGCAGTGCAGGCGCTTTGCTCTTCGATTTCTTTTCCTCTCGACCTTTCCTAACCAGCTGATTTATTGTGGGCACATCTTCCTCCCAATCGTCCTCTAACCAACTTCTCAATATACAAGGCCATCGTTCCTAATGATGGCCTTGATTTGCTATCCTCATATAAACAGCGTATCTAATCCATGCCCAAATCATTTTGGGCGGACGATTTAGAATTTTATCATGTGAGGATATGATAGTCAAGCCAAATGAGACGCGATCCAAGCATATTTTCGTCTCACACCTCCCTCTTTTTATCGCCTTCCCAGGCCCAACAAACCCGTACTCATGCGCGGGATTTGCGCCCGACTGTCCTCTTTCCCAAAGGTGATCACTTCGCCGTCATCCGTAATGGCCTCGATCGCCAGTCCTAAGCTTTGCATTTCTTTGACAAGCACCCGGAAGGAGGCCGGGATACCGACATCTTCAATGGGCTCTCCTTTGACGATCGCCTCATAGGCTTGGACTCTGCCAACCACGTCATCGGATTTCACCGTCAACATCTCTTGTAAAGTATACGCGGCGCCGTAGGCCTCCAGCGCCCAGACCTCCATTTCGCCGAAACGCTGGCCGCCGAACTGGGCTTTTCCGCCCAAAGGCTGTTGGGAAACCAAACTGTAGGGACCGGTAGAACGGGCGTGAACCTTATCCTCCACCAGGTGGTGAAGTTTGAGCACGTTCATGACACCCACTGTAACCGGATGATCATAAGGTTCGCCAGTCTGTCCATCTCGCAAGATCTGTTTCCCAAAAATCGGCATCGGCCTGCCAGTTTCATCGACCACCTGATTTGCCAACTCCCGGAGTTCTTCAAAGTCTAATTTCTCCAGATCGGCGTCCACGTCTTCTTTGACCTTCTCAATCCACATCCGCAAGCAGGCAGCGATAGCCCGTTGATCTTGGGCTTCCCGCTCGGAAACAGGGATCTCCTGGTCCTCAAAGAAGAGGACCTCATCCGGCTCGTAACCCCTTTCCCGGAGCCATTCCCGCAATACTGAGCGCCTGGCGTAGGTCCGATCAGTAACGATGCGGTAAACATCATAATCCAATTCGCCCAGCCAGTGCTCCAGAAACAAACGCCGGGCCTCGTCGTCATCGTGGATATCCGCAGGCTCATAATCAAAACCGCTCAACCAATCCCAGGCCCGTTCTCCCGCTTCCTCCCAGGCCTCGTCGATCATCCAGGCCCGGGCCAGCTCTGCCTCAATTTCACTTTCCTCCGCCCCATCAAAGACCGGGGTAATGGCCCGGAAGCCGAGTTGTTCCGCAGCCCATCCAAGATGGGCTTCCAAAACCTGGCCGATATTCATTCGGCCAGGAACGCCCGTGGGGCTGAGCAGCATATCCACCGGCGTGCCATCCTCCAAGAATGGCATGTCCTCTTCAGGGACAACGGTGGAAATCACACCCTTATTGCCGTGGCGCCCTGCGACCTTGTCACCAGCCGTCATGCGCCGCTTTTGGGCCACGAAAACGCGAACCATCTTTTCCACCCCTGCAGCTAAGTCCGTATGGTCCTCTCGGGTAAAGATCTTGACATCGATGACTTTCCCCCGTTCCCCATGGGGCATGCGCAGTGAAGTGTCTTTCACATCCCGAGATTTCTCGCCAAATATGGCTCTCAACAAGCGCTCCTCGGGGGAGAGTTCCTTTTCCCCCTTGGGGGAAATCTTGCCGACCAGGATGTCATTTGGACCCACTTCAGCTCCAATGCGGATCACACCCGTCTCGTCCAAATCCTTCAACGCATCTTCCCCGACATTGGGGATGTCCCGGGTGATCTCTTCTGGACCCAAACGCGTGTCCCTGGATTCCACCTCATGTTCTTCGATGTGGATCGAACTGTAGCGGTCATCTTTCGTGAGGTGATCGGAAATGACCACAGAGTCCTCAAAGTTCGCTCCCTCCCAAGAGAGGAAAGCCACCGTCACATTCTGGCCTAAGGCCAGGTTTCCATTCACCGTGGAGGAAGAATCGGCAATCACATCCCCTTTCTTGACCACCTGTCCCTTATTGACGATGGGGCGTTGATCAATGCAGGTGCTTTGATTGGAGCGTTCATACTTCCACAATTTGTATTCGTGAATTTCATTATCCTTGCTGCGGATGACGATCTTGTCTCCCAATACCTGCTCAACCTCCCCATCCTCTTCCGCCAACAAGACCTGACCGGAGTCCAATGCGGCGGGTTTCTCGATCCCCGTTGAAACGCGCGGGATGTCGGGCTTCAAGAGGGGAACCCCTTGGGCCTGCATGTTGGAGCCCATCAAAGCCCGGTTCGCGTCGTCATGGGACAAGAAGGGGATCAGCGCGGCGCTGATGCCCACGATCTGGTTGGGCGCCACATCGATATAACTGACCTGATGAGGATCGACAAAGAGGAAATCCGAGTGGTGGCGGGCTGAAATCGTGTCCCGGACAAACTCATAATGCTCATTGATGGGTGAATTTGCCTGGGCGATGTAGTAGCGGTCTTCTGCATCCGCTGCCAGGTATTCCACTTCCTCGGAAACGAAGGGTTCCACGAGGACTTCTTCGACCTTGGCCTTCTTGAAGGCTTTGACCATCTCCTCCGTGATCCGCTCCCCTTTCTCCGCAATGGTCTTCTCTTTTTCAGGGTGGACGACATCCTCCCGCAGCATGGCCTCGATGATCTCCGGATCCTCAGGTGAGACGTTCTTTTTGACTTTGCGATAGGGCGTCTCGATGAACCCATAGTCATTGACCCGGGCGTAGGAAGCGAAGCGTCCAATCAAGCCAATATTGGGACCCTCCGGCGTCTCGATGGGGCAAATGCGCCCATAGTGAGACTGGTGGACATCCCGGACGTCAAACCCCGCCCGCTGCCGGTGCAATCCTCCCGGCCCCAAGGCGGACAGCGTCCGCTTATGGCGCAGTTCGGAAAGCGGATTGGTCTGGTCCATGAACTGCGATAATTGGCTGGATCCAAAGAATTCACGCAAGGAAGCGACCACAGGACGGATATTGACCAGAGACACCGGTGACATCTTCTTCTTACCGCGGATGGACATCCGCTCCCGGATGACCCGTTCCATTCTCCGCAAGCCAACCCGGAGTTTGTTCTGGATGAGCTCATCCACCGTTTTTATCCTCCGGTTGCCTAGGTGGTCGATATCATCCGGATCCTCCATGCGGTTGTTGATCTGGATCATGCGGCGCACCAGGTGATAGATGTCCCATTTGGTGATCGTTTGATGGCTCATGGGGACTTTTTCGTCCAGATCATACTTTTGGTTCAACTTATAGCGCCCTACACGCTCCAGGTTATAGCGCCGATCATTGAAGAGCTGGTCTTCCAGGAATTCGCGAGCGTTTTCAACCGTGGCTGGGTCCCCTGGGCGCATGCGCTTGAAGAAATCGATCAACGCCACTTCCGCGATGGTCATCCCTTCCGGAATCTCCCAATCTGGTTCCTGCCCAAAACAGGCGGGGATGAACATGCGGTCGGGGTTCGTATCCACATCTTCAAATAAGGACATCAACTCTTCGTCGGTGCCCTCTTTGATGGGTGAGTCCTCGATGCCATCGTCGACCGCCGCCAAGGCGCGCAGGAAGATGGTCACGGGGATGGTCCGCTGGCGGTTGAATCGGATGGTAAGATAACCCGTTTTCCGGGTTTCAAACTCCATCCAAGCGCCGCGATCAGGGATCAGCTTGGCGGTCGCCAAGCGGCGGCCCGTGGAGCGATCCACCTCCGCTTCAAAGTAAACGCCCGGAGAGCGGATCAACTGGGAAACGATCACCCGCTCCGTACCATTAATAATGAAGGTGCCTTTGGGTGTCATCTCCGGGAATTCGCCCATGAAAATTTCCTGCTTGATGGGTTCAGGCACCTTGGCGCCGGCCAGCAGGACGGACACATATAAAGGGGAAGAATAGGTAAGGTCCCGTTCCACACACACCTGGACCGAATGTTCCGGCTCTTCGAAGCGATACTCCAACCCCCACTGTTCCGCTTCTGGCGTATGGCTCGGAAAATACAGTTTCATTTTCCCGTTGTAAGATTCAATGGGAGAGATCTCATGGAGAAGATCCGCCACTCCCTGCGTCTTCAGGCGTTTGAAGGAGTCTAACTGGACCTGAATCAACGGGGGTAAGGGATATCGATAATGGATGCGCGCGTAATTCTTGGCTTGATCAACCTGAGCCATATAAAGTTCTCCTAAACCGTTCTAAAAGCGAATTTGCCTCTCAATTTCCTCTTAGTCTAGGCATGGCAAATTTCCAGCTTCACTCGTCGGCAGCTGCCCACCTGCAGAACAAAGAATAAGGGTTTTACAAACACTTTAAAACCATGAATTTAAATACCTAGACCCAGACAAGAAATTATAATAATTTCCTTGCATTTGGTCAAGATACATCGCTGGGGCCTAATTCCCCCCCGTTCACCCCAGTTTCAGGGTATTTTTACCATCTTGAATGTCCATATAAAGTATACTACATATGTACGGAAAAAGCTCATCACCGGGAAAAATCAACCATGGAAAACTACAGATCCGGTTTCGTGGCCGTCATGGGGCGTCCAAACGTAGGCAAATCGACGCTCATGAACGCGCTCCTCCATCAAAAGATCGCCGCGGTCTCTCCCAAACCGCAAACCACCCGTTTTCAGCAATTTGGGATCCTCACCCTTGAGAAAGCCCAGTTGATCTTCGTGGACACCCCGGGCCTGCACTACCCTCACCACAAGCTGGGAGAGTATATGAATGAGGGTGCCCAAAGAGCCCTCAACGACGCTGACATGGGGCTGCTGATCGTCGACGGTAGCACGATCCCTCCCCATGAAGAGGACCGCTTGATTCTAGATGTACTCGTTGAGATCGACCCCACCCCACCCATGGTGATGGCCATGAACAAGATCGATAAATTGAGCGGAGAGGAAATCCATGAGCACGCCAAAGCGTACCATGATTTGCTTCCGAATGCCGAATTGATCCCCATTTCAGCGACCCGGAGAGATAACTTGGACCAACTCATTGACACCCTAAAGGGTTATCTGCCGGAAGGACCTCCCCTTTTCCCCGAGGATCAAATCACGGACTTATTCGAACGGGATATCGCGGCGGATATGATCCGGGCAGCCGCCATGATCCACCTCCGGGACGAGGTCCCCCATGCCATTGCCGTCCGGATTGACGAATACAAAGAACGGAATGAGCAGGGTGCGTATATAGCGGCTACGCTCTTCGTGGAACGCGAATCCCAAAAGGCCATTGTCATCGGAAGAGAAGGAACGATGATCAAGCAGATTGGGATCACAGCCAGAAAGGAAATCGAAGAGATGAGCGGAAGGAAGGTATACCTGAAACTGCGGGTGAAAGTCAGGAAAAATTGGCGAAATGACGAACAAACCCTGAGCCTTTTCGGTTTCAAGAGATGAAGGCTTATTTCCTTCTCGCGCTGTCTGGATTAATCGCCATTGCCAATTGGTTCATCGTCGCCCGCCAGCGCAGCTTGTGGGACTGGATCACAAAACCCGGCGTGATTCTGACCCTGATCACCAGCCTCCTTCTTCTACCCTCCCGTGATCACCTGGCAATCTGGATAGTGCTGGCGCTCTTACTTTCGATGGCTGGCGACATCTTTTTACTTTTCCCCCAACGATTTTTCCTCCACGGCTTGGGTGCCTTCCTCGGCGCTCATATCGCTTACATCATAGCCTTCAACAGGGCTCCACCTCCCCTCAACACAGGGATCATCCTCTTCATGATCGCTATCATCGCAGTCACAAGCCTGTTTTATGTACGCTTATATCAAGCCCTGAAGAAAGGGGGACAAAATAAGTACCTCCTCCCCACCCTGCTTTACGCCATCGGCATCGCTGGCATGCTCTTCTCCTCCCTTTCTACGTCCTTTCGACCCAACTGGACATATCAAAGCAGCCTTCTCGCTTCCTGCGGGGGATTGTCCTTCTTCCTGTCGGATGCCATCCTCGCCTGGCATCGATTCATCGCGCCCATAAGACATAGAAATTTGAAAGTGCGCCTGACCTACCACCTGGGCCAAATATGCCTGGTTTGGGGAGTGATCCTCCAATCCCAACTGTAACTTTTCCATCCCCCAGCAGACGAGTGGTGACTGAGAATCTTTTTTCCCCCTGAACCGACCATTTTTATTGATAAGTGGAAAATAAGCAGGGATCAGCGGATGACTTCGAAGGTCACTGTTTGCTGATCGATATTCCCGGCCTTATCTACGGCTCTTACTTTCAAGGTAAATGTCCCCACTTCCATCTCCCAGGGATAGACAAAGGGAGGCCGGTCACGGGACGCGATCAGGCGGTAATTTAGATAGAATTTGACTTCGTCTACACTTGCGTTATCCGCTGCCTGGGCACGGAAGAGGATTTCCCCCCCGGGTTGATAGCCAAACTGACGCCCATCGATCTCTTCCGCGATACTTACCGTAGGTGGTGTATTATCCACGGAAACGATGGTGGAGGCTTTTTCCACTCGCTGCCCCTCTCTTACCACGACCAGCTGTACGGCGTACAATCCGTCTTCCACTCCTGTAGTATCCCATGCGACCAGGATTTTCCCCCCTTTGGGATCATCGCTTTCCTCATGAATTTGCTGCCAAGTTTTAGGATTCAACCCCTTTCCAAATTGAATCCGGTAAGAAAGGATGTCCTCCTCTGGGACCTCTCCGCTCACCTCCACCTCTTCCCGCACAAAGCTGAAGTTTTCAGGATAGGCAATTCGCACATCCGGAGACCGGGAGCCTTGACCGCTCAGATCATACTGCTGCGGCGGTGAGGAAATCCCCCGTTCTTGGGCCCATTCTTTCGCTTCAGGGGGGATATTCAAGAATGTCCGTTCTTCAATGAGCTCAGGCGGTGTGAACACAGTGGCTAACTGATTGGTCTCACGGTTGATTTCCAAGGCCTGGTACAAGTTATCCTCTTGGGTCGGTTCATTCCCCTGGATGAAGATCTCTCGGACAACCTCCGGGCATTGATCCGTTGGTAACAGGCCTGATGGGGAGCAAACATCCAGCGTCGTCATCTCATCCGGTAGTTCCCAGTCCAGAAGGGGCTGCCCCTTCAATGCGTATTGAGTCAGGGCCCGCCAATAGCCGGAAGCTACCTTTGACAGGGCGTTATGAATCCCTTCCGTTCCTTCACTCTCCATCCAGACTGCGGTCACCATTTGAGGCGTATAACCTACTGTCCAGATCTGTCCCTTCTGGGAGGTGTTTCCCAGTTTGACAGCAGCCGGTCTACCGATGTCAAACACATTCTGCCTGCCCAAGCTCGGACTGCGAGCATTACTATCGCTTAGCACATGGGTGACCATATACGCCAGCTGTTTGCTGATCACCGCTCGACTGATTAGCCGGGGATTCTCACGCCAGATTCTCCCCGAGAGATCCTCCACTTGGATAACGATGACTGGATCCAGCCTGCCACCGTCCTCCGAAGAGGGCCATCCTCGCAATACTCCCCCATTGCTGAAGACGCCGAAACTCTGGGCAACATCAAGGATGGTGACAGCATGACTCCCGGGAAACAACTGGCATGAAAAGCAGGGTGTATTGGGGATTTCCACCCCCATTTGAGAAAGGGTATTCTCGATATTCCCCGGCCTCAAGTTCTCCCAGAACCTTAATGCCGGAACCAAATAATCATTGACCATCGCCAACCGGATGCTCACAGGGCCTTGGAATTCACAATCCTCCTCACAAGCAGGATGGAGATCCTCCACGGTTATTTCGCTATTTTCGGGGGGGATATCCCAAACCAGCGCAGCCGGCTCATACCCCTGTGTGAAGGATGTCAAATATATGAACGGGGTAAGGAGGGAGCCAGGGGGATGAGCGGTAAAGAAATTGGAAAGCCCGCTTGGGTGGTTACCAACCATGGCCAGGATGTATCCATTTCTGGGATCCATTTGAACGACATCTATATCCAACTGCCCGGCACTGTGGAGGATCTGCCCTGAGTAATTGGGCAGCAATCGGGCCGCTTCACACCCCTCCCCCCCAGAAGGTTCCTCGCCGCGGTATCTGGCCAAGCCCACTTGGATAGCGCATTCCATTTGAGATTGCAGCGTCTTGTCAAGCGTAGTGGTGATTTTAAACCCGCCCTTTGTAAGTCGATCCCTGGGAATCTCCTCATCTATCTGACCGAGCACATAATTCACAAAACTGGGGCGAGGAAGGGTGGTTTTTCCCTCTTGATTAAACGTCAACTTGTATTCCCGCGCTTGATCTCCCTCCTCCTCGGTAATCAAATCCTCTTTGATCATTTTCTCTAAAAGCTCACGCTGCCTTTCCCTGGCAGCCTGCGGGGCATCAAAAGGATTCAGGGCGGGCGCTTCGGAAACTGCTGCTAACATCGCTGATTCCGCCAGATTAAGTTGGTAGACGGGCTTCCCAAAGTAAACTTTCGCTGCGGAAGCCACACCGTATATTTGGCGCCCATAAAAAGCGCTGTTTAAATACCACTCTAAGACTTTTTCCCTCCCATATTGGGCCGTGATCTGGCTGGCCAAGATCCCTTCCCGGATCTCCCGCCACCCAGTGGATGGTTCTTGCCAGAGGAGGAGGTCAGAGACAAGACGGCGTGGGATCGTCTTTTCATCTCGCTGCCAATCCAGGATACTGAGATTTGATCTCGAGAAATACGTGGGGTCGGAAGCAGCAATGGTTGCTTTGACCATCTCGGGAGGGATGTCCGATCTCAAGGCTTTTTCACTGAGATCTAATATTGCATACTCCCGCTTGTCAATCAGGGGATGCTCAAACGCCCACAAGACATCTTCACCACCCTGGGCATAGATCCGCGTGGGCTGCATGAGCATTCCCCCATCAGGGTTCAACAAAATGGAAAGCTGGTTCACAGACGGCAAATCTTGGCTGATTCGAACGTAAAAGGATACCAAAGCAATGGTGAGGGCAACCAACAACAAACTGAACAGGAGGGCAAAACCAAATGCCGTTTTGCCCAAAAGGGTATGGCTTTTCTTATTTCTCCGTTTCACCCGGGAATGGATGAGATGAGGGATTCTAGTCATGGCAACAGCGTTCTGGCAAGTAATCAAAGAAGAGGGCAGAAAAAACCGGGAAAGGCTATTTTAAGAATAAACATATGCTTCGGGTTGGATTCATGCCGGAGGATGGCCAGCAGACTCCATACCTTCAACCTTTTGATTGACGGTTAGCAGGAGCTCCCTTGCTGATTGAAGGGTGTGATCGCTGACACCGCCCAGCATTTGAGCTAACTCTCGCATCCGCTCTTCTCCTTTCAACTCATACACATTAATAAGCGTCCGTTGATCCACTACTGTTTTTGAGACCTGGTAATGTTGCTGTCCAAAGCTGGCCAATTGAGGTAAATGGGTGATACAAATCACCTGATGACCTTCCGTCAAGCGGCGGAGCTTCTCTCCTACCACCGCCCCCACCCTCCCACCAATCCCTTGATCGATTTCATCAAAGACCAGGGTAGAAATATGGTCGGCTTTGGCGAGGACATGTTTGATCGCCAACATCAATCGCGCCGTTTCTCCTCCGGAGGCAATCTTGGCCAACGGTTTAAACCCTTCCCCCGGGTTGGTTTCGATCAGGAATTCCACTTCTTCCAAGCCATCTTTGGTGAATTTCACCCGCTGGTTTGGTGCAATCAGGACTCCATGGGGGTCAGGGGTTTGTTGAAAGTCAACCCGAAAGCGCGATTCAGCCATGCGGAGATCATCCAGCTCACTTTCCAGTTCCCCTTCCAATCTTTCTGCTGCCGTTCTCCTGCTTTCAGACAATTGCTTTCCACGGTGGGCCAATTCCTCCAGCAGCGCTTCCTCTTCTCTTTCTAATTCCTCGATTCTTGCGCTTCGATCCGTGATCGTCTTTAACTCTTCCCGCGCTTGAGATGCATGATCGATGACATCTGGAATGGTCTCCCCGTATTTGCGTTTTAAGTCCCGGATCAACGCCAGACGTTCCTCGACCCGCTCCAGTTCCTGGGGTTCAAACTCCAACTTTTCTAAATATGACCGCAAGGCAAGGTTTATCTCCTCCACCCCCCCAGAAACCTCCTGCGTTTTCTCTTCCAGGTCTGCCAATGACGGATCTGTTTTCACCATGGCGGTGACGGCATCCACAAATTGGCCGAATAAATCCGTGATCGTCGGTTGGGAAGGAGGCGCATCCTCCAGGAGCATAAGGGCTTCCTGGCACCTCTCAGCGAGTTTTTCCGCGTTCGCCAGCCTTTTCATTCTTTCAGATAATTCCTCATCTTCCCCCTCAACCAAATTTGCAGCCTGGATCTCGTTCACCTGAAATTCAAGTAATTCCAGGCGTCTTTCAGCCTTGCGATCCAGCTCCTTCAGATGTTTGATCTCCGAACGGATGTGTCGTAATTGATGATACGCGCTTTGATAGGATGCCAATTCTTCTTCATTCCCCGCGTAACGGTCCAATAAGCCTAAATGCTGATTCACCCTCAACAAGGAGAGATGATCGGACTGCCCGTGAATGTCCACTAAATACTCCCCTAGTTGAACCAGCAGTCCCACATTCGCGCGGTGACCGTTAACCCGGGCGACATTCCGGCGATCTCGACGAAGCTCCCGGCTGAGCGTTACGTATTCACGGTCATCCAACATGTCCTCTCGCTCAAGAAGAGAGTAAATGGGTTCTTTGACTGCCTCGGGGATCCGGAAAACCGCCTCCACGGTAGCCCGTTCGCTCCCGCTACGCAGGTTCGTCATGTCCACCCGCTGGCCGAGTAACATATCTAATGCACCCATGATGATGGATTTTCCTGCCCCAGTTTCCCCGGTTAATACGATCAAACCAGGTTTAAAGAGCAGATCCAATTCATGAATAATCGCGAAGTTCTCTATATGTAATTCACGTAACATTTCAGTTAGTAAATCGGTAATAAACCGTCGAAGTGATCGTCACCGCGTAAACGACGACCCAAATAAAGGGATATAAGCCGCCCACAGCCAGCCATCCAAAATTGAAGAGGGCGGAAAAACTATTTAATCCCTGGATGATGATCATTGGCAAGCAGGCGATAAACGCGGTCGCTCCTACCACTTTATACAACAGCGGCGAGCGGCGGTTGGAGATGCTCTTGCGCACCGCGATCTCCACCCCCATCCCCGCTATGGGCGCGAGAAGGATGGTGAAGAACCCCAAGCGGACAGCAAGCAAACTCCCCAGGAAAGACAATATTCCCGTGACCAACACAGCGAGGAGGTAATCGTGCCACTTAACGGTGACAAAGACCTTTTGCTGGTTCCGCACACATTCCGGACAGCGATACCCGGTGGGAGTTTGAATCGCGCATTGCACACAAATCGGTCGATTGCAGCGGTTACACCTTAATTTGGTTTCCCTTTTGGGATGAAAGGCACAGGTCAGCGTCGATTCGTTATCAGGCATCATGATCCTTAACGGAGGGATTCCGGTCCATGTAGGGGATGAGATTACGATAAAAATACCCCGGATCTTGGAAACGGATGAACTGCACGGTGTGGTCGCTGACGCGGGCTTCAACCTTATCTTCATCCCTTATGGAAATGGGGTTTTGACCATCAATGGTCAACAGCGCTTTGTGTTCCGTGCGCGTGGTAATCGAAACCGTGGAGCTTTCATCCAGCACCAAGGATTGCTCAATGGATAGATGGGGGGCCACCGGTACCAAAACGATATTCCGCAATTCCGGCGCCAGTATCGGTCCCCCTGCAGCCATGGCGTATGCTGTCGAACCTGTCGGGGTGGCGGCGATGATGCCATCGGCAACGTAAGTGCTCAGATGCCGATCATTGATATGGATTTCCAGTTGAATAGGACGGATAATGTCCCCGCGGCTGATAACGGCTTCGTTAAGGGCATTCCATTCCCCCCTTACCTCGTCCCCACGCCAATGAACAACGCCGAGCATCATGCGGTGTTCTATCCAATACTCCCTTGTGAATAAACGGTCGAGCGCTTCTTGCCACTCATCCTGATTGATCTCTGTCAAAAATCCAAAGCGGCCTAAATTGATTCCCAGGATGGGGAGTTTTTGCGGGCCGCTGATATGACCCGCTCGAAGCATGGTCCCATCCCCTCCTAACGCGACCAATACATCAGGGTTTTGCTGCTGCATATCGCGATGGAAATCACCTTCATCAAAACGCCCAAGGATGACGTCTTTGCCTTCCTCAGCCAAATATTCCGCCACATTTTCAGCAACATCAAGGGCTGCGTGATTTTTTGGATGTACAGCGATGGCAAATTTGGCTAATTTCATCGATTTCTCATTCATCAGAACGTATTATATCCACTCAGCAAAGGATGGCAAGCGTTCCTATGGAGAGATATTTCGCCCTCCACCCCACCTTAATCCGGTGGAAGTATGCCCGATTTACCTGCTTCCAGCCACAGGACTAAAGAAACCCATGCACCGGCAGCTCAGCAGGCATGCAGCCACTTGAACGCTGGTACGTACCGGTGCTGCAGCATTCACACATCCCGCATTGGTGCGGAGTGAATTCGTGCCCACCTGCAAACTTTCAGGGGCAGCCCGCTTCTGGTCAAACGGAGACCATCCCTGGAATACGGGGATGAAGACATTCAGAACGGAATATCGTCCTCATCCACCCCTTGCCCCCCACTTTCAGGTTCGCCGGGTTGGTAAGCCTGGTCTTCCGCTCGGGTTGACAGGAAGACAACCCGTCGGGCGGTGACCTCAAACGATGCTCCGGGCGTTCCATCACTGCGGGTCCAGATACGCGGCCCTCCCGTTTCAGGATCGGGTCTCAAGCGCCCATCCACCAAAACCCGGCTTCCTTGTTGTAGATATTGGTTCACCGCTTCCGCCTGGTTACCCCACACGGACACCCGAAACCAGGTCGTTTCATCGACTTGCTGGCCGTTGGAATCGGTATATCTGCGGTTTGTCGCTACGGAAAAATTCGTCACTGCTTGTCCCGAAGGAGTGTAGCGCATTTCCGGGTCTCTCCCCAAATTCCCAACAAAAATCATTTTTTGATACACAAGTTCCCTCCTTCTATCAAATATTTAGATGGATCCCTACCCACATAGGTATAAAAATTCTGAACCGCTCTTCTAATTATATCAACCTCCAATTACCCCTGTGGCGTTTTCGATCCCGGGTTAAAAAAGATCACAGGGATGTTAAACGAATAAGACCCCCCACCAAAGGGCATTTATACAAATTATGGAGAGGCTTCTCTGACCACCAGATTTGAAAAACTAACCGTAACGGCGGTTTCTCCCACTGAACGCGCGAAGACGCCCAAAGATCCTTTTGAGGTCGCTTCATTCGTGACCGTAAATTGATGGGTCCCGTCAATGAAGAGACGGAATTCGTTCCCTACGGCCCATACACCAAGCCGGACCTCGCTGGGAGCTGCAGAAGGAACACATGCGCTTACCATCCAGGGTTGAAGAGGAAGGGCGCTTTGTTCGAGGATGAGATCCAACCGCACCTCGCCATCGCAAGACAGGCCATACCGATAATATCGATTGGCGGCCCGGAAGATAAACCCGTACTCATCTTTGCCGGAACACAAACTAGGGCTTGCTGTGATCTCTGCGTAAAAATCATCAAAAACCTCCCCCTCTAACACGCTAAATAGGAACGTGTCTGGTTCTCTAATGATGAGGTTCAACTCCCCATTTCCGATGTTGACTTCACCCTGTTTCGTGAGGGGAATGGACCAACCCCGATTGGTTTGAAAAGTGTCCCTGTAAAGGACCTCCCCTATGTTTAATGGCTGATCTTGGGTCGGCGTAACCTCTACTGTGGGAATATTTGTTGGAGTGGCAGTAGGGGGAAACCACTCCACGGTATGGGTAGGAGAAGGTGTGGGTGGAAGGGTCGGGGTAAAGGTTGGGTCAGGTGTAGGCACCACCACACAAGCCGTCAACATCCATGAAAACGCCCATACGAGGATCCGTTTCACAGGCTTAGCGCCGGATAATTTGTTCACGTTCCGGACCCACAGAGATGAGGTTAATGGGCAAACCGCTCAATGTCTCCACCTGCTTCACATAATCCTTTGCTGGATCAGGCAGGTTGCGCCACTTCCGGACAGCGGTAATGTCTTCCTCCCATCCGGGCAGTTCCGCGTACAGGGGCTTAAAGGGAGAGAGATCAGCCGGTCCGAGGGGCAACTCTTCAATCCTCTTTCCATTTTTTTGGTAAGCGGCACAAATTCGCAGCGGATCCAAGCCGGTTAATATATCGAGTTTCGTCAATGTCAATTCGGATAAGCCATTCACACGCGCTGCGTATCGCAGTAATACCGAATCTAACCACCCTACGCGGCGCGGCCTTCCAGTCGTGGTCCCATATTCATCCCAAAAATGCTCCCCAGTACCCCGCAGGCGATCAGCGACCTCATCGAAAACCTCGGTGGGGAAAGGTCCTTCTCCCACCCTGGTTTGAAAGGCCTTAGCCACCCCAATCACGCGATCAACCTTCCCCAATCCAATGCCCAAACCAACCAAAGCCCCGGGGGCAGTGGGTGTTGAGCTGGTCACAAATGGATAGGTGCCGTGGTCGAGGTCTAAAAGCGTACCCTGAGCCCCTTCAGCCAGCAACCTTTTTCCCTCCCGCAAGGCGCTGCTGCACAGTGAACCGACATCCCCTACATAGGGTGCAAGCCGTTCAGCATACTCTCCATATTGCCCAGCGATCTCTGCGGCATTGAGAGGTTCCATGTCATATAAATCCGTCAATTGCAGGTTGACCGTCTCGATATGTTTTTGAACCGCCGTTTCAAACGCAGAAGGCTCCAACATTCCCTCCATGCGCAGTCCAGAACGGATCACTTTGGTCGTATAAGCCGGACCGATCCCGCGTTGGGTGGTGCCAATTTTCCCTTCGCCGCGAGCTTTTTCCCTCGCCTTATCCAGAGCCCGATGTCCCGGAGTGATCACATGGGCAGCAAACGAGATCTTAATCCGATCAGGGGCAGCGGAGATCCCTGCCTCTCGCAAGGTGTCCATTTCCTCAATGAGCACGGCGGGATTGATCACCATCCCATTGCCAAGCAAGCAGATGGTATGGGGTTGGATGATCCCTGAGGGAATGAGGTGCAACTTAAAAGTCCGCTCCCCAACCGTCACTGTATGACCGGCATTATCTCCCCCGTAATACCTGGCAACAAGATCCGCCTCAGCCGCCAATAAATCAACAACCCGCCCCTTTCCTTCGTCCCCCCACTGTGAACCAACTACGATGGTAAATGACATAGTTATCTCCTGATAGGATATTTGTGATATTGATCACTGCAGTTGATGGTGAATCTGCTTATTTTTATTATAAAATTAGATCAGCAAGTTCATTCTAGCACAACAATATCTTTCCATGTACAAGGGCTCAAAGATTAAGCTAAGGAGAACGTTATGCATAAAGATGCGATCCTGATCACAGGCGCTTGCGGAGAAATTGGCCAGGCACTGCTTGGTTCATTAGCAGAACAGGAAAAAAGGACGATCGTCAGCTTAGATATAAAACCGCTTCCAACCAATCTCCATGGAAAATCAATCCACATCCAGGGGGATTTATTAGATCCTTCTCTCATTGAAAAACTTACTCAAAACTACCAATTTTCAATCATATTTCATTTGGCTGCTACCCTCTCCACCACGGGAGAACACAAACCGTTCCTGGCTCACGATGTCAATGTGGGAGGGACCGTCGACCTCATGAACCTGGCCATGGAACACTCTCAACAACGCGGAGAAGCCACGAAATTTCTCTTCCCCAGTTCCATCGCTGCCTACGGGCTCCCGGATTTAGAAACCAAACAGGAATACTTCCATATCAAAGAAAACGAATGGAATGAGCCCATGACCATGTACGGCTGCACCAAACTCTACTGCGAGAAGATCGGGCGCTATTTCAGCAACCATTACCTGCAGCTGGATGATCAAGAGCCGGTTCGCCTTGATTTCCGGGCGTTACGCTTTCCCGGTTTGATCAGCGCTTTCACCGTACCCAGCGGAGGGACAAGCGATTATGGGCCTGAGATGATTCACGCGGCAGCCAAAGGGGAGCCCTATGCCTGTTTCGTTCGGCCAGACGTCCGCATCCCCTTCATGGCCATGCCGGACGCCGTCAAAGCCTTGCGCATGCTCGCTGACGCCCCTCAAGAGAATTTAAGGCGCAACGTTTACAATGTGACCAGCTTCAACCTCTCCGCAGCGGAATTCAAGGAAATGGTGATAAGCGCATTTCCGGGCGCAGATATCACTTTCTCTCCTGACGAAAAACGCCAATCCATTGTCGACAGCTGGCCGGCTGATTTGGATGACAGCGCAGCTTGCTTGGACTGGGATTGGAAACCCGATTACAACGCCAAACAGACTTGTGAGGAGTACCTGCTGCCCAACATTCGGAAGCGGTATGCATAGGGTATTACCCCCCAATCAACCCTTTAACCACGGAACATGAGTTTTCGTAGAGAATGTTCCGTGGTTTTTCATGTTTACCCTCAAATATAGTATGATGGTTGAGAAATCAAACGGAAACGAGCAAACAAGACAGTCTGGTTGAATGATGGTCAAATCCAATTCCATGACCTTTACTCCTGGTCCGGTGGCATTTTTTGGTTCCGGGGAAACCGCTCCCAACGGGCGCAAGGTTTTCAAAGCCCTTTTAGAGAGGTTGCCGCCTTCCCCGAAGATAAGTTTGTTGGAAACGCCAGCTGGATTTGAGCTGAATTCTCCTCAGGTTGCAGGTAATATCGCTGAATTTTTAGAACATCACCTGCAGAATTTTAACCCGCAAACGACCCTCATCCCCGCCCGGAAGCGGGGAACCCAGCACAGTCCAGAGGACCCGGAAATCCTCCACCCCCTTCTGACCTCGGATATGGTCTTCATGGGCCCCGGCAGCCCCAGCTATGCCATCCGCCAATTACAGGGCAGCCTCGCCTGGGAATATGTCCTCGCCCGCCATCACTTGGGCGCGGGAATCGCGTTAGCAAGCGCCTCGGCCATTGCCATCAGCTCCTATGCCCTTCCCGTGTATGAGATATACAAAGTGGGTGAAGACATCCACTGGCTAGAAGGTCTGGACCTGTTTGGCCGCTATGACCTGTCCCTGGTGTTCATCCCCCATTGGAATAATAATGAAGGGGGCGAATCCCTGGATACCAGCCGGTGTTTTATGGGCAAAGCCCGCTTTCATCCCCTGAAAAGGATGCTGCCGGAGGGACAAACCATCCTCGGCATCGATGAACATTCGGGTTTAATCTTGGATTTTAAGACGGAGACTTGCAGCGTGATCGGCCTGGGAACGGTAACGATCCAAAAAGGTGGTACGGAAAAAAAGGTCCCCGCCGGTTCGCGTTTTTCCATCTCTGAACTTGGAGTGTACACCCTACCCTCAATCCCTGAGGGAATATCTAAACAGACCTGGAAATATGCCTTGAAAATGGACGAAAGGGGGAAAAAAGAGAAGAGAGAACCAGGGGAAGAAGTGAGACAACTCCTGGAAAAGCGGAAAGAAGCCCGAGACAGGCAAGATTGGGAAACATCAGACAGTCTCCGGGAGGAAATTCATCAGCTGGGATGGGAAGTTCGCGACACCCCAAATGGTCAGGAGCTGATCCCCAAATGACCTCATTCGGTATATCCCGTTTAATCGACGACCCGGGTGCAATGAATAGTATTCCCAATTTTGCAACCTTTTTCAAGCTCTCGCGTATATATTTATACAGAGCAAACCGCAAGGAGTAGGTACGTGCCGAAAGAAGATCAATACTGGGTTTCCCAAGCATTAAAGGATAACCCGGATGCTTTTGAAAAACTTGTCGATGCCTATCAAAACCAAGTTTTCAGCGTCTGTTATCGAATGTTGGGAAGCCCTACAGCAGCGGAGGATGCTGCCCAGGAGACATTCATCAGAGCCTATCAAGCACTCGATAGTTATGATCAAGACCGTTCTTTCGGGACCTGGATTTTATCCATCGCTTCGAATTACTGTATCGATCAAATCCGGAAGCGAAAAATGACCTTGCTCTCCTTGGATAACGATAAATACGCCTGGCTGACCCCACCCGCAGGAGGTCCTAATCCGGAAAAATTCACTTTGGAAGCGGAGAAAATGAAACAGGTTCACAGTTTACTGGGGAAGTTGAGTGAAACCGATCGGGCTGCGGTCGTCCTCCAATACTGGCACGATTACTCTTACCAGGAAATCGCCGATACCCTTTCCCTCACAGAAAGTGCTGTCAAAAGCAGACTCTACCGCGCCCGTCGAACAATGGCCGAGGAGTGGAAAGAAACCCAGGCAAATTATCAATCACAACCTTCCCCGAATTCCTCCTCTGAAAGGATTGCCCATGAATCACCAACCTTTTGAACGCTGGATCTTGATGGAAAAAGACCTCAATAAAAAAGAGAAGTTTAGCTTGCAGGATCACCTCGAATCTTGTGCTGAATGTCGCGAGCTGCTTCAAACCCAGCGGGAGATCTCCCGCTTATTCAGATCGAGCCCCTCTCCAACCCCTCAACCTGGTTTTACCGCGCGTTGGAAATCCAGGCTCGAGCAAAGGGAAAGGAGGGGGCGATGGAAAGTCATCGGGATAACCTTGGCGATCATTATCACCTCATTGCTTCTCTTAGTATCCAGCATCGGCGTGCAGCTATCTACGCTCCTGGATTCATTGCCCCAGGTCCTATTCCACGCCATGACCAACACCGTAAATTGGCTCCTTTTCATCGACCGAATCGCGAAGATAATGGAACCAATCGTTCGAGTCGGGATGAAATTAATCCCTCCCATTTGGTATTACATTTTCAGCATCAGCCTCAGCGCTATTTTGATCGCCTGGCTGTTCACGATTTCAGAATCTATGGTTTTTATCAGGAGGTTTACAAATGAAAACGCGAAATAAACTTATCTTAATCAGCCTCTTACTTGTGGCCCTCTTCGTACCCTTCTCTGCCCAGGCGTCAGATTTTAAAGAGGACAAGGTCATCTTCGGTGGGAGCTACACCCTTACCTCCGGAGACATCCTGGAGGGCGACCTGGTCGTCTTCGGTGGGAATGCCACCATCGAAGAAGACGCAACCGTGACCGGAGATGTGGCAGTTTTGGGGGGAAGGGTGATGACAAATGGCACAATCCAAGGCAATTTGGTCGCTCTGGGTGGGTATGTTGAGATCAGATCAGAAGCCGTAATCTTGGGCGACCTTACAGTCCTGGGCAGCAATATCGAACGGTCTGAAGAGGCTACCATCCAAGGGGCGTTGGTCACCCATACAGATTTGCCCACCGAAATCACCATACCCTCCATCGTTCAACTGTCGAGAGGCTCTTTTCCCAATATCAGAGTGTGGAGAAACCCTTTCCTAACCATAAGCTGGTTCATCTTCAAAGCCATCATCTGGGCTGGATTGGCTATCTTGGCGACTTTGTTCTTCAAAACCCAAGAAGAGAGGATCAAAGAAGCAGCTTTTTCCCAACCCGTGATCTCCTGGGTAGTCGGGTTTCTAGCGGTCATCCTGCTCCCTGTGGTGGTGATTGCTTTATTGATCACCATCCTATTGAGTCCTCTCAGCGTCCTGGCTGTTTTGATCGGGCTTGCAGCGTGGGCCCTGGGTTGGATCGCTCTGGGATTTGAAGTCGGCCGGCGTTTGACCAGGAATATGGAACGGAAGGTGGATCCCGCCCTGGTTGCCGGCTTAGGGACCTTCATCCTCATGATTATCTTCAACGGATTCAGCAAACTGGTCCCCTGCATTGGTTTTCTGCCCAAAGCACTTGTGGGGATGTGGATGTTAGGAGCAGTGGTCTTAACGCAATTGGGGACTCAACGATATCCTCGCAGTATGAGTAGTCCGCCAACCACACCGGAAGGCGAAGAAATACCGGACGACTTGGGCTCATCTTCAGAAGATGACACGGGGGAAAGCGAGAAAGCTAAAAAGTAAATCAAATAACCTGAAAGACCCTGAAGGCCTGCACCTTCAGGGTCTTTTTTTTAATCTTGATCCGCTGGCAAGGCCGAGAGGATCTCCATTGTGGAGGAAAACGCCAGAGGGGGTAATGCATCCAGGTCATAGAAAGCCACATCTGCCGCATCATCCCCAGCGTTCAACTCTCCGTTCAGGATTTCAATCTGGTAGACGATGAGGATATGGGCACCTTTGTCATATTCTTGGCCACTTAAAACCATCATCAATTCTTTGATCTGTACCGTCAGGTTCGTCTCTTCCAAGACTTCGCGGAGAACCGCCTTTTCCGGGTCCTCACCGGCATCGACGAACCCGGCCGGCAACATCCACTTCCCCCGGAAGGGATGATATGCACGCTGGACCAAGAGGACTTTACCATCCCTTTGGACGACTGCCGCTACCGCGACTTTTGGATCTGGAAAAAATACCCAATCACAACGCGGACATACAGGTCTTGTTTTCCCCGCCCTTTCCTCTTCCGCCAATTTCGTTCCACAACGAGGACAATACTTCACATCCTCAGCCAGCATCCCTTCGCCCCCTTCTGGATAAAATCATACCAATCAGAAAGACCACCACCAAACCGGCAAGGATTATTTCCACTACACGGATCCACGGCAAGCCTCCCCGTTCTTCCACGATTGGAGGAATTGGCGTCGGAAGGGGTGGTGTCACCGTGGGAGAAGGGGGGACTGTTTCCGTTGCAGGAGGTGTTTCTGTCATCTGCTCCACGCCAAGCGCCTCCGCATCTTCAGAAACCTCCTTCTCCACCTCCTTTGCAAGCCCTTCCGCCCTGGCTTCCGTGCGAGGGGGTTCAGCTGGCTGCTCCTCCTCTTCAGCGAGCTGATTGACCTCACCTACTTTCTCCACCGCTTCTTTCTGCATAGCAGGTGCTGCATAATCTGCACTCCGTAAGGGGGACAGGATCCCGCCAAAATCCAGGACCAGGACAGCCACCAGCAGGATAGACACCAGGGCAGTCGCCAATCGTAAGACAGGGAAAAACGACCTCGTTTCACGCTGGGGGATCATATCCGGGGTAAGCACGAAATCCTTGGGGGCAGAAAGGTGAGGGGTGGCACGTAAAATCCGCCGGGTATCTTCAATTTTCCGCAAAGCACCCCGTAATTCTCGCTCAGACTCCAGCCTACGTTCCAAACGAACCCGCTTCTGTTCGGAAAGTTCGCCGTCAATGTATTCAGAAATGAGCTGCCAATCCTGGCCAGAAATATCCATAACCATTACACCTCACTCTCTTGACGTAAATCCACCGGCAAAAGTTCCGAAAACCCCTCTAAGCATTCCTGCAGGCTTTGACGGGCCCGGGCAAGCCTGCTTTTTATCGTCCCCAAGGGTCGATCTATGATTTCCGCAGCAGAAGCGTAATCCATACCTTGGATATCCACCAAGACCACGATGGTTCGGAATTTCTCATCTAATCGATTTAAACAACGCTGGATGGCTTCAGAAAGTTCAGATCGCTGCACCGTTTCTTCCGGTCTTTCCCCAGGATCTTCCATCCACTTCGGAGAATTGATTTCCTCCCCATGGTCGTCTTCAGGCTTCAAAGCCGTGACGGGCTGGCGCTGTCTGCGCCTGAGCTCGTCGTAACATGCATTGGTCACTATTCGCAACAACCAGCTTTTGAACGAACCTCCCCGGTATGTATGCAGCTTTTGATAGGCAGAGATAAATGCCTCTTGGGTGGCATCCTCAGCAGCATCAGGTTCACCAATCACCCGGTACGCTTGATGGTAGACCATATCCTGGTACTCCAAAACGATCTTGTTGAAGGAGTTCAAATCGCCGTCCAGCGATTCTTGGATTAGATGGGATAGTTCCATAGACAAAACCCCTCTCAGCCAACGACACAGGGTAACGATCAATTAGATTGTTATCCCAGTGGTACACTTTGTCAAGTACAATAGGGTGGGACCCACCCGGGAGGATTCATGGAAGAAAAGAAACCGATGACCACAAAGCAAAATTTCGCTCTTTCCTGTCTCACCCTTGTGCTGGTTTCCTGTTTGATACTCAGCATACTGAGCATGATCATCGCCAGTATTTTCTTATTCAGCCAATAAGCTGGATAAATCCGAACCCGCTCGTTTCCATTATTAAACCCATCCATTTTACATTCCGCTTGTTATCCCCTGGAATAGTGTAGGAAGGATACGATTGGGAAGACAATTATGTAGGGAGCAAGTACCATTGACTGAGGTGCCATTTAAACAAATGACAGACCCACAAACTCTCGACCAATCCAAAATCCGCGCCCTATGTTTTGATGTGGATGGAACGTTGTCTGACACCGATGATCAATTTGTGGATAACCTCGTCCGCCTTTTAAATCCCCTGCGCTTCCTATTCCCCGCTCACGACCCCCGGCCTTTTGCACGCCGCGTGGTGATGTTCACAGAAACCCCTGCTAACGCGATTTATGGAATTCCAGATTACCTTGGTTTCGACGAGCAAATCAACGCCCTCGGAAACGCCATTTATCAACTGGGATTGGGGAGATCCCCTGCTCCCTTTCAACTCATTCCTGGGATAAAATCGACGCTCCGCACCTGTAAAGAACGATATCCTCTGGCCATCGTAAGCGCTCGGGGAAGGCGCAGCACAGAAAGATTTCTATCTCAATTCAAGCTGGGGGACCTATTTGAAACCGTGGTCAGCGCCCAAACCGCAGAACACACCAAACCCTTCCCGGATCCCCTTCAATGGGCAGCCATTGAAATGGGAGTGCGCCCAGAGGAGTGTTTGATGATCGGGGATACAACCGTAGACATCCTTTCCGCCCGCCGCGCGGGAGCTCAATCCGTGGGTGTGCTGTGCGGTTTTGGACAAGAAAAGGAGCTCCGCAAGGCAGGGGCCAATCTCATCATCAAGACAACGCCCGATCTCATTTATTACCTCTTTGAAGCCCATCCCAGAACAAATCCGGACAGAGTTGAGGGACAGTAACTCCCCTTACCCATTGACAAGGAAATGCTCCTCACGGACACTGACATCCCCCCTGGACCTCCCCTCCACCACGCCGGGCAGCTCAGGTGGCGGGATAAAAGACGAAAGGGAACAGGCAGCGGTCTTTTTGATTAGCTCTTCAACTGGGAAAGCAATTTTCGATAATCCTCCACATTGGAAGGATTCAGAGAGATGATCCGCTCGATAATCTGGATTGCCCCCATCCTGTCTCCCTCATCCAATAACATATCCCCTGCTGAATCCAATTCTGCAACCGCTTGCTGTTTTTGTCCCTGCGATTGGTAAAAAGCGGCGATGTTCTTTCGGATGCCAACCTGCTTGGGATTCTCCTCTTTCAACTCTTCCAGGTAATTGATGATCTTAGGAGTTTCTTCCTCGGGATCTAACAAACCTATGTAGCGTTCCATCTCGTGGTTTGCTTTGCGTTCCTCTCCCAAACGGTAATGCAATTCGACAATCTTCTTGCTGGCTTCCTTATCCGCGGGGTAGGAGTCCCGGATCCTTTTGTAGACCTCCAAGGCAGAATCCCAATCTAAGCGCTGAGCATCGATGTCGGCCATACGGTGGAGGATATCCTTCTCCCAATCCTCCTCAAGTGAGAATACAGAGATCAATTCCAGCGCTTTCTGATACGTTTCCCGAGCGAGTTTCAGCTCTGCCAAACTATAATAGACATCGGCCAGATTGATATACTCAAGGATCGCCTGATCCTTTTGCCCGTATTCCTCCAACAAATCAATATACTGCTGACGGACATCGATATTCAATGGGGCGAGTTCGATGATTTTCTTATATAACGCCAAAGCGCGTTCCAGTTTATCCTGCACCTTATAAACATCAGCCACTGCAAGGTACTTTTTAATGGCTGCTGGCTGTCTCCCCTGTTCCAACAACAAGTCGCCAATGGTTATATGGAGGGGCAAAAAGGTTGGCGCATCCCTAAGGGCGAGGAAAGCTTTTTCCATTGCCGCTCCAAAATACCCGTTATTGGAAAGCTCTCTGACCTTTCTGTGCGCGCTAACGACTTTGCTTCTCCTGCTTTCAACCAATTCATCCACCACAGGCAGAAGATCCTCTTCCCCTCTGGCTTTTTGTCTGTGTTCCTTCAAGACACGACGCCAATCTGGTCGGATCAAGAGCTTATTGATATGCTTGCACATTTGGATATGGGCTTCCTGATCTTCCTCGTTTTCAAGATCATCGATCATCGCCTCATAAAGCTGGAGCAAATCGTCACGCTCTTCCACAGGTGCTAATTGAGTATCCGCGATTCTCAAGGCTTCCATGTAATCATTACTGGCTTCTTCCCACAATTCCTTATCCTGTTTTATCTTCGCCAAAAGCAATCTGGAACCCAATCCGAATTCCGTGCTGCTTGCTGATCGGCGCAGGTTGCGCATGGCGCTTTCCAGTCTTCCCGTTTCATAATAAAGGTAACCGAGGGTAAAGAACGCCGCAGCGCTTTCATATCCCAAATCGACGGCTTTCTTCAACTCATCCGCAGCTTCGCTTTCTTTTTCCTTCGTTTGCAGATCGATCGCTTGGCTGACATGGAGTTTCAACAAACTGTCATCCCCGGCAATACCCTCTCCCATTTCATCGTCGCCCAACAGATCATCGATACCCCTCCGCTCCGGGGCGAAGGCTTGCCTTTCAACTAAGCTTTCCTCAAAAACGGTCTGAGCCAAGATCTCCAATGATCTCTGCTTCGCCTCCTCGATCGGCGTATTCTCCTCTTTCGGCTCTTGTTCTTCCGGAGCCCTTAACTGCGGCTGTTCCGCTTTTTCCTCCTCTGTCTCTTCCCTTTCTCGGGGTTTATCAGGCAGGGGTAAAGTTTTTCCACTTTTAATCATGTCTTTTGCCCGAATAGCATGAATGTTTTCAGGCATGATGGACAACGCCCGCTCGATCGTCTCCAAAGCCTTCTGCTGCTTGCCCCTGTTCTGCAAGATACTGGCTACTTTTATATATTCTGTAATCGCTTTTTTATCCCACCCCAGACGTTGATAGACCATCGCCAAACGAGCGTAGGCTCGGACTTTGAATGGATCGATTTCCATAGCCCGCGTCCAATTGTCGATCGCTTTTTGAATGTCTTCTCGTTTGAGATACAGTTCTGCTGCCTGCAAAGCTAGATTTGCAGCTTTCTTCTTATTCCCCAACTTCTCAGTAATCAAAACCAGTTTTTCAACGGGGACAGGATCTTCTGGATCAATTTGAGCCGCTTGCTGGTAATACTGAAGGGATTCTTGATATTCCCTCATCTCGTATAAAGCCAAACCCAAACTCTTCAACGCATTGGTGTTTTCCGGTTTTTCATCCAATGCTTGCTGGTAGTAGGATGCAGCTTGATCCCATTTCTGATCCCAGGCAGCAGAATGGCCTTTGGAGATCAATTCCTGAAATCGCGCATCACCATCCGTCATCATTTTGACCCTCTCTGGTCTAGTAACCGATCTTACTCACTGAATAATCCTCTAACTCACCCCAATTTTTTCCAAAACGAGCTTCCGTTATCAGGGGAATGGAGAGATCAACTGTGTTTTCCATGGTTGATTGCACGACTTCAATGGTTTGATCGAGCTCGTTTTCTGGGACTTCAAAAACCAATTCATCGTGAACCTGAAGCAGCATTTTTGCATTCAGATTTGAAGCCTGTAACGCTTGATCAACATCCAGCATAGCCTTCTTCATGATATCGGCAGCGGTGCCTTGAATAGGGGCGTTGATGGCTTCCCGCTCTGCTCGCTGTCTAACATTATAATTTGTAGTTGTCTTCAAGCGGGGGAAATATCTTCTGCGACCAAAAAGCGTTTCCACATAACCGTTTTCTCTGGCTTCTCTCCGTACGTGATCCAAGTAGCGCTTCACACCAGGAAAGCGTTCAAAGTACGCTTCCCTGAAATCCTCCGCTTCTGCCAGGGTTAAATCCGTCGTTCGGGTTAACCCGAAAGCGCTCATCCCGTAAATCAACCCAAAATTGATCGCTTTTGCCTGTCTGCGCTGTTTTGGGGTGACCGATTCCAGCGGGATATCATAAATCGCAGCCGCTGTTGCAGCATGGATATCCTGATTTTCTCTGAACGCTTTGAGCATGGATTGGTCTTCCGCCATATGCGCCACCACGCGCAGTTCAATCTGGGAGTAATCCACAGCGACCAAGAGCCACCCCCGGGAAGCGACAAAGGCTTTCCGCACCTGGCGCCCAATCTCCGTGCGAATGGGGATATTTTGAAGATTGGGATCGGAAGAAGCGATACGTCCGGTAACGGACCCGGTCTGATTATACGACGTATGGACCCGTTTTGTAGTGGGGTTGATCTGCTCAGCAAGCGCATCCACATAAGTGGATTTTAATTTCGACAATTCCCGATATTCCAGCACCCAATTCGGCACGGGATGGTTGCCCCGCATCCCCTCCAATACATCCGCTGCCGTGGAGTAATACCCGCTGGCTGTTTTGTTGGTCCGGTCAGGGGGGTCCAGATTCAAGGTCTGGAACAAAGCCTCAGACAACTGCTGGGGCGAATTTAAATTAAATGTTTGCCCGACCTTCTCGAAGATCTTTTCTTCAAGGTCCTTCATCTCCTCATCCAGGCGCTTAGACATCGCTTCCAGAAAATCCGGATCGATGCCAATCCCCTGCATTTCCATCTCGGCTAAAACAGGGATCAAAGGCATTTCCAGGTTTTCAAACAGATCCCAACCTTGAACCTCATCCAGTTCTTTTTCCAAGATCGGCTTCAATTGCAGGACGACAACCGCGTCATCCACCGCATATTTGGCAGCCTCCCGGATGGGAACCTGGGCCATGGTGATTTGATCCCTACCCTTGCCGATGAGCTCCTCAATATCGACCATGGAGCGGTTCAGGCGCACCCAGGCCAGGTTCTTTAAACCCAATTTTCGAGAGGAGGGATTGATGACCCATTCCGCGATCATGGAATCAAAACGCAACGGGGTAACTTCAAGTCCATGACGGGCTAAGACGATGAAATCATATTTCAGGTTATGTCCGATTTTCGGTATCGATGGATCGGACATGACCGGATCAAGGACATCGAAAACGCGCCTCATGGGCAGCTGCCCATTCTGGCTAACGGCATGACGGAGAGGGATATAGTAGCCATGATTTTCTTCCACAGCCAGGGAAATCCCCACCAGATCTGCCTTCATTTGGTCCGTGGAAGTGGTTTCCGTATCAAAGGAGATCATTTCCGCACTTTGCAGGTCGTCAAGCAGCCGCTGCAGCCCTTCTTCATCATCGATGACGTCCACGAACACAGCTCGAGTCCCTCCCTCGCCCTCCACTCCGCGTGCCGCTTTCGCCGCTTTCTCCGATGAGAAAAAGGATAATTGCTGTCCTTCTACCTCTTTGCCGTATATCTTTTCCACGGTTTCCAATCGATCCAGCAGAGACCGGAACTCAAGTTCCTGAAATTTTTTTCTGACCTGCTGGGGGTTGAATTTCTCCGGTTTGGCCTGTTCCAAATCCAACTCTACGGACAGATCGTCCACAATAGTCGCCAAACGCTTACTTAAATACGCCTCCTCACGACCCTCAATCAATTTATTTCGAAAACGGGTTTGGATCTCATCCAAGTGTGCATAAACCTCATCCAAAGAGTGATACTTTTCCAGCAAGGATGTGGCAGTTTTCTCCCCTACCCCATATACCCCCGGGATGTTATCAGAACGGTCGCCGGTCAGCGCCTTATAATCGATCACCTGCTCGGGCCATACGCCCATCGATTTTTTGACATCCTCTCGAAAATAATCTTTGGCATCCGATAGGGATCTTCCAGGCAACTTAACGGTGATGCGGTCATTCACCAACTGCAGCAAATCCCGGTCCCCGGTGATGATCTTCACTGCTAAATCGTGATCGGCCGCCCAGTGAGCCAAACTCCCCAGCACATCGTCCGCCTCGTATCCCTCTTTTTCCAGGCGGGGAATGTTAAAGGAATCCACCAACTCCCGAATGCGATCAATTTGAGGGCGCAAATCCTCCGGCATCTTCGTCCTGGTGGCTTTGTACTCAGGGTAGATATCGTCCCGGAAGGTTTTCCCCTTATCAAAAACCACCGCCACATAGTCCGGGCGCTCTTGCTCTAAAATGCGCAGCAAAACGCTGGTAAACCCGTACACGCCGGCGGTAGGTTCCCCTTTGCTGGTCAACCATCGATCAGAGGTGGTGCCGCCTCTGGTTAACGCATAGTATGTGCGATAGGCTAATGCATGTCCATCAATAAGATAAAGGGTTGAGGGCATTCTCGTTCCTTGATAGGTCACTCAGGCGGTCAAAAATAGGGCTCTCAAGATGTAATAGTATTATATCCCTTCCTTGATGATGTGCCTTTCAAAAAAGAAAAGGTGATGATCGGGAAGGTTAGACTTTACTTGACTAAAATGCGTTTCGCCCTAGCATTTTAGTCTAACACGCTTCCAAACCTGGGGCAAGCAAGGGGGATCTTTACAAATCACTCGTCTTTTCTTCACAACTTCTTCACAAAATATTTCTATCATAGAAGCAGTTCAAGAAACAATTTTAACGTTAGAGGTAAGGTAAAGGAGACACACATGAAAAAGATATCACTGCTCATGATCGGCATCACCGTTCTGGGGTTAGCGTTGTTTAGTGTTAGCAACGCCCTAGCGCAAGAACCTACGCCCTCCCCGTTCTCACCCAATGCCGTAGGGCGTGGCCCTTGCGGCCAGGTTGATGGTCAACGCGGAGGTGGAGAGGGCTTTCTCAAGGAATATATGCCATCCGCCTTGGCATCTGAATTCGGGCTCACCCTGGAAGAATTGGACGCCCTTCACGAAGAGGGCATCACCCTCTGGGAATACGCTCAGGGAGAAGGGATAAGCAGCGAAGAGTTTCAGGACAAAATGATAACTTCCCGCCAAGCTGCCCTTCAGGAAGCCGTTGCCGACGGGGTCCTGAGTCAGGAACAAGCTGACTGGATGTTGGACCGCATGAACAACTTCGGCGCTGGAAATCGCCAATCCAAGCCGGGAGCCTGTTTGGATGGTGAATTCGAAGGCAGGGGATCCGGACAAGGTATGCAACGGGGGCGAGGTGGAAGGAACTGGTAATTTCCAACTCCTAACACTATGAAACAACGAAAATGGGTAGTGGCACACGCTACCCATTTTCGTTATAATGCATCTATGTATAATTCATACGCTCTCATATGCACCGAGAGCATCCTAATATGACGAAAATTCTCATCATCGAAGACGAACAAGAACTGGTTAAAGTGCTCCGATCCTATCTGGAGAAGGAAAACTTCACCGTGCTTTCCGCCCATCGTGGTGATAGTGGATATTCCCTCTGGGAAAGAGAAAAACCAGATCTTGTCCTTCTAGATCTCAACCTGCCGGGTATGAGTGGCCTAGATGTCGCCCGCAAGATCAGACGACAAGCGCAAACGCCTTTGATCATGATCACAGCCCGGGTCGAGGAGTCAGACCAGCTTGTGGGTTTGGAAATCGGCGCAGACGATTACATCACGAAACCTTTCTCCCCCCGCATAGTGGTCGCCAAGGTAAGAGCGCTCCTCCGACGTGTCAAATCCTCACCATCCCCAAAGGGCCAGGTAACCTTGGGAGAATTAGAAATCGACGCAGACGCTCACACCGTCACAAAATCCGGAGACTCCATTGATCTCACTCCCACTGAATTTGATATATTACAAACACTGGCCTCCCAACCCGGTCGCGCGTTCTCCAGAAAACAGTTATTAGAAGCCACTCAAGATATCGCGTATGAAGGATACGAACGGACTGTCGATACGCACATAAAGAACCTGCGAGCAAAAATAGAACCAGACCCGCGGAATCCAAAGTACATCGAAACGGTTTTTGGCATTGGGTACCGGGCCAACCGAGAATTAGGATAATCCCCCATGCGCTTACGATTGTTTCTATCGTTTGGACTCATCATCCTCATCACGGTCACGTCAGGAGTCCTCATCATCCGCCCCCATATGATGGAAGAGGTCCGGACATTCATGTTCCGGGGAGGGATGATGGGGTTAAATGACCTGGTAACTGATTTGGAAGTTTGCTACCAAAAGGAGCAGAGTTGGGAGGTGTGTTCGGATTTAGTGCAAAGGGCAGAGGGAACGAAAGGACCCATGTCCAAGGGTATAGGAAATGGAGGGATGGGAAATAACTCCCCCGGAAATAAAGAGAGACAGCATATTCAACTTCTTGATGAAGAAGGGTATGTGATTGCCAATACCCAGGACTCAAGCCCCGCTGAACCAAAGGACATTTCCTCTCTACAGGGGGCGATCCCCCTTCACGATCAGGGTGAGGTGGTTGGTTATCTGCTGCCAGAGAATCAATTCCCTTTCACCCAACAGCAAGAGTCATATTTGGTCTCCCGCTTGAATACAACCGCCATCACCTCAGCGGCCATTGCTGGAATCATTGCCCTTCTTTTGGCTACTTACCTGGCGGACCAACTCCTGCAACCTGTCCGCAAATTGACGAACGCCGCAGAGCAAATTAAGGAAGGAAATTTAGGACAACGCGTTAATATCAAAGGGGATACAGAATTGACCACCCTGGGTCGGATTTTTAATCAAATGGCGAGCAGATTGGAAAGTACAGCGGAGCGTAGAAAAGCACTCACCGCGGACATCGCCCACGAACTTCGAACACCCCTCTCCGTGCAACAGGCTCATCTTGAAGCCCTACAAGATGGCATATACGACCTGAGCTTAGAAAATTTGCAACCCATTCAGGAACAAAACCAAACCTTGATTCGCCTGGTGGACGATCTTCGAACCCTGTCATTAGCCGATGCTGGCGAATTAACTCTAGAACGCACCGAGACGGATTTGAATCAGCTGGTGGCCAAAGTCGTCTCCCGATTCGAACCCCAATTTAAAAAGAAAGATCTCAAAATCAACCTGACCTATGCCCATAAATCACCAGCGGTCAAGGTTGATCCCCAACGAATTGAACAGATCGTCATCAACCTGCTCAGCAATGCTTTACGCCACACACCGGAAGGGAACACTATCCAGATCGAAATCAAGAAGCAAAAAGAGCAAATGGTACTCACCGTTCACGACCAGGGAGAAGGGATACCGGAAGAGGAAATACCCTACATTTTCGAGCGATTTTATAAGTCAAGCACTTCACGGAAGCGAGAAGATGGAGGCACTGGCCTTGGTTTATCCATTTCACAAAAGCTAGCCCAAGCTCACGGTGGAAAGTTAGAGGTCAGGAACCATCCCCAAGGAGGCGCTGTTTTTTCATTGACTTTACCACTGTAATTTAACAACCATCACCGGGAGAGATCATGTCACAGTACATTGCAGCACTGGATCAAGGGACGACGAGCACGCGATGCATCATCTTCAATCAGGCGGGGGAGATCGAAGCCATCAGTCAAAAAGACCACCAACAAATCTATCCCCAACCCGGCTGGGTGGAACACGACCCGTTGGAAATCTGGGAAAACACCCAATATGTCATGAGGGATTGTTTACAAAAAGCGGGGCTGGAAGTAGACGACGTGGCGGGAGTGGGGATCACAAACCAGCGCGAAACGACCGTGGTTTGGTCAAAATCCAGCGGAAAACCCATTTACCCGGCCATCGTCTGGCAGGACACGCGAACCGACGCACTCTGCGATCAGCTAGCCAAGGAAGGAGGTCAGGACCGTTTTCGAGGGATCACGGGGCTTCCCATCTCAACCTACTTCTCCGGGCCTAAAGTGAGATGGATCCTGGACAACATAGAAGGAGCTCGAGAAAAAGCAGACCAGGGGGACCTGCTCTTGGGGACCATAGACAGCTGGTTGGTCTGGAATCTCACTGGAGGAACAAAGGGAGGAAAACACATCACGGATGTCACTAACGCTTCCAGGACAATGCTCATGGACCTGGAGACATTGACCTGGGACGAAGACATATTGGAGATCCTGGAAATCCCTGAAGAAATGCTGCCCAGAATACGATCCTCATCGGAAAAATACGGCGCGATGGCCACCCCATGGCCCGGCATCCCGATTGCAGGTATCTTAGGGGATCAGCAAGCTGCCCTTTTTGGCCAGACATGTATCAAGAAGGGGGAGGCGAAGAACACTTACGGGACTGGCTGCTTCTTGCTCCTCAATACGGGCCAAACGCCCATTATCAGCAAATCTGGATTGATCACCACCATCGGCTATCAAATTGGAGGAAAAGAACCTGTCTACGCTCTGGAAGGTTCCATCGCCATCGCCGGCGCTCTAGTACAGTGGCTTCGGGATAACATCGGCATGATTGAAAAGAGCTCAGAGATCGAAGAGCTTGCTGAGGAAGTTGAAGATAACGGCGGCGTTTATTTCGTCCCTGCTTTCTCCGGCCTTTACGCTCCCTATTGGCGCTCTGACGCGCGGGGCCTCATCGTCGGTTTGACCCGCTATGTGGAAAAAGCCCACATCGCCCGGGCTACATTGGAGGCCACCGCTTATCAAACCAAAGAAATCCTAGAAGCTATGGAAGAGGACTCCGGCGTGAAGTTGAAGGTATTGAAGGTCGATGGAGGCATGGTGGTCAATGAGCTATTAATGCAGTTTCAGGCGGATGTGCTGGATGTCCCCGTGATCAGGCCGACCATTACGGAAACGACCTCTTTAGGTGCTGCATATGCGGCAGGCTTGGCAATGGGATTTTGGGATGATCTATCCATTCTGCGTGAAAAATGGAAAGAAGATAAGAAATGGACACCAGACATGACACCTGAAAGGCGCCAAGAACTCATCCACTTCTGGCACAAAGCCGTAGAACGATCCTTTGGGTGGATTGAGGAAGCAGGGAATTAGCCAGGCGATCTGTCATTGTTAATTTGGATAACTTGAAGTAAAATATCCTTAAGCGGTTCGTATATTGAGAAGATTGGAAGCTATGTCTGATCTTCAACCCTCACCTCCTCCAAAAGTTAAATTCCGGCTCCTGGTGTGTACGCTCATCGGGGTCATGTTGATCCTGTCCCGGGCCCCAGACCAGGCTTACGCGGAAGAACAGGTCTCGAGGACGAGGGTCATCACTGTGTTGTATACGGAATATGAGTGGTGGATGGCGCGTTGGTCCGATAATAGGACCGTTTGCGAAATTTACGTAGACCATGAGGGAAAACCGAGCAAGCTGGAGATTTATTATCAATGTGGAAGTGATCTATACGAGGAGTGGTTGGAATCGAAGCCCTGTTCATCGTCAACAAAAAGTGACTCTCATACATGCCCAGGGTATTACTTATACCTTGCGGATTCTGCCCCCCGTGAAAAAGAAGTGACCATAAAACTCCCCCCTCCCGAAGTAACCATAGAAATCGCCCATTGTTCCCCGGATGATGACCATCAGACATGCCCCGAAATCCCTCATCTGCTGATTCAAGCCAAGGAACCCCTCCCCAATGAGCACATCACCCGAATCCAGGGCCATTTGAATAATATCCCTTTCGTCTGTCAAGGATCTAAGTGCGAGGTGCCACTCAGGCCCACCACAGATAGAGGTGTGCCGCTCTCCTTTTGGGCAGATTCAAGCTACGGCGACAGCAGCGAGCACTACCACGGAAGAGTAAGACTGTTGGAAAACGTGGAGGGGGAAACCGCCGAAGAGGGCATGCTAACTGGAACCGCTGCCAAAGAAAAATTCCAGGTAAGTTTGATCAGCGACCAATATGAAAATGAGACCCTTTTATCCTGCTCCAATGCATGGCACGCTTTCCCCCCTCTCGGCGCGCCACCCGAATGGCTTTCCAATCCGGCTGACCCACAAGAGTTAGCGACAGATGAGCCCCTCGCATATCTTGCTGGTAAGTTGATCGCCTATGAACTCGCTGATGCAAGTGCCTGCCCGGATGGAGGGTTGTTAAGCAACGGATACGCTTCTCCCTGTGGTTTAAGTGAAGCCAGATCAGTGGTCACGGATTGGCAGAATAACTATGACCCGTATATCGTCCGAGCCGCCCAGAAAGTGGGTATCCCCTCTGAATTATTGAAAAGGGTGTTCATCCAGGAAAGCCAACTGTGGCCTGAGAATGTAGAAAGCGATTTTGAGGAATTTGGATTGGGGCATCTCACCGAATGGGGCGCGGACACCACACTTCTCTGGAATAATACCTTTTACGCCGAATTCTGTCCCTTTGTCCTCAGCGAAGAGACCTGCCAACTGGGCTACGGCAACCTCGGCGAAGAAGAAAAGGATCTACTCCGGGGCACATTGCTGATGGAAGTATCAATCGAGAACCAGGAATATACCCAAGATTTTAATTTCGGAGATACCTACGAAAGTATCCTCCTCTTTGCGGAATCCATATTGGGGGGGTGCAAACAAACCAAGCAAATCGTATACAACTACACAGGGAAACAACCCAGCGAGGTCTCCAGTTATGAAGATCTGTGGCGCTTCACGCTGGTCAATTACCATGCAGGAGCAGAATGTTTAGGTGAGGCCATTGAACAAATCGTCGCCAAAGAAAAGCCATTAACCTGGTATTATGTCTCTTCTGCATTGAATGTCAACTGCCCTAACGCCGTTGAATACATCAACAAGATCACCAGCATTAAGGTGGACAGACGCATTAAATAATCCAACCCCTCAAAGGATGAAATGAATTCAACCGCTTGAGGGGCGTTTTCATATCGAAAGGGGGAATCAATCGAGATCTACCAGGGCTTGCGCCAGTAACAGAAATTCCTCCCACTCTTCCTCAAAGAAGTGGACGGTTAAGTTATTGAGTTCAAGATGGAATGTCTTTTCCCCATCAGGCTCTTCTGCCAACCATGCCAAATAGTTTTCGGTCTCCGCTACAGTTTCCGTGCGTAATTCCTGCTCGTCATTCTCAGTGCTCATACGATTACCTCCTGATCTATGAATGATTACGGCGCGGGGAGGACAAACCAAGGATTGACGAACCCTCCTTGATAACGGACCTCAAAATGGAGGTGAGGTCCTGTCGAATTGCCCGTGGACCCACCCCTCCCGATAACCTGTCCTTTGCTGACACTTCGCCCGCACCCTGCGTTCGTCTGGCTGAGGTGGGCATACAACGTTTGATATCCGTTCCCGTGATCGATGATCACCACATTTCCATATCCGCCCGTAGCCCAACCGGAAAAGACCACCACACCGTGATCCGCCGCGTATACAGGCATGCCCATTCCCACCCCGATATCAATGGCCAAATGGCCGGACCAATAATCATTCCCGGAAAGGTAGTGATTGTCCGTAGGCCAAATGAAAGCGCCGCTCCCATAAGCACCCTGGTAATTTCCAGGACACACCCCGCTTCCATAGACGCCTGCAGATACCCCCGCGGAACCCCGGGCGATGGTGGGGATGATCCACTGCTGAAACTCGCGCTTCCCTCCCGGGACCATTACATGGGTACCCGGCTCGATGGTGGGATCCGATAAGTCCAGCTCATTCCCCGTCCAATTGAGGATTTGTTGAGGATCCGTATCAAACTTTTCCGCAACCCCCTCAATGCTGTCCCCTTCCTGCCACTGGTAATAAATGCCGTTGACAGGGGGGATGGTTAATTCCATCCCCGGTTCAAGAGCATGGGGATTATCTTGAAGCGCGTCATAATTGGACCATAAAATGGTTTCCGGCTTAAGGTTGAATTTTTCAGCGATGCCAAAAACGGAATCATACGGTTCGACGATATACGTGGTCGCTTCTTTCCGGTTTTGGTTGGGGATGATCGTATCCAGATGAGCGACACGGAGGATCGCGTTAGCCCCTGACACGGGTTCGAACACCGGGACGGAATAAGATCGTTTTCTATCATGGTCTTCTAGAGGGGTTTGCGTGGGTTCTTCCTTCTCCACCTGAACGGGTTTTTGCGTTTGTAGGCTATCTACTGCCAAATAGGCTGCCCAGCCCCCCAGACTCACAGCCAGCACCCATAAGATAGCAGCGATCCCCGCCTTCCATTCTTTCGACAAAAAGGAAAAGAAACGGTCCACGAATTACTCGTTTAATGTGGTCAAGAATTCTTCATTATTTGACGTTTCACTCAATCGTTTTAGGATCGATTCGGTCGCAGAGGCTTGATCCATTCCCGCTCCATGAGGAGGATCTGTAACCATCTGATCGTACATACGGCGCATCAACCACACCCGCGGGGTCAGATCCGGCCCGAGAAGAAGTTCTTCCCGCCGCGTCGAAGAACGGGAGATGTCGATCGCTGGGAACACGCGCCGTTCTTGGAGGGTTCGGGAGAGGTGAAGTTCCATGTTCCCCGTCCCCTTGAACTCCTCGTAGACGACATCATCCATGCGCGACCCGGTGTCAACCAAACAGGTGGCGATGATCGTCAAAGAACCCCCATTTTCAATATTCCGGGCCGCGCCGAAGAAGCGTTTGGGAGGATAAAGGGCAGAAGGATCGATACCGCCGGATAAGGTCCGTCCGGATGGGGAGACTACCAGGTTGTATGCCCGCGCCAAACGGGTGATGGAGTCCAACATGACCACCACCTCCATTCCCGACTCCACCAGTCGTTTCGCCCTTTCTAAAACCATTTCTGCCACCCGGACATGAGATGAGACGGGCTCATCAAATGTGGAAGAGATGACTTCAGCATCCACCGAACGGTCCATGTCCGTGACTTCCTCCGGCCGTTCCCCAATTAAAGCCACGATCAAATGCACCTCGGGGTTCTTTTGTGAGATGGCGTTCGTCATCTCTTTGAGGATGGTCGTTTTCCCCGCCTTGGGAGGAGAAACGATCAAACCCCTCTGCCCCTTTCCCACGGGTGTGATCAAGTTGATCAGACGGGTGGAAATGATATGGGGTTCAGTTTCCAAGTCGAAACGCTCGTCGGGGAAAATCGGTATCAAAGATTTAAACTCTGGTCTCCGTTTAATTTCCGACGGTTCCAGACCGTTAACGCTCTCCGCCTTTAACAATCCATAATGGCGTTCAGAATTACGGGGGGGACGGACATGTCCAATGACCAAGTCCCCGCTGCGCAAATCAAAACGCCGGATTTGGGATTGCGAGACGTAAATGTCGTCAGGTCCGGACTGATAATCAGCGCCCCGGAGAAAGCCAATCCCCTCGCTCATGATCTCCAAGACCCCTCCGCGGACTTCCCGACCCCTTTCCTCCGCTTCTGCCCGTCGAATTTCAAGGACTAACTCCTCCTTTTTCATCCATCGGGCACGAGGAATATCCATGTCTTGGGCAATTTGGCGTAATTCGCCCAAAGATTTGTCAAACAATTCTTTTGCTCTCATATATATTTACTCAATTTTGTTTCAGTGAGGGTAATAAACCAGATTGATCCTACTTTGCAGGCGCGATTGTTAATCCACGCTATTTAACAACCTAAAATAGCGGGAAGCGAATGCAAATTATTAATGTCTACAAAGATTGGGAAAGAACGCACAAATTATAGCATGTCCCTGTACTGTTTGCAAGTTGATCTGTGGTAGTAAGTAGGTTTCCCCACAAAAAATCGTAACTACTCAGGCTTTAGAAACAAAACTGGGACAAAACGGGGTGCCAGCAAGG
>CAYZTL010000017.1:0-77503 GCA_964481465.1 uncultured Anaerolineales bacterium
AGCCACCCGGGGTAAATATCCAAAATCCTCCAACAAGGTAAACAAGGGAAAAAAGATGGCCATAGGGGGCAGCATGACGCTGATCACCCAGGCGGTGGCTAAATACCCCCCGTCGATCAACACCCCATCCAACCAAAGGGGCAAACCAATCAGATCAGAGATTTCTTTTAAGAAGGGATGAACGGTGTCCAATAAGAAACTGGAGATCAATTGGGAAGGGACATTTGCACCGCTGATCGTCAACCAGAAAACGATGGTCAACATCAGGAGCATGAGGGGAAATCCCCAGACCTTGCTGGTCACGATGCGATCCAGGAAGCGGTCAAAATCAAATCGCTTCTCTTCATCCTTTCGGGTTATCGCCCGATCCGCAATCCGGGCAGCATCCGCGTAAATCGATTCCACGATCTTCTCATGGAAATCTCCCCCCACCTCCCACCTCAATGACCTCGCGTTCTGTAAGATGTCTTGCCTCGATACTTCTTTCTCCGTCATATCCATATCTCACGCAAAATCTATTCACAGATAAATGACTCACTTAGCGCAGAAATTAAACATGTTCCAAAAGGCTGTCCCAGACTCATAAGAAAGGAGCGCTCAAGAAGCAGACGCAGGCTGTTCCTCAACCACCATTCCCTCTTCATACTGCAAGTCACCCAATTCCCCTTTCTCAACCGCTTCGATAATCCGCTCATCCCCGTCCAGCAAACGGAGGGCAACCCACTTGGCGTTGGGGACATCGGGAAAGACGGCTTTGATCTGGCGTTCCAACTGGGACACGGCCTGATCCACCTGGGGTTGGTTGTACTGGACATGATAAGGCTTCCCCACCGCTCTGCTGGTCGCCATTTCGTGAATGGCTTCGATAAGGTCATCCAGGCCTTTGTCATAACGGGCCACTGTGGGTACCACCGAGACCCCCAGGTCGCGAGCCAAACGGCGATGATCCACCTCCAACCCATGCCGCCGGGCTTCATCCATCAAATTCAGGCAAACCACGACCCGATTTGTAATCTCTAACACTTGCAGGACAAGGTTAAGGTTCCGCTCCAGGCGGGTGGCATCGACCATGACCACGGTGACATCCGGCCTTCCAAAGAGGATGAAGTCCCGGGCGATCTGCTCGTCCAGACTCGTGGCCAGGAGGGAGTAAGTGCCTGGTAGATCTACCAGTTTATATCGATATCCGCCGTATTCAAGACCTCCTTCCGCGCGGGTCACCGTCTTGCCGGGCCAGTTCCCGGTGTGCTGCCGCAGCCCGGTCAGGGCATTGAAGACAGTGCTTTTCCCGGTGTTGGGATTGCCAGCCAAGGCGACCACGAAATCCCAATCCTCCATGTCCACGCCCAGCTTCTTCAAATTGGCAGCGTGGTGGACCGGGCACGTCTCACATGGGGCAGGGGTACCGGAACTTTTTCGTTGAAGTTCGATATCCTTCCCATTCTTCCGTTTAACCATTTTCCTATCCTTTCGCTCCATCCAGTAAATTACCGCACATGGACTACATAAATCACTTCTCCCCTTCTCGCTCGCCTTCTTGGGGGAGAACGCGGATGTACCTTGTTTGGCTGCTTCGCAAAGCGATCACCGAATCGCGAATGCGGTAAGCCGTCGGATCGCCGCTGGGGCTGACCATTTCAACGCGGATCTCCGTTCCTGTTAAAATGCCCAAATCGAGCAGCCGGCGCCGATCCAACCCCCGGATGTGAGAAGAAATGGCCAGCACTTCTCCCTTCTGCCCTTCCTCCAAGCGGTCTAAAGGCATACCGCGCTGTTCTTCTTCAAAGTCCTCTTTGGGAAGGGGGATGACGGTAAGGTTGGTAGCGATCATGGGGGCGAGAATGAACTCCCGATCTTCGCTCCACAATCGAATGCGTTTCGGGGTCTTCTCCTCCAGACGGACAACCATCTGGGGATGCAAACCCTCCGCCACAATTTGTGCGTAGACCATCTCCGGCTCATCTTCAATGTGCACAATCCGAGCCAAATCCCCTTCCTCCAGAGACGTCACCGGCTTCCCTTCAAGGTCAACCAGTTCACCACGGGAGGTAGGGATGGGATCGCCATGGGGATCATAAATGGGCCGACCCAATTGGGCAGAGAGGCGATCCGTTTCTTCCACAGATAAATGATGTTCATAATCCTCGGCTTGCTGATGCCATTCCTCTTCAGTAAATCCTGTGGAATCCGCAAGGTACCGTTCCCATAAACGGTGAGCCCGCACGATCTGTAAGGCGATATTCCGTCCTGTTTCGGTAAGTTTGAACCTCTCTTCCTGCAATTCCACCAAACCCCTTTCCCGGGTCTTGTCCATGACCTCTGTGGCCCTGTCTAAGGATATGGACAACATCCCGGCGATGCTCTCCAAAGACGGCATGCGATCCCGGCGTTCGCATTTAAACAAGTATTTCAGCGCATCCTCGATCAGAACGCGTTCGCTTCTGCGGCGCTTCCTTTGCCATCTCCAAAAGGTACCTTTCTGGGGCCAGAAGAGAAAACCTAGCAACCCAAGAAACAGGGAAGCGATTAAGAAAGTTAACAAAGACTCAACCATAGGGGTACCTCAATCCGTTATATTTCTGCAATTATGGAACAGTCAACTACGAATCCGACCTCCTGGGCATACAATCAAAGCCTTCCCACCCCTTATTGACCGTGTCCACATTTCCACAAGCGAAGCCATCACTCCAGTTCAACGAAAATCTGGGCGGTGACGGCGGCTCCCAAGACGATCTCCTGGCCATGATCTTTCACTCTCAAACGCAAATTGTTGTCATAAGGGGTGTATTCCAAGACTTCCAACTCAGCCCCGGGTACCAATCCTTTGCTTTCCAAATACTGCAGAAGCCCGGGGTCATCATCCCGCACAGATCGAATCACCCCGGTCTGCCCGGGCCGCAAGTCATGCAGGCAACATTCATTTTGCGCGGGCATCCTCAATTCCTCGGAAGGGATAGGTTCCCCATGCAACCCCCTTTCCGGATCCCCCAGCACTTCCACGATCCGCTCCTCAAAATATTCCGAAATGACATGCTCCAAGCGGTCCGCTTCCTCATGGACCTGGTCCCAGGAGTAACCCAACAGCTCATGTAAAAAGAGCTCTAACAACCGGTGGTGCCGCAAAGTCTCCAGGGCCACCTTTTCCCCCTCTTCTGTTAACGCCACCCCCTTATGCTTCCGGTAATCCACCAACGGGGGATCCTCAGCAGCCAATCGCTGCACCATATCGGTAACAGAAGCGGGGGAGACATCCAGGGTTCTCGCGATCTCCCCCGTGCTGGCCCGTTCCGCGCCCACCGTCAGCCGGTAGATAACCTTCAAATAATCTTCCACCCTTTCGGAGAATGCGCTTTCCATACTCTCTCCTATCTTTTTTGGGCAGTCTAAATCTTATTTTAGTACTTTCTAATTAATTGTCAAGAGCCGTTTTAAGGTGCTCATCCCTGATCATCAGAAACATGCAAAACCAGGGTGCAAGCTCATTGACGGTGACCTCGGCCAAATCAGGGGAAATCTTCCTTCACCCCCTTCTCGTCCCCGGTTGACCGGTTTGGGTTGAAAATCGAGGAGAAACCCCTCGACCCCGACTCCGGAACCCCTCCTCCTCTACTGTTGACCATTACCTCAGTTTATGGCATAATTTCCCTAACAAAACAGAATCCAAAAGCTACGATGGAAACGAGTACGGTTGGTGATCCCTGACAGCGATCCCGGAGATGGTGGAAGCCGGGACAGAAAACCCAACCCGAACATCCTTCCGGAGCTGTAACCTGAACCAATCAGTAACATCTTGACTGAAGTAGGGAAACCGGATTTGCCCCCGTTACCAGCGCACAGGCATCCATTGGCCTTCGCGCCAAGCGTGCTTGACTGAGCGCCCACACTACGTGGGAACCAGGGTGGTACCGCGTGATTTTACCTCTCGTCCCTGCTGAGGACGGGAGTTTTTTATTATCTCACTAAGACACAGAGGTTCTTTATGTTTACACCAATTTCATCCGAACTGGACATCACCGAATTAGAGGAAGACGTCCTTCAACTCTGGAAGAAAAAGGATATTTTCCAAAAATCCATGGCCATGAGAAAAGGCGGACCGGAATACGTCTTTTTTGAAGGGCCCCCAACCGCCAACGGCCACCCCGGCGTGCACCACGTCCTAGCTCGTGTCTTTAAAGACATATTCCCCCGCTACAAAACCATGCGCGGGTTCCACGTCGATCGCCGGGGAGGATGGGACACCCACGGCCTGCCGGTGGAAATCGAAATCGAGAAGAAACTCGGCTTCACGGAAAAAAGCGAGATCGAGGAGTACGGCATCGACCGGTTTAACGAGATGTGCCGGGAATCCGTCTTCGCCTACATCCAAGAATGGGAGCGGATGACGGACCGGATTGGCTTTTGGGTTGACCTGGACCGGGCGTACATCACTTACCGGAACGAGTACATCGAATCTGTGTGGTGGTCGTTGAAAGAGCTCTGGGATCGCGACCTGCTCTACCAGGGTTATAAGGTCGTGCCCTACTGCCCCCGCTGCGGCACCCCGCTTTCCGATCATGAAGTGGCCCAGGGATATGAAGAGACCGAAGATCCCTCCGTCTTCGTGCGTATGCCCCTGGTCAACGAGACCAACACATCCCTCCTGGTTTGGACGACCACACCCTGGACACTCCCCGGGAATGTGGCCGTGGCCGCCCACCCGGATGAGGAGTATGTCCTCGTGGAACGGGAACTGCCCGGCTCCGAGGGGGAAAAGGAACGCTTGATCTTCGCCCAGGCTCTGCTGGATAATATCTTCCCAGAAGAAGAGGTGGAAGTTCTGGACCGCTTCCCCGGCAAGAAATTGAAGGGTAAGCAATATCGACCTTTGTTCACCTTCGTCGATCCCAACAAACCCGCCTACCGTGTCATCCTGGAAGACTTCGTGACCACCGAGGACGGTTCGGGCATCGTGCACCTCGCACCCGCTTTCGGGGAAGAAGACATGGAAGCTGCCTTAGAGCATGATCTTCCCGTACTGATGACAGTCAATCCGGATGGGCGATTCATCCAAGACGTTCGCCCCTGGAGCGGGATGTTTGTTAAGGACGCTGACCCCTTGATCCTGGAAGACCTGGACAAGCGAGGGCTTTTGTTTGACGTCCGGACCTATGTTCACACTTACCCCTTCTGCTGGCGATGCGATACGCCGCTGCTGTATTACGCCAGGGGAACGTGGTACATCCGGACCACAGAATACAAAGATGAACTTTTGCAATACAACCAACGGATCAACTGGCGGCCCGAACACATTAAGAACGGTCGTTTTGGCAATTGGTTGGAGAATAACATCGATTGGGCACTGGGTCGGGAGCGCTACTGGGGCACCCCCTTACCGATCTGGGAATGTCCTGAATGCCACCATCAAACCGCTGTAGGGTCCGTACAGGAGTTAAGCCAGAAAAGCGGTCAGGATCTTTCCGACCTGGACTTGCACCGACCCTACGTGGACGAAATCGTCCTGCCCTGCCCGGAATGTGAGGGAACCATGAAGCGGGTCCCGGAACTGATTGACGCCTGGTTTGACTCCGGAGCCATGCAGCATGCTCAATGGCACTACCCCTTTGAGAACAAAGAAAAATTCGCAGAACAGCATCCCGCGGACTTTATTTGTGAAGCGGTCGATCAAACCCGGGGCTGGTTCTACTCCCTGCACGCCATCAGCACCCTCCTGTTCGACAAGGAAAGCTTCAAGAACGTGATTTGCCTGGGGTTGATCCTGGATGAGGATGGCCAGAAAATGTCCAAATCCCGCGGAAATGTGGTCAGCCCCTGGGAAGTACTTGACAAGCACGGCGCGGACGCGTTCCGGTGGTATCTCTACACGTCCAGCCCTCCCGGCCAGGAGAGACGTTTCTCCGCGAACCTGGTCGGAGAGGTGGTGCGCAACTTCACCCTTACCATGTGGAATGTGTATTCCTTCTTCATCACTTACGCCAACATTGATGAATGGGATCCCAGGAATGAAGAACCGCTGGCTTTCAACCCCCTAGATCAATGGCTGCGCTCTGAGCTACATTCCCTGATCAGGGATGTGACCCAAGCCTTTGAAGACTACGATGTCCTCGGTGCAACCCGCCCTATCCAGGATTTTGTCGACGCACTGTCCAACTGGTATTTGCGCCGCTCACGGCGCCGCTACTGGAAAAGCGAAGCGGACGCAGACAAAAACGCAGCGTATGCCACCCTTTACGAGGTGCTGGTCACCCTCAGCAAGCTGCTTGCCCCCACCATGCCTTTCCTGGCGGACGCCATGTACCGGAACCTGGTGGGAAGCGTAGAGGAGGACGCAGAACTCTCCGTCCATCTTGAAGACTGGCCTGAATATGAGGAAAGCGCGATCGACGAGACGTTGAACAAAGACATGTTTTTGGTCATGAAGTTAGCCTCTCTGGGCCACGCTGCGCGCAACAACTCAGGCATCAAAGTGCGCCAGCCTTTGTCCGAGGTGGCTTTCTCCGTAGGAAGCGCTTCCGAGGCCAAAGCCCTCAAAAAGTATGCGGACATCCTCACCGATGAGTTAAACGTGAAGGAGATCCAAGTCCTTGGTTCCGCGGATGAAGCTGTGGTTCACAGCCTAAACCCCTATCCGAGACAGCTGGGTCAAAAATACCAGGCCCTTTTTCCCAAAGTACGAGAAGCCATCCTGAATCTCGACCAAAAAGAAGCTGCCGAGAAGCTGCTCAGCGAAGAATCGATCCAGATCACCGTAGAAGGCGAAGAGTTGGAGATCCTCCCTGAAGAAGTGGAAGTCCGGGCCGAAGCCAAAGAAGGTTTAGAGGTGGCTTCCGACGGCCCTTATCTGGCAGCCTTATCCACAGAGATCACGCCTGCCTTGAAGAAGGAAGGTCTGGCCCGGGATGTCGTCCGCCGCATTCAAGATTTCCGCAAGCAGGCCGATTTTGAGATCTCAGACCGGATCCGGATCCACTATCAAGCCACATCTGACTTGGAAGAAGCCATCCAGGAACACAAAGCGTACATCATGGAAGAAACCCTGGCGGTGGAAATGGAAAACGAAGCCCCGGAGGAAGGTATGTTCGTGAGTACCGCGGAATTCGAAGGGGAGGAGATCACGGTGGGCCTGGAGGTCGTGGGTTGACATCCACACTCAGCGGTCGAGCCGACCTCACCGCCGGCGGACGATGAAATCCTGCGACGAGGACGCCCCAAGGATCGTTCATAATTTGGATCAAGCCGACGTCCTCGTCAGCGGACGATGCACCCCTGTGACGTGGACGTCACGGGGATTGATCAATGATCATTCATATCCTTCCTCGCCCCCAAAGTCATTCTGAGCCGCAGGCGGAGAATCCCTGAAACGACAAGCTAATTAAAACCGATGGTCTAGGCATTAAAGCGTTTGGTATTGGTCTTTAGGCGATGGCTACAAAACAGGGATCACACCAAGGATCCCCCATTCCGTTCGGGATGACAATGAGATAAGCGGAATTACCCTGGACTCCACAAATACCATCTCCCTTTTCCACAATAAAAAAACTCACAACATACCAGCTTCTGATATAATGGAAAGGTGTGAACAGGGATAAACACTCGTCTTTTTGACAGGCTCCCAGGGACTTCCCCGCAGAACAGGGGGGAACAGCCCTCAGGGGATGCCCCATCCTGGAATGGATGGAAAATAAAATCTGGATGGACAAAATAAACACTGAACAAAAACGCTATTATTACCAACTGTAGAAGCGAGCCGGGCGAAACCAAACCTGTGTTCGCTTCTCAACACGCCCTCCACTTTGGGGGCGTTTTCTTTTGCAAGTATGATCTAAGACAGGGAGAAGCGTATGACAGAGAAAGAGAAGATGACCATTGACGAAAAAGTCGCCTATCTGATGCAGGGAGCCGACTACGGCGATGAATCGCTTAAAGAAGTCATGGCCGAGGAACTGCGCGAGCGCCTTATCGAAGCGGAAAAGGAAGACCGCCCTCTTCGCGTCTACTGCGGATACGACCCCACAGCGCCGGACCTGCACCTCGGACACACTGTGACCATGCGCAAACTGCGCCAGTTTCAAGAACTGGGGCACCAGGTTTTTTTCGTCGTCGGCAATTTCACCTCCCTGATCGGCGATCCCTCAGATCAGGACCAAATGCGCCCGCAGTTGACACCGGAAGAGGTCGCTGAGAACGCACGCACTTATGCCAAACAAGCCTATAAGATCCTCGACAAAGAAAAGACCGTCGTGCGCTACAATGCGGATTGGCTTTCGGATCTGACCTTTAAAGATGTCATCGAGTTCAGTTCCCACTTTACCGTGCAGCAGTTTTTGAGCAGGGAGAACTTCAAGAAGCGGTTTGAAAACAACGACCCCATCCACTTGCATGAATTCTTCTACGCCTTGATGCAGGGCTACGACGCCTACCACCTGGACGCGGATGTGCAAATCGGGGGCAGCGACCAGCTCTTCAACATTCTCACTGCAGCCCGAAAATTGATGTCCGCCATGGGGAAAAAACCCAACATCGCCATTACCATGTCCATCCTTCCGGGCACCGATGGAAAGGTGCGCATGAGCCAGTCCTTAGGAAATGACATCCCCATTGCCGGGGACCCTAAGGATATGTACGGGAAAGTGATGAGCTTGCCCGACCACGCGATGGGCAGTTACGCCCGTTTGGTCACCCGCTGGACGCCCACTGAAATTGAGGAATTTGAACGGGCCCTGGAAAGCGGTGAGCTCCATCCTAAAGAGGCCAAGATGAAGTTGGCCAGGGAGATCGTCACCATCTACCATGGAGAGGAAGCCGCCCATGAGGCTGAAGCGGAATTTGTGCGCGTGTTCCAGGAGCAGGGCGAACCCGAAGAGATGGATGAATACATCTTAGAAGAAGGCCAAACCGTCCTGGATGTTTTGGATGAGAGCGGCATTGTGGACAGCCGCAGTCAAGCCCGGCGGATGATCAAACAAAAAGCCGTCCGCCTGGACGACGAAAAATTACTCGATCCCCACCAAGAGTTTCCAAGGCCCGGCGTGCTGCGCGTGGGGAAACGGCGATTTGTGCGCGTTGTCAAGGAGTAGGGGTCCTTGATAATCGGGGAGTGCTCCCCTATGCTTTCCTCATTTCGCTTTCTGGCTCTCGGTAATTCATATACCATCGGCACAGGCGTCCCAGCTGTGGACGCTTGGCCGCGGCAATTATCCGCGTCGATCAGGGATATGGGCTTCAATAAAGAAGACCCCCTGATCATCGCCAAAAATGGCTGGAGCAGCGGTGACTTGCTGCAGGCCTTGGAAAAAAGGGACCTTGAGGGTCCCTTCCATTTAGTCAGCCTGCAAGTCGGCGTCAACGACCACTATGATGGGGTGAGCCGCCAAGACTATCAAACCAACCTCCGGAAAATCTTGGACATCCTCCTTCCTCTGACCGCAGGCGACCCCACCCGGATCCTCGTCCTCTCCATCCCGGATTGGAGCGTGACCCCTTTTGCAGAGGGTCAGGACCGGGGCCGGATCGCCAGCGAGATCAAACACTATAACGAGATCAACCGCCGGCTGGCAGAAACGTTCGGCGCGCATTACCTGGACATCACCCCGCTTTCCAGAAAAGCAGGGGGGGACAAAACCCTGCTGGCTGAGGACGGATTGCATCCCTCAGGGGAGATGTATCAGAGATGGGTGAAAGATTTGCTCCCTATCGCTCTGGATCTCCTTCGCATGCAAAGGAAACAGCCTGGCAGGCATCAGCGCCTTAATGAAATCAAGGAATAAGTATGGAATTTACCACCACAGAACGCTCATTCGCCCAACAGCTTGACGAAAAAGACCCTTTAGCCCCCTTCCGGGACCGGTTTGTGGTGGGGGATCCAGACCTGATTTACCTGGACGGAAACTCGTTGGGGCGTTTGCCAAAAGCCACCCAGGAGCACATGCAGGATGCCATCGAACACCAGTGGGGCGAACGCCTGATCCGGGGCTGGAACGAAAGTTGGTTTCACAAACCCGCGGAGGTGGGAGGAAAAATCGCCCAGTTCATCGGGGCAAAACCGGGTGAGGTCATCGTCTGTGACACGACATCCATCAACCTTTTTAAACTGGCTGTGGCCGCCCTCCAAGCCCGACCGGAAAGGAAAATCATCCTCAGTGACACGCTCAACTTCCCCAGCGACTTATACATCCTGCAGGGGATCATCCACCTTCTGGGGGAAAGTCACCGCTTGGACCTTGTCCCCTCGGAAGACGCCATATCCATTTCCGAGGACGAATTTCAGAGAAGAATTGGGCAAGACACGGCGCTGGTCACGCTCTCTCATGTCTCTTTCAAGAGCGCCTTCATGCATGACATGGAAGAAATTACCCAGTTAGCGCATCAAGCGGGTGCTTTAATCCTTTGGGACCTGTCTCATTCAGCAGGGGCCGTCCCCCTCCACCTGCATGACTGGGATGTCGATCTCGCCGTGGGATGCACCTATAAATATCTGAACGGCGGTCCGGGGGCACCCGCTTTCTTATACATCCACCGGGATCTCCAAGCCCAACTATCCCCGCCCATCTGGGGCTGGTTTGGTACCCAATCTCCTTTCGACTTTGATTTGGATTTTCAACCTGCTGGGGACCTGACCCGCTTCCAAATCAGCACCCCCCATATCCTCTCTCTGTTGGCTATTGAGCCCGCTCTGGAGATCATCCTGGAGGCGGGAATGGAGAACCTGCGCCAAAAATCCATCCATCAATCCGAATACCTGATCTATCTGGCTCGAGAAATCCTTCTCCCCCAAGAGTATAAACTGGGATCACCGACGGAGGTTGAACAGCGGGGTTCTCACGTCACGCTGCAGCACCCTGAAGCCTACCGCATTTGCAGAGCTTTGATAGAACCAGAAGAGGGGCAGATTCGCGTTATTCCCGATTTTCGCGAACCCGACAACATCCGCTTGGGCATCGCCCCACTTTACACATCCTTTACCGACCTTCACCGGGCGGTGGCCCGGATGGAGATGATCGTCAAGGAAAAGTTATACCAGCACTATTCCAAGGAACCTTTAACGGTGACCTGAGAACCTGTTAAGCCATTAGGCTGAATGATGCCGTACCATTTCGCTCTTCTCGTCCACCGTGAAGAGGATCAGCAATCCCACAACCAAGAAAAGCATGACCGGGATGACCGCCGCGCGCTGGCCGATTTGCTCCGCGAAACTCGTCCCCTCCTCTAAAAACCGGAACCACAGGAAAGAGGTCGTGTTTCCTCGGACCTCAAACCAATATGCGGTCTCCGCTGCCACCCATCCATAAACAGCGGGACCGATGAAAGAGGAGGTCCGGCCCGCCACCGCAAAGAATCCATAGAACTCTGCGCTTCGCCCCGGGGGACCGAGCTTTCCGACCATGGCGCGGCTTACCGCCTGGACGGAGGAGAGGGCCAATCCGGCCATCCCACCGATCACATAAAAACCCGTTAAGGTATTGTTGAAAAACAGCCCTACCACCGTGGCCAGCATCATGATCAGGAAAATGACCAGGGTCTTTTTGGCAGAGATGAAGTCGGTTAACCACCCTGAAAAGAAGGCCCCGATCACGCTGGTGACCTGGATGAGGATCATGAAAAGGATGATTTGCTGCTGCACCAATCCAAACATCACCACCCCAAAGATCGCAGCAAAATTGATCATCATCAGGATGCCGTCGTTGTAGATCAGGAAGGCGATGATGTATTTGATAAACTCCCGGTGATCGCGGACCGAGGAAAACGTCTTTTGTAAGCGTTTTACTGCAACGGACAGGTAATTCTCCCCTTTTTGCATCTCCTGATGTTTGGCTTTCTCCTGCAGCCACAGGAACAGGGGGGTGGCAAAGATCGCGAAATACAGGGCTGTGATCACCAATGAAAAGCGGACTATCCATGTGCCTTCATAAGTCATCACCAGGCCCAGGACCAGAAACAGACAGACAATACCTCCGATCAATCCAATGGCCCAACCGTAACCGGAGACCTTTCCGAAGTCTTCCCGGTCCGCGATTTCCGGCAAGAGGGAATTGTAAAACACCTGCCCCCCGCGATATCCAATCTCAGCCAAGATGAAAAGAACCATCCCCAGAAGGATGTCCCCCTCCTCGACGAAGAAAAGGGAGGCTGTCGAAGCACAGGAAAGGATGGTGAAAAAGAGCAAAAACCGTTTTTTGCTGCCGGCGAAATCAGCGATCACACCCAATACAGGGGCGATGACAGCGACGACCAACATGGCAATGCCCACAGAAAGACCCCACAACCGGGAACCCTCCACCCCACCCACCACATGCTCCTTGAAATACGCCGAGTATATGGCCAAGATGACTACGGCAGCATAAGCCGAGTTGCCCACGTCGTACAGGTACCACATCCAGCGGTCCCGTTTCTTAAGCGCATCTTTCTGAGCTGTCAGGTTCATAAGTTATTCCTTTGCTCTCCAGTTGCCTGCCACATATCCCCTGTTTTTTAACCCCTCCGATCCCCATCCGATACGGGACGATCCCTCCTCCTCCCTAGAGTTTCGTAAAACGAAACCGCAATGATGAAATCCATTCATCACTGCGGTTGTATATATTCTGGTTTTCAATTCGCTACATGTAAGTTACTTCCCCGTCCTCGTAAATCATCCTCCGCCGACGGTAGGCCCAACACATGTACGAAATGGAGACGAAATAACTGGCAGGTAGACGGTGTAAACCTCTGACCTTCGTCCCTAACACAGTCGTTTTCCCAGAGAATCCCATCGGGCCAATGTCAAGCTGGTTGGCATGCTCGGTGATCTTTTCCTCCAAGTCAGCTAAAGTGGAGTCCTCATGGGAGTCATCCAAATCCCGGAACAAGGCTTCTTTGGAAGCCAGAAAAGAAGACCCGCGGTCTCCGCCGATGGCGATCCCCAACGCCCCGGGGGCGCACCCTTTCCCTTGGGCGCGATAAACGGTATCCAAAGCCGCCTTTCTGACCCCATCCAAATCTCGTCCAGCGCCTAATTCGGTGTCCGGAAGTTTATATTGGGCGCCTACATTTTCACACCCGCCGCCCTTCAGCATCAGGTCCACGGTGAGCGCTGGGCCATCCACTTCCTGGAAATGAAGGGATGGATAATGGTCGCCACCCGTGTTATCGCCGGTGTTGACGCCGGTAACCGCGTTAACGGAGTTCGGCCGGAGGTAGGTTCTCTTGGTCGCTTCGATCACCGCATCGGTAATCTGGGAGGCGAGTTTTCGAGTGCTCCACCCCTGGGGGTACGCTACGTAAAAGATAGGCGTCCCGGTGTCCTGGCAGATAGGGGTAGATTTTTCCCTGGCCATGGCCACATTATCCAAAATCGTATCCAAAGCCCCTTGGGCAGCAGAACCATCTTCCTCACTCTCTCTGGCCTCCCGCAACCTTTTTTCCACATCTTGGGGTAAATCCGTTGAGGTCAAACGAACCAACTCTAAAAGTTGCTGGGTTAGATCGGGTTGCATAATCGTCTCCTGAAGAAAGTGGACAAATGCGCAAACTTACATATATAATACCTTAACTCCAATCTCAGGGGATTCCAAGGTCAAGAAATAACCTCCCCGCTGTATCAGAAGTCATATTTGGACAATTTTTAGGGCGCTCTGATTCCGGGAAACTATGCTATACTAAATTTTAGCTATGGAAAAGGCAGATTGGGGCAACTGGATAGATACGCTCCACAAATGGAGGTTGCGCCGCATCACAGCCGCGTTCATCGAAGCGCTAGGCCCTCTCAGTATAGTTGGCGCACAGGTTTTGTACCTCGGCCAACCGATTCTGAGTACCTTTATCTCTTCACGAACAGCTTCTGACCTCGCCAGCATCTTAGAGGATCCAGAGAAATCACAGCTTTTCGTACAGTCGCTTCGCTCTTACGAATCCAAATAGCCTTTTGGAGGTCTGTCACGGTGACGGTAACGGGTTTTACAGGAATCGTGATCATCTTTCTCTTTTTAGGATCCATGGTTTTCTTCACGTTGACCAGGGATAAGGAAGAAAGACCACAATTACGTCGTATCCCCGCCTTCCGCAAAATCAAAGAGGTCATTGGCCTTACTGTCGAGGAAGGATCACAGCTGCATGTTTCTTTAGGGCGGGGAGGGTTCACAAGTTTCCAATCTGCATCCGCCTTGGCAGGATTGAGCGTATTACAAGAAATTATCAAATCCTCTTCTGTATGCGATTATCCTCCCGTGGCGACGACGGGTAACCCGACCATTTCTATCCTCGCTCAGGATATCATTCAAGGGGCCTCAAAGGCCATCAGCATTGAGGGACATGAGCGGACCTCGGTAGGGGAGCTGGTAGGGCTGACACCTTTTTCATACGCGGTCGGCACCTTGACGACCATCCGCGAGGATCGAGTCTCCGCAAATGTACTGGCGGGGTGGTATGGAAGCGAAGTGACCTGGTTAACCACAGCCAGCGAACGACAGGGCAGTCCCACCATAGCCGGCACCGCCCAGCTTCCCGCCCAAGCCATTATGTACGCCACCGCCAGCGAACCACTGATCGGTGAGGAATTATTCGCAACCGGAGCATACCTTGGCGAAAATCCCATGCATGTCTCCAGTGTGAACACCCAAGATATCTTCCGGTGGCTGCTGGTGGTCATAATCATCTTAGGTATCGTCCTTAAGTACATGGGCCTAAGCGATTTCCTCCAGGCCTTATTAATGGGGTCCTTGTGAACATCAAATTCAAAGCCCCCTTCGCAACAGCAGTAGCCATCGGGGTAGGGATTATTGTCCTGGCCGGTTACTTTATCCCTGGACTAACGATCCTGCGCTTCATATTCCTCCGTGCTGGTCTGGTCCTGGCTGCGGTGGCTTTGATTATTGGAATCCTCAACCTCTTTTCTGTCCATTTTCGGAAGATGGCCAGGAATGACGAGAATAGTGGCTATAGTCTGATCCTCGTTTTCGCATTGATCGTGACCCTCCTCATCGGTTTCTTCGATATGTTCCAGAGCTACATGTTTGGCAAAGCCAATTTCCAAACCATCAATTGGCTTTTCACATATATCCAACTCCCGATTGAGACCAGTTTGATGGCCGTCATGGCTGTCAGTCTCACTTATGCGGCTGCCTACTACCTGCGCAGGAATTTGAACACTTATGCCGTGATCTTCTTCTTCATCGTCATCATGGTTTTGATCGGCACCTTGTCCATTTTCACTCCCCAGGCGCCCTTCCTCGCCCAAATTCGCCAGTGGATCGTGCATGTACCGGCTTTGGCAGGAGCGCGCGGTTTGCTGTTGGGAATCGCGCTGGGGACCATCGCTACCGGATTACGCGTGTTAATCGGGACGGATCGTCCCTATGGGGGTTAATCATGGCTGACATCCAATGCCCAAATTGCGGGAGGACGAACCCTCAAGGAAGAGAAGAATGCGAATACTGCGGCTCTCCTCTTCCGATGGACGCCTTCTCCCAAGACCATGAGCCTTCTCCCCCTCAAAACCAATCCGGTTCACCCTCTGAAGTGCCTTCCGACGGTAAAGAACCCACCCCGGGGAGAGAACAGGAAGAACCTCCAGAAGACGAGGAAGACGAGGGAGAAGCCGGCTGGCTAGATGTCCTGCATGCCGCAGAGGAAGGTGAGGAGCCTGGCGAGATGCAGCCATCCCCCGGGAAAAAGCCGGAAAAAAAGGACAGCGATTGGCTGCAACGCATTCGCGACCTGGACATGGGGGAAAAAGAAGGCCAGGAACCCCTCGAAGAAGAGGAGGCTTTCCCAGACTGGATATCCGAAGCGGAAGGGGAAGAAGAAGCCGAAAAAGCTCCCCCTTTGGAAAAGCAGGAACTTCCAGACTGGCTTCAACCCAAAGAGGAAGAAAGAGAAGAGGAAGCCCCTCCACCAATAGAGGAAGAAGAGGAAGAACCCACCGCACCTGAACCCACCCAAGAAGAGGAAGAATTTCCCTCCTGGCTGGCGGAGGGAGAAGAGCCCGTAACCGAAGGCGAAAAAACCATCCAACCCTTTGACCTGGATGAGGAAGATGAATTCATCGATGACTTATTTGATGAAGAACTACCCAGTTGGCTTACCTCCGTTGACATGGATGAAGAACAGGAAACCGATCTGGAGAGTGACATTTCACCAGGGGAACTCCCCGGCTGGGTAGAGGCCATGCGCCCTGTGGTCGAATCCTCTGACACCTCGGGGTTGGCAGAAGATGAAGAGTACATCGAGAATTATGGACCTCTGGCTGGCATCCCCAGCGTCCTCCCCGCTGAAGCGGAAATTGACCAGGTGCAAGCAGAAGAAGCCACAGAACTTACCTTTGACCTCAGGGTTACCAAGACCCATAGGGAATATACCTCCCTCTTAGAAGACGTCATCTCTGAAGAAAGGAAGGTGAAACCCAGAGTCAAGCCGGCGCCGATCTCCACCCAAAGGCTTTTGCGCTGGTTAATCGCCGTCATCTTGATCATTTCCGTGGGAGCCAGTATCATCGCCGGTGGGGGTGGGGATTTCCAATCTTCAGGTGGGAACCCGGGGGATAAAAGCGGATATGCGGCCATGTATGAGATGATCGACGAGTTGGAAGAGAAGGACACAGCCCTGATCGTCTTTGACTACCAACCCGCTTTAGCTGGGGAATTAAACGCGACAGCATCAGGCGTAATCGACCATCTATTAAGCCAGAAGCCCTATCTGGCTTCGGTCTCTACCCAACCCACAGGACCTTCGCTGGCTGAATACTTCATCTCCCGCACCCAAGCCTCACACGAATACCAGCATGGGAAGGACTATATCAACCTCGGTTTTGTCCCCGGGCAAGCTGCTGGTATCCTGAGCTTTTCCATCGATCCCCGGGAAATTGTCCCCACTGCCTTCAATGGAGCCAACGCCTGGGGTTCACCCCCTCTGAAAGAGGTCAAATCCCTCTCAGATTTTGCCCTTATATTAATCATCACTGACGACCCCACTACAGCCCGTATGTGGATTGAACAGATCAAGCCCTACATATCCACAAAGAAGGTGGCCATGGTTGTCAGCGCGCAAGCAGAGCCATTGGTCCGCCCCTATTATGAAACCAGCCCTCAACAGATTTCGGGTTTGGTAGCTGGGCTGCCAGGAGGAAGAGCCTACGAAGGGTTGGTGGAGAAACCAAACCTCTCCAGCGGTTTCTGGTTCCCTCTTAATGTCGGCATCATCGTCACCGTACTCACCGTCTTCATCGGGGGACTCGCAAACGGCATCTTCAACCTCATCAAGCACCACCGAAACAAAGAAAAGAGGGGAGGACCCTGACATGTCTCCATTTAACCTCAGCGATTTCATCGGCCTTTCCTTAGGGTTCCTCTTCACCGTGCTCATATTCAGCTACATCCTGGGTGATAATCCACTCTTCCGTCTTGCCTCTCACATTTTCATAGGGGTGACCGCTGGTTACGCTGCGATCATCACCATCAACAACGTCCTCGTTCCCCGCCTCTTTCTGCCATTATTCACAGGGTCAAGAGCAGAACGCCTGTTATCTTTGTTATTGTTTATCCCCAGCTTATTCCTCTTCACGAAGATCACCCCCCTGAGAAAAGCCGGGAATTGGTCGGTTGCCATCCTGGTCGGGATCGGCGCTGCATCTGCGATAGGGGGCACGATCACAGGCACCCTCTTCCCTCAATTGTTAGGCACGATAAACAGCTTTGAAGCCCCCTCAACATCAAGCTCTCTTTCTTCCATCCTGAACGGGTTCATGATTATTTTGGGGACGGTGACGACCCTGGTTTATTTTCACTTCGGCACGGGGTATGTACCATGGAAGACAGACCAACAGCAGCCGATTGTCCAAGTCTTAGGAAAGATCGGCCAATTTTTCATCGCCATCACCCTCGGCGTTTTATTTGCCGGTGTGTACATCTCCGCACTCTCCGCCTTGGTTGAACGACTGTCTTTCCTTTGGGATTATTTAAACCAAATCCAGATTCAGTTCTTTTCCCTATAACCTCATGGCAAACACACACACCAACATGCATTCTGTATTAGCGATTGACATTGGCTCCTCCACCACGAGAGCGCTTCTCTTTGACATCGTCAATACGAAATACAGATTCATTGCCAAAGCATCCGCACCGTCCACAGCCGGATTCCCCCTCTTCGACATTGCGGAATGCGTTTGGCGTGCGGTCGAGAACCTCCAGAACACGACGGGAAGAGAACTGATTGGCGAAGAAGAGGGGTTTATCATCCCCAGCACCATGGATAATAACGGCATAGACGCCATCGTCGCCACCATATCCGCAGGCGAGCCTATCCGAGTGGTCACCGTGGGATTGTTAAACGATGTCTCTTTGTCCATGGCGGAACAACTGGCATCTACGATCAATACCTGCATCGTTGAGGAAATATCTCTCAATGACCGCAGACAAGACGCAGAACGGATTGACCTTTTACTGAAAAGCCGACCGGATCTGGTCATCGTTGCCGGGGGGACGAACGGCGGCGCTTCAAGATCCGTACTCAACCTCATTGAAGTGGTCGGATTAGCGGGATATCTAACCAAAGAGGACAATAAAACCCACATACTCTATGTGGGAAACGAGGATTTGCAGGACGAGGTAAAAGATAATCTCGCCAAGATCGGCAACTTGCATATCGCCCCCAATATCCAGCCGTCTTTGACGCAAAAACAGATGTATCCTGCCCAAAAAGAGTTGGCAGAAATAAACAAGATGATCAGAAGGAAAAAAGTGGGCGGGATGAGTGAAGTCCTCACCTGGACGGATGGACATATGGCAGCCACAGCGACCGCATTAGGCCGCGTGATCCGCTTTCTAAGCAAAAGATATGAACCGGACAAAGGCGTCCTGGGGGTTGATATCGGCTCTCGGAGTACAATTATTGCCGGGGCCTTTGATGGTCATGAGACTTTGAGGGTGTTTTCAAACCTAGGGATAGGCGTTGGAAGCCAGCAGATTTTGGAGCATTCTCCAATTACAGATATCACCCGTTGGCTCCCGATGAAAATACCCAATCACTTCGTTCGCGATTACGTGCATAATAAATCAATCTACCCGGACACCCTCCCAGCCACCAAACAGGAACTTGCCATTGAGCAGGCGATGGCACGTCAAATCCTGCGCATCGCTGTTAAAAAAGTTATTCCAGAATTCCCTCCAGCATTCCAAAGGGGTTCCCTATTACCTCCCGTGGAGCCCATTATCGGATCGGGGAGCGTGATCACTCAGGCCCCTTCACGAGCTCAAAGTTTGCTCATGTTGTTGGATGGCTTGCAACCAACAGGCGTGACCACGATCGCTCTGGATCAAAATGGATTGCTGCCTTCCTTGGGCATGATCAGCGAAATCAACCCCACGCTCACCGTGCAAGTCATAGAAACCAGCACCTTTTTAAATTTAGGCACGGTTATTGCACCTATTGGTAACGCACGGCCCGGCACCCCCATTTTGCGGATGCGGATGACCAAACAGGATGGGGAAAGGATCACCAGGGACATTAAATATGGCGCTCTCAGTGTGATTCCCACCAATCTTGGGGAGAAGGTCACCCTCCACCTTCGCCCTCTCCATGGTTTTGACATCGGCATGGGTGGGCCAGGCAAGGCTGGCAAAGTCAGCACGGTGGGTGGGTCATTAGGCATTATTATCGATGCTCGCGGAAGGCCCCTTCGCTTCTCTCAGGATATCGAGAGAAACCTGAAACGGGTCAAAGGCTGGATCAGCGCGATAGAAAAATACGAGTGAGGAAACCATTTTTCAAGATCAGGAAATATAAATAAGGTACTCATATGCTGGCACCCATCAGGCACATCCTTCCGACCACCAATATCCGCCGCGAACGCGTCCTTCCCGTCCCAGGGAGGGTAGTGGCTCGCCGGATGCAAAAAGTCACTCCTATGGATGTGGTCGCGGTAGCGAACCTCGAACCCCAACACACCATGATCGACCTCACCCAAGGGCTGAACGTCTCCCCCGCCCGGGCGGATGATCTCCTCCAGCGGCAGGCAGGAGATGTGCTCAGCAAAGGGGATGTCATTGCTGGGCCTGTTGGATTATTCCAGCGCGTGGTCAGAGCACCCGCTGATTGTGAGGTCAAAATCGCTGCTGAGGGGAAGGTCCTCCTGGAAAAGGATACCTCCGCGTATCAACTTCTGGCGGGCATGGAAGGTACGGTAACAAATATTATCCCTGAGCATGGCGTGATCATCGAAACGGTTGGAGCGTTGATTCAAGGGGTTTGGGGAAACGGCAAGATCACCCACGGTGTCATCCAACCGTTGAGCAGAGATCTCAATGAGGAGGTTCAGGCGGATCAAATTGACATCAGCTTCAGAGGAGCGATTGCCATCGGAGGGTATTGCAAAGACCTAAATTTCTTCTCCACCGCAGCTTCTATCCCCATCAAGGGCCTCATCCTGGGCAGCATGTCTTCATCTTTGATCCCCGTTGCCAGCGACATGGAATATCCCGTCATTGTCATTGACGGCTTCGGTCAGAAGCCCATGAACACCTCGGCCTCCAGGCTTTTGATTTCCAACGAAGAAAAAGAAATTTCCCTCAACGCACAAGAATTTGATCAGTCAGCAGGCAAATTCCCGGAAATCATCATCTCTCTACCTCCAACAGACCAATATGAAATGCCTAAAGAAGCAGACCAATTTTCGCTTGGGAAAAAGGTTTACATAGACACGGGACCTTTTGCCTCTCGCATCGGAACCATTGAAAACCTTTCCTTCAAGCCGCACACATTCCCAAGCGGTATACAAGCCCCAGCAGCTGTGATTGACCTGGGGAGAGACAAACACGAGTGGATACCATTGAAAAACCTAAAAATTATTGAAACCTAATCAAGAAAGCAGATCCTTGTTGATCCTCACTTGACAGGGTAATCAGAGGAGAGAAAACCATGGGTATGTCTAACGATTTTGACAATTTAGATTTCGAAGAGATGGATTTGGAAGATGAGGTTTCTACGGAAGAAGGTGAAAACCGCACATTCCTCATCGTGGTGGGCATTTTAGGTGGCATCCTGCTACTGGCCCTCATCGCCATTGCAGCCTACGCCGTCATCTTCCTCCCCGGAAGAGAGCAAGCCCAACAAACACAAGTGGCTGCAATTGAAGCCACCAATACGGCCATAGTCGTCCACAGCGAACAGACCGCAGCGGCAAAACAAGCGGAACCGACCAGCACGAATACCCCCCTGCCAACGGCCACCTCCACCTCCCAACCCACGACCACGTCTACACTCGTTCCCACAAACACCCCCATCCTGGAGACGGATACGCCTTCCCCCGAAACAGCGACGGTGGCAGCCCTACTCACCGAACAAGCTCAAGAAGGGGAAGAGGGGACTCCGGAGCCTACTGCGACAAGTTTGCCTGACACCGGTTTCGCTGACGATCTCGGCGTCCCGGGATTACTCGCCATTGCAGGCATATTGCTGGTCGTGATTTTCCTCAGCCGTCGCCTGAGATCCCCCTCGACTTAACCCCCCTCCGGTTTCCCTGTCAAGCACCCTTTACGAGAAAACCACAGCAGCCTGATCCACTCGTCTGCTGTGGTTTTTGTTTTCCCTTTCACGATTATGCTCAGGTTAATTGCTTGGCAACTTCCTCCCCATACGCTAAAAGGGCCTCCACCGTCTCCTCACTCCGCCCTTCCGTATAAACGCGCAGCACCGGCTCCGTCCCCGAAGGGCGAATGAGAAGCCAAGAATCATCGGAAAGGATGTACTTCACCCCATCGGTGGAGACCACCTCTTTCACACCCTCTCCCCCAATCGATTCCGGGACATTCGCCAAAAGCTCATCCACCATCTTCTCTTTCTTGATCGGATACTTAATACGCTGATCCGTGCGATGATAGTAAGCCGGACCTACGCTATCCAGCAGGTCATCGACCAATTGTGACAACGTGCGACCAGACTTGGCTACGATCTCGACAAGCAAAAGGGCAATCAGGATGCCATCCCCCTCCGGGATATGGCCCCGGAATGACATCCCGCCGGATTCCTCACCGCCAATCAATATATCCTCCTTTAACATGTAGTCAGCGATATAATTAAACCCGACCGGCGTTTCATATACCGGCAGTCCATATCCCTCTGCCAGACGATCGATCATCCGCGTGGTGGAAACAGTGCGGACCACAGGTCCACGCATACCCCGTTCTTCGACCAAATACCGGAACGCCAGAGCCATGATCTTATGGGGATCGACGAAATTTCCCCGCTCATCCATCGCCCCAATACGGTCTCCGTCCCCATCGAGAGCCAAACCCAAGGAACCCAACCCCGTGCTGATCGCCCCCGCCAAGGCGCCGAGGTGTTTTTCAATCGGTTCTGGATGCGCGCCCCCAAATCCGGGGTTCATCTCTCCCCTGATCTCCTGCACTTCGCACCCCGTCCCCTTTAAAATCCCCTTAATCACCCCCCGTCCCGAGCCATGCATGGAATCCACCACGATCTGGGGGGGATCATCAGCGATGGCGTCAAAATCGATCAGGGTGCGCAAATGTTGGTAGTAATCCGGGATGGGGTTAAACCTTTGGATCAATCCCTGTTCGAGCGCTTGTTCACGATCCATGAGATTGGGCCCACGGCCCCGTTCCTGGTTGTCGTTCAGGTAGATTTCCACTCGCCTGGACTGCTCAGATGAAACGGCCCCGCCATAGGCCGCTTTTAATTTCACGCCGTTATATCGGGGGGCATTATGGGAAGCGGTGATCACAATCCCCCCAATGGCTCCCAGGTTCCGCACTGCGTAGGAAATCGTCGGGGTGGGAGCATCTGCTTGGGTAAGGTACACCGTGTACCCATTGGCTGCCAAGACCCGGGCCACATCCCATGCATACCGATCCGACAGGAACCGCGTGTCAAATCCGACCACAATCCGATTGGGGTCTGGGGGTTTATCAAGGGACGCTTCCCCGGACCAATGACCGGAATGAATGGCATCCGCGATGGCCTGGGTTACCAAACGTAAATTGTGGAAAGTGAAGGTGTCCGAGATCACAGCGCGCCAACCATCCGTACCGAAACTTATGGGCATAGTTCTTGCTCCTTCAATAAAGACGGAAATGCCTTCCTATTTTAACATTGATTTCCCTCCTGAGGAGGGCAGAGCGGTGAAGTTAGAAGGAGCCCCATTCACAAATCCTCCTTTTCTTACCCTACCATGCACATCCGCAGCCCGGTTCAGACTGTGTTAAAATCAAGACGGAGAAAACGTAGTTTAGAAAGCAATTGATATGGACCAACCCACTATCTACTCCTTCCTCAAAGAGCATTACTTATTCCAATCCTTGCAAGAGGAGGAGTTGGAACAAATCACCCGCCTATTTAAACCGGTCACCCTCCAAAAAGGGGAGGTATTATATCGCAGAGGTCAAAGGGGGAGGAACTTCTTCATCGTGGTCTCCGGAGAAGTCTCCCTCCACTTCGGTGAGGGCAGAAAAACCCAGGTGGGATGGAGAGAACACTTTGGGGAGGAAGCTTTATTGTCCGGGGAACCCCGTTTGGCCAGCGCCCAGGCAGCGGAGCAAACGACCCTTCTCAGCCTCCAGGACAGGGCTTTCCACCTCCTGCTGGAGACATTTCCGGCCATCGAGCACATGCTGGTCGCCATCAACCAGAGCGATGCCTTGGCCCGCACACGCTCTTTTCCTTGGGTGGGTGAAAAGGAAGAAATTCGTTTCGTCGACCGCAAGCACGTGATCACCTTTTACACTCGTTTGACGCTCCCTTTCCTCCTGGCCTTGCTCTCCAGTGCCGGGATCATCTTTTTAAATCTCAACCCCCTCCTTTTCGCTCCCCTATCCTTTCTCTTTTACGGGTGTTGGGTGTTGTGGTTGTGGATCGATTGGGGAAATGATTATTACATCGTCACCAGCGAGCGTGTGGCGTGGATGGAAAAGGTCATCTGGTTTCGCGACCAACGGCGTGAGGTTCCTCTGGGATCGGTGCTTACCGTCAACATCTCCACCCGCCAGCTCCAGCGACTAATCGGGTATGGAGATGTGATCGTCAGGACATACACAGGCAATATGCCCATGAAAAACGCCGGGCATCCACAGGTCTTAGCCGCTCTGATCCAAGAAGCCCATTTCGTGGTCAAAGAACGCTTTAAACGAACCGAAGCAGCCAAAATCGACGAAACGGTCCGGGAAAGGTTAAAGGAAGAGGAACGGGGGAAACCCTCCTCAACCCTTGCCGGGGATGAAATGCCGACCGGAGAAGGTACTTTACCGCAAACCTCGGAATCGATGAGTCTCTTGGAACAATTCCTCAACCTCTTCCGGGCCCGTTATGAATGGAACGACGTCATCACCTACCGGAAACATAAGTTTGTCCTCTTTCAACGTTCTTGGTGGCTATTACTCACCTATCTGGCCTTATGGGTCGCGTTCTTTGGTCGACTGGTCAACCTGATCCTATCCCCTTCCCTCCCTTTGCTTTCCCTCCTCCTTGCAGTCAACACGCTGGTGTTGGTGTACATCTTTGCAGACTGGGCAAATGACCGGTTCCAACTCACCAAAAATCAGGTCATCGATATCGATCGCAAACCGCTGGGAAGGGAAACCAAACGATCCGCTCTCCTTGAAAATATCCTCAGCCTGGATTACAAGCGAGAAAACGTCTTGCAGCGACTCTTCAATTACGGCACGGTAGCCATCAACGTCGGGGATATCCAACTGGACTTTGAAAACGTGGCAAAACCAAAGTTGGTCCAGAACGAGATATTCGAATACTACAACTCCGCATTAAAGAGAAAGGAAGAAGAGCAAGCACAGCGCCACCGGGACGATATGGTAGAATTCCTTGCAGCTTATCACCGGCAAAGACAGGATGCTGAAAGCCCGGGTGAAGAGTTTGACGAAGAGGAATGATCCACCGCTAGGAGAACGGAGTTATCAGGAATGCCAGTGCGAGAAGTTATCCGCGTCCCCCATCCCACGTTAAGGAAAAAAGCTGAAGAGGTCACTGCTTTTGATGAGGATTTAGAGAAACTCATCACGGATATGGTTGAAACCTTGCATCAGGAGTCAGGGGTAGGACTGGCTGCACCGCAGGTGAATATCTCCAAACGGGTCATCGTCGTTGAATTCGGCAGTGAAGAGGATGATACGGTCCCCCCCACCCTTTATACCGTCGTCAATCCCCAAATCAAAAACTTCTCCCCGGAAATCATACCCGGAGCTGAGGGCTGCCTGTCCATCCCCGGTTTGATGGGGGAAGTGGAACGACCGCGTTCGATCACCATCCAAGGCAAGAACGGTCAGGGTGAACCCTTCAAGATGAAAGCGGAGGGGTGGTTGGCACGCATTTTTCAACACGAGGTTGACCACCTGAACGGCGTGCTGTACACCGACCGGGCGACGGAGGTCTGGAAGGCCGAAGAGACCATAGATCCCGTATAAAAACCCCTCATGTACCTAACACACCTCTCCCTGACCGATTTCCGGATTTTCTCCAGACTAGACCAAGACATCCCCAAGAATTCGCTTATCCTCGTCGGCGACAACGCCCAGGGGAAAACGAGTTTGCTGGAGGCGGTCTATTTCGTCTCCAGCATGGATTCCATTCAAGCCAGAAGTTCAGGGGAATTGATCAACTTCTCGGCCCAACGGAAGGATATCGCAGTGGGACGCATCGTTGCCGATTACCACAAAGGCGGCCGGGGCCACCAAATAGAAATTCGTCTCATCCAAGACACGAACAGCAACGGAAACCCTTATGTCCGGAAAGAGGTCCTTCTTGATGGACAAAAGCGGCAAATCAACCACGTAGTCGGTCATTTCAACGCCGTCCTATTTCTTCCCCACATGCTGCAGATGATCACCGAGTCTCCCCGCCAGCGAAGGCGCTACCTCAACCTGACCATCTCCCAGGTCCATCCTGCGTACAACGACTACCTCACAGAATACAACAAAGCCATCAGCCAACGAAACGCGCTGTTAAAACAATTGTCCGACCGGGGAGGCGACCCGGACCAATTGGCGTATTGGGACGAGCTCGTCACCCAAAACGGAGCCAAAACCATGTACGCCCGGATTCAATTCCTCCGGGAATTGGAGCACCAAGCGGCCTCCATTCACCAGGAATTGACCCGAGGAGAAGAGGTGCTCCGCTTGGCTTACCAGCCAGCCTACGAACCGCTGCCCAACCCTCCCAGCCAGATGGAATTACCCATAGAGGATCCGGTCGACCGGTCAATGCTGACGCTGGAAGAGATCGAGAATGGACTCCGGGAGCGATTGTTGGAGCTGCGTGGAGAGGAAATCAACCGGGGGGTGACCACCATCGGACCGCACCGGGACGATGTGCTTTTCTTGAGTAATGGAGTGGATTTGGGCACCTACGGATCTCGGGGACAAATCAGGACGACTTTATTGGCCTTGAAAATGGCCGAGGTGGCCTGGATCAAAGAGAAGAATGGGCATTGGCCCGTTTTACTCCTGGACGAAGTTTTAGCCGAACTCGACGAAACCCGGCGCTGTGACCTGCTGGACCGATTGGCGAAAACCGAACAATCCTTGCTGACCACGACGGACATTTCCCTCTTTACACCCGAATTTAGAGAGAAATCTCAATTGTGGTACATCCAGCAAGGACGTCTCAAAACCAACTGATTACAGAGGACGTTTCTGAGGGATCCCTACCCGGCGGGGGTACTTCTCCGGCGTGGAAGCCTTTTTCTTGATCACCACCAGATACCGGTCTTCCGTCACGCCCGGGAGCGTCAGATGGTGGATTTTAGACAGCTCTCCCCCTAGAACTTTGATGGCTTCCATTGCATCATGGGCTTCAGCCGGTCCGCTGTCCCCCTTCATGGCCAACATGTGTCCACCCAACCTGACAAAAGGGATGAGGTACTCCACCAATTCACTTAAGTTAGCCACCGCCCGGGCCACAGCCCAATCGTACTCCTCCCGGTATTGAGGATCTTTCGCCAAACGCTCCGCCCTATCCCGCACGACTTCAACGCCCTCCAGTTTCAACACCTCGATCATGTGCTGGCAAAATTCGGTCTTCTTCTTCACCGAATCCACCAGGGTCACTTCAACTTCTGGCAGCAAGATTTTCAAGGGGATGCCAGGGAAACCGGGGCCGCTCCCAACATCAATCAACTTCCGGAGGGGAGTATTTTCCATGGCCAGATAACAACTAAATGAGTCCAGAAAATGCTTCACGCGCACTTTCTCTGGTTCATGGATAGCTGTCAAGCTATAGCGCTGATTCCAGTCGTCCAACTCCTGCATATACCGTTCGAGCAAACTGATCTGGTAAGGGGTTAATGACTTACCGATCAGCTTCTGGGTCTCCTCGATTAAGGCTTTCATACCCAACATTATAAACCAAGGAAATTTCCTGGCATCAGTTCCGAAGAAAAACCTGAGACCGAGATCGATCTCAGGTTTCATCGTTAGGGTAAGATCTCGTCCCCTTATTCTTGTTGATCTTCTTCTTCCCCAAAGGATTTTCGAGACCGGAACAACCGCTTAATACCCTTCCAACCGAAACGGATCGGGAGGTAAAGGATAAGTAAGACAGGAAGCACGAATAAGGCCAGCCAGATGGCGACATCGCCAAAGAACTGCAGCGTATTGATCAGGGCCTGGATCGCTTTTTTGGCGACTCCCACAGGCTGCCAATTCCCAATCTTCAGCGGCTGGACCGCTTCATTGGCTTGAATGGTCACGCTGATGGCAGAGAGCGCTGCTGACTGCTCATAGTATTGCATCTGTCCCTTGACGATCTCCATTTCTTCCTGGACTTCCACAAGGCGATTATAGACGCTGAGCACATCTTCCGTATCTCTGGCTTCCTCCATAATTTGGGTCAGCCTGCTTTCCGCGTTCTTCAGATGCCGCAAGCGGGACTCCAAATCCGTGTACTCTTTGGTCACATCCTGTCCAGAAATGTTTTCGGATAACACCTGACCAGCACCGGTTTTAATGGTTTCCAAGGCTTGATCCAATTTTTCAGACGGCACTCGGATGGTGATTCGTGCCTGGGGAACTTCCACGCCGCGGTCAGTTTGGACTTGGGTGAGATTGGAAGAAACCACATATCCCCCCATCTCCGAAGCCATCTGTCTGATTTCATCCATACTCTCAGATGGGTTCTCGACAACAATGGAAAGGTTGGCGTTCTTGATGACCATCCTCTCCATGGTTTGCCCTGGGCCTTCTTCGTCGTATGAGGTAAGGGAGGAATCCGCCTCGGACCCGGAAACTTCGTAGGCTTGGTCGCTGACCCCTCCCCCGCTTATCGACTCCCCCCCCTTTTCGAGCAGGGCTTCTGGTTGGAGTGCGGATCTGGCAGGGGAACAGCCTGCAAACAACAAAAGAAGTAAGAGAATGAGAAAAATCCGTTTATTCATGTCTTGCTCTCCTTGCTTTAATGACCTTGTCTTATTTCTATGACGTCCATTCCAGTCGAAAAGTTCCCTCACCACCCGTGGGCAATCCGCTGGATGTAGGTAAGCGGCAAACCGGCCTTCCGCATCCGATTCTGGACCCCTTCTATGTCATAGTCAACCCGGTAATGGATCCAGGTCCGCTCTTCAGGATCGAACATCGCATAAGAAGCTCTGGGGTCGTTATCCCGTGGTTGTCCTACCGAGCCGGGATTGAGTAAAGCCCTCTCCGGTAGTTGAATTTCCTCCCCCAATGGTACAGGATGGCGGACTGCCAGTTCCTCTTCATTTTCATAGGTATACAAAAAGGGAATATGAGAATGTCCCACCAGGCAGTAGGGGGTAGAAAAGAAATCAAAATTCGCGGTCGCGGTATAGGGATCCATGATATATTCCCAAACGGGATCTCGAGGGCTTCCGTGCGCCAGCGTGACCTCACCCCTCTCCGTGTGACTTGGCAATTCCCTTATAAATGCGAGGTTGCTCGCGTTGAGTTCCTTCTCCGTCCATTCCAACGCTTCTTGTGCAGACGGGTTGAATTTTGATTTTTCCACCAGTCCGGTTACCGCGCTGTCATGATTCCCCCGCAAACAAACCAATTCTGGCAAGTCCTTGACCATCTCCACACACTGATTGGGATCAGGGCCGTAACCGACCACATCGCCTAAGCACCAAACCGCGTCATACGATCCAGCATCCTCAAGGACCGCTTCAAAAGCTGTCTTATTGGAATGAATATCGGAAATAACGAGTATGGTCATTTTGATTGATTACCTCCACTGCTTCCCAACCACTCCGCGTCCCCTCCTCATCCCATCTCTGGGAAAAGGAAAAGGCGGGTTGGATATCCAAAGTCCTACTTTCTCTATTATACTGGCCTTTCTCCCATCCATATACAGCATTTCCTTGAGGTGAAACGCAGTCTGCAAATGCTGAGGGAACGCTTCCCTTGAGGATCAAATCCCGTGTATTCGCTAATGGGGTGAACGGTGCTGCCCGGTTTGCACCAGGACAATTCCGACGATGATCGCCGCCAAACCCAATCCTACTTTGAGGTCAATCCTTTGGGATCCATCAATCAAGCCTACCAGGGTGCCCGTCAATGGAGAAAACGCAAAGGCGATCGCCAGGGTCACCCCCAAGTTTTCCGTCATGGAGAGGGAGGAATAGAAACTCCACATGCCCAAACTGCCGGCAATCACCCCACCGCCAATGGCGATCATCAACCACGCCCTGGGGTTGGAAAGCTCCCCCACCTCCTTCCAAGTTGGAATGGAAATGGCTCCCAAGATGACCAGCGCGATCACCGTCCGCAGGGTGATCCCGGCAATGGGCGGCAATTTTAACGCTTGAAGACCCGCTTTCTCAAAAAACCCGCCCAATCCCCAAGCAAAACCAGCTAACATCGCATATAAAATATAAGCACTCATCTTGACCTCTTTCTTTTCTTCTCTCTTCTTGTCACGGTGAAATGACTGCTCCTAATGTTAAGGGAATGATGACCCTTCCCCCCGTAGAAATACACATCTCTACACGCAAAACGTCCCCTTCTTCATCACCTTTCGGCACCAATCTTGCAATCTCTTCCATAATAGAGTAATAATAATACAGAAAACGCTCGGTAAGGGATAAAAAACCTGAGTTATGTCGCATTTAAAGAGACTCGCAATCTATGGGCTGGCGCTTTTGATCGTGGGGTGTACCAAACACGCTCACACCGCGCCATACCTTCCCATACCCAACATAGAATCCCAACCAGAGCCTACATCCACTCCCCATCCTTACCAGCCCCCTACCCGCGAGCCCAACCAACCATTACACACCCCGACGCCGGACAGGCCCAACCCCCTACCCACCCTGCGCACACAAGAGGAGTATTACGTCGTTCAGCCAGGGGACACATTAAAGAAAATCGGCAATTGGTACCAACTTCTCCCTAAACAGATCGCCAAAGCGAACGACATCGCCAACCCCAACCTGATTTACGCCGGACAGCAGCTGATCCTCCCCCCGCCGACATACAGCGAGACCGGTCCTGCTTTCAAAATCATCCCCAACTCCGAATTGGTATACGGGCCTTATACCGTCCTCTTTGATACCGAAGCGGTCCTCCAAGAACAGGGAGGATACATCACCAAACATCAAGAGAAGGTCAACGGAGAGACATTAACCGGGCCGGAAATCATCCACCTGGTAGCCAGAAATTATTCCGTCAATCCCCGCCTGCTAATCTCGCTCCTGGAACACCAAAGCGGATGGGTGACGGGCAGCAAAGGCAAGAATGAAGATTATCCCTTGGGATATGAAGAATTTGGTCATAAAGGACTGTACCGGCAAATGGCATGGGCGGCAAATGAACTCAATCGAGGGTATTACCTGTGGCGGGTGAACGGGGTCGCCAGCTGGCGGTTACCCGACGGCATCAACGTCCCCATCGATACCACCATCAACGCCGGCACGGCGGGCGTGCAGCATTTCTTTTCCCGGCTCCTCCCCTACAAAAAGTGGCTGAAAGCGACCTCCGAGAATGGTCTCTTTGCCACCTACCAGCGCCTTTTTGGATATCCGTTTGACTACGCGTTCCAACCCCTGCTGCCCGATGACCTCTCCCAGCCGTCTTTGCAGCTGCCCTTCGAGCCCGGCGTGACCTGGGCTTTCACCGGCGGACCGCACGGAGGGTGGGATTCAGGGTCAGCCTGGGCTGCGCTCGACTTCGCACCTCCTCCCGGTAATCAAGGATGTGTCCTCAGTGACAAATGGGTGGCGGCGGCAGCGGATGGCATGGTGGTGCGCTCAGAGCATGGTGCAGTGGTGCAAAGCTTAGATGGCGATGCTTACGAACAAACCGGCTGGTCCTTGTTATACATGCACATAGAGAAACGGGACAGAGTGGAGGTGGGCACACAGCTTCAGGCCGGAGATAAAATCGGTCATCCATCCTGTGAAGGAGGGATATCCACAGGCACTCACCTGCACATTGCCCGGCGGTATAATGGAGAATGGATCCCTGCAGATCAAAACCTCCCATTTAACCTCGGAGGTTGGATCTCCAAAGGGAAGGGGATCCCTTACGAGGGCACGCTGCATCGCGGGTCTCAAACGGTTCGTGCTGAAGACCGAAGAACGGACGAGAACCTTATCCAGCATTAAACAGATAATAATCGTGAAACACACTCGCTTCCTGCTCCTGCTCCTGATACTTCTGCCCCTTACCGGCTGTAACTACCCTCGGAACAGCCCTCCTATCTTCGTACCTCCCCCCGCTTATGCCACCCCGACATTCGGCCCTACGCCCACATCTCCACCTACCACTGTCCCTACCGAGACCTCAACCACAACTGCAATAGGGAACGGCGAGATCTTCCCTACTCCTACCACAACGGCGACAATCACACCCACCAACACACCCCTCCCCACCCCCACAGCGCTGCCCACCAATACGCCTGTCCCCACGCCCAACGTCAGCAAGGACCCCTTCCTTTATAAAGCACAAGCTGGGGATACTTTACATGTGGTCGCGACCCATTTTGGGGTATTAGATGACGCCATCGAATCCGAGGAACCCCTTCCCGGGGATTCATTCATCGATCCCGGGCAGTTGTTGATCATCCCTCATGTGCTGATCAATACCACCTCCGATAAGCACCTCCTTCCGGACAGCGAGTTTGTTTACTCACCAGCCATTCTTGACTCCGACTTCCCCACCGATGTGGTCACCTACGTGGAGAAAGCTGGCGGTTATCTGAGCACCTACCGGGACTATCTGACCACCACCAAAATCAGCGGCGGAGAAATCGTCGCCAGGATCGCAGAAAACAACTCGGTCAATCCATACCTGCTGCTCGCTCTCCTTGAATACCAGAGCGGATGGGTTTTCGGTCACCCCAGCAACCTGCGCGAGTTGAAATACCCGCTTGGATACATAAACTACAAGGAGGATGGATTGGTCAACCAACTGCGCTGGGCGGTAAACCAACTTTCCATTGGCTATTACGGATGGCGAGAAGGCCGCCTGACGGAGATCCACCTCACCAGCCCCCAGAACGGTCAAGATATCACCGCGCGGATCCATCCCTTCCTGAACGCGGGCACCGCGGCATTGCAATATTACTTCTCACAAGTTTACGACAGCGATGAATGGATTCAAGCCTTGAATTACGACGCCGGATTTCCCGCGCTCTACCGGGAGATGTTTGGCGACCCCGAAAACCGCGTTGAAAAGTATGAGCCGTTATTCCCTCCCCACCTCATCCAACCCCCCATGGAATTGCCTTTCCAGGTCGGATCAACCTGGAATTACACCGGTGGACCTCACGGAGCTTGGGAGAGGGAAGGGTCCAGGTCCGCCATTGACTTTGGGCCTACGGGTTTTTCCGGCGGGTGCGCGAAATCCTACGCTTACGTCACCGCGTCCATGCCCGGTTTGATCGCCCGTTCTGAAGACGGAGTGGTGACCATCGATTTGGATGGGGATGGGAATGAACAAACGGGGTGGGTTCTGTTATACTTACACATTGCGGAAGCAGGACGCATTGAAGAAGGCGTATATGTTGAAACGGGCGCTGAACTGGGCCACCCATCCTGCGAGGGGGGCGCGGCTACCGGAACCCACGTGCACATGGCTCGAAAATACAACGGGGAGTGGATGGCAGCCAATGGACCCATTCCCTGGGTCCTCAGCGGCTGGACAGTCCACAGCGGGGATAGACCTTACCAGGGAAGCTTGACCAAAGACGGGCAGACCGTGATCGCCAGCCCGGTCAGCGCTGATTACAGCCAAATCAGACGAGAAAAATAACCGTATGTTACAGGTAAACCAAAGGAATACGTTTATAGTTTTCATTTTCATCCTTGTGGGGGCGATCGCATCCGCCTGCCAGCCAGTAGACCTCCTCCCTGTGGACACCCCTCAACCCACCCCCACCGCCACACCTGCCCTCTCCCCCCCCCCTCTCCCCACCCGCCCCGCGTATTCTCCCGGTGAACTCGTGGATTACCAAGCCCAATCCGGAGATACCCTGCGCAATCTGGCCTTCCGATTTAACACCACCGAAGAAGAAATCTTGGAAGCCAACCCCATCATCCCTTCCGACGCGACCACCCTGCCTCCCGGCCTCCCCATGGCCATTCCCGTCTACTACGAAACTTTGTGGGGCACGGCTTTCAAAATCATCCCCAACAGCTTATTCGTCAACGGACCCGCGCAAAGCGGTTTCAATCCAGTGGCATTCGTCGACGCGCATGACGGTTGGTTGAGGGGCTACCAGCAATTTGCGGCAGGTCAAAATCGATCAGGGGCTGAAATCGTGACCTATATCGCCGACCATTTCAGCATCAGTCCCCGCCTGCTGCTCGTCCTGCTCGAATACCAAACCGGAGCTCTCACCAAACCGGTGCCCCCGGACGACATGGACCAATACCCCTTAGGCCACGAAGAGCAGGCCTATGAAGGGCTTTATATCCAGCTCGTGTGGGCAGCAAACACCCTTAATCAAGGCTATTACGGCTGGTTGACGGGCCAAATCGAAACCCTGGATCACCCTGACGGCACCATCGAACACCCCGACCCCTGGCAAAACGCCGCTACGGTTGCCATCCAATACTATGTCTCACAAGTCATGTCCCATGAGGAATACGATCGAGCCGTCGGGCCAGAGGGCATCGCCCAAACCTACCGCACCTTCTTCTCCGATCCGTGGTCCACAACCCCTCACATCCCTGGAAGCCTCACCCAACCGGCGCTGCGCCTGCCTTTTGAAGACGGAAGAACTTGGGCCCTAACAGGGGGACCTCATACCGCGTGGGGCAAGGGACAACCTTGGGCAGCGCTCGATTTCGCACCTCCCAGCGTGGCCGGCGGATGCGCACCTTCAAACCAGTGGGCTGTGGCATCTGCAGCGGGCGTCGTGGCTCGTTCGGAAGAAGGGGTCGTTGAACTGGACCTGGACGGAGATGGCGACCCTCACACCGGCTGGGTCGTGTTTTACCTCCATATCGGCAGTTCGGACAGGGTCCCTGCCGGAACCCGCCTGAAAGAAGGCGACCCCATCGGCCATCCTTCTTGCGAAGGCGGCGAAAGCACCGGTTCCCACATTCACATCGCCCGGAAATACAACGGGGAATGGATCCCTGCTGCGGGAACGATCCCCTTCAACCTGGGAGGATGGATCGCCCATAACGGCGAAAACGAATACGAAGGGACAATGACGCGCTTCACGGAAACCGTGACTGCCAGTGTGAAAGCAGAAGAAAAGAGTTACCTCACCGCTGAAAACTAACCGCCCCCGTACATCCCCCTTCCTCCCCTGCCCAGGCCCGCCTGGGTTTTCCTTTTTAAGGAGGATGATCCCCGTTATCCACAGAATTTAATGAATATATACAAAATATCAAGCAATATATAAATAATTTTAATATTTCCTCTTGACAAACTAAAAATATTTGATAGAATCTAAACACAATGAAATTTAGGCGACGGTTTTATTAAGGGGAAATCCTGATGAAGGTCAAGACGGAAAAGCGCGAGAAGACCCACCGGGATGATCATGGTCAGCATGGGGCAAAAACTGCCCGGTGGCCTAAAGACCACCGCTTACGCCAGCTGATCCTGCGCATCGCAGAGGTTATGATTTCATTAGGACAAAAACTGAAAAAACCCAGGCTGCCTTCATAAGTAATTTATATAAAGGAGACCTATCATGCAAGCTTTACCATCGCAGTGTCCGATATGTGGCGGAGAAATCATCGTTACCCGCATTCACTGCCGAGAATGCGACGTCACCATTGACGGTCGTTTTTCCTCCCGAACCTTCTCCAAATTGACCCCCGAACAAATGGATTTCGTGGAAACCTTTGTGCGTTTGGAGGGCAAGATAACCCATATGGAAAAGGAACTGGGACTCTCCTACCCCACCATCCGCAACCGACTCCACGAGGTCATCCGGGCCTTAGGATATGAGCCAGGCGGCGAGGAGGAAGGGGCAGCCCTCTCTGCGGAGGAACGAGAAAAGATCCTCAATGACCTCGACGAAGGCAAGATCACCTACGAAGAAGCCATTCGATTGATTGAAGAAGGGGAGGTACCGGAATCATGACTCAAAAGACGATCTCTTTAGAAGAACAATCCCGTTTTGTAATTAAATCTTTGGGCGGGGACATGTCCCTCAAAGGGTGGAAACGACCCGAAGTCCGGTTGGACGGGATGGTCGACCAAGGACAAGTAAAACAGACAAACGATGAGGTCAGCGTGGAGAGTGCCGGAGACCTTTCCCTTTCCATACCCCACCAGCTGGCGGTGGAAATCCTGAATATAGGTGGAGATGCAACCGTCTCCAATCTGACAGCCCCTCTCACCATAAAAAACATAGGAGGGGACCTCTCCTTGCGCGACGTCAACGCCCCCACGCTGGACAGCGTAGGAGGAGACCTGTTCGCCAAACACATCCGGGGTGATCTCACCATAGGCCATTTAGGTGGAGATTGTCTTGTCAATGACGTCGATGGCCAATACGCAGACAAAGGCATTGGCGGGGACCTGCACCTCAATAAGGTCGGAGGGGGGATTGAAACCTCCGCAGGGGGTGACATTCAGGCAATTTTCTCCCCTGTCCCCTGGCAGGCCTATGACCTCCGAGCGGGAGGAGCGCTTTACGCACAAATCCACGAGGACACCAATGCCCTCTTCAAGATCAAAAGCGAAAAAGAGGTCATCAACCTCAACATCAATGGCGAGACCCAGAGGATTGAAGAAAAGGAATACGAATTCGAGATGGGCGAGGGTGGACCCCAAGTGTCGCTTTCCGCAGGCGACGAAGTCATGCTGAGCACTGAGAGGGGAGGATGGTCCTCGGAATTCACCTTTAATGCCGACTTCGAGGGTTTTGCGGAGCAGATAACGCAGCAGACCACCGCCCAAATCCAAGATCAACTTTCCTCCCTGGAAAAGCATCTTAATGAGCATCTTTCCGGCGTCGCTGAGAGCTTGGAATCCTTCAATATCCCGGAAGAGAAGATGAGACAAGTTCAAGAAAAGATTAAGGAAGCCAGCCAACGGGCTGCGCAAAAAGCCCACAAAGCAGCCCAAAAGGCAGAAGCGAAGTTGGAATACAAGATCGCCAAGGCACAACGCCAAGCCCGGCGGAAAAGGAAGTCCTTTGATTTGGAGGATTTCCTCACCGAGAAGGATCAAGAGAGGACAGAAGTCTCCGAGGATGAACGATTGATGATCCTAAACATGCTTTCTGAAAAGAAAATCACTGCTGAACAAGCGGATGAACTCTTGGCTGCACTGGAAGGGAAGGAGTAGCCATGACCCCATCAAAAGAACGGAACCAAATCTTGGAGATGATCGAGAACAACACCATCAGCGCGGAAGAGGGACTCCTCCTTCTTCAAGCTCTAGAAACATCACCGGAGGAGGATGAGTCCCAAGCGGGGGGAGACTATAATAAGGCATTAGAAGGTGAAGTGTTGGAAGGCCCAGGGGAACCAGCCCCTGCCCCAAAAGATCTTTTGAAATGGAAACGCTGGTGGATCATTCCCCTCTTGATCGGTTTGGGCATTACCCTGCTCAGCGGAGGGCTGATGTATTCCGCCTGGAACGTCCACGGTTTTGGGGTGCTCTTCCTCCTGACCTGGATTCCTTTTGGAACAGGCGTGGCTATCACGGCTTTTGCATGGGGGAGCCGCCATTCCCCGTGGCTGCATCTTCGCATTCAGCAGAAAGCGGGTGAAAAGCCGCAAAGGATCGCTTTCAGTTTTCCCATCCCCATCCGAGTGACTGCCTGGGCGCTGAGAAAATTCGGGCACCGGATCCCTCAAATGGACGCCACCGGGCTGGACGAGCTCCTCATCGCCTTAAAAGACACCGCAAACGAAAACATGCCCCTGGTCATTGACGTGGACGAAGGGCAAAACGGAGAGAAAGTCCAAGTCATTATCGGGTGATCACAACAACCAAAAGGAGTACTATCATGGCAACCACAGAAGAACGCATGAAGATCTTGAAAATGATCAATGAAGGGAAAATAACGGCCGAAGAAGGCTCAAAATTACTGAAAACTTTGGGAGGGAGCGAGAAATCGAAACGAGTCAAGAAGCAAATTGGATCCTCCCAGTGGCTGAGAGTGAAGGTGACAGATATGGCCAAGGGGAAAACCAAAGTCAATATCAACCTGCCCCTCAAGCTTCTGGATGCGGGATTGAACATCGCCTCCCAATTCGCGCCTGACATGGAAGACGAGCAAATGATGGAGGCTGTCAAAGAAGCCCTCAGTGCAAACCTGCAGGGGAAAATCGTCGACGTCATCGATGAAGAGGACCAAGAACACGTTGAGGTATTCATCGAATAGGACGCCAACCCCCGGATACAAAAAGCCCAGGTGACCCTGGGCTTTTTTTTGGGGCACGAGGTTAAAAGGGAAGATCTGGGATCTTACCCTTCTACATCTTGCGCTTCACCTTTCACCACATCCTGGGAAGGGGGGACGGATTCGGGGACGATGATCATCATGATCAGATATGCCCAAAACAAACCGCTTCCGGTGGCAAAGAAACCAAAGACAAACAACAGCCTGATTAACGTCGGGTCGACATTAAAATATTCTCCCAATCCCCCACACACACCGGCGATCATACGGTCCTCACGGGAACGGTACAACCTTTTATGCTCACCATTCATCGTAGACACTCCTATTTATATCTTTTTTTCTCTATTACTATATACGTGATCAGGGCGAAAAAGTTTCACCCAACTTCACCTAAGACCTGAACCCTCCTCCCTGGAGATCCATTCTTTGACTCTAAATGATCCACTCCAATGTTTGATATAATTCTTTGAAACCACACCAGGGGAGGGATTATGGAAATCTACGAACAGGAAGCGACATCCATCAACGTCGGAGAAAGGTTAAGAGAATTAAGGGAAGAGCGCGATTTATCCATCCGGGCAGTTGCCCGCCTCAGCGGGTTGTCCGCAAACGCCCTCAGCGTCATTGAACGGGGAAAATCGTCTCCCTCCGTGAGTACGCTGTACAAGATCGCTGACGCCCTTGAAATACCTGTGACCGCTTTCTTCCAAGCCCAGCGCGACCAACATGAAATCGTTTTCATTAGATCCTCCCAACGAAACCGCATCCCTTTCCACCGTGGGTTGTGGGAAGATTTAGGGGGAGAACAATTCTCCGGCAGAGTAGAACCTTTCATGCTTACCTTAGAGGTGGGAGCCAACAGCGGTCGCTTCCCTATCCACCACTCAGGACATGAGCTCGTTTTCTGTCTGCGAGGACAATTGGAATACAAGGTGGAGGAAGAAACCTACCTGCTGGAAGCGGGAGACTGCCTTCTTTTTTCGGCCGCTTTGAAACACGAATGGCGAAACCCTGGAGACACGGTGACCAACGCCATATTTGTGATCTCCTGCTTTCAAGAGGACGAACGCCCGTCCGAATATCACATCGCTTCCAGTAACGCCAATGAAAGCGAAGGAGAGGAGAAAACAGAGGACGCTTCTTCCTAACCTCCTCTTTTTTCCCACCCCTCCCCTTCATAAAAAGGCCTTTCCCTTTCCAGACACGCATATTCCTATCCAATCAACGAATCGTGAAAAGGATATCCTCTTAGGAGTTAACTACTCCTGTTCATCCCACCAGGAGCTGGCGGCGCATCATCCGGGGCGGCAACGACCCACAGCCCATAATGTCATCGTGGACTTCGCGCAGCGATGCCTGGGGATGGGCGTTTCGGTACTCCTCCACCAACTCCAGGATGGCTAATTTTCCCATCAAATAGGATTGGGGTTGGGTGGGTGAACTGGTATAACGGCGCACCTCAGCCCGGGCATCGCCGGGTTCCAGGTGGCATTCCTCCACCAGAAATCCCTCCGCTTCTTCCACCGCCATGCCTTTGGTATGCAGCGAGACATCCAGGATAATGCGTGCAGACCGCCACAATTGATCGGAAAGGCGGCCCAGGCGTTGAATGGGTTCAGCGATGTAGCCCAACTCCTCCATCAGTTCCTCACAGTAGAAAGCCCACCCCTCAATAAACAAAGTGGAAAGGAAGGATCCCATCCGCCGCACGACCTGTTCCTGCCGGTTGGCCCACACAAGCTGCAGGTGGTGACCAGGATAAGCTTCGTGCAGGGCGGTGATCGGCAATTTCGCCCAATGGTGGCCTCTCAATTTTCGCTCCCGTTCTTCCTCCGGCGCGTCCGGATCCACCGGGGTGACCAGGAAGATCCCCTCCTGCTCTTCCTCCAGGATACCCGGCTGCATGTACGCAGCATAAGGGATGATAGGGCGCAGATAGGACGGCGTTTCCACGATGCGCAGGGTTTCATCCTCCGGGATAGTGACAATGTCATGGTCGATCACGTACCGGCGGGCGGCATCCATCGCTTCTCGATAAGCGTCCAGCAACCCCTCCGCAGTGGGATGATCGGCCTTTGCTTCTTCCAGCAGTTCCTTGACGGATTTACCGGGGTCGATCTCCTCGCATAGCGCCTCTAATTGCGCTTGCGTTTGCCGGAATTGTTCCCAGCCGATCTCTAAGAGCTCTTCCGCGTCATAATCAACCAGGTGCTCCTCCCGCAGTTTTTCATTGAACAATTCCTCCCCGGCCGCAAAGTCGCCCTCTGCCTGGGGGAGAACCTCATTCTCCAAAAACTCCGTGTAGTCCTGGATTGCCTCCGCAGCCCTTTGCCCGGCTTCCGCCACATCCTCTTTGAGTTCAGGCGCCGCCTGGGCAGCCAGCGCCGGCAGCAACCCCGTAAAGAGGGCTGGAGCCTGGCGAGCTTGTTCTATCGCAACCTCAACCCAGACCGGCGGCACCTTTTCAGGGATCAGGTTGGCTTTACCCTCGTTTAACAGGCGAGGGACCTCATGGGCCCTTCCCAAAGCGGAGTGCAGCCGTTCGGGTAAGGGGGCAAAGTCCTTCAAAATGAGCATGAAAACCCCACCCATCACCTCCCCCACATAGGTGCTGGGATTCCGTCGATGGCTCTCCACTTTTTCGAAACCCCTGCGGAACGAATGCAGGATGCGGACCATTAATTCGTGATCGATCTCCGCTTCCAGCCGGAAACCTTCCGTGTCCATCCCTGCAAACTCCTCCAACATCTCCAGCAATTCTTGATGCTGGCTTTGCAAAGCTTCCAGAGTGGAATCCGATAAGCGGTCATCCCAGCGGTGCTCGCCCAATTGGGTGGCTGCTACCGGGTTAAGCTCCAGTATCCGTTCCAGCCCTTCAACTGCCCGGCGGTAAAATTCCGCTTCGGTTGTCATGACGTACCTCCTGTTTGAATAGCCATATTTTGCATGTAGCGTCTTACCCGCACTATACAGAATATATCTCGGCTTTCAGTGCCGCAAGCCTTAGTCATGGTCACTTACCCGGGTCTCGCTCACAAGCCGTACATGCTCGCCAATGCCTGACACAGAAGATCTTGCTGGCGGGCCACTTCCGGGGTGCCAAAACCCTGGCTCCATTCCCCCCGGAATAATTCATCTGTGATGACGAGGACAGCAGCGAAGTCCACATCCCGGTACATGGCAATCGCCATCAAGGCTGTGCACTCCATCTCCACAGCCAGTACCTCCTCATCTGCATAGCCCTGGACTTTGTCCATCGTCTCACGAAAAGGGGCATCCGTCGTCCATACGCCGCCTTCCATATATTCAGCCGTCCCTAGGTGATTTTTGATTTCCTCAACCAGGTCCGCGTAACCCCGGCATTCAACGCCTTCGGGAAGATAGTGATACGAGGTACCTTCCTCCCGGATTCCCCAGGTGGGCAAGAAAAGATCCCCGATCCTGCACCGGGAAGAAATTGACCCCGCTTGCCCGGCCATCACAAAGCGTTCTACACCGGAAGCGACCAGCGCTTCCATGAGCATCCCCGCCGCAGGTGCCCCAAAACAGGCCTGGAAGAGGGCGACATCCTCACCCACCCTGCTCTTCAAAGCGCCGGCAAAGCGCGGTCCCTCTTCTCCCGCACTCAGGCCAAAGGCATCTACCAGTCGGGAGAAGATGTCCCCCGAAAAGCACAACAACGCATCTCCAACCCCAATATCGCTTGAAAAAGCCGCCGGCTCGACAATGGGTTTTCCCTCCGACAGCCATGGGGGGGAATATGAATCAGTTTTTGAAGCCATGTTTGTCCCCTTTACATCTACCGATATACCATCCTTTCCTTTCCATCCACCACCCTGCCATCCATCCCCCTCCCAACCAGGACAAGAATGGGAAAGAAGGCGATCACCATCCTCATCATAACAGAATTGGGAAGGCTTAATGGATCAGATTATTTTTTGTATAATCAACTTATGAAGCAAGCCATAAACAGAAACCAGGCATCCAACTACATTAACGAAGGTACATCCCATATGGACCCACAAGAACAAATCGCGGAAACGGAAAGGGCAGTCAACGAATTTATCTCAACCATTGAAGAACTTCCGGAAGACCTGTTCCTTAAACCTATGAACAGCTGGTCCCCAAGGGATGTCACCGCTCATCTGATCGGCTGGAACCAATACACGATCGAGGGCTGCAAGCAAATCATCCAGGGAGAACGCCCAGATTATTTTAAAGATGCGGATAATAATTTTAGTAACGTCAATGCGGAATCGGTGGAAAAGTATGCTTCCACAGATAAAATTAATTTACTGGCGGAATGTACGGATTCCTTTAAAGACCTGAAATCCTTTCTCGAATCCTTAACGTACCAACATTGGGTAAATGATTATGGAGTGCGCTATCAAGATTGGGTGATCACGGTGTATAACACCGTGCTTGCCCTCCAAAAGGATTACGAAAACCATCGGGAAGAGATCGAGAATTGGGCTGAAAAGCAAAACAAACCCTGATTGCGCCCATTATTCGCCCAAAACACAATCAGGGTCTGTTGATTATCAAAACCTTCGAAACAACCCCAATCCCAACAAGAACAAACCCAGCACCCAAGCACCTGGACATATGACACGGATGATGTCAAATGGGGGTTGATGCTGAGAAGAATCTTCGTCAAGGGTTGGATCTTCTGGGGCATTCCTGGGGGAAATATCGATGGTCTCCCCCTCCCCTTTGACCACCTGGTAAGCCTTACCATCCGCGACGAAGATGACCTGCTCCCCCACGGAGAAATATTTCCCCCATTCCGGCCTGGCAGCCAAGACCTGGAAATATATTTCACTTCCAAAACCGATTTTTTCCGTCTCCATACGCTCCGGATCAAAAACGGTGTCCATCCAGATCCCCTCCCGGAAAAGGAACGTCTTGCTACCCGCATATTTCAGCATGCGCTCCTCTCCCTCCTCAAAAGGGCCTTGCCCACTGGGAAGAGAGGGGACAGAATCCGCGGAACGCATATTCCCCTCCGTCTCCGCTTTTTCCGCTGCGGCCTGTCCAAAGGCAGGGAGAGAAGGCTGAGCTGCATATTCCCGGGCCGCTTCTTCCTGCCCTCTTTGGGTGAGGATATCCTCCTCATCGATCAAAAACGAGGTGTAGGGGGTGATGATCCCGTAGCGGACGCTGAGGCCGACAATGGCCTGGACCCACTCCTCCTTTTCTCCATGCAAGCGGATTTGGGTCATGAAATAGCCGATCTTGCGTGTGGCCCATAAGCGAGGGATATAGCTATTCGATCCCTGCTCCCCCTCCATCCCCACTTCCCGGCCTGGAAAGCTGACCTGATAGGCATAATCTTTCTCTTGACCCTCCACCATCCCGGACAAAACGATCTGGGTCTCCTGACTGCGTTCAGGCGGCAGCCGGTAACGCCCCGTCAGGATCAATTGAGACCCAGCAAAAAGATCAGGTAGGGATGTGGGATAAATGTCTTCAGCGATGATCTCCCCAAAATCGATCTTCAGGTCGGTCAGCACAGGGGATTGAATTTTCGCGTATAGTCCAGAGACTTCCTCCTCAATGCTTTCCTGGGGACGGACATAAGCTGTGGTCCCGTGATGATTCTCAGCCAAGGTGTCCAAAAGAATCGTATTCACATCGTCCCCCACGCCGAAAGGAAACAAGCGCACTCTCGGGTCGGCTTCTCTTTTGGCAATATCGATAATGCTCTGAATATCCGTCACCCCTTCCGTGGGCAGACCGTCGGTGAGGAAGAGGATAATTGCTGGACGCGAGGACGATCCCCCCTCATCTCCGCCCCTTTCCAGGGTGGAAAACGCTTCCGATAGACCCCAGTTTATGTCCGTTCCTCCCAGGGCTTCCAAGCCCTCCAGCCACGCTGCGGCTTGTTTCGATTCCGAAACAGGTCGCAGACCGTCAGCGTAACGTTCGATCCCGGATGAAAAGGCGATCACGTTAAAGCGGTCCCCCTCATTGAGATGTTCCAGAACATAGGTGAGAGCGCTTTTGGCTTGGGATAATTTCTGTCCTTCCATGGATCCTGAGGTATCAAGGATGAAAACGACATCCCGGGAGAGCACCCGATCCACCTCCACATTGGGTGAGGCCAAGAGCAGGAAATATCCATCTTCACTTGCGCCACTCCCCTCCTGATCAAGGTGTGTGAGGACATTGAGCCCAATCTTCTTCTCGTCTACCGTATAGACCAATTCAAAGTCCTCTTCGGGGAGCACATCTGTCTCTTCATAACTCACCACCGCCTGACGATCCCCCTTTCTCTCCATGAAAATCCGGTCGTGGTGGGTGGGCGAGTAAATGGCGTGCTGGGGAAGGTCGGAACCGATCTCCACATGGATAGAGCAGGATTCCAAAGGCCGGGCGGAATATTTCTCCGTGCTCAACGGATAGACATACTCCACCAAGCCGCCTTCGTTTTCCAAGACCTGGGAATATTCCAGCTCCACCTTCCGGGTCTCTCCGGGAAAGATGGGGTAAATCCTGACCTGGACCACATCTCGACCCACGTATTCCAAGAGCGCGGGGTCACGACGGCGACGGACGATGTCTTCGTAGATCCTACGGGCTTCATCGGCGGGCAAGATCTTCGCCTCTACTTGCTCTCCTCCCACCCACATCCTGAATTCAGAGATGGCGGCACCTGCTGGAAGGGGAAAGAAGTAGGTCCCCTCCACCTCCCAATCCTGCTCATTGAGGAACTCCTGCTCCACGTGCGTCACCGCGATTTGACCATCGATATCAACGTCAACATGATGGTAGCGGATAGTGAGCCAGGCGTCCCGCTCTTCCCCCGGAATGATGGCCGGGGGCGGGTCGGGGATGATCACCCCGTCGGCCTTGACCGGGTGCGGGGCAATCAGCAGCGCTGCGGTGAGGGTCACGATGAAACCCAATATCTTTAAAATCAGAGCCTTTTTCCTCGTCGTATCCATCGGTCTCCTCCTCATCGAATGCCTTTCCTTCATCCCTAAGACGAAATCCATGCCCGAAAAGTTCCCCACCTCGTCCTTGATCCCGGTGGAAGGAGATCCCTCCAACCGCCAGGAGGGTCGGGAGCTGCGTCTGGATTTTCCACCTCTGCCGCGGGATGATGGCCCTCCCTAAAACGATCAGGAAAGTGGACTGGTCTTTTCCCAGAGGAACTGGACCTGTTTTTCTAAGGGGGAATGGGGTATGTTTAACATACCAGACACCAAGCGGTATTATTGAAACATGACCCTTCGGTAGCGAATATAGAACCACCTGGTTGGCTGGCTGCAGACGATTTGATAAAGGAGCTAACAAATGATCACCCACATCTGGTCGATCACCCTCACCGTCTCTGATCTCGATCAAGCGGTGAATTTTTACGAAGGCAAACTGGGATTGAGGAAAAAATACCAGTTCAGCGATTACGCCGGCTTGGACTGCGGGGGCGTTGAAATCGGGCTCAAAACCTGGGGGGAACAGGACCTTCCCAGGGAAGGCGAACCGAGCATCGACTTTTCCGTGCCCGACCTTGACGTCGCCTTCCAGGGGCTGGCGGCAAAAGGCATTAAGTTCATCAAGGAACCTGAGGACGTGAAATGGGGTGCCCGGACAGCTCTCTTTCAGGACCCGGACGGCCACATACTGCAGTTGACGGAAATCAATTGGACGCGGTACTTCACCGTCTGTGCGTCTTCTTAACACCCCTCACTTGAACCGCTGGCTGTGGTTCTTGATCATCATCATCTTCAGCATTCTGGGACCCGCCGCTTACCTCCCATTGGATCGAGAACTAAAGCTGCGCTAACGCTAGCTTTTCATGTTGCCTTACCCATCCTGAGGGGGAAGATATGTCTTCCACCGGGGGAGGAAAAGAAGAGGACAAGCATGCTGATCGCGCTGATTTCCCTGTCCTTTCCCTTTTCATCGATCCCGGACAAAACCTGCATTGGCGTAAGCTGGATTCGCTCATCCCCCACTCGCGCTGGCCCCAAGCTGACCTGATCCTAGTGACCCATGGCGATGCCGACTATGCTGAATTCGTCCCCCGGGCAGCCCGCGCCAGCGGCGCACCCATCGTCTGCGGTCCAGCGCTGGCAGAAAAGTGGCTTCGGAAAGGTCTGGATGTCGTTCCTCTGGCACCGGGACAAACTGCCGAAGCCGCCGGGATTGACCTCAAAGGGATAAAAGTCCAGCGCGGCGGTCCCACCCTAACCCTATTAGGCCGCTCCTTCACCTTCAAACCGAAATTCGCCGCCACCGGCTTGACTGCCGGGCCTGCCCGGCGCGTCAAACCGCCCATCATCCAGGAATGTATGGCCCACCTGGAATGCCGTGCCGTCCACGACGTTGAAGCCGGTGATCACAACTTCGTGATTGGGGAGGTCCTGGAGGTTTATGCCCGGCCGGGGATGCTCAATGACGACGGTTTATACGACCTGCGCATCGCCCATCCCCTCCTCCACTTGGGCCGCAACCGCTTCACCAGCCCAGGCGAGGGAACGGTCGAACCTCCGCTGCCAACATAAAAATCATCTACTCAAAACGGTTGACCTTAGAATCCGGTCATCCACAAGGGTCCGGGGCTTTTCGTTTATCTTCCAGGCTTTACACAATTGACCAGAATATCATTAATTTTCCCCCAGCAAGGCGCTCTTCTTTTCTTGGAGGGATTGGATGGTTTGCTTCACATCCCCTAAACGCTCCACTTCCCGAAAGCGATCCTGCAGATCTCCCTGAATGTCCCCATCTTCGTAGTCCCAGGATAAATGCGGTGAAACGTGAACAGCCCATCCTCCCAGCTCGAGGATAGGCTGGATATCCGAGCGGATCGAGTTTCCGACCATCAAAAAGTGATCCACATCGACCTGATGCCGTTCCAAAATCTCTTCATAGACGGCGACCGTTTTCTCATCGACTACTTCGACGACCTCAAAATGCGGAAGCAGTCCGGACTCCTCCACCTTTCGCTTTTGGTGAGAAAGGTCCCCTTTGGTGATCAACATCAAGGGATACTCGACGCCGAGGTCCGAAACGAGCTCGCGAGCGCCGTCAAAAAGGGTAACTTCCGCGGTTAGCATCTCTTTGGATAAATCGATAAGCGTCTGGATATCCTCGGCGCGGATCTTTCCCCCCGTCAGTTGAATGGCGGCTTCGATCATGGACAACACGAAGCTCATCACGCCGTACCCGTAGTAGCACAGATTGCGGATTTCGATCTCGTTGAAATGTTCGTCCACCTCGCCCTGGGGATTGTATTTGACCAGAATCTCCCGAAAGCGCTCTCTACCTTGTCGGTAAATTTTCTCGTTATGCCACAGCGTATCATCCGCGTCGAAGGCGATCCATTGGAACATGGTGATCCCAAATCCTCCACCTCATATCACAGGTATCGTTCCCCCGCTTGAACAGTACCCTATCTCTCGACATCCTCCAGCAGGGGCGGCCGCCGCTGGCGCCACTCCTCGTTTTCGGTGATCCGTTCATAGGCCCGCCCGATCCTGAACAGCTTCCCCTCTGAAAAATCCGGGCCCAGCAGCTGCGCCCCGATTGGCAGCCCACCCGCATCAAATCCCACCGGGATGGAAATCCCCGGGATGCCGGCGTGGTTCGCGGTCACCGTCAGCTGGTCAGAATACTGCATCAACACAGAGTCCCCGTAGATCCCTCCAATCGGAAACGCAGTGGAGGGGGTGGTGGGTGTCAGGAGGGCATCCAAGGAGTAGTCGCCGCCGGGATCGAAGATGGTCTCAAAATCCGAGCGGATCAAAGCCCGGGCACGAAGGGCGCGCTGGTAATACTTCTCCTCAAACTGGGCAGCGCTGAGGTACATGCCCATCAACATGCGTAATTTGGGCTGCTCCCCGAACGCCTGACCCCGGGTCTGTCGATACAGCTCTCGTAAATCATCCACATCCTCCCCAGCCCGATACCCGTATTTCACGCCGTCATAGCGGAGGAGATTGGAGGAAGCCTCCACGCGGGAGATCACAAAATATGTCGGGATGCCGTATTTGGTGTGGGGGAGGGGCACGTCCATAACGATGTCCGCCCCGATCTGTGCCAAAAATCCTGCCGCGCTCATGATCGCTCTCTTGATCTCTTCCGGGATGGGTTTCTGATGCAGCTCAGCGGTTTCGGCGTCGAAGAAGGTGACCCGGAAAAACTCTTCGGATAACCCGATGCGCATACCCCGGATGTCTTTCTCCATTTCATCCAGGTAATTGGGGACAGGGACGGTAGCTGCTGTGTTATCCCGCCGGTCCTGCCCGGCGACGGCTCTCAAGAAAAGGGCAGCATCAGTCACATTACGAGCCAGCGGTCCGGGACAATCCAGGGAGGACCCAAAAGCGATCAACCCATATCGGGAGACGCGCCCGTAAGTCGGTTTCACGCCTACCGCGCCGCAAAAGGAAGCCGGGTGCCGCACGGATCCGCCCGTGTCCGTGCCCAGGGACAAAGCGCCCTCCCCCACCGCCACCGCGGCGGCGCTGCCCCCTGAGGACCCCCCCGTTACCCGGCTGGTGTCCCACGGGTTCCGAGGCGCGGGTTGAAAGGCGGAGGATTCGCTGGAAGAGCCGTACGTAAACTCATCCAGATTCACTTTCCCCAGGATCACCGCCCCCGCATCTATCGCCCGCTGGACAGGGGTAGCTGTATAGGGAGCCTGATAATTGGCCAAGATCTTTGAAGCCGCGGTCGCCGGGGCCCCTTTGACCGTGAAGATATCCTTCACGGTGATGGGAACGCCGGCCAGGGGTCCAGGATTCCTCCCTTCCGTGATCATCGCATCGACCGTTTGGGCTTGTTCCCGGGCCAATTCCTCTGTGAGGGTGATCATGGCGTGGACGTACTTCTCATCTTCCCGGGTGATCTCGCCGGGATTCAAAACCCCCGGACGTCCATCCACGGCCCGCACGCGGTCCAGGGCGCTTTCCAGCACCTCGACGGCGGACACCTGACCGGTTCGAACCAGATCAGCAATTTGATAGGCAGGTAAATCACACAACGCCATCATTCACTCCAATTCCTCATGGGATATATCAGGGACGACATAATAGCCATCCTCCCTTTCCGGTGCTTGATCGAGGATTTCTTCCCGATGAGGATCAGGGATGACTTCATCCTCCCGAGGTTCCGGGCTCCGTTCGGGTGGATAAGGCACTCCGTGCGAAGCCACTTCGACTTCCTCGTCAATAGGAATACTTTCCAAGACCTCAATGGAGATCAACTGGTTGTTGAGCTCCCGGCGCAGATATTCTGCCTCCTGTTTGGAAAGCTCCAAAGCAGCCAGGTCTACCAAGCGTTGAAAGACCTCGGGGGTGATTTTCTCTTCCATGGGGGTTCCCTCACCTTCAATCCAATCTCGATTTGAGTCCTTTCCTATTTTATCATCTCTCCTTGGAACCAGAACGGGGCTTTTACGGGACCCGCAGATTGGAAGGCCCCCTCCTCTCAATCCGGGTTCCCGCCTGCCCGATTCGCCAGTTCTGATCTGCATTTGAGAAGCCCAACCATCAACAACCCGGCGGCAAAAGGGGAGGATTTCAACCCATTTCCCACTGTGCTGGGGCCGTCTTCGCGCGATCACAATGCGAGTTTTTGAGAGCGGAAACTGCTATAATGTAGGGCAAGTCCTCTTTCACTTACTCCCCATCCAACCGATTCAGGAGGAGGTAAAATGGCCAATAAAGAATACGGTTTTACCCTCACCGACGAGCATCACATGATCCGCAAAGCAGCCCGGGACTTCGCTGAAAACGAGATCGCTCCCATCGCCAGAGAGTTCGATGAAAGCGGCGACTTCCCCCTGGAAACCATCCAAAAGATGGGTGAAATGGGATTCATGGGCATCGAGGTCCCCGAAGATTACGGGGGGGCGGGCATGGATACCCTGGCGTACGTGATCGCCTTGGAGGAAATCTGCAAAGCGGATGCCGGGCATGGGACGATCATGTCCGTCAACAATTCCCTCTACAATTTCGGAATATTGACCTTCGGCACGGAGGAACAGAAGCGGAAATTCCTGGTCCCTGTCGCTTCTGGCGAGAAAATCGGAGCCTATTCGCTCACCGAACCCAGTTCCGGTTCCGACGCTGCCACCATGCAGAGCCGCGCCGTGCAAGAAGGGGACGAATACGTCATCAACGGGACGAAATCATGGGTATCCGGGGGGCCGGTTGCGGACTTCTTCGTCCTTTTCACCATCACCGACCCGGAGAAAAAGCACAAGGGCATCACGGCTTTTTTGATTGACGCGGACCGTCCCGGATTCATCCGGGGGAAAAAAGAACCTAAATTGGGCATCCGCACCTCAGCCACCAGCGAAATTATTTTTGACAACTACCGCTGTCCCCTTGAACACCGGTTGGGAGAGGAAGGGGAAGGGTTCAAAATTGCCATGACGGTGCTTGATGCCGGCCGGATCGGCATCGCCGCCCAAGCGTTAGGTATCGCCCAGGCGGCCTACGAAGCCAGCGCTGCCTACGCCCGGGAAAGGGAAGCCTTCGACAAGAAAATCGGCCAATTCCAGGGAATCGCCTTCAAGCTCGCGGACATGAAAACGCGCATCGAAGCCTCCCGACTGCTCATCTACCAGGCAGCCCGTTGTAAAGAAGATTTCAAAGAAAGCGGTGAACGGTACACATTAGAAGCTTCCATGGCCAAATTGTTCGCCTCAGAAACGGCGACATACTGCGCCAACCAGGCCGTGCAAATTCACGGCGGCATGGGTTATTCTAAAGAGCTGCCTATCGAACGCTATTACCGGGACGCCAAGATCACGGAAATCTATGAAGGGACCAGCGAGATCCAGCGCCTGGTGATCTCCCGCCTGGAAACGGGCTTGCGATAACAATTTTGTTCATGCCGCTGAATTATCGGAGAGGTAATAATTTGAATGCATCACTACCTTTATACTTGTATCTTTCATCAAGGATCAAGCTGCTCCATTCGGTAACCCACTAGGTATTCGGGGAAGGAGACAGGACCCTTTAAGGTCGGTGAACATGAAGAAACTCGCGAGCACTGGAAGGAAAAAGCTGTCTGATCTCTGGGCAAAAGAGCGCACTAAGCAAACCTTCTGGATCCTCTTAGACATTACCCTGATCGGTCTCTGGGCAGCGTGGGTATGTCGCGAATATCTTAACTTCGATCCTCGGATTGTCCCTGAGGGGCGTGAATTCGGCTCAGCCATCCAGACACACCACCTCTGGACACGTTTTCAAGAGTGCGGGTGGTGTGCTGTATGGAACGGCTCAGTAAATGGTGGATATCCCGCTTTTGTCGATGTCCACGGCAGCATGCTGCACCCCTTCGTCGCCATCTCCACACTCCTATTCGGGGTGGTTAACGGCACAAAAATCGCCCTCTTCCTCTCGTTTTGGGCTGCAGGGATCGCCCAATGGTGGATCGCCCGCAAATTGAAAATGGGGCGGTTGGCTCAATTATGGGGGGCAGGGATGGTCATCGTCGGGGGACACCTTGCGGGGCGGATGGAATTAGGTGCCTTTGGAGTCGTTCTCTCCACAGCGATGTGCAGCCTAGTGATAGCAGGGATAGTAGCCGTAGCTCAAGGAGGGGGAAGGAGAGCTGCGGTTTTATTAGGTATACTCAGCGCTTCCGCCATCCTATCCGGACAGGGCTATATGCAAATAGGATTGGTGGGGACCTTTCTGGCTTTTCCCTTTTTAATTTTAAACAAAGAATTAAAATTAAAACCAATCTGGAAGGACTATGTCCTGGCTTTGATGATCGCACTCTTAATTTCTGCGCTTTTTTTGATCCCTTTCGTCCACTTCCTACCCAATTTCGTCAAGGATGCAGATCTGGAGTTCAAAACTGCCCAGCCGTTAAAGTATCTCCCCTTGAATCTTGTCATTGATGAATGGTTGTATTACCACAATGAGGCTTTGGGGAAATATCCTTTTCCCCACTTATACACACTTTTTATTGGGTGGATACCTGTCATCATAGCCATCATAGGTTTAGCCAAGGCGAAAAAACAAGACACACCTTTTATCTGGTTCTTCAGCGGCAGTATTTTAATCGAATTTTTGATTGGAAGTGCAGTTATCTTGAAACCACTTTCTAAAGTGTTTCCCAAAGTGGCGGGCATTCGCAATCCTCCCCAGATCGCAGGTCTGGCGATTCCCTTCATCCTTACCCTCTCTGCCTATGGCCTTGATCGACTCCTCAAGTCCGATTGGCCCCACACGGTCATTCGGTTCCCAAGGTCGTCTTCTGAGTGGAACCTTTCCCTCAAGTTGTTAATGATCATCCCCATCTTGGTCAGTATACATAGCGCGTATCAATCCTCCAGCACATGGATTAACACGATCAAATGGGAAGAAAATATTGACCAGGTGCTCAACGGGTTAAAAACAGACAGCCTCCAATGGGTAGCCCCACCCTTTGGAGACCACTTTTTCGTTGAGAAAGCAGTCGGGATGGGAATGAAACTCAGTCCAGGGATCATCACTTTGAAATGGGAAAACCGCGAACTTCCCCCTGCTCGTCTTGTGGCTTTACGCGAAGGCCAACCAGAAAGCGCTCAACAGATCGATACCATTGATGGTATTCCGATTTTCCTTCGAGAGGATGTATTCTACGCAGCTGTTCACCACACATCCATTATAGAAGCCTGCGAAGCTCACGGCACCGGGGGAATCATTCACGTCTCCTGCAACAATGCAGAACCCGGAACCCTGATCGTCAAAGAAAACATGTGGTCGGGATGGAAAGCATGGCGCGATGGAGAGCGGATATATCTAGCGAGGGAAAACTGGCTTGAAGTGGATGCCCCACCAGGCGAGCACGAGTACACCTTCCGCTACCTGCCATGGGATGTGCCCCTGGGGATGACCATTTCAGTTATCGGGATCTTAGTCAGCGTCCTGGTCTGGCGCTCTTCAGAGAATGTTGAAACAAGAGATAAATCCTTATGAAAGCCGTCTTATTAGGAGAACACGGAGAAGCGGAAAAGCTCAACTACGGAGACTATTCCACACCAGAACCCGGCCCGGGAGAAGTATTGGTCAGGCTGAAAGCGGCTGCCCTCAACAGGCTTGACATCTGGGTTCGCCAAGGGTGGCCGGGGATAAAACTCGAGTATCCCCATATCCTGGGCGCGGACGGCGCTGGAGTTGTCGCAGACGTAGGTGAAGACGTCAGCGAATGGTCTCCAGGCGACCGAGTGGTGATCGACGCCAACATCGGCTGCGGGGAATGCGTGTTTTGTCTGGCCGGGGAGGATAACAAATGCCGGCGCTGGAACCTATTGGGAGAGACAACCCGGGGCACCTATGCCCAATACATCAGCATCCCTTCCCGGCAGCTGCTTTCCCTCCCCGATCACGTCAGCTACCAAAAAGCCGCTGCCGCGGGATTGGTCTACCACGCCGCCTGGCATTCCTTGATCGCCCGCGGAAAACTCCGCCCCGGGGAAACCATGCTTGTGGTGGGCGCATCCGGCGGCGTTAACACCGCCAGCATCCAGATCGGAAAATTCGCCGGGGCCACGGTTTACGTGATCGGCTCCAGCGAGGAGAAATTAGCTCTGGCCGAATCCTTGGGTGCAGATCAGCTCATCAACCGAATGAAGGAGGAAAACTGGTCCAAAGCCGTTTACCAGCTTTCCGGCAAACGCGGTGTGGATGTGGTGGTGGACAATGTGGGGACGACCTTTCCCCAAAGCTTCCGTGCGGCCCGGAAGGGCGGACGGATCCTGACCGTGGGCAACACAGGAGGGCCGAAATTCGAGATCGATAACCGCTACATATTTGGCAAACACCTATCCCTCCTGGGCTCAACCATGGGCACCCTGAACGATTTCGCGACGGTCATGAAATTGGTATTCGAGGGCAAACTTGAAGTCCCTGTGGATCGAACCTTCCCTCTCCCAGAGGCAGCCAAAGCCCACCAGCGCCTGGAGGAGGGCCGCCAGATGGGGAAGATCGTCTTGACCATTGATGGCGAGTAAGCGCCGCAGAGAGAAACGACACTAAAGAAAAGACATGCCGACGGACAGACAGCCTTCCAATCCCCAAAACGTCAATAAACGACCTTGGCTGGTGGTCGCGCTTTGTGTCGCCATCCTCTTTACCAGTCTGATCCACATCCTGAAGATGAGCCAGGCTCTGGTCCACTGGGATGTTCTCCAATTCCTGCCCCTTTCCGTATCCCCGCTTTACCTGGCCCTGCACGGCTTTTTATGGGGTGCGGTGGGCATAGCTGCGGCGTATATTTTGTGGAAGGGATACCCTTGGGCAAGGATCATCACCCTTATCCTAGCCCTCCTTTACAGCCTCTGGTTTTGGATCGACTTGCTGTGGGTCAAAGCGCCTGAAATCTTCCACACGCGTTGGCCCTTTAACCTGGTCTTGACTTTGTTAGGATTGGTCTTTGTAACCGTGACATTATATGTGCCCACCAGCCGGGCGCATTTCGAAGAAGATGACGACCGCACTTAACATGGGAGCGACTATGACTGACGAACAAGAAAACCCCAAAATCAAACACCTGCGCGAGTTAAAAGCACAAGCCCGCTTGGGCGGAGGGGAAGAGCGTATTCAACGCCAGCATGACAAAGGGCGGCTCACCGCCCGGGAGCGATTGGACTTGCTGTTGGACAAAGGGTCTTTCCGGGAAGTGGATACCTTCGTCGTCCACCGCGAAGAGGATTTTGGGCTCGGGGAAAAGAAATATTTAGGTGACAGCGTGGTCACGGGCTGGGGGACGATCAACAACCACCTGGTGTATGTCTTCTCGCAAGATTTCACCGTCATCGGAGGAAGTCTGGGAGAAGCCCATGCCGAAAAGGTGGTCAAGATCATGGATATGGCCATGAAGAACGGCGCCCCCGTCATCGGACTTAACGATTCCGGTGGCGCGCGCATCCAAGAGGGCGTGGTTTCCCTGGGAGGTTATGCGGACATCTTCCTCCGCAATACCCTGGCCTCGGGCGTGATCCCCCAGATCAGTGTGATCATGGGACCCTGCGCAGGAGGGGCCGTGTATTCCCCCGCCCTGACCGACTTCGTCTTCATGGTCCGGGGTTCCTCCTACATGTTCATCACCGGCCCCGAAGTGGTGGAAACGGTCACCACCGAAAAGGTCACTTTTGAAGAACTGGGCGGGGCTGATATCCACGCTGAAAAATCCGGAGTCTGCCATGTGGCGGCGGATACGGAAGCGAACACGCTCTTCCTGGTCCGCAAGCTGCTGTCCTACATCCCCCAAAACAACATGGAAGACCCACCTTATATTCCCACCGACGACAACCCCCTGCGCCGCGAACCCGAACTGGACACCATCATCCCCGATGACCCCAGCAAACCCTACGACATCAAGGAGGTCATCGGGTTGATCGTCGACGATGGGGAATTTTTCGAGATCCAGGCCAAACACGCCCAGAACATCGTGGTCGGTTTCGCGCGCTTAGGGGGCCACAGCATCGGGATCGTGGCCAACCAGCCCGCCTACCTGGCTGGCGTGCTGGACATCGAGTCCTCCGAAAAAGGGGCCCGTTTCGTGCGCTTCTGTGACTCCTTCAACATCCCTCTGCTGACCTTCGTGGACGTGCCCGGCTTCCTCCCCGGCCTGGAACAGGAACACGGGGGGATCATCCGCTCCGGCGCCAAGCTTCTCTACGCCTTCTGTGAGGCTACTGTGCCCAAGCTGACCCTGATCACCCGCAAGGCGTACGGCGGGGCGTACGACGTGATGAGCAGTAAACACATCCGGGGCGACCTGAATCTGGCCTGGCCGAGCGCGGAAATCGCCGTCATGGGTCCGGAAGGAGCCGTAAAGATCATCCACCGCAAGGAATTGGCCGACGCGGACGATCCGGAAAAGAGGAGGGAGGAACTGGTCGAAGAGTACCGCGAAAAGTTCGCCAACCCTTATGTGGCAGCCTCTCGCGGATACATCGATGATGTCATCGAACCCCGCGATACCCGCCCCCGCTTGATCAACGCTCTGGAAATGTTAACCAATAAACGGGATAATAACCCGGCCAAAAAACACGGGAACATCCCCCTTTAGGACATGAAGATGCGAGGGACAATGCACACAGGACAGGAAAGCCATGTTTGATAAAGTGCTGATTGCCAATCGAGGAGAAATCGCCGTGCGGGTCATCCGCGCCTGCCGGGAGCTGGAGATCGAGGCCGTGGCCGTGTATTCTGATGCGGACCGGCACGCCCTGCACGTGCGGTACGCAGATGAGGCCTACCGGCTGGGGCCTTCCAAAGCGGCGGAATCTTACCTGAACATCGAAAAGATCATCGCCGTTGCCCAGAAATGCGGCGCGGATGCCGTCCATCCCGGTTACGGGTTCTTGGCAGAACGGGCCGATTTCGCCCAGGCCTGCCTTGACGCCGGGTTAGCCTTTATCGGACCCAAACCCTCCTCCATTGCCGCCATGGGAGACAAGCAGGTTGCCCGCTTTACCGTGGCCCAGGCCGGCGTACCGGTCGTCCCGGGCACGGAGGGCCAGGGAAACCTGGATGACGACCATCTTCTGGCGGTCGGGCCGGAGATCGGCTTCCCCCTCCTAATCAAAGCCTCTGCCGGTGGGGGTGGGAAAGGGATGCGCGAGGTGCATGATCTGGAAGAAATGCCCGGCTTGCTGACCGCAGCCCGGAGAGAGGCGGAAGCGTCTTTCGGGAACGGGGATGTATACCTGGAAAAGTTAATCCAAGGCTCCCGCCATATCGAAATCCAGATCCTGGCAGACCAACACGGGAACGTGATCCACCTCGGCGAGCGCGAATGCTCCATCCAGCGCCGCCACCAAAAACTGCTCGAGGAATCTCCTTCCCCGTTTGTGGGCGAAGATCAGGACCTTCGTGAGCGCATGGGGGCGGTGGCCGTCAAAGCGGCCCAATCTGTGGATTACGTCAACGCGGGCACCATCGAATTCTTGGTCGATCAAGACAAGAATTTCTACTTTCTGGAGATGAACACCCGGCTCCAGGTGGAACATCCCGTCACGGAAGCGGTGACCGGCTTCGACATCGTCAAAGAACAAATCAAGATCGCCGCCGGAGAAAAGCTGGAAGCCGGGCAGGAAGAGATCAAAATGAAGGGATGGGCCATGGAATGTCGGATCAACGCCGAAGACCCTTACCGGAATTACATGCCCTCCACCGGGGTGATCTCCCAGATCCTCATGCCCGCCGGCCCGGGGGTGCGGATCGACTCCGGGGTCTACTCGGGATTCGAGATTTCAACGTATTATGACGCTTTGCTGTCCAAGATCATCGTCCACGAGTCAACCCGGGCCGAGACCATCGCCCGCATGAAACGGGCCCTGGAAGAGTACAAAATCGTCGGGGTGAGGACCAACATCTCCTTCCACCAGAACCTCCTCGACCACCCTGACTTCCTGAGCGGGGATTACGACACGCAGTTCGTCCACGAAAAACTTAGATTGGGCAAACACGGCAAGAACAGGGAAAAATACAAAGAGATCGCAGCCCTAGCGGCCACCCTGCTGGCCCACCAGCACACACAGCGATCCACCTTGGTCATCCAGCGCGGAAAACGAGACACCAGCAACTGGAAATGGATGGGACGCTGGGAGCGGACCCACCAATGAGCAGAGGGAAAACGATCCGGTTATGAAACACATCGCAGAAATTGAAGGTCAAGAATATATCATAGAAATCATCGACGAGAACCACGTCAAGATTGACGGGGAGCTGCATGAGATCAGCTTCGAACCCGTCCGCCAGCCCCTGACCTTTTCCCTTTTGGTGGATGGAAAATCGTTTGAGACCAATATCTACCGGGAAAACGGCCAGTGGGAAGTGCTCATGCGGGGAAACCGGTACACGGTGGACGTGATGGACGAGCGCGAACGTCGCCTGCGCTCAGCAGCCGGGAAAACCCAGCTGAAACATGAGAAAGTTTACCTCCAGGCCCCCATGCCCGGATTAGTGATCGACATCCCCGTCCAGGAAGGCCAAGAGGTGGAAGAGGGCGATGTACTGCTGGTCTTGGAATCCATGAAAATGCAGAACGAACTCACCGCCCCCCGCCGGGGGACGGTTTCACGGATCAAGGTCAAAGTCCACGACAATGTGGACCGCAAGCAAACCCTGGTCATCGTCGATTAGTAGAGCGGCGGCGGCGGTTTTTTACCTATCCGCGTCATCCTCCCGATCTCGCTTTTTTCCCTCCAGGCGCAGATAAAACCGGAAGATTTTAAGCAGCAGGGGAAAGAAAGCGATGAGGATAATCAGGGCCAGGATCAAGATCTCAGACCAGCCGACGGTGATCACCGGCCGGCAGGCAAGCGCGCTACCCGCTAAAACTCCCCCTACCATTCTCATCCGTAAAGCCTTTTTTGGCAAAAACTTGATCACCGGACCCGTATCCTTTCCTGTCAAATCGGAACGCCTGTGAATTCCCCCTGATTATATCCAAGATTCTCTATTCTCCCCAGATGTACAAAAGTTTTACCTCCCCTGCGATGGAGCAGCTGGTAGAAAAACCCCGGAACAATACAACGGGAGCTTTTCTCCAACCTCAAATCCTGCTTTTTCCCGGTCTCACAAACCAAACTGCTTGCTGTCCACCCACCCCATGGAGATCAGGGACCAGAAATCCCGCGCGAACCCGCTGAGCAGGTACCTGTAGGGCAGCCAGCCATACCCCTCTTCTCCCCATTCCTTCCCCCACGAGTTGCGGATCAAGAACGCGCCCTCCGTGGTCTGGTCACAACGGGTGTTGGTGATCTCTTTGTGGTCATCATACCCAACCGCCAGGACCGCATGACCCCACCTGGCCTGCTCGCTGGGACAAGGGTAAGGGATGCCTCCTCTCACATCCATCTGGCTGAAGGAATCAAAGCCATAAAATCCAAACATGGAAGGGATGCCCGCTGCCAAATAGGCTTTCACCCGCTCCAAGACCTCCTCTTTGGGCCGGTTTTGACCCATAGGGTCATGGCAGAAGTATTTCAAAGCTTCATATTCGTCCGCCACAGCGTAGACAAAGGGGGTCGGGTCCACATCGTAATCTTCGATCACATAGGGCCAATATTTTTCAGGTGGGACGCCGCCGTAAACCAGCGCGCCCATCGTGTTCCGGATCCAGGCTCCCGTGTCCCCTGTCACTCCCATTAGATTGCGGGTGACTTTATAAACGAACAAACGCGAGCCGTCGATGTGATCTTGGTAGGCCCGCCGCTGGAAATATTCCGCTGCCCCTACCGCGGCGTGGGCAGTGCAGGAGCCAAGTTTCCCTTGATCTTCCACTTCAGAACAATACTCCCGCCAATCCGTTTCTTCCGGAATCTCAATATCCTCCTGAGGAGGGATGCCCAGCTTCCTGGTCATTTCCGGAATGTCCTTTACCTGTTCCGTATAATCCCTGAGATCAGGCAGGGGCGGGAGCCATCCCGTCCCCACCACCCTCCCATCCTCGGGTAAGGTGACGCGTTTGTATGCTTCATACATGGGAACCTCCTGGGAATACCCTGTCAGACAACATGGATGCCGACTCTCATAAACCCGATTTCCATTTCCCTCGTTCTCAAGACACAATCACCGCTCGCGTCAAAAACGAGCGGCTTTCCCATTGACAGCATATCGCTACCACGCGTTCCAACGCGTGATGATCCCTTATCTAAACCCTTTCTCCCCTATGCTTCATCCTAGCACGAGGTAGATCCAAATTCAATGCAGCCGCCAGATCCCCACCCCTATTTTCATGCCGTCCCGAAATCCGTCTCCCACATCTTCCCCGTGGAGCGGTTCTCAAACGCTCACCCATCCCACAAACCAGAAGCAGGGATGGTCACACGAACGCCAGCCCCTGCAGACCGGGGGTTGAACCTCCCCGATCCGATTTCCCTCTCCCAAAGTCAGGCAGGTGCATCGCCTCGCGAACCAGGGCCATGGTTTCCACCGCCTTTGGCCTGATTTTCTGCGCCCCTTGCACCAGGATGTCCCGGACCAAATCCTGCTGGCGTTCCGCTTCCGCGCGTTTCGCGCGGATGGGGTCAAGCACCTCATTGATGGCCCGGGCCAACTTCTGCTTGACCTCCACATCGCCGACCTTCCCCTTCCGGTAGCGCGCTTTGAGATCCGCCACTTCATCCCGGTCGTCATTGAAAGCGTCGTGGTAGATGAAGACCGGGTTGCCTTCCACCCGCCCGGGGATATCCGCCCGCACCCGCCTGGGATCCGTGTACATCCCCATCACTTTTCTCTCCACCGTCGCCGCGTCATCGGAGAGGAAAATGGCGTTGTCCAAACTTTTGCTCATTTTCGCCTGTCCATCCGTGCCGATCAGCGTGCCTTCAATTTGGATCTCCGGGATGGGGAAGATTTCCCGGTACATATGGTTGAACCGCCGGGCCACCTCCCGGGCCAGTTCCACATTGGCTTGATTATCGGTCCCCACAGGCACCAGATGAGCCCGGGGCAGAAGGATGTCCGCTGCCATCAACACCGGATACCCCAACAATCCAAAGGGGATGCTCTCCAGCCCTTCCGCCTGGGCCATTTCCTTTAGGGAGGGGACGCGCTCCAAGCGGGGGACGGTAACCAGATTCTCCAACAATGTGTTGAGCTCGTAAGTTTCCGGGATGCTGCTCTGCACGAAGATGGTCACCTTCTCCGGGTCGAGGCCCACCGCCAGGTAATCCAGGACCATATGGCGGATGTTCTCCCGGAGTTGGGAGACATGTTCCCGCTCCGGACGTGTCGTCAAGGTGTGAAGATCGGCGATGACGATGTAGGTCTCATATTCATCCTGGGCTTTGACCCTGTTCTTAAGGCTGCCCACATAGTGCCCTAAATGCAGCTTTCCTGTCGGCCGGTCGCCGGTCAGGATGCGTTTTTTATCCATATCTTCCTCCTTCCTGCTTATCATTCATACCTCGGTCAGGACAATCGCCCTCCCCCTCAAATTAAAAACCCCTCATCCTCTATGGGACGAGGGGGATTCCAACCCCGCGGTGCCACCCACATTAGCCTGGACCTCAGGGGGAAAACAAAAACCCGCCGGTGATGCGACGGGATCCTACTGAAAAGCAGCCCTGACGGCCAGCCTCACTCTCTCAGATACGACCCAGCGTTGGCCGGGCTTATATCTTTTGCCCTGATAACGGCGGCATCTCCGGCAGGAGCTACTCGGGTTTCACCGGCGATCCCTTTCGCGCTGCAGCTCCGAGGCCCATTCGGCGCTTGTGTGCGGGCGAGATTCTCACCTGCGCTCGCTCCCTGTGCCGTCACCCCAAATGCCTACTCTTCCTCTTCACAGCGGTTCTTATGTGCGTTTTGTATAAAAACACTATACATCAGTACGCAGAGGATGTCAAGAAATAGCCTTTTTTACAACCCCAAACGGGACACCTCTCTTTATCAGCAGACGGGAATTCATCCATCATCTTTGCCCAAATGGATGGTCAGCTCCCCCCCACTGAGCCCGACGAGGACAAAGACCAAGGTCTAGAGAACGACGTACCCCCGCACGTGAAGACCAAAGTCTCCCAGGACCAGCCAAAGGGCAAGGACGAACCCTCCCGTGAGGTTGATGCTCACCGCCCCGGCAAGCCCCAAACCGCGGACCCCCGCGCACTTGAAAAAACGCTCTATGAACAGTGCCAGGGAAATGCCTACCAGCACTGCCCCCAAGATGCTGGGGTAAAATAGGGGCTCCTGAATGGGAAGGCCAAGGGTATGCAGAAAGCCTCAGGGAAAGAGGAGGATCACGCCAAGGCAGAGGTTGATCAACCCGTCCAATATGATTAAGGTGTTTTCCGACATGATCGCACCTCCATCTACGCTTGATGTCCATGCCTGAGACAGCGGCTCCCCAGATACCAGGCCGATCCAACAAGAAATCGCCCGGAGGATTAGTCCCGCACAGAGAAATCCTCGATCTGCGGCTGGGCTAAACGCTGATAATCCGCACAGGACATGCGCAGCAGCTTTGTGTGCGTCCCGGCAGGGAAAGCGATGGTCTCCTCCCCGGTGAGTTTCTGGTCTATGACCATATCCACATCATACAAATTGCCAAAAGGCGGCATCGCGCCCACGTCACAATCCGGAAAAAGGTCTTTGAAATCGTCTTCACTGGCTAAGGTGACCTTCCCGGCATCAAACACCTTTTGCAGGGCTTTGAAATCCACCTTATCCACCGCGGATAAGACGGCCATTTTGATCCCGTCGCCCACTTTGACCATCACGATTTTCGCGTATTGTTTCCCCGACACATCAGCGCTCGCTGCCGCTTCCTGGGCTGTGTAGGCAGCGGGATGCTTCAAAAGTTTGTACTCCACACCTTCCTGATCCAGAAATTTTATCAGTTTGTTCTTCGCCATAGGGACCTCCTCCCTTTCAAGGAATTCACCTAGCCACGATCCAGAAGTGGAATCAAATGCGTCATAAAAACAAGATCAAAGCAGAAAATCCGGGCCGGTGTGCGGTGCAGCAGAGAGCGTGACGGCTGATGAATTTGGGCAGCGATGGGAGTTTTTTGGTATCTCTCAGTCTAAATTAACTCCATTGGGGTGTCAACATAGGAACCAAGATCGTATAAATTTTCAGATTTTCCCGTTCGAGGACTCCGATGCCCTCCATCAGGTCGAGTGCAGAAAAAACCTATACCTCATCCGATGGCCACCCCATCTTAGACCCCTAACGCGGTCCGGAAGAGGAAGGAAAGGCCAATCCCTACCCCCCAGACACCATATCCCAGCAAGAGGACCGGGGCCAGCTTCCATCCCGCCCGGGCGCCCAACCAGGCCGCAATGATGAACCCCAGGGTGGGAATGATGCCCACCAACAAGCTGCGGCTGAAGGTTTGGATCGTTTTCTGTTCTCCCTGGTTTGCAGCGTAGACCACCCATAAAGCCAAGGGCACTTTGATGGGCATGGTGGCGGTCACCGCCGCAACCAGCTTGCTGTGCCGCTCCAAGAGAGCCACAGAGATGATGATCAGGATCGAAATGAAGACAGGGATATAGTCTTGAATTTTCATGCGCAGTCTCCGAAATGACTCAGTCCAATAAAAAAGATGCCACGTTCTCCCAGATGAATTCCAGTTGATCTCCCAGCCGGTGATCGGACTTGACCTCCAAGAGTTCCACCCGGTCCGCGTATTTTTCGGCAAAGAAGCGGCTGTCCTCAATGGGCACTTGTTCGTCCTTCCACCCGTGGATGATCAGGGTTTCAGCAGACGGTTCGACGATCTCCTCATACCGCTGGCCGTCCAGGTGAAAGTCATACCGCAGCGGGAGCTGACCCGGAAAAGCGTAGTGATCAATATCAATCGTGCCCCGCTTTTTCCACCACGAGAGCACCTGCTCGCTCATGCTCAGGGATTGATAATAAAGCAGTGGGGCGACCAGCAGGAGGCGCTCCACCGGGTAAAGATCCGCATACTGCAGGGCGACCAACGCCCCCATGGAACTGCCGATCAAACTCACTTTTTCCAGATCGTGATCCAAGGAAAACTGCCGGAGCCGGTTGACCATTCCCGTGATGGTCATGGTTTCAAAGTCCACCGGGGTGGGATTGAAATCCAGAGCAGAAAATTGCGGGGTCTCCACCTCAGCAAATTTGCCCTTTAAAAACTTGGCTTTCTCCCCCTTGCTGGAGGAGGCGAAGCCGTGTAAAAAAATAATCGAAGCATCCTTCATATCTCGTTCCCTACTCTGCCTGCAGCCTGACCCTTCAGATATTCAACCATAAGAAAAACCGCTTCCGCGACACCTGTGACAGAGAAGCGGTTAACTTGTCCATTCTGCATATTATAAAGGACCCCTCACGGATTGGGAGAGGACCGCCCTCGGATCCACCCCCACAACCCCCGAATGAGCCAATCGAGGGTAAATCCCCACAGGAGACTATTCCCTACCCACACTGCCCCATAGAAAACCGGCGAGTACGGCAGCAACCCCACAGCCGAGAAAATAACAAAGTAGTAGGGAGCCAATAACACATTTACGGCATTAATGGGTAGTTTTTCCATCCAGGAAAACAGCTCCCCGCTGTCAAAACGGTCCATGACCAGGGGAAAAGAACACAGGAGCAATCCATAGGTGACCAAGGTATGGAGGCCAGCCAGGACGAGGATAGATACTATGCGCCATTTAATTTTCACGGCCTTCCCTCCTGAGAACATTTTGAGGTGAGGGCCCAACCTCTGTGGCCCCGCTACAGTGCATAAATTATACCCACTCATTCCGGGTCCGTCATCTTTCTCAGCTCCTGAACCGACTCCCTGGCAGCCCGGCCTTCCGCCAATTCCGCCAGTTTATCCAGTACATTCTTCCCGCCCTGCAGCATGCCGATCAGGGAATGCATAGGACCGGGGCCGGCGCCAATCACCAATCCGGTGGCCAGCATATCCAGCAGCCTTGGCGCTGGCACGCCGATCGCCCGTAGCATGCCGAAATCTCCCAGCACAGCAACTTCCAAGCCGACCAGCAGACCGACCCAGATGGCGATGGCCCGCTTCCAAGCCACGTATTCCGGGGCCTTGGTCCAGCTTAACAAACGTCTCTCAGTTTGAGCCAAACGTTCCTCCGCCCGTTGGAGGGCACGCAAGGAAGCTGGATCCGCCTCCACACCGGTTTCCTCCGCCGCCTTAACAGCAGCCTGATACGCCTGCTGCAGCTCCTTCTCCACCCAGTTGACCGGCTCTTGGGTTTTCGCCAGCACGTCGGACACGGCCTGGACGGACTGTTCATACCAGGAAAAAGTGGTCTCCAACAGGCGCTCAATGGCCACCGCTACGGCCAAAAACGGCGCTAGAACAACGGTCAGATCCCCCACCCGAGCAGGAAGGGGTGGGACGGCGACCAACCAGACTGGTCCACTCTCGACCAGCAAAGCCCTCACCAGTGCGGTGCCAACTGCCAGAGCAAAGAGCAGGCCCAAGAGGTTCCCCAGGTTCAAGCGCCACTCTCGGCCCGTTATACGTTTCAACGCTTCCTTTTCTTGGGCGACTTCTTCTTCCACCACATCCCCATTTTCCAGCTCTCGATCGATCTCCGCCAGCCGCCGTCTCGCCAGTGCCCGTGTCGTACGCGGCATGGATGAACTAGGTATCGACATGGCTGTCCTCCTTTGCCACACAGGGCATCACTCCCACTCGCTTTTACCCTCATCCCATCAGATCCCCCCACTGGGCGAGGGAAAAGGAAAACCCGGATCGCCGCAACCTGCGCTGATCAACCATCCAAAAACGATACTCCTCTTCCCACCACCGTCATCCCTGCTACTCCTTCGATGTTGATCTCCGCCTTTCCCAGGGCTTCTCCCAGTTTGGCCAGCGCGCCGGGTTTATCCTCTAAAAGCACCGCCAGACCTTTGAACATTTTCTTCCTCCTTGGGGACCAACACAATACAGGATCATCTTCAGTTTCATTATACAAAACGATCCGGTGTGTCGCGGGATTGAGGTTGGCACCTGAAAGAACCCTGGTCCTATTCCCCCCTTGTCTATTGGGATATTGGGCCCTTGATCATCCCGGCGATAGGCTCTGACCGCTGGGCTAAAACGGAACCAGAAATGGAAGTGATCAAACTGACCAGGAAGTAGGGTTGCCAAATCCTCCCCTCCCCAAGCATGATGCTGATAACGACCAACGATAGAAGAGGGATCAAAAACATGGGTGCGACGATCTTTGCCACGCTGACCTTCAACCTCCGTGCACGGTGGAGAGCCCCCGTCCAGGTGATATAGGAAATACCATTGACAAGAAAACCCATCAGCAGGGCCACGCCAAGATCATAGAGGTTGAGGCTGGAAATTAAATACCGCTCTGTGAACCCCAGAGGCAGGACGAAGATGAAGCTGGCCCCAATAGCGGTGAGCAAAAATACCGGCTGCTCCCGCTCAGAGATAGTGGCGCTGTACGCGGAGAACAAACCGTAGGAAGCGCCCGCAGCTAATCCCCAGATCAAACCAGGGAGATTCTGGATTTGAAATCCAGCCACGTCTCCCTCAGTAGCCACTAAGACCACAGATACCATGCCTAAGAGCAGCGACACCCCTTCCACAACGAGGACACCTCCCAGCCAGGCGACTCACCTTTATTGGAGAATAAGGTCCTGGAAAAGATCACCGTGAAGACTGGCCAGGTGTAATTGAGGATGAGGACAGTGAGTATGACCAGAAAGGGAAGGGAGCGATTGGAATCCATGGGTTGTTTTATTATGGGCTATCTCAAATCGTGCAAACCATGGAGAGGGCGCGGGGGGGGGATCAAAACAGACACGATCCCCGCGGCGTCCTCGTCGCGGGGGGCACCAGCCGGATCGCCCTACTCTTGGGAAGCCAAGTTCTCTTTATAAAACTGGTAGGCATCTCCCACCGTTTCCACCTCCCAAGCGGATTCGAGGGGGATCGTGACGCCCATCTCCTCCATGCGCAGCATCATCTCCACCAACTGAATGGAATCCGCCTGCAGGTCCTCGAGGAAAGAAGCCTCCCGCACTGCATCTTCTTTTTTCACCTGCAGTTCCTGGGCGATGAGGTCTCTGAAATCCTCAAATGAAATGGGTTTTTCCTGTGGTTCTTGAGATTCCATGTCACATCCTTTCCTTTTCCGCTGCTGCCTGTTCCCGTAATTTGTACTTCTGCGGCTTCCCGGTTTGCGCTCGGGGGAAATCATCCACCAACCGGACCTTGCTGGGGATCATGTGCACTTCCAGCCCCTCCCGGCAGTACGCCAGGATGTCCTCTTCGGTGATCTGCTCCCCGCCTTCCGGGATCACAAAGGCCCACACGCTTTCTCCCCCTACCTCAGCGGGGACGCCGACCACAGCGGTTTCCCGGATGCCGGGATGGGCGGTGAAGTAATCCTCCACCTCCGCCGGATAAATATTTTGTCCACCCCGGATGATGAGGTCTTTCAAGCGCCCGACGATGTGAATATACCCCTCCTGGTCGATTTTCGCCAGGTCGCCCGTGTGGTACCAGCCTTCCTCATCCAACACCTCCACGGTCATCTCCGGCGCCCGGTAATACCCCTTCATCAAGCCTTCGCTCTTGCAGACCAGTTCCCCCACCTCCCCTGGAGGAAGCTCATTCCCTTCCTCATCCACGACCTTAACTTCGGTCTCCAGGAGGGGTTTGCCCACCGTCTCCGTCCGCTGGCGGTCCGTGTCGCCCAGGCTGCTGACCGCGATCCCTCCCCCGGTCTCCGTGGCCCCAAACCCGATATAAGTAGCGCAGCCAAAGGCGTCCTCGATCTTCTCGGCCAGATGGGGAGAACAGGGGGCAGCACCCACCCCGCAAATGATCAGTGAGGATGTGTCGTAGTCTTCAAAGCCTTTCAAACGCAGCATGACCTGGTAGGACATGGGCACCGCGATCAGGATGGTCACTTTTTCCTTCTCGATGAGCTCCAAAGCCTCCCGGGGATGAAAATGGGGCATGACCACCAGGCGGTCCCCCATCAGCAGCCCCTGCAGCAAAATTTCGATCCCAGTGATGGTATGCCATCCGGTGGTGGACAGGAAGGTCATCGGTCCCCCCATAGCCCGCAGCAGGCGGCCCCGGTAGCGAGCCAGCGCTTTGAGCTGCTGGCTGAGGATTTCAATGTTGGGCCGGCCCCACAATTCCCGTACTTTGGAAGTCGCTGCAACCGGCGCGATCAAGCTGCGGTGCGTGTGCATGGTCCCCTTCGGCGTCCCGGTCGTCCCCGAAGTGTAAAGCAGGGCCAGCAGGTCATCGGGCGACACCTTTATCTCGGAGGAGGAAAAGGAGGAGGTTTTCCCAGCGGAGATCACCTCGCCCAGCCTCAGCCTTTCATCCCCCCTGGACACCTCCTCAAAGTAGATGACCTCGGGGATGTCCTCCTCGTCCAAAACCCCCACCCCTTCCAGGGACCGGGCCGAGATCAGCAGCCGCGGTTCCGCATCCCGAGTCACCTGTTTCAACCTCCGCTCCCGGATCTGGGGGTCCAGGGGAACGAACACCCCTCCCAAACGGGCCAGAGCGAAAAAAGCCCAGGCAAAAGCCGGTCCCGGGGGCAGCAGGACCGCCACCTTATCCCCTTTTCTCACTCCCCGCTCGTGGAGACCCGCTGCAAGGCCCTCCACCGGGGCTTTCAACGCCGCGTACGTCGCCCGATACTCCCCGCAGATCAGGGCCTCCTGATCGGGGCTTCCCTCCGCGACCTGGAAGAAAGCGTCCCCCATGGTCATGTTCTTATCTAATACCATCTTCCCTCCCTCACCCGCGTTTTACGCCCCCTTCCAAACAGTTCTTCCCCGGCAGATCCTGCATCCTTCTTCTGGATATTAAAAACCGGGGAGAGTTGAAAACCGATCCCCCCAGAAAAGGGTGGGGAACACCCCGGCCTGATGACAACCGCCGTCGCCAAAGAGAATACGGATCTGCCGCAGGGCAAGAAAAACCGCCAGAAGAGGACCTACAACTTCATCTTATACATCCGGTACAGTTTATAGCGTTCCGCGCCCAACCGCTGGGCGATCATATTCACGGCCGGGTTGGTTTCCGATGTCACCGAACCATCCAGCCATTCATACCCTTTATCATAAAACGCCTTCACCGCGTCCAAATACAGCAAGACATCAATCCCCCGCCGCCTGTATTCCGGGAGGACACCCATCAGCTTGAAGGTGACGACCTCAATGCGGGGGATATAATACTTCAACTTCAACCACCCCAATGGAAAAAGCCGTCCGTTGAGATGGATCAAAGCCCGGTTGATATCGGGAAAGGCCACACAAAAGCCCACCGTTTTTCCATCCACGTCAGCAAACAAGGCCAGATCCGGATCCATAAAAAGCTTGAACTGCTCGGCCAGCCGGCGAAACTCCACCTCGGTTAAAGGAACATGATTGGGGAGGTGCTCTAAAGTGGTATTAAACAGGTATCGAGCTGTCTCAATTTCCTCTTCCCATTCATCCATGCGAATGGTCCTGATGGCAACGTTGGACGCCTTGCGTGCCGCCTCGGCGACGTACATCAGCTCTGGGCGGACATTTTCCAACTCTTCCCCGACCTGGGACCGAAATGCCCGCCAGGCATACAGATCGTGATCTTTCTCCATCCCGTAACGCTCCAGGAAGGTCTGATAATAAGGTGGGGTATGGGCCTCCATCATCACCGGGGGACAGTCCGCCCCTTCCAGCAGCACCCCGGGGCGTTCATTGTCGGAGAAATTGGTCGGCCCGCGCACCCTATCCATGCCCTGTTCGCGGAGCCAATCGCAGGCAGTGTCCAGCAGCCGGGCCGCCGCCGCGTAATCCTCCATGACCTCAAAAAAACCAAATCCCCCCTCCTGTTCGCCGGTGACCTCGACATGCCGGTGGTTGATGAACGCTGCAACTGTACCCACCACATCACCCCCGCGACGCGCTAAAAATAAGGCCACCTCCCCGTGGTCGTAGAAAGGGCCCGTTTCAGGATTTAGATATTCAAGTTGGTCAGAAATCAAAGGGGGGACCCAATTGGGGTCATCCTTGTAGACCTGCCAGGGGAATTCGACAAACGCTTGGCGTTGATCAGGTCCCGTCACAAGCTGGATCTCGATGGATGCCATCGTCCTTACCTCCTCGACAAGCGTTCGGAAGATGACTTTACGCTGAGGTACGGTTCTTTTGTTTTATACCACGAAAAGCCAATCTTATAATCCCCATCTGGAGAGGATCCTGCCTGCTATAACCCCCAAAGGCAAAAAGGGATGTGGCACTCTTCTTCGGCCACAGGCTTGTGCTCCATATTCTGAGGGATGACTTACATCTGGCCCGTTTCCAGCTCCAATACCCCCTCCCGAAGGTGGATGGACATCCGTCCCTCCACCACCAAAAAGACCTCGTCAGTCAGGGGATGGCTGTGCCAAATGAATTCCCCTTGAATTTTGGCGATTTTGGAGAGGTAGTCATTCATTTGGGCGATGACTTTGGGCGCCCACTGCTCGGAGAAGGAGGAAAATTTACCGGTCAAAGAGATCACATCAGGTTTCATAGCAAACTCCAGGATGGGATTTACAAGGGTCAGCGGCCACAGGCACGCGATGTGGAACTGGCTATGGGCCGGCAACAGTCAAACATCATCCGCCCTCTCCCCGTTTGCCCCCGGGTGGACCAAAATAGCGGCATGTCTCCTTCTTGTATTGCTGGTATTTCTCACCATGCAGGTCCTCCAGGTAATTCTCCTCTATGGGGACATAAGCCATAAACATCACCCAGAAAACGAGGGCCAGAAGCAAAGCCAGCAGAGACCGACTCACAAATCCCACCCCCAATAAGAACAACCCCCACCCCACATTCTGGGGATGGCGGCTCCACCGGAAAATGCCGGACGTGACCAGTTCACCGGTTTCGATCCCGGACATGCGCTGAATGTCTTTCATGTGCAGGATGCCAAATCCCTGGAATACCGCGCCGATCAGGGAGAGGACGATCCCCAAGATGATCGATGGAGTTCGATACGCGCTGTAAGTCCATAACCTGGCCCACGCCGCGATCAATTCAATGGCAAAATGCAGGGTGTAAAACGCCAATACGCCAGCGACCGTCTCCGGTTTCAGGGCCTCCCTCTCCCTGAAATCCCTGCGCACCTGCCACAACGTCCAAATGGACATCACGACCAAGAAAAAGACCGCGATGATGACAGCATGCATAGACACTCCCGTGAATCATCCAGACCGAAAAAATTCACTTTCGGGATGGACATTTCCTTATAGAAAGAAGATACCCTTCAACCCCGCCCGCGATCCGCAAAGAGGGAAAAAACCCCTGGGATTACCTTCCAAAACCCAGGGGCTGCCCGGTTACCCGCTGCCAGGCAGGCCTGAAAACCGCGAGAAGGGAGCGAGGGGATTACCTCTAATAACTGCAGTATAGCACATTGATCTCTTTTCTCGGACACTCAGGGGCCGACCGGAACGGTGAAACTTTTGCCTTTCCAATCCCCCCGACTCAGGATTAAAATAAGGGTTGAATCAGTCCCTCTCCAGGCGGGATGGCACCCCTTCGGGAACCAAACGGACCGGGGCAGGACTGCGCCCCTAATTCTGACCGCAAACCAAGGGCGTTGAGGAGGGGAATCATTCCCATCATTCCCCGGTGCCTTTCCAGCCTGTGTAGATAAGTGCCGCAGTAATGCAAAAGGAAAAAGGAGGCAGTTTTGGCGAAATTTTCTTACGACGTGCTCCAAGAATGCGTTTATCCCTTCACCAGCAGCGATGACCCGGATGTGCTTTTGGGGGCTTCCTTCGGTGAAGACATCTCTCTCACCCGTGTGGGAGGTGAAATCCTCGCCTCCCATGTGGACCCCATCATCAGCGCAGTGGGAAACATCGGCTGGCTGGCTGTCCACATCGCCTGCAACGACATCGCCACCGCTGGGATCCCCCCGCGCTGGATCCTGGCTCTGGTGCTGGTCCCTGAAGCGGATGATACCGAGCTCCTGAAAAAGATCATGGGGGATATCCAGCGGGCAGCCAAGGGGTTGGGCATATCCATCATCGGTGGGCACTCCGAATACTCCCCCGGCATCAACCGTCCCCTGGTGGCGATTACCGCCCTGGGCACGGCGGGAGGCCGCGAACCCATCCATACCGGCGGTGCAAAGGTGGGGGACCATGTGCTGGTCACCAAAGGGATCGCCCTGGAAGGGACCAGCATCCTGGCCGGAGACTTTACCGAACAAGCCCGCGAATTGGGGTTGAGTGAAGAGGACATCCACCAGGCCCAGGCCTTGATGGAAGAGGTAAGCGTCGTGGAGGACGCGCTCACCCTGGCTGATCACCAGGTGACCGCGATGCACGATGTCACCGACGGCGGCATCCTGGAAAACCTGCTGGAAATCGCCCATACCTCCGGTGTGGGCCTGGAAGCGGAGTACGAACGGATGCCGATCCCGCCGGTGGTCCAGCGCTTTGCGAAGGCTTTCCAGTTTGACCCATTGCAGATGATCTCCTCCGGAACCCTGGCGGTCACCCTGCCCCCCGAAAAAGCAGCCGGCGCCAAGGCTGCCCTGCAGGCCAAAGGGATCCCAGCTGCCGTCATCGGCCAGGTGGTGGAAGGGGAGGGCGTGGTCTTGAAAAAAGGAGGAAGCAGGATTCACTACACCGAGATCCAAGCGGAAAAGGATGAGCTGGCCCGGCTTTGGGACCTCTATCATGGGGGGTAATCGCTTTCCGGAGAAAGGGAGTCACGGTGTTCCTGAAGGTCAACCTCCTACCCTGTATGGGAGACGGCCCAAAAGGGAAATGCCCAGCGTCTTGGTGCGCTGGGCATCACAAACTTCCTCCTTCCGACGGGATGGAACCGGCAGGCGTGCAAAGGCCGATGAACTAACGTTAAGGGCAGGGATAAGGGGGGACCGTTTCTCCCGTCACGGGCTGTTATAGATTTCTCACGTTTTCCACGAGCTCATCGAATAGTTCCCTGGGCAGCACTGCGTAAGCCAACCCTAAGCCATACACGAAGGAATGGAGCGACTCTTTGCAATCCGTTTTGTAAATCGGCTGCCCGCCGCTGGAGACCACCCACTCCTCCCCGGATAATTGCAGGGACAGGCCCCAATCTAAACGATTGGCTAATTCGATCCCACCTAACAGCTCTCCCCCCGGAAAATACTCTTCTAGTTTGAGAAGGTTTTCCACAGCGCACTCTCCTGGCTAACATCGCTCATGGTCGAAATTTGATGTCATAAAAACTCTTGAATGATTGATAATCCCTCGCGACCATGTAGGCGAGGAGCTGTGCCTGGGTAACCTCTCTAAAGGTACTTCCATTATAACGGTCAAAAAGTGGTCCCGCTTTGTTAATGGATCATAGCTAACAATTTTGATTTGTAACCTCACGCCCACCTTACAATCTTGTGAGCATTCTCTCATCCATTTCCTTCCTCCCCGGACTTCACTTTCCCAGGTGTCCGCTGGGGATGAAACAATGAGGACCCGGTCCAGCTGACGCCGCCTCCTGATTCACTGTCATCGCGAGCGGAACGCAGTGGAGCGCGGCGATCTTTTCGCATCAACAGGGATCGCCCCTCTCGCGATCGAGCCGACGGGGACGTCGGCGAAGGCCTTATCCCGCAACGAGACGTCGCGGGGATCATGAGGACGATCACTCTCCCGCCGGATCACGGGATACGCAATGTGCGGGCTGCATCCTCCACAACCTGAAAATCATCTGTCGTCGAAAAAGTCAGATAGCGATCCCCGGCATAGGTGAAGATGATCAGCGACTGCTGGCCATCGACACCTTTAAGGATGAAAGTGGCCGCCGGGATCTCCCCATCCCAGCTCCAGCGCTTCTCCGAAAGGACCTCAATCCCGGAAGAATCCCAGGCCTGGCGGCGGACCTCCAGGAACACTTCCAATTCCCATTTGGGGTCCCAATTGAGGATGGTCACCTGCAGCAAAATTTCCTCCACCGGGAGCCCGCCTGCATCAGGATCGGGCTGGAAATCCTCCCGGGCAAACTGGAAGAACCTCCCCCGAGACTGCCCTTCCTGGTAAGCGACGGCCCAATCCCCCGGATAATCGAACGCGAACCCGAGATCCTCATCCCAGTAGGTGTTGGAACGCGCAGCAGTGGGTTCCGGTTCCCCGGTAGGGACCGGCGTCCGGATAGGGGGGACCGGGCTGGGGCTGGGGACGGACGTTTGGGTCGGGACCGCGGCCATCGTCCCTGCGACCAGGGTAGCCACTTGACCCTCTTTCCCCCCCTCCCTCTTCGCTCCACATCCCGCAATGAAAACGCTAAAGGCCACCAAATAAACGATTCGCTTCACGGATCCTCCTTTGATCCATCCTGTTTTGGACCGCAGCAGCCGGCATTTCCCCCGGCTGTCGGCCAAGACATTTCCCGAAAGTGTACTTCGATTCACCCGGGAGTCAAGGAGGATCAGCGGGTACTTAACAACTTCTAATCTTGAATTCCGAACCCAAGAGCAAGAAGATCAAAACGCCCAGACGAGGGGCAAAACCAGAACCACCACGATCAAAGTGACCAAGGTAAGCGGCAGCCCCACACGGGTGTAATCCGAAAAGCGGTAGCCGCCAGGCCCCATGACCAGCATGTTGGCCGGATGTCCCACCGGGCTGAGGAAGGCAGCCGAAGCAGATATGGCCACGCCCATCATTAACGGATAGGGGGACACCCCCAGATTTGAGGCCGCATTGAGAGCAATGGGTGCCAGCAGCACGGCGACCGCCGGGTTGGGCATCACCTGCGAGGCCAAGGCGGAAAGCAGGTACAACCCAGTCAGTAAAGCGCGCGGGCCAAACCCTCCAATCAAAGAGACCACGCCCTCCCCCAAGAAACGGGCTGTCCCCGTCGTTTCCATAGCCGTCCCCAGGGGAAGCATGCCCGCGATCAGGAAGACCGCCTTCCACTCGATGGACCGGTAAGCCTCTTCCATGGTCAAGCAGCCGGAGAGGACCATCAGGACCCCGCCTGTCACAGCTGCAATGGCGATCGGGGTCCATCCACTTATCACCGAAATCAAGACCAGGGCCATGATCGCCACAGCAAGAGGTGCCTTCTCCAGGCGGGGCGCTTCCCGTACCTCCTCGCTGAGGGTGATAAAATCCGGCTCTTTGGCCAGCAATTGGAGCCTGCGGCGGGGGCCAAATACAAGCAACGCGTCGCCGAAGCGTATTCTCATCTCCTGCAGGTTGGAGCGGTAGGCCTGTCCCTCGCGCCAGATGGCCAGCACATTGAGCCCGTATTTGGTCCGGAAATCCAGCTCGCGCAGCGCCCTGCCGGCCAGCGAAGAATGGGGGGATAAAACCACTTCCAGCAAGCCGGTCTGTTCTGTTTCCAAGGCATCCAGATCCAGATCGGCCGCGCTCTCGATTTCCAGATCCTGGAATCCCTCCAAGGTGAGGAGGTGCTCCTCTCTGCCTTCCACCAGCAGGAGGTCATCCGTCTGAAAACGCTCCTCCGGGGAGGGGATGAGCTGGGCAAACTCCTCGCGAAAGACCCCCAAAACGCGCAGTTTGAACAACTCGCCCAGCCTGCTTTCCGCCAGCGTCTTGCCCACCCAGGCTGAATCTTCCGGGATCCGGACTGTCATTAACCGCTCTTGCAATTGATAGGACTCAATCTCCTCAGCCGGCGAGATCCTTACGCCTGCTTCTCCCCGCAGATTGTCCAGGCCGGCTTTTCGCCCCTGGACCAGGAGGATGTCCCCTTCTTGAAGGGGAATATCCTCCAGATTGGTGCGCACGATTCTCGCGCCTCTTTGGATGGCCAAGACCAAGGCGTGGTACTGCTGGCGGAATCCGATCTCCCGCAATGTGCGCCCGCTGAGCCTTGATTCGGATCCCACTTTGACTTCAACCAATTCAATCTGCGCCGACACGAGCTGGGTGAGAGAGGGGCTGCCGCTTTCCATATCAAGGTGATTTTGTCCCGCTAATTCATCCAGGCGCTCCAGCCGACCTTCGACCAACAGCCTGTCCCCCGCCCGCAAGCGGTAATCCGCCTCGGGGGCCAGACGGGTCTTTCTGTCCCGGATCACAGCCACTACATTCAAGCCCAGCGCAGCCCCCAGCCGGGCTTCGTCCAGCGTCTTTCCGTCCAGAACCGAATCCTCCGGGACATGCAGGAAGGACATCCGCTCCTTCAAGCGGTACAGATCTTTAATATCCCGACCTTTCTGGGACAGCTCCTTGACAATGTCCCGGTCCGGCAGCAGGTGCCGTCCGACCAGGACCATGAACGCGGTCCCCGCCAGAAGCACCGCTAACCCCACCGGCGTGTAATCAAACATCCGGAAAGCCTGCAGCCCGGCATCCCGCAGCGCCTCGCTGATTAATATGTTGGGCGGGGTGCCGATCAGCGTGTTCAGCCCACCCATCAGACAGGCAAACGCCAGGGGCATGAGCAACCGGGAAGGGGGCCGGTCGGTGCGCCGGGCGATGTCGATCACCACGGGCAGCATCAGGGAGGCCACACCGATGCTGTTCATGAATCCGGACAGCACGCCGGCAGTGAGCATGATCACCGCCAATAAACGGACTTCACTGTCCCCGGCCACGCGCAGCACCAGATGGCCCAGCCGGCCGGCGACGCCCGTCCGGGCCAGGCCGGCGCTGAGGATCAAGACCGCCCACACCGTGACCACCGCCGGGCTGCTGAAGCCGGACAGGGCTTCAGAGGGGCTGACCAGGCCGGTCAACGCCAGGCCGCCCAAAACCAGCAACGCCACCAGGTCCATCCGCACCCATTCGGTGACGAAGAGAAGAATGGACAGGCCGAGGATGACGAGCACAGCGATGATGTCCGGCGTCACATTCCCTCCCTGTCAAAGATCGAGGAGAGGATGTCGTCTTTTAGAGCGCCTGTTTGAGTATGCATATCTTCCCGCCATTTTACCGCTCAATCAAGCCTTCACCATTATAGCCCAATCCAGCGGAGGGCCAGGCTTCCAATTACGTTAAGGCGAACGCGCCCGGATGCACCCTGGAGAGCTGCAAATTGGGAACGGGCCCAGGACCGGAGCGTAAACCGCATCCAGGAATCCTCTCCCAACCCGGACCCCCCTTAAATGGAGATACCGCTGGTAACCTAACGGTATCTCCTGAAACCAATAAAACACCACTAAGAAGTGGATGATCAGCGCTGGAGTCTACTCTTCTTCTTGAAAGTGCTTCAAGGCCTCCAGGGCTGCCGATCCATAAACTACAGCAGGTCCACCGCCCATCATGATCGCCACCCCGATCGTGTCCACGATCTCCTCTTTGCTGGCCCCGGCTTCCAGGGCGTCATGGACGTGGAAGGCGATGCAGCCGTCGCAGCGCACAGTGATGCCGATGGCTAAGGCAATCAGCTCTTTGACTTTGGCGCTCAGCGCGCTGTCCGTGGCTGCTGCTTCGTGACATTTCTGGAACCCTTTCATGATGTCGGGGCTTTCCTTGCTGTACGCCAGCATGGATTGCCGGACCTGCTTGAACAACTCGGTATAACTCTCAACCGCCATATCTACCCTCCGCGTCTATTTTTAAATATTTATCTGATTATTATCACTATTATTTTACTAAAAAAGGGGGAGAAATCCACCCATGAAAATGGGTTATGAAGATTTCTAACGGGATTCTAATACTGTGAAATCTTTCACAAAAGGACGGGCTGAGGTGAGGATTTTGTGACTTGAGGAGCGAAGGAGATCGGAAAGTTCCTGACATGTCATTCCCCCATCATCCTTCCCCCGGTCCCGCCGAACGCCCTGATATCCCCTGTCATCGCGAGCGGAACGCAGTGGAGCGCGGCGATCTCCTGTTTATTACGGCAGGGGATACTCCTCCACGTACATTTCAGCAAACGTATCCACCCAGGGAGCGACCTCGGACTGGTCCAGCCCGCTGTACAAGACAACCAAGTAAGGACCGGATACCCACATCCTTCCATCCAAACCAGCGGTATGGTAGCGGACCACTTCAACACCGCCTATGGGATAGAACGCCAGCTGGTATCCCTCGGATTCCAAGATGTCCAGATGCACATCCCGCGTCTCTTCATCTTCGTAACTGAAGATTTGCAGCTTGACGTTATTTTCCGTATGGACCTGCCCCCCTTCTGGTTTCTGGTACTCCAGCATGGTCACATAAGCTTCCCCTCCCGGCGGCATGTTGCTGGACACGGTCTGAACGCCGTGGATCTCAAAGCCTTCCGGGAGGTTCCCGGCCAAGACGGGAGCGGGTTCCTCCGACCCCGGCTGGAAGGGCTGGGATCGAAGCCACTCCAAGGAGGAGATAGCTTCTTTGGCCGCTTCCTTTTCTTTGGTGGGGGTGGGTGGGACG
>CAYZTL010000017.1:77513-95626 GCA_964481465.1 uncultured Anaerolineales bacterium
TTCCGTGGGCGCTTCCTGCTGAGGCAGCGTGGGTTCCGGGGTGGCTTCCTGGGCTGTGCAGGCGGTCAGGATCAACAGGACGGCAAGGGGGGAGAGGTATTTAGGAGACATAGCATCCTCCTTTTTCATGCAGGGGGGAGAAAAAACAGGATAGGGGTTCGTCCCAGGGACGGGGACCCCTGAAGGGCGGCGCCGCACATTGTCCTTACTTAAATTGTAGCAAAGAACAACGAAAAAGAAATATCAAAGATTTGTCTGTCATCTGGGGGAAACAGAAAGGCGCAGTTTGTGTCCCTGAGCGGGCCGAAGGCTGTAGCGACGGGCGTCGATCTCCCCGTACCCAACGTGGTGCCATCCCAAGCCGCAGTCGCACAATGGGCACCCTTTTGATGAAGGGCCCGTACGGCGGAGACCCCAAACGTGACCATGGCTTATCCAAGAGAACCCCAGGATCATGGTTTACGGCAAAGGTTTCAACTTGATCACCGCAACAAGGGTCCCCCGCACCACACCTATTCAGGACGCCGGTTCTCTGATATACTGTACATGTAAAGGAAAGGACCTCCGGCCCTGAGCGGCCGGTTTTTTATTGCGCCACGAACGAATATGACGAAGATTACACGCAGCGACCTGCGCAACCTGGCCATCATCGCCCATGTCGACCACGGCAAGACCACCCTGGTGGACGGCATGCTGCGCCAGGCCCAGGTCTTTCACGAAAACAAACAAATACAGGACCGGGTGCTGGACTCCAATGACCTGGAACGGGAGCGGGGCATCACCATCCTCTCCAAGAACACAGCCATCTCCCTCCCCGATCCCGAGACCGGGGAAGAGGTCAAGATCAACATCGTCGACACCCCAGGGCACGCTGATTTTGGCGGCGAGGTGGAGCGGGTCTTGAACATGGTCGATGGGGTACTGCTGCTGGTGGACGCCGCGGAAGGGCCCCGGCCTCAGACCCGTTTCGTGCTCCAGAAAGCGCTCGAGCTCGGCCACCAGGCGGTGGTGGTCATCAACAAAGTGGACCGCAAATACGCCGACGCGTCCAAAGCCCTCAACGACACCTTTGATTTATTCATCGAACTGGGCGCCAGCGATGAACAGGCTGATTTCCCGGTCATCTACACAGTGGCCACCGAAGGCCGAGCCGGCACCTCCCCGGAGGACATTGGCCCGGATCTAGCCCCCTTGTTTAAAACCATCCTGCGCCGCATCCCAGCCCCAGAGGTTGAGCTTGACGCGCCCCTGCAAATGTTGGTCAGCACCCTGGATTACAACGCATACCGGGGGACGACCGCCATTGGGCGTATATTTGCCGGGAAAATGGAAGTCGAACAGGTGGCAGCCCGGATCACCGCGGAGGAAAAGGCCATCCGCGAGGAGATCACGTTTATATACCAATATCAGGGGCTGGAACGTGTGGAAGTGGACCAGGCTCGGGCCGGCGACATCGTCGCCGTAGCCGGCCTGGAAGAGGCCGCTATTGGCGACACCATCACCGATCCCCGCCATCCCCAGATTTTGCCCCGCATCAAGGTCGAAGAGCCCACGGTGCGGATGACATTCGGGGTCAACACCTCGCCTTTCTTCGGTCAAGAAGGGCGCTGGAAGACCTCCCGCAAGCTGCGGGAACGCCTTTTCCGGGAGACAAAGAGCAACCTGGCTTTGCGGGTAGAGGAGACGGAAAACGGCAATCCGGACACCCTGCTGGTCTCCGGGCGAGGCGAGCTCCACCTGGCAGTCCTCATCGAGACCATGCGCCGGGAAGGGTACGAATTTCAGGTTTCCCGCCCTCAGGTAATCACGAAACCCGGTCCCGGCGGTGAAACGCTGGAGCCTTTTGAAGAGGTCAAGGTGGAGATCGATCCTGATGACATCGGCGCCGTCATGGAGAGCCTCAGCGAACGCGGGGGGGAGATGGAGGACATGCGCGAGACCAGCACGGGCACCATGCTGCTCACCTTCCTGGCCCCGACGAGGGGCATCCTCGGCTACCGGCACCACTTCCTGACGATCACCAAAGGCACGGGCACCATATACACCAGCTTCCACAGCTACCAGCCCCGGGTAGGGATCGTCCGCACGAGGACGCGCGGTTCCCTGGTAGCCTGGGAAACGGGCACAGCCACCGTCTTCGGTTTGAAAAACGCGGAAGAGCGCGGGACCCTGTTTATCGGTCCCGGAACAGAGGTCTATCAAGGGATGGTGGTGGGGGAAAACAACCGCCCCCAGGATCTGGAGATCAACGTCTGCAAGACCAAACATCTCACCAATATGCGCGAGAACATCCGCGACATCGACGAGCGTCTGACCACACCCCGGGAGATGAGCCTGGATCAATATATTGAGTTTCTGGGGGATGATGAGTTCCTGGAAGTCACCCCGCAGAACCTGCGCGTCCGCAAGCGCATCCTGGACCATAAAGCCCGCCAGCGCCAGGATAAGCGCCAGCGGGAAGAGATCCGCGGTTGAGTTTGAAAATCAAACCGGCCTCCACAATGACAGTCTGAAGCCCAGCAGCTTATTTACACTTAACTGAACGGCAAAGAAAACTGGCGAGGTGGTTATCTCCTCGCCAGTTCCTATCTGGTATCAACAGCCCTTACTGAGTTAGCCCCCGCCCATCGAATGGGTGCTATCCTTCCAAGTCTTTCTTCATCGTCTGGAATTGATCCCGGGTGATCTCACCCCGCGCGTAGCGCTGTTTTAGAATCGATTCGGCGTTCACATCTGCTCCCTCGCTGTCACCGGTGCGGGGGGATGAGCCCAAGAGCGCATCCTTCCCGGATCCATTCCGGACCAGGACAGCAAACCCGATCAAAATCAATACCAACCATATCAACCCAAATCCCATCATCATCTTTCACACTCCTCGATCACTGGCCGCAGTGGGTCTGTGATCTCATTTTCTACTTTAAATCTGCTTTCATTTCCTGATACTCATCCCGGGTGATCTCCCCGCGAGCATAACGCGCATCGAGGATGTCCAGTGGGGTCTGGGCCCTTCCGGATTGACGCATCTGTCTCCCGGTCCCTGTAGAACCGGATGACAAGCGGCGCACCGCCCAGATGGCCAGCATGACAAACCCGATGATCAACCCCACCGCAAACAACAAGTTGAAAATGGGCCCGAAGATCCCCCACGTGCCCATACCGCCGAAAACCCTCCCGCACCATCCTCCCCACATCCCATGTCCAAACATCGTATACCTCCTGTATCACGTCATATGTAAGCAATGTATCCTTGATATCCATGTACATGATAAGGGAATAATGTGAAGACCTATTGAAGCTGCATTAAAGGTTTTGTAAAGAATTGAGGGGGAATTAAGGGGATAAAGGCAAACTGAAAGTGAAGGTACTGCCCTGGTCGCGGCCTGCACTTTCCACCCAGATCTCTCCCCCATGGGCCTCGACCAGATACTTGGCGATCGTCAATCCAATCCCGCTGCCCCCGCTGGCCCGGGCCCGGGACTTATCCACCCGGTAAAAGCGGGTAAAAACGTGGGGCTGGTGCTCAAGGGGGATGCCAATGCCGTCATCCCGCACCTCCACATGGATAAACTGACCTTCCCGGTGTGCGCTGGCTTCCACCTCTCCCCCGCTGGGTGTGTACTGCAGTGCGTTTCCCACCACATTCATCAGCACCTGCTCAATGCGGTCAGCGTCCACATGGACCTCAGGCAGGTTGGCAGGAATATGCACCCGCAGGGCAACCCCTTTATCCTCATACTGCTGGCGCAAGCGTCCCACAGCCCGGTGGACAAGTTCGTCAACCGCAACAGGCTTCCGTTCCAGACGGTAGGCCTCAGCTTCCACCCGGCTGAGCTGCTGCAGGTCCTCCACAAGGCGCGCCAACCGGTCAGCCTCATGGTAAATTTTTTGATAGGTTTCCGCGGTTGCAGGCAGCACACCGTCCATCAACCCTTCCATGGAGCCCTTTATGGCGCTCAACGGTGTGCGCAGCTCATGGGTGACATCGCCAATTAACCGCTTGCGCAGGGCTTCATTCTGAGCCAATTGCTCCGCCATGCGGTTGAAGCTGATCGCCAGCTGCGAGAGCTCATCCGCTTGAGCAGGATCTCCGGGCACCTGCACCCGTTCCTGATAATGGCCTTCCGCAATACGTCGACTGGCCTGCATCATGTCCCGCACCGGTTTGACCACCCGAGAGCTAATGAACAGGCTGAGCAGCGAAGCGGCAGCGAACGCCGCCAGCGCAGCCCGGGTTAAGGCTTGGTTGAAGGCGTCCCGAAAGCTGGTGAACAAATCCGTTTCCAAACCATTTCCGGCGCCGGGCATCATGCCCCCCATCATACGCTCCATGGCCGCCAGGTGCCGTTCGAAGGCAGTGGGGATGACATATTCAGCAGACAACCGTAAAAACAAGATGGCGGTGAGAATGACGAACATATAGGACAAGAATATCTTCCAGCCCAAGTGGCGGCGGATGTAACCGATCATATTTCTTCCCTCTCCCCTTCAAACCGATATCCAACTCCCCTTACGGTGGCGATATATCCCTCCCCAATCTTCTGGCGGATATGCCCGATGTGCACATCCACCACCCGGATTTCGCCGTAGTAATCGTGGCCCCAGATTATATTCAGCAGTTGGTCCCTGCTGAGGACCATACCCTGATGTTCCGCCAAAGCCAAAAGAAGATCGAATTCGGTAGCAGTCAAGTCTACCAGCTCCCCTTCAACCCACACTTTACGTCCCTCTTTATTGATGCGCAGATCATCAAAGATCAGCTCATTGGCCTGGTCCGCTCCGGATTGCTGACGGATGCGGCGCAGCGCGGCCTTGATCCTGGCCACCAGTTCCCGGGGGCTGAACGGCTTGGTGAGATAATCATCCGCCCCTAATGACAGCCCAACGATCTTGTCCGTTTCCTCCCCTTTGGCTGTGAGCATGATCACATAAACGTCGGATTCCCGGCGCAATCTCGTCAGCAGTTCGATGCCGTCCATGCCGGGCAGCATAACGTCCAAGACGATCAGGTCCGGTTCGTACGATCGGGCCAATTTCAACCCGGCCGGCCCATCAAGAGCGGTGCGGTACGCAAAGCCCTCCTGCTCCAGATACGCCGTGACCAGATCCAGAATGCTTGGTTCATCATCGATGATCAGAATTTTCCCTTTTGACATCGCACTTTCCATATTTAACTGCCCGACACATCAGTTCTCAATCGAAACCAGGAGCTGTGTGAGCCCCAGGGACATTCCAACCGCGCCCCTGGACAGCCACTTTCTCTCCCGGGCCAGGATTGGAACGGTCCCCGGTGACTGGACCCCCGCAGGCCCCCAGCAGCAGCCCGCTGATCAACAGGGTAGCAACAATCAAAAATATTCGCAAAGTTTTCTTCACAACGTTCCTCCAACAAATGAAACTCTTCAACTTCCTTCATTCTCGATGCCCTTGCCTCATCCAGTGTACCGGCGCCCTATGAGGGTGAAATTAAGATTCGTTAAAGATTCCGCAAAGAAAACAGGGCTTCTTTGCTCCATGTCCCTCACGGCTGCCATCACCCTGTCAAAGAGGGTGAGTACCCCACGCTTATAAAACGGAGGACCCAGGTACCAGGTCCTCCCCGTCGTGCTGCCAGGTTAGGCGGAGGACAAATCTGCCCCGCGCAGGAACTGGGCGTTGATCGCCACAATCACCGTGCTCAACGACATCAGCAGCGCGCCTACCGCAGGGGATAAGATGATCCCCACAGGAGCGAGCACACCCGCAGCCAGCGGAAGGGCAACGATGTTGTAGCCCGCCGCCCACCACAGATTCTGGATCATTTTCTTGTAGCTGGCCTGGCTCAACCGGATGATCTTGACCACGTCAAGGGGGTTGCTCCTGACCAGGATCAGGCCTGCTGACTCAATGGCCACATCGGTCCCCCCGCCGATGGCGATGCCGATGTCAGCCCGGGCCAAGGCCGGGGCATCATTGATCCCATCGCCGACCATAGCCACCCGCAAGCCCTCCTCCTGCAGCTGGATCACTTTCTGGTCTTTGTCCTCCGGGAGGACTTCGGCAAAGACCTGGTCGATGTCCAGTTCCTTGGCCACCGCGTCAGCCACCTCCTGGCTGTCCCCGGTCAGCATGGCCACCTGAACTCCCATCTCGTGTAATTTGTCGACTGCTGTCTGGCTTTCCTCGCGGATGACATCCGCCACGGCTATGGCGGCAAGGATTTCACTCTCCTGGATGACATAGATCACAGTCTGGGCTTTCTCTCCAGCGTTAACGGTGAAATTCTCCCACTCCTCAGACAGGGGAATTTCAAGCATGTCCAAAAGCTGCGGACCTCCAATATAAGTAGTCACCCCTGCGACGGAAGCCCGGACACCCCGCCCTTTGATGGCTTCAAACCCGCTGACCTCGGGAAGGGACAGGTTCCGCTCTTCCCCGGCCTGGCGCACAGCCCGGGCGATCAAGTGTTCTGAGTCGCCCTCCACCGCAGCGGCCAGCCCCAGGGCATGGTCTTCACCCCACCCTGCTGCTGCTTTGATGTCCACCACACCGAACTCGCCCTTGGTGAGGGTGCCGGTCTTATCAAACACCACCACATCGATATTTCGGGCGTCCTCTAAAGCCAGCCGGTCACGAACCAAGATGCCATTGCTGGCCCCTTTGGCTGTGGTGATGGCCACCACCAGGGGGACGGCCAATCCCAAAGCATGGGGGCAGGCGATCACCAGCACGGTGGCCACCCGCTTCAGCACCTGAACGTCAAAGCCCACGCCGATGGTCCAGCCAATTACGGTCAAAACAGCCGTACCCAGCGCTACGTAAAACAACCATCCGGCCGCTTTATCCGCCAGTATTTGGGTCTCCGATTTGCTCTCCTGGGCCTGCTCCACCAGGCGCATGATCCCCGCCAGCGCGGTTTCTTCCCCCACAGCCGTGACCCGCACGCGCAGGCTGCCGTCCCCGTTGATTGTGCCGCCGATCACCTCATCCCCCGGTTCCTTCTTGACCGGCCGGGATTCCCCGGTGATCATGGATTCGTTGAGGTTCGACGTCCCCTCCACAACTTCTCCATCTGCGGGGACGCTGTCGCCCGGGCGGACCAACAATTTGTCACCCACATCAAGGTCGGCGACGGGAACGGTTTCGGTCTCCCCATCAGGAAGAATTCGCTCTGCGGTATCCGGCATCAGCTTGGCAAGCTCATTCAACGCGCCTGACGCCTGACGCACGGACCTCATCTCCATCCAGTGACCCAGCAGCATGACGTCAATTAGCGTCACCAACTCCCAGAAGAAGCCTTCTCCCAGCCCGACCATCTGGGCCAGCACGCTGTACACGAAGGCCACGGATATCGCCAACGAGATCAAGGTCATCATCCCCGGACGACGGTTGCGAATTTCCGGCCGGGCCATCTGCAGGAAAGGCAGACCACCGTAGACGAAAATGACTAGGGAGAATATAATCGGCACCCACTGACTTCCCGGAAAAGCCGGCGCGGTAAAACCTAACCAGCTCTGGATCGTGGGACTGTAAAGCAGCACGGGGACTGTGAGCAGTAAGCTCCACCAGAACCGGGTGCGGAACATCTGTTCGTGCCCGGTATGGTCTGCTTTGTGATCGCCGCGATCGTCGTGGCCACCAGAATCTTGGTGCTGGTGACGATTCTGATCCATCCCCTGTTCCCCATGTTGATCATGTTTTAAGTGTTCTTTATCCATCATCCTCTCTCCTTTGACGTTTGTTTACACCCAATAAAAACCCCATTTCTGGAAATCAGATAAATTAATTAGATCCGGTGTAACCCCCAACAAAACCCTGACCCGGTAAAGGAAAACACCGGTAACTACGATATCCATTATATATCTTTGGACACCATGGTCTCGGCTTAAGGTGAGGGTCGTACCGACAGGTGCCGAACGCGAAACGCTGCCTGCGAACCTGAAACACTCTCATCGCGAACCCTTTATTCTGGGGTGGGGATCCGGTGAAAACATCAACAGCCATAAACCCTTAGCATTGTCATCCCGGGAGTCACTGCAGGTTGAGGGTGTTGCTGGCCGCGGAGAGGCCGCCCGGGACATGTAACAAACCTAATGATATCATGTGACATTCATCTCTGTCCACGCCGCTCCAACCCTGATATTCTTTAGGTATACATGAAGATATGAGGATATAAGTTGAGGGGCACACGAAGATGAATGAGAATCAGGAGATGTATTTGGTCCATATCGCCCAGGAAAGCGAGGCTGCGAACGAACCTGTCCCCCTACGCTTGCTGGCGGATCACCTCGACATCCTGCCGGCCTCTGTCAACCAGATGATCAAAAAGTTGGAAACGGACGGCAAGGTGGTCTATCAGCCGTACAAAGGGGTCTCTCTGACAGAAGAGGGAGAACGCCAGGCTTCGCGCATCATCCGCAACCGCCGTTTGTGGGAAGTATTCCTCACCCAACATTTGAAATTCGACCCCCGCGAAGCCAACCGGTTCGCCTGCGGATTCGAACATACCACCCCGGCCGCTGTCGCAGAACGCTTGGCAGCCTTTCTAGGACACCCCCGGACCACGCCCACGGGAAATCCTATTCCCGGGCCAGAAGGAGGGGAAGAAACGATCCGCCTGGGCTCCCCCCTCAACCTAGTCACCGCAGGGGAGCGGGTCCGGGTGAAGAGCATCCAGGTCGATGAGCCCCAGCGGGCCTTCCTCACCCAATCAGGGATTACACCCGGAAAGCAGATCACGGTCCTGGCCATGAAATCGGACGGCACCTGTCTGCTGCACCCGCAGGACGCCCCTCTGGTCCAGCTCGACGCGCGGCTGACCTGCCGCATCAGTGTGGCCCCTGCCGCCGGGGAGGAACACTCAAGCGAGGGTTGAGAAATCAACACCCATCCAGCCGGCGGCATTCTGGTTCCCCGGGCATCCGGGGAAGCCGCCCATGCCTCCCAAGTTGGATGCCGGGTCTGGAATGGGCCCCTTCCCCTGGTGACCTCACGAACGAACCCGTGACGAAAGTGGTTCATTGTTTGCAAACTTCACGAATATTTGGAGGAGAAGGACATACATGTTGGCCAGTTTCTTACTTTCACTGCGAGAGGGGATTGAAGCCGCCCTCATTATGGGTATCGTATTGGGCGCACTGCAAAAAATCAAGCGCGAAGACCTCGCCCCCCGGGTTTGGTACGGGGCGATCAGCGCCACCGCCCTGAGCCTGGCTGGGGGGATTCTCCTCACATCCCTGGGCCTACAGTTTGAGGGGGAAGCGGAGGAAATCTTCGAGGGGTTTGCCATGCTCCTGGCTGCCGGGGTGCTGACCTGGATGATTTTCTGGATGCGGCGCCAGGCCCGGTATATCAAAGAGAGGTTAGAAAGCGGTGTAGAGCAGGCCGCGCTTCAGACGGGAAGTCATGGGCTCTTTGCCCTGGCATTTCTGGCTGTACTCCGGGAAGGGATTGAGCTCGCTCTCTTTCTCACCGCAGCCGTTTTCGCCTCCTCCCCCCAGCAAACGGTCATCGGCGGCCTGCTGGGCCTGGGGACAGCCGCCCTTCTCGGCTGGCTCCTCTTTGTCTCCACCCTGCAATTGGACTTGCAGCGCTTTTTCCAGGTGACCGGGATCCTCCTGCTCTTATTTGCGGCCGGGCTGGTGGCCCACGGCGTGCATGAATTCAACGAGGTGGGCTGGATCCCGGGAATCATCCAACCCGTCTGGAACACCAACCCCCTCATCCATGAGGACAGCACCCTGGGCGTGATGCTCAAAGCCCTCTTCGGCTACAACGGGAACCCCTCCCTGAGCGAGGTGATCTCATATCTGGCCTATCTCGGTGTGATCACTTTTACCATCCGGAAGGGGGAGAGCAGCAGGCCTCCCGGGTCAATCATTCTCAACCAACCCGAAGACCAGGATCCCCGGAATTGAAAAAATCGCCTCATCCATAGAGTTATCACCCTCATTCAAGCCAGGAAACGGCAAAGCCTTGACAGGGGAGAGCGATTCAGTATAATCTATTTGTACTATGCAAATAGTTGGTACACACATATAATAAAACCTCAGGAAAAAGTGATGTGCAAAAATCATCCCCACGGGCTGGAAGGCTGCCACTGCCGCGGCGGTCTCCTACGGGGCTTTGTCCGCCCCCGCCTGCTTCTCCAGCTGGCAAAGAAACCCGCGTACGGGTATGAACTGCTCGAGGTCCTGGATAAAAAAGAGCTGCCCACCCCGGACCCCAGCACCCTGTACCGGGCCTTGAATCAATTTGAGGAAGAGGGGTTGGTGAGTTCAAGCTGGGATACAGAGGGAAGCGGCCCGGCCCGCCGGGTCTACCAATTGACGAAACGGGGCAGAGAACACCTCCACGGCTGGGCGATCAACATCCAGCAAGCCCGGGACCAGCTGGATGATTTTTTGGACGCCTACCAAACATACACTGAATCAAACCTGGAAAAGGAAAGGAGCTGAGATTATGTCTTGCTGCGAAGGACACCACGGACAAGGACACCATCACGAAAGCCATCACCGCCATCACGGGCACTGCCGGTGTGACGACGATCACGGCCGCTGCCGCTGCCGTGACCATCACAGAAGCGCAGACTGCTGCTGCGGGAAGAGAACAGGCCACCGGGAAGGACATTTCCACCGCCACTATTTCACCCGCGAGGAGAAAATTGCCCGGCTGGAACGTTACCTGGAAGATCTGCAGGCAGAGGTTCAGGCCGTCGAAGAACGGCTGGAAGAACTGCAGCATGAGGTCTGACCGGCCCGAAAGGAGTACAGCGTGAATGACAGCCTGGCCATTGAAGTTAAGGATTTGACCAAATATTACGGCGACCTGCTCGCTGTAGATGCGATCAACTTCCAGGTGGAAGAAGGGGAAATATTTGGTTTTTTGGGGCCCAACGGCGCGGGGAAGACCACCACCCAGCGCATGTTGACCACCCTCCTGGAGCCCACAGCAGGCCAGATCCACATCCAGGGCCACGATCTGGCCCAGGCTCCTTACCCGGCCAAACGGGTGATGGGCCTGGTCCCGGAGGAATCCAACGTCTACACCGAACTTACCGCCTGGGGCAACTTGATGTTCACCGCCCGCCTCTACCGCGTCCCGGCTGAAAGACGTAACAGCCGGGCCCAGGAATTGCTGGACTCTTTTGGGTTGTGGGAAAAGCGGGACGTGAAGGTAGAGGAATTTTCGAAAGGCATGCAGCGGCGGTTGAGCATTGCCATGGCCATCATCCACCAGCCCCGCCTGCTTTTCCTCGACGAACCCACGCCGGGGCTGGACGCCCAGAGCGCGCGCAGCATCCGGGACCTGATCCGGGAGATGAACGCCCAGGGCACGACCGTCTTCCTGACCACGCACCAGATCGAGGAAGCCAACCAGCTGTGCGACCGGGTGGCGATCATCAACCACGGAAAAATTGCCGCCATCGACACGCCGGAAAAGCTGAAATCCGCCTTCCAAAGGGTGCAGTCCGTGGAGATCTCCTTCGAGAGCAATGGGGAGATCGGGGAGGATGTTTTGGGCAATTTACCCCAGGTATCGAAAGTGGTCAAACGGGGGGACAAGTGGCGGATGTACACTGAAGACCCTCCTGCGCTGTTATTTGAGTTAACAGACTTTGCCCGCAGCCAGGGGAAGAAAATCCTTAGTTTGAACACACTGAGCCCCAGTTTAGAAGATGTCTTTCTGGAGATCACGGGGCAGGAAATCGGCACGGTGCGCCATGACCAGCAGCCAAAGGGAAAGCGTAAACCAACCAAGAGGAGGAAATGAGGGTGAGATACAAGTGGTCACGATTCCAAGATGAAATCGCCCAGGCCTGGGCCGTGGCGGTCAAGGATGTCAAAGTGTATTATCTTACCCCGCCGATGATCATGTTTGGACTGCTGCTGCCCCTTTTCCTGTTCTTTTCCTTTTCCATTAAAAGGGAGATCGGCATGGAGGTAGGTCTGGCCCGTTTGCTGGCTTTGACGACCTTTTTTACCGCCTCCTCGGCTGGTCCGGTGATCATTCCCATGGAGCGCCGGGTGGGAACCTATGACCGGCTGCTGGCCGCGCCCATGTCCCTGGTCACCCTGCTGCTGGGAAAGACGCTGGTAGGGGCATTCTTTGCCAGCGTGGTCTCTTTGGTGCCAATTTTGATCGGCTGGCTGCTGTTGGGGATAAATTTGGTTAACCTGCCCCTGGTGCTGGTAGCCATCATCCTGGCCAGCCTGGCCTTTTCGGCTTTCGGGCTGGTCTTTGCCTCCATCCCCACCCGCTCGGTGGGCAACATCATGATGCCCAGCACCCTGGTGCGCTGGCCTTTGATGTTCATCAGCGGCATCTTCATCCCCCTCAACGAAATGGCACCCTGGGCGCGGATGGTGGCCTATCTCTCCCCCCTGACGTACGCCCAAGACCTTTTCAACCATGCCGTTTTATCCCAGGGATTCCTCAGCCCCTGGCTGGACCTCCTCCTCCTGCCCCTCCTGCTGGTCCTCTTCCTGATCCCGGCTTACGGGTTGCACCAACGCAGCCGGGTGCTGGGCGTGTAGCGCGGTTGTCGAACCGCCGGGGACACCAGGCTTCCGGGTGGAAAATAAGATTTTTCCCCCACGACCCGCTGGGCGCCTTCCTGCCCCCGCCGTAACCATTGGGGCGGGCCTGGGTCATTCCTGTTAACGACCGGAAAGAACGGGGAATACCCTGGATGCAGCGCACTGAAAGCCCCTGCGGGCAAAGCCCCCTTCCTGGCAGGGGAAATACGTCCCCCCTACCCCTCTATTTTCGCTTCCAAGACCGCAATCAACTCCTCCAATAAAGGGATGGTAAAGCGCCCCACCGCCCTCTGGCCCATCTCCGCCTGGCGGATGGCCCTCAGCTCAGGATCCACATTACCCGAACTGCCCATCCCCCCTCCGGGTTGAACCCCTTCCGGCATCCCTTCCGGCCTCCCTCCCATCCCTCCGCTTCCCGACCCTTCTTCTGCCCCTGATAACCCACGCTTTTCTGAAATACCCAGCTCATTGACCAACGAGCTCATCGCTGCAGAGGTGATTTCCATGCTGGAAATCGCGGACAACCTTTCGCTGCCCATGATCTCTAGGATCTCGCTGATCACAGCATCCATTTCCTCCGGGGCCGCGGTGTCGCTCCCGGCCAGGCTTTTATACATCTTCCAGTAGGGAAGGAGACGTTCAGCCAGCTCAGGATCGACAGCCATGTCCGTCTCTTCCAAAAGGAGCGTTCCCACCACTAACTGCACAGGGGCCGAGAGGTCATTTTCAGCATTGTTCCCCGGCGTCGCCCCCACAGACTGCCGGATGCCAATTTCCCGGGTGCGTTCCGTGACGCTGACCAGCATGATGTTCATGATCCCGATGCCGCCAGCAACCAGGGTCAGCGGATATCCCTGCAGTTGAGCGATCACAGGGAGGACGATAAAAACGGCCAGCCGCCAGTCTAACCCAATCATCATCCCTACCAGGGCAGCCACCCCTTTACCGCCCCTGAATTTCAAATAAAAGGGATAAATATGACCTAAAACAGCCATCATCCCGGCGAGGAAAGCCAGCTCGCGATTGGCAGGATAAATCTGCTGAACAGCCAAAACCGCCAGCGCTCCTTTAAAGACATCAAAAGCCGCTACGAACACACCATACTTTAATCCCAGCGTACTGGTAATATTGGACGCTCCGGCATTGCCGGTGCCGTGCTCCCGAATATCGATCTCTCCAATGAACCTGCCCAAAAGATAAGCGGATTGGATGCTTCCCAACCCGTATCCAAGCAGGACGCTGATGATGATCTTTTCAAGCAAGGCACTCCTCCCAACGTATCATGATGGTTTTTGTCAAAGATTCTCTCATCATACCACTAACAACATATAATCACCGTCGAAATGGTAGGCGGATCTACCACCGCTCAGCAATCATCCTGGCTTGTTAGACCTTTTTTCCCTGATCAATCCAGGTAATTGCAGCAGGCAATTACAAACAATTAGCCGCCTGCCTTCACCACTCTTCCAATCGCAGCGCATTTGCCTTCCCTGGGTCACCATTCATTCTGTCACCATTCACTCTTGACAGAGCCCACTAGGGATAATATAATTAGTTTGTCTAACTAATTTTAAGGATGTTTACTGATGGCCGGATCAAAAATCACCCCGGAAGAACAGTTTTTCAAATTGATGAGGCGCCTGCGCTCTCTGGGACTTGATGATCACCCGGAAGGAAACGAGACCATCTCGCCCGCCCGGATGGCGATTCTGGATGCCATTGCCGGCATGCCCGGGTGCGGCGTGGGAGATATCGCCGAGAAACTGGACCTCACCCCCCCGACGGTAAGCGTCGGGGTTCACCGCCTGGAGGAGAGCGGGTTTGTGGAACGAAAGCCCGATCCGGAGGACGGCCGCTCCATCCGGCTCTTTCTTACCCGGCGCGGCCAGGCGCTCCAACGCCGGATCCAGGCCAATCATTTGAAAAAATTCAGGCTGCTGCTTTCCGGGTTAACACCAGAAGAACAGCAGGAACTGGTGGATCTGCTGCAGCGGGCGCTGAACACGGCTGAAGCGAATATTTCCAGACAGGAAGACTGATCCGGAAGTCCCCAACCAGGCCAACCTCTGAGTAAGCAGTCCCCTCACCCGTACCGGATCTGAAAGACATCCGTTTCAAAAACACGTGTGCAGGGCAAAATCAGGCCGAAGTCCGTGGCAGCCGGATAAAGAATTGATCATTTTCAAGGAGTTTTAAATAAAATGACCAGATTTTTAAACAAGTATCTTCGAAAAACCCACCGCTGGTTGGCTTTACCGACCGTGGCTTTGATCTTCACGGTCCTGCTGGCGAGGAAAACCGCTTTGGGCACCACAGTACAGCAAGTACAGCAGATCCTGATGTTGATCATGGCCATCACCGGGTTCTACCTTTTCCTGCTGCCGTGGTGGACGAAGTGGAACCGCAAAAGAAGGAGAAATCGCTAATGCAAATATTCGATATTAACAAACTTATTCAAGCCGCCCCCACGCAAGAACCCTTGATGCCAGTGCTGGACGCCGGCAAAGCGCGCGTTCTGGTCTTGAACCTCGCTGCCGGCCAGGCAGTCGACCCCTGCGAGATGCCCTTTCTAATCCTCTACTACTTCATCGAAGGCCAGGGGACAATCCGGGTCGGCCCGGAAAAGAAATCCTACCATCCCCACACCCTGACCTCGGTACCCGCTGAAGCCACCCGGCGCATAGCCGCTGAACGCCCAACCCGGGTATTAATGGTGCAAATCCCATGAAACAACAGTCCCCGACAAAAAGCCAACCCACGCTCCTGGCCGTTTTTGCCCACCCTGATGATGAAAGCTTCCGCTGCGGCGGGACCCTCGCCCTCCTGGCCCAACAGGGGGTACGCGTCCAGCTTCTCACCGCCACGCGCGGCCAGGCCGGATCGCGGGGCGACCCTCCGCTGTGCTCGCCCGGGGAACTGCCCGGTATCCGGGAGAGTGAGCTGCGCTGCGCCTGCCAGGCCCTGGGCATTCTCCCCCCCATCGTGATGGATTATGAGGACGGCCATCTCTCCGAAGCTGATCCTGAGGTCGTCACCGCCACAATCCAGGCTGCCGCCGGGGAAATCGGCGCCCGGGTGATGCTCAGCTACGGACCAGATGGGATTTCCGGCCACCCCGATCACATCACGATTGGCCGCCTGGCCGCAGAGGCTTTCCACCGCACCGAAACAATTGGCGCCCTGTACACGCCCGTCGTGCCGCGTTCTATCGCCCGGGCAGTGGGTATGCGCCAGATCCACACCGTTAGGGATGAGGATGTATCCCTGGAAGTCGATGTTTCTCCCGTCTGGGAGAAAAAAATGGCTGCCATCAAATGCCACCGCACCCAACTGGATCAATCACCGATCCTTAAAGCCCCCGACGAAAAGCAGCGTCTGTTCCTGGGGAAGGAGCATTTCCTGCGCGCAAAGGCACGAGCAGACACGGATTTTATCCAGGATATTTTTACCAACCAGGAGGAACCGCACAAATGAACAACGCCCTTGAAGTCAAAAACCTGACCAAAATTTACGGTAAACCGGAAACAGGCGTCCTGGCCGTCGATCAGATAAACTTCGACGTGCGCCAGGGAGAGATCTTTGGTTTTCTGGGCCCCAACGGCGCCGGAAAGTCCACCACCCAGAGGATGCTCACCACCCTCCTGGAACCCACGGGGGGACAGATAACGGCCCTGGGACACGATCTGCGTCAGCACCCTTACCCTGTCAAGCGTCAGGTGGGCCTCGTCCCGGAGGAATCAAACGTCTATGTTGAATTATCCGGGTGGGAAAATCTGATGTTCACCTCCCGCCTGTACCGCGTGCCGCGAGAGCAGCGCGCCCAACGCGCCCGGGAACTTCTGGAAACTTTTGGGCTGTGGGAAAGGCGGGATCAAAAGGTGGAAAATTATTCCAGGGGCATGCGCCGCCGGCTGAGCATCGCCATGGCCATCATCCATTCGCCGAGCCTGCTCTACCTGGATGAACCTACCCCCGGCCTGGATGCGCAAAGCACTCGGGTTATCCATAATTTGATCCGGGAGCTGAACGCGGAGGGCACCACAATCTTCCTCACCACCCATCAGATCGAGGAAGCCAACCAGCTCTGCGACCGGGTGGCGATCATCAACCACGGAAAAATTGCCACGGTCGACACCCCCGAAAACATGCGGCGCACGTTCAGCCGCACCCAGTCTGTCGAGGTGGCGGTCGAACCGGATGGCGCCGCTCACGGAGAACCACTGGGGAAACTCCCGGGGGTGACCACCTCCGTGAAAACAGGCGATAAATGGCGCCTGTACACCGAGGATCCTCCAGCGCTGCTGCCTGAAATAGTGAACTATGCTGAAACCCACAACCTGCGGATCGTCAGCCTGAACACCCTGGCGCCAAGCCTGGAGGACGTGTTCCTGGAGATCACGGGCAAACAGGTCGGGTCCATTCAACATCCAAGTTCTGAAGCTAAACCCAATTCACGCAAAAAGAGAGGTCGACGATGATTTCTGAACGCACACTGCGGTTGAAGGACGAACTGGCCCAGGCCTTGACTGTGGCTGTCAAAGACATGCGGGTGTACTACCTGCAGCCAGGCATGATCATGTTCGGGTTCCTGATGCCCTTTTTCATGTTTTTCTCTTTCTCGGTGCGGAGAGAGATGGCCGCCACACAGGGTCTGGCCAACCTGCTGGCTTTGAGCGTCTTTTTCACAGCCGGCGCTGCAGGCCCTTTCATCATTCCCACGGAACGCCGCATCGGCACCTATGACCGTCTGCTGGCCGCACCCATGTCCCTGTTCACTCTTCTGATGGGAAAAATTGCTGTGGGGGCTTTGTTTGCCATCGCCGTGTCGGTCGTCGCCCTCAGCGCCAGCACGCTGCTCTACGGCGCGACCGTTGCCCAACCCGGGCTGCTCATCGCCGGAGTTATCCTCGGGGCTTTCACGTTTTCATCCCTCGGTCTGGTGTTTGGATCAATTCCCACATCGAATCCGGGAGATGTCCAGATGCCAAGCACACTCCTGCGCTGGGGCTTGCTTTTCATCAGCGGTGTGTTCATCCCCCTGAGCGAAATGGCACCTGCCGCCAGATACCTCGCTTACCTCTCACCGCTGACATACGCCCAGGACCTGATGAATCACGCCGTGGTAGGAAAGGGACTGATTAACCCCTGGATTGACCTCATCGTGCTGGCCGTGAGCGCCGGAGTTTTCATCATCCCTTCAATTCGTCTGCATCAACGCGCCCGGGCGCTCGGGCACTGATGGCCGCCGCGAAGGGGCCTTTGATGCGAACGAAAGGGGACGCAAGTTGGAGAAGGCATTCTCTTCTTCGTTTTTTTCGATCTTCAGCTAACTGCCCCATTGGGTCTGTTATGTCAGGGGCAGTTTGATAGAGAACTCACTGCCTTTGTTTTCGCCCGCGCTGTCTGCGGATATTTCTCCTCCGTGGGCTTCAATGATCGCCTTGGTGATCGCCAAACCGAGGCCTGACCCACCGGTATCCCGGTTTCGGGCAGGGTCCACCCGATAGAAACGGTCAAAAATGCGAGGCAGGTGATCGGGGGAAATGCCGATGCCTGTGTCGCTGACGGATAGATAGGCATGGCCTTCCTCCCGGGACA
>CAYZTL010000018.1:0-74307 GCA_964481465.1 uncultured Anaerolineales bacterium
TTCAGCGGACGACATGTTCCGGATTTAATGGACGATTTCCCCCGGATTATGCATACAGTCTATCCAGATTTTTATTTTATTTTCAACGATTTTCCCTTCATTTACCATCATTTATTTACAAAACGCAATTGAATTTTTCATATTTATAGATTTTTGCGAGAAGAATCGGTCTGATTTTCCATCGATTTTTTCCCGAATCGGAGTCCTCCCCATCTACTTATATAGTGAATAAATGGGGAGGATTAATTTTTTAATCAGCTAATGGAAGGTCAGACCAAGTTATTCCATGAATAGCATTTCGAGCTGTATTGTAGTGAATGTTGTATTCTTCAGCTAATTCTTTGATGGTTTTTTCCTTAGCCTGATAATCACTTCTCATTGTTATTACTTTTTCCTCATTTAATGTAGACATGCCATTTTGGGTTCCTACAGCTTGTCTTCTTTTCTCTACCATATCTCTATTATTATCTGCAATAGTTCCTAGTTTAAGATGATTAGGATTACAACATAATCGATTATCGCAAATATGCATTACACAAAAATTCTCAGGAATCTCTCCATTCTCAAGCTCAAAAGCTACTCTGTGAGCTAACTCTGTCTTCTTATATCCCACTCCGAAAGAACCATAACCTTTCGATTGGGTTGATGCTAGCCATTCCCAGCATTCTTCATCTTCAGTAATCTCTATCTTTTCCCAGAATCTTTTTATTCTTTTTGGGCTATATTTTTTCTTTTTTCTGTCTAATTCAGTCATAATTTTTATCCTTTGTTTATTTTTTTAATATATTTTTACTTAAGTACATAATTTACAATCAGTTAAATCTAGAACTCATATATTAGGTAAGCAAGCCTATTCCCCCCTTAACATGTAAAAAAACATGTAAGGGGAGAACATCAGCTCATTAGTATAAGCAATGCTGATTCCTTCACGGGACACCCACTATTCCATAGAATAGCGCCATGGGTGCAGTCCCTAAATCCCATGAAACCGTAGGGGGTCTCTCAAGTGTTGAGTTATTTGGCAGTCTTGGTTCATTTTCTGGTTTTTGTTGCACAGCACCAAACTGCGTGATACAGGGTTCGATATATAAGAAACAAATTTAGAACTAAGGGTAAATTGGTTTCTATTTGCCATTTTCACACTATCCCGACTGTTTCCAGGTTTCCCCACACCTGTTACTAACGTCTCAATTGAGTTTGGGGTTTTCGATTCAATGGATATGTTACTAATAAGGTCTATGATTATTTACCAATAAGTAACGGGGTAATTTCCCATGTATTTAATTGTTCTTTCGCCTTCTATTAACTACAGTCCAAAAAGGTAAGAATCTTGTAAAGTAGTGCGTTCAATTGACTGAAACTTTGTACAAGCCAGCCAATATTTTATTCTCTATTAACTACAGTCCATTGAGGAAAGAATCTTGATAAGTTATATGGAAAACATATGAGATTTCTGACAAACACAATTAGAACTGTCCCTTTATTAACTACAGTCCATCCTAACCAATATCTTGAGAAGTTATTGGTCTGATTACCTTTATTCTGTTTTATTCTTACGTCAACTACAACCCATTACGAGGATAATCTGAATAGAACTTACCCTCAACTAATCAGATTCCATCTCATCCTCATAATCTACCCATCTTTCAATGATTATTTTCCTATGTCTTCTTTCTCTCCTTTCCCAGTTGTAATAATCTCTAGCCCAATCTGGCCAATCTCTTGGCGGGAAAAGATCTCCATTTTCATCAGCTAATCCATACTCAATCGCACACTCTTTACAAAACCTGAATCCAGGACTTGTCCCCTTTCCACAAATGAGACATTTATATGACAGGTCATGAATATTCTTCAACATTGTCTACCTCCTTAGGTGTTTTATTTTTGGACTGTGATGTGATTAAACGAAAAGACCTCTCATTTGAGAGGTGTTTACAATGCTTAGTATGAATATAGTTATTTCATTTTTTCCTCCTAGTTTGTTCTGATTTACTCTCTTTTTGGAATCTTTCTACCCTCTTATCTAACTCTTGTAGGAACCCATTGAACTCCTGTATTCTCTTAACCTTGTTCTTTGATGAGTGCCTCTCTTTTTCTTTAAAATTAGCTTGATAGTTGTAATTATTCAGAGTATCTACTAAGCATTCATCTAGACGAGCGTATAATGGTCTAAGAAAATATTTTCTATTTTTACGTTTACCTCCCTCTGTTGTGGTTCGAACAATCATCAGCAAATCCTTTTCTTGAATCTTTTTCAAAATGGACATAAGTTTGGCTGCAGGTATTCCCGTGAAGTTGGATAATTCTTCTATGGAAGGAGTGAGGCTGGATAAAACCTTATGATGCAGAATTATCCAAACTAGCAACCAAACCTCCTGAATTTCAAAACCGAGCTTACTTTGATACATGTATAGTGAATAGAGATATATCTCGTTTTTTTCATCGCTAAACATTTTGTACAATAATCTTTCAGCTAATGTGTTTTCTTTTTTTTCAGCATTCATATCTACTTCCTTTCTAAAATAGATTGTTAGAACAATACTCCAACTTAAAGACAAAAACCCCCATCATGGCAGGTAATATCATCTGCAATTTGTAGATGATGAATTATCAGTGTATAGTCAAGTCATTATCTCGCCTCCTTTTTGAATACGTTCCTATGTAGAAAGCTTAGTTGATGATTGACGAAACAATTTCCTTCCACGATGTTATATTCCTCCTTAAAAAACTAAAATCTCTCTTTTTGAGAGAGATTGTCCGTGGACATCTTATTAGACAATATGTTGGTAGGTTTTCATATCACCTCCTATTTCTACATTGTTTTGAATATCTTCATCTTTGCATGTCTGCACCTCCTTTTCAGGTTATGTTGGAATTAATTCAGTTTACGTTGTCCTTCACATTCTTCCAGAAACGATTGCTACTTTCTTTTCCCCCAACAATCTTTCTGCACAATGTATTACTATAACGTACTGGTGATATTATAACACTGCAATAATTATATCTCGGCATGTGCAGCCTGTCAAGGGTAGTTGGCCTCGCCTTTTTGATGCCCCCTAGCGTGGAAGAGATAGCTTCTAAGGCGGTTCCAATCAGCCTTGCAGGGGATACCATGAAGAAAAATAGAACAATAGTTCTGGGCCATCTCAACAGGGGGGATGTAGTAACAGAAAGATTCAATCGGCGATTTCCAAAAATAGAACCTTTGGATACGGGGTACACACCAGCCTTGTTCAGTTTTGAAAGGGTCAGATTTTTTAACAAACAAAGGGGGGTAGAGAATACAATCCTTATGTACTCTCTACCTTTTTTGTCGATTATATTCTCTTTATCTACATTTTATTTTCAGCACAAATCCGTTGCAGTATCGTTTCAATTATCGCGAAAGTTATCGGTTCTAAGCGAGCTGTTTCAGTCTCAACAAGGGTACAATTAGAAGCGCAGACCAATTATTCTAAACTGCTAGGTTTTCGACCTTTTTTCAGTGAACTCATGTAAGAAAATAATAAATCTTGGATCTAGTAAAAATGATCGATTTTGGAAATATAGAAAAAAATCTAAGATGCCCAAATTGTCGATTTCATAATCGAATTAATCTTGAGCAAATCATTAATCATGAGGTTATTATTTGCAGGGGATGCAAATCAAATATTCAATTAATTGATTACATGGGAGAAATGGGAAAATCCAGCAAGAATCTAAGAATAACCCTTCAGAGCTTCAGTTTTAGTGTAAGGATAGAAATTTAACATGGGTAATCAATTGATCCAGGATATCAGGTATAAATTGCAGAATCGTGTTAGAAGACTTAACTATTTTACTGATGATTATGATCGTTATTTTGGCTACTTATCCCAATTGGTCGCATTTTTCCAAAATAACATAATCATTTCTGGTGTAATTGAAGATCTAGTCAGAAGACAAACAGACATAATTGCGGTAAGTGAAAAAATTTTTGAGGGTGAGAGGCAATTAGGAACGATTGGTTATGATGAACAAGCTGCGGTTGCTTATCATTTGATAAAAAAATGTCTTGACCACGAGAAACCTGAGATAATCTACAAAGTTGGTGAAAAATTGACTCCTGGATATAAAGGTAAGTTATATGAAAATGTAGAAGATTTCCATAATATATTAGTCGACCATCTCTATGAATATCTGGATGAAAATTTAGATGACCAGCGGGCAATTTTAGCGGTTCTACGAAGGTATAAGGAAAAATCTGAATGGTTTACGAGAGATAGATTGTATTCTACTGCAGTTAAAGAAACCCAGAAGGGAGAAAAACAACTAGCGATTAATTTGTATCAATTCTTATTCGAACAAGGAATCGATTTTTCAATTGAGCCAAGATCAATCTCTGGAGAGGCTGATTTAGTTTCGTCTCAGCTTGAAGAGGATCCAATTATACTCGATACGAAAATATTTGATCCATCTAGCAATAAAAATAAACATTATATAGCTAAGGGTTTAAATCAAATTTACATTTATACAGAAGACTTCAATAAACCCTTTGGATATTTAGTTGATAGTGTCAGATTCATTGTGTAAATAACTTTTCATAACGGAAACCGATCTTCGAAACGTATCGCTAATTGGTTGAGGATCAAAGGCCAATTTCTGATCGGTGCATTCCATTTTTTCGTGATATCCCGGGTGGCCAGATAGAGTTGCTTCCGGATCGCCTCAGGAGTGGGGAAAGAGGATTTATTTTTGATCACCTTCCGTAACTGCCGATTATACCCCTCAACGGTATTTGTGGTATAGATCAGACGACGAATTTCTTTTGGGAATTCGAAGAAGGTTGCCAGCTCCTCCCAGTTTGTTTCCCAGGATCGCACAGCCGCCGCATACTTGCTGCCCCAAGTTTCACCAAGGCGGACGAGATTGGCTTCGGCTTCTTCCCGTGTGGGTGCTTTGTAAATCGTTTTTAGGTCCTTGGTGAATGCCTTCTTGTCTTTCCAGGTGATATATTTCAGGCTCTGTCGGATTTGATGGATAATACAGCGCTGGACTTTTGTTTTGGGAAAGATAGACTGAATTGCATCCTTGAACCCATTCAAGCCATCCACCGCAGCGATGTAGATATCCTGAACCCCACGGGTCTGGAGGTCGGTGAGCACGCTGAGCCAGAAATTGGCACCTTCTCCACCATCGCCCACCCAGTGGCCTAAAACGTCCTTTCTGCCCTCTAAATCGACCCCCAGCACGTTGTAGACAGCCACATTGTCTATTTTGCCTTCTCGTCGGAGCTTGACATGGATGGCGTCCAGGTAAACGATGGGATAGATTGGGGCCAGCGGCCGGTTTTGCCACACTTCCACCAGCTCCCAGACTTTGTCTGTGATCTTGCTGATCGTGGACGGGGAGACGTGGACCCCATACAGATCTTCCAGAATGTCCTGTATATCTCTGGTGGACATTCCTTTGCCGTACATGGCGATGATCTTTTCTTCGATCTCGTTGGTGTTCTTTTTCAGCAGTTCGGAATGAAATTCACCGTTCCGATCTCGGGGGACATTGATTTCTACATCCCCGCCAGAGGTCCTCATCTTCCGCTGGTAGTTCCCATTGCGACTGTTTCCCGAGTTTCGTCCTTTGGCTTCATACGGTTCATAACCAAGTTTTTCTGTGAGTTCCGTTTCCAGCATTTGCTCTAAGGTGTCCGAAAACAATCGAGAAAATATGCCGTCTTTCCCGAAAAAATCGTCTACAGATTTTGCTGTGGCCAGCTCTTTTTGTACTACTTCTACGCTGGGCATGGAGTCCTGGATATTGGGTTTTTGAGATTTCTTTTTTTGTGTCATGGATAATCTTCCTTTTTTTGTGAGATTTTTATATTATCCATTTACACAAGAATTTGTACACCCTCATTTAGTTATATACAATATTAGCGGTCATAATCTTCTATTTGCATTATCCGATGTTGAACAATCAACACCTTATATAGAATTGAATAATAAAACAATATTTTTTATAAACATTGATATATTCCCATATGAGAAAACAGCTTCAAAAAGGGGAAAAATGAAACCATATGAGATAACCGAAGAATATCTAATAGATGCGGTATCAGATGGACTTGAATGATCTTTTCGTAGATGTTTATATTTAGTTGGCGAGATAGAAATAACTGTGTCAGGTTGGTTTGTTATTTCCTGATTCTAACTAAGCAAAATTCCCCTTATTTGGAACCCAACTGTGTCCACATCGTAGGCATTTTAACTCAACCTTTTTTCTGCCAATTAATCCCCCAAGTAATCCCGCTGGTCCCAATAGTAACCCACCAGCTACTGCCTTCCCAAGACTAAAACCCTTTTGATTAGAAGTTATATTCATTGATCCACATTTAGGACATTTTATGTGGAGCCCAGGAGCTTCTACTCCACAATTTGGACATGTAGGAGCAGCTTCAGCCACTTCTTTTCCACATACCTTACAATCAACTAGGTTAGTCATTTCTATTTTCCTCCTTGGATAAGATTATTCTCCCATAAATACGAATGCCCATTCATTATTGGGTAATATTATTCCATCAGGATAATATATCCATTCTGCATACTCTCTTTTTCCATCAATGTAAAAGTAAAATTTGACGCTTACTTTTCCAGTATCAATACCACCAGAATACCACCCATCTACCTTCATTGTGTGACCTTCACTTTCGATTATGACAAATGCCATCCCAACACTTTCATGCATATTGCTACCTAAAGTTGTCTTTTGTGACTGGACTGCATCAATAGCTGTTTTTTCCTGAGGGGTTAATGTTCTTGGTGTTTCTTCCTCACCACATCCTGCAATAATGATCAAAGCAACAATCAATATATAGAGTAAAAAGTTCCTTTTATTAATTTGATAATTCATATCTATTCTCCTCTAAAACACAAAAACCGACCTGATATGGTCGGTTTCGCTACTGGCTCCGCAAAGAAATTCCCAGGGAGGAATGAAATTTGATTGAGGGGAAGCAACCAGATTACCTCTTTGCTTCACTGCCTCCATATGACGAGTTAACTATATTGTAAACTAACTTCACTATTTATGACGCAATTATGTCAGGAAATATATTGGCAGAATCTTAAAGATAATCGGGTTTAAACATTATCATCAGTTAGATTGAAAAAATATTGCCCCCATCTGTCAATAGGGTTTGCTTTCCGATGGGCTTTTTCACAGACAGCCTTTTCAATGGCTATATACCGTTTTACCATTTCAAAGGACAAAAGTAAAAAAAACACATTAGTCAAATTGAATAATCAAAATCAAATTAGATATAAGTGTCTACCGTCCCATGCGTTTTTTGTGCTTTCAAGACTTCTGAATTATCGAGTTTCTGAACATAATCTCTCGTCGTCTCTAAATGTGCATGTCCCATTAAGCTTTGTAGGTAAACAATATTCATACCTGCCTTTACACTCAATTTGGCAAAACTTCTTCTTAAAGCATGGGCTGAAAAATCAATACCTGACTTTTTCTTTAATCTAACTAAAACAGACCTTAATCCCATTCTGGTAAATTGATTTCCATGAATTGTTTGAATGAAAGGTTTTTCAGGTGAACTCCTCTGATTACTTATCTGGCTTTTATATTTCAATATTGTCCGTCTAGTTTTTATCCCTATACCGACAACTCTGAAATTTCCCCCTTTGCCATTTCTAATTAAGATAGAGCCATTATCCAAATTCAAATCAGACCAATCTAAACTGCATAATTCATTGAGTCTGACTCCAGTATCGACAAATGTGAGAACAATTAGTTTATCTCTTACGGACTCGCAGTGGGAAAGCAATTCCCTTATCTCCTCTACATCCAATACCCTCAATTGCTTAGAGGCGATTTTTGGCATATCAAAATGGATTTCTTTGGGGATGTATCCTTCTCGGTAACAGAAACGCAAAAAAGTTTTACTTACTCTAGCATGTTGATGAATGTAAGAATCACTAAGTTCCTCATCCCTCAATTTTTTTATCAGCAACCGAATATGTCTAGCTTGAATTTCACCAACTTTGGATAATCCCCTTTCAGTAAAGAAATCAATTATCTTTGAGAGTATAAATTTATAGAATTGAAGTGTTCTATCAGTGACATTCTTTGCTTCCCTTGACAGGATGAAATCTGTGTATGCGTCTTGGAGGTTCATTTCCGTTCTCCTTTTTTCCAAGTCGCACAATTCCAGAGAGAAAAAGCTGTTGCCTTAATTTTCAGAGGAAAAAGAAAATACCCCTATATACAGGCAAAACCCCTTGATTACATGGGTTTTCGTCCATATATGGGGGTATTGTTTATGTCGATTAAGAATGTCAGCTTGGAAGGCTGATGCCTTACCACTTGGCCACACCCGCATGTTGAAGAAGCCTTGCCGAAGCTGAAAAATTATATCAAAGAGGGTTTCATCAGTCAACTTCGAGGGGAAAATCAGGTTGATGAGCTGTCCAACATGATTCAACCAACGGTGCTTGAAACCGTCACCTACAATCGATCACTATATCTCATGTTAAAATCATGGATGGAATAAGCGAACAGGTTGATCAATGATAGATTTCATGGGTTTCTTGGGAAAGAAAACACAGGGTGGAACTGAAAAGCTGACCAAACACGAAGGAACTTTGCCGGTCATGGCAGCCTTCCTATTTTACTACGTACTCACCCTTACCGGCTGTGACCCAACCCGTGGCGTACCCCTAGGGGCGATATCTGCGGCTTATTCCTCCTCTCAATTTTGTCCCGTAGACGGCTGTGAAGTGGAAGTCGGGCAGAGTACGACGAGACTACCCTCCTCCGACTCGAACATCCGCGACAGATGGTGCATTGAAGTGATCTATAATAGGGGCGGGCTAGAATTTCAAGTGGCGGGAGAGGTAATTCAGGAAAGTCCAGATCCGGAAGCAGAAAATAATTGGTCTGTCAAAGAGAATTTATGAGGCGGATTGTGAGGTGTAAAAGGAGAGTAAATAGAACTTATCTCACAGCCAAACCCCACCACGCAGGGACGTTTTTCAAGCCCATTACCTTTGATACAATGGAATCACGACCCATCCGAGTGACCATTTCCAATTTGGCCTGTGTGAATCGGATGTGAGCCACCACGGTTTGTTCACACTTCGGGAAGGGAGGCGAATATGAAAGCCATTCCATATAGACGACCCCTAGGGGTCACATTAGGGATGGCAGTCGGGATCCTAGCGACTTTCCTGTTAGATATGGACCTGCTCGCCATCGTCCTGGGGGCTTTGTTCGCTGTTTTCATCTCCGGATGCGATCAGGCCCGGGAAGGCGCCCTGATCGGCTTCCTTTCCGGTGTTGGGATAGGTCTATTTTTAGGATTGAAGAACGTCATCGTTCACGACCTCGAAGTTACTGTGAGCCTCATCCCCACCCTGTTGGCAACAGTAGCACTTGGCGGTTTAATGGGCGGTTTTTATGGGTTCCTAACCGGAAAATTGAAACCCCTCTATGACAAAGGCCAAGGGCCTTTCTTCTAACCTATTTTCAAAAAGAGAAGTAGGAGAAAATTTTCCCAAGGATTCCCCATTAAAAATAATGTTAGGTATCAGGGGAAAGAATTTCCTAAAATATAGAAGTGAGAGAACGGCTTTATTCCCAGGTCCAGGTGTCAACCTGGGAAACGTAACACTACACACTGTCTAAAGATCCAGGAGGATTAAGATGGTTGAGCTGATTGAATTTGTGAGGAATTACGATGATGAAAGCACCGAAACAGGGTTTCAGTTCGAGTTCTACTGTGACCGCTGTGGGTCCGGCTACCGTACCTCTTTTGATGCATCAGCATCCGGGATCACGAGTGAAGCGCTTGATGTAGCCAGCGGCCTTTTAGGCGGGATGTTCAGCAAGGCAGACCAAGTAAGCGACCGGGTTCATTCCGCTACCTGGGAGAGGGCCCATGACAAAGCGTTTAACAAAGCGGTTAAAGAAGTCAAACCCCACTTTCGCCAATGCCCCAGGTGCAGTAAATGGGTATGTATCAAGAAATGTTGGAACGAGACAAGGGGATTATGTAAGGATTGTGCTCCGGATTTAGCCGTGGAAATGTCAGCAGCCCAATCCGAAGCGGCGATTCAGGACGCACGAGAGAAAGCCCACGCAGCAAAAAGTGAGCGCGTATCAGAACAGGAATTCGACGAAGTCATCAAAGCCACCTGTCCCCAGTGCGGCGCACCGGTTAGCGGAGGGAAGTTTTGCTCCGAGTGTGGTGCTCCCCTTGTGAGCGAGATTACCTGTGAAAATTGTGGTAAAAAGATCCCCATGGATGCTAAATTTTGCCCGGAATGCGGCACACCTCAGTAGATTTATGATGATTACGATCTGATTTTAGTCTTCCCCCACAAAATCCCCGTTCACTGAAGTACCCACACAAAATAAACGAACAGCGCCAGGGAGGTCCTATCCTCTCCTGGCGCTTGATTTAGCAATCTTTCAAGCTGTTCCCCCTATCTACTCTCTGATCTCCAACACTTCGGAGAACGCCTTGATCCGGCCGTCGTCTGCGGTGACCACGATCACCCAGTCATCCTCAGGCTCCACGAAGTCCGGGATAGTCATTTGGGTCTCGAACGATCCATCCGAATCTGTATCCCCTGTATCGACGATGTCATACTCGGAATTCACGCGCCCAATACCCACCTCCAAATCTTGGTCAGGTGGAAAACCCTCTCCTTTAACTTTGACTTCAGATCCAACGGCAGCAGAGAGAGGAACTACGGAAATATCCGGTTTCCACTCCACCGGCGTCGGTTCTTGCCGATCAGGATACGGGGGATAATCCAGGGTTTCGGTGGCAGAGAGAGGAGTTTCAGCAGCATTCGCCACTGTCCCCACTGAGGTCAACTCCCTCCCACTCGTGCATCCTCCACTTAAAATGATCACAACTAAAAAAGATACACAGCATGCTTACCATTGAACATAAACCAGTAATCCTCATCAATCTAATCAACCGCACCTGTCTAAAGCAATTCACACAAATGCCAAGCCTACCCTTGAAAATGTTCCCAAATAGGGGTATATCCTTGGGAGATTTACCTCCAACAATTTCCATGTCACGCCAAATCATTGTAGGTAGCCGGTTGGAGCTGTAAAGCGACTTAGATTAACATTCCATAAAAACCCGATCCGGCCGAGGAAATCCTGGTATGATGGATTCGACAAATTGGTGGACCAGATCGGTTATAATATTTTCGGGAATTGGGATTAAAAAAGGAGCGGGGTATGTTTGAGGAATTCAAAAAATTCGCCTTGCGCGGTAATGTGCTTGATATGGCTGTGGGCATTATCATCGGCTCCGCGTTCAGCACCATCGTCAATTCACTGGTCAACGATGTCATCATGCCTCCTGTGGGCTGGTTATTGGGCGGCATGGATTTTGAGGATTTCTACTTACTTGTTAAAGCGGGAGACCCTCTTGGCCCTTACCTATCCCTGGCAGATGCCCAAACCGCAGGCGCGGTGACGGTCAACTACGGACGTTTCATCAACAGCGTCGTGAGTTTTTTGATCGTCGCTTTTGTGATGTTCCTTCTCATCCGGAGCATCAATCGCCTGCGCAAGGAGAAAAAAGAAGAAGGACCCGAACCGACCATGAAGGAATGTCCCTACTGCTACACCCAAATCCCCAAAAAAGCCAGCCGCTGCCCCCACTGCACTTCGCAATTGACGGGATGACAACGAACGGCAAGGGAAACTGATGGCAAACATACCGACCAGAGATCGCGTAGATCCCCAAGATATCGATACCCAACCCAAGCGGCGTCCTCCCTGGATCCGGGTCAAGATGGATCTCAAGGGGGATTACCAGGAGGTCAACCGGATCTTGAAGAAGGAGTCCTTGCACACGGTATGCGAGGAAGCCATGTGCCCCAATATCAGCGAATGCTGGGGGGCGGGCACAGCCACTTTCTTGCTCCTGGGAGATGTGTGCACGCGAGCCTGCAAATTCTGCGACATCAAACACGGGAAACCTGGCCTGCTGGACTGGGACGAGCCAGAACGGACGGCACGCTCCATTCAAAAGATGGATCTCAAACACGCGGTGATCACCAGCGTCAACCGTGATGAACGACGCGATGGAGGTGCGCCTATCTTTGCCATGCTCATCCGCCGGGCCCGAGAACTGCAGCCGGGGTGCTCGATCGAGGTCCTCATCCCTGATTTCAAGGGCAGCGTGGAAGCGTTGAAAATCGTCATGGATGCTAGACCAGATGTCTTAAACCACAACATCGAAACAGTCCCCGAGTTGTTCCCTGAGATACAGCCCCAGAGTGACTACCAGGCTTCCCGGGCTACCTTGGTCAACGCCAAAAAACTGGACCCTCACGTGCTCACCAAGTCGGGTTTGATGGTTGGACTGGGGGAAACCGTAGAACAGGTGAAAAGCGCTATCCGTGATTTACGCTCCTGGAACGTGGACATTCTGACCATCGGACAGTACCTGCAACCCAGCCGGCAGCATTACCCCATCATCCGCTATTACCACCCCGATGAATTTGCGGAACTCAAAGAATACGCCCGGGGTTTAGGCTTCCAATGGGTAGAAAGCGCCCCCCTGGTTCGATCTTCCTACCACGCTGGGGAACAGGTCCGAGCCCTTAGCGGTCGATTTCAAGGCCAGAAATAATCTCCCACCATTATAAAAAGGACTTCTTCCATGGAAGCTGAGATGTCATTCTATCCCCTGTTAATCGTCATATCCCTAGCCTTCCTCGTCCCCATCGTCCTCTCCCGCTTTAGAAAATTGAAGCTCCCCATCGTGGTGGGAGAAATCATCGTCGGGATCATCGTTGGTCGAAGTGGACTCGGTTGGGTGGGCCATGAAGATAAGATCCTGACGCTGCTCTCCGAGCTGGGATTCGTCTTTCTGATGTTTCTGTCTGGGATGGAAATCGACTTCTCAAGTCTGGGATTTGACTCGCAAAGGAGACAGAGTGAGGACCAGCCCCGAAGCCCGATCACGATCTCTGCCATCACTTTTGGACTGACGCTGATCCTCTCCCTACTGGTCGGGTTCGGTTTATTAGAGATGGACCTAGTGAACAGTCCTTGGATGATCGCCCTCATCCTGTCGACGACCTCGCTGGGCGTGGTGGTCCCCGTCCTCAAAGAACAGGGCTTGAGCCAGGGCCGCTATGGTCAAACCATCCTCATCTCTTCCCTGATCGCGGACTTTGTGACCATGATCCTGATCACCGTGCTGGTCACAGCCCTCTCCAAGGGGCTGACCTTCGACATCCTCCTCATCGGGCTGCTGTTCGTGGCGTTCTTCCTTTTCTACTACTTCGGGGAGAGGTTATTTAATGAGGAGGGCGTTGTCCGGCGGGTAATGGATGAAATCAGCCAGGCTACCGCCCAAATAAAGGTCCGGGCAGCGTTCACGATGATGCTCATCTTCGTAGCCCTGGCAGAAATGCTGGGCACGGAAATCATCCTAGGGGCCTTCTTGGGCGGAGCGGTGATCTCGCTTTTGAGCACTCCGGAAGATGAAGAGCTGCTCCACCGCCTAGACGCCATGGGATACGGTTTCTTCATCCCCATTTTCTTCATCATGGTAGGCGTGGACTTCAACCTAACCTCTCTGCTAAGCTCCTCCCGGGCCCTGTTGCTCCTGCCCCTCCTTCTCGCGGCCGCGGCCGCCGTCAAATTCATCCCCGCCCTGGTTTATAAGTTGAATTACGACTGGAAGAAAACCCTGGGAGCGGGGGCGATCCTTTCCGCCCGTCTGTCCTTGATCATCGCCGCTTCAGCCATTGGACTGCGCTTGGGCGTGATCTCCGAACCCATCAACGCAGCCATTATCCTGATCGCCATCCTCACCGTCATCCTCTCCCCCTTCCTCTTCACCCGCCTGGTGCCGGTGGAGGAAATCAAGGAGCAGGTTCCCATCGTCATCGTCGGCTCCGGCGAGGTCGGGACTCAGGTGGCGGAACACCTCCTGAGCCACAACATGCCTGTAGTGCTCATCGAACATTCTCTAAACCGGGTCATGCGGGGCATAGAGCGGGGATTTGATGTCATTCACGCCCGCTGCGACCAATATGACCCCAAATCTGAGGAATATCTCAATCAGGCGGAGCGGCTGGTCTGCGTTTACAGCGACGTGGAGAGGAATTACCGGGTTTGTGAACGGGCCCGCCACACCTACGGGATCGACCACGTGGTGTCCCGGGTTTCAGCACCGGGAGAAATGAAGCGCTTTGAACGGATCGGCGTCACGGCTGTGAACCCGGCCACCGACCTGCCCATGCTCTTGGGGCTGCTGACTCGGAACCCCTCCCTATATGAGCTGCTGACCCGGACAGAAGCGGACCGGGAGGTATGCGAAATCACCGTCCGGAACCGGGATTATTTGAACAAACCGCTGCGGGATCTGGACCTGCCGGGTGACTTGGTGATCATGGCTGTGCGGAAAGAGAAGGAATTGATCGTACCTCACGGCGACACCAAGCTCAATGCGGGTGATATGCTGACCGTGCTTGGATCTGGTGACTGTGTGGATAACACACGGCGTTTGTTTTCTGGGTGACCCCGGGGATGCATTCCAGCCCCTTCCCGGCGACATCTCGTCGCCGGGATCATGTTGTCTCGCGATCAAGCCGATGTCCCCGTCGGCTGTCTATGATAAACCCCTGGAGATCAGGAAATTCAGTCCACTTCCCAAGGAGGGTTACCACTCCCTCCCTCCCCACGAAGGGACGCCAGAATCGGTCCCTTCAAGTCCGGAAGCCGATCTGCTACAGCGGCCAAGAGTCCCACACAACCCACGATCATCATATCCCCAAAAGGGGATACAAAATAAGGGCGGAGGGAGGAACCCCGCAGCATATTCCGTCGGGGCCCGGTGACAGCCACATCAAAGGCACCTGCCCCAAAGGACAGCGGTGCAGAGTCAAACATCAACGCCCCATGTCCCTGATCGCCGAACACATCTTGATGGGATAGGGACCCTTCCGCCAGGTGGGTCAACAACCCCTCCAATTTGGGCAAATCCAGAAACCCGGTGTGATGTTCGAATAAACCCTCCACGCCGTCCTCACCCATGCGGAACGCCAGAGTGTGGAAATTCCCCACGTTGGCGATCATAGCCCGGGGACGAGCCTTGACTTTGGGATCCTGAAGCGCGCCCAAGACGGCCGCGGGAGCCGTATCCATAACCAACAAGGGTGCATCCACGTTACCGGCTGAATCCACCACCGCCTGCAAACGGGTCATATCCTGCGGGACCTCATCCCGCCGGAAAGCCAGACGACTCAAAGGAGAGTATTCCGCCGGCCGTTTGCTTTCCTCCAAGCGCTCCGCCAAGTAGTCAAAGCGGAACTGGCGGTCGGAGATCTCCGGCGGAGCATTCCCATGGTCGAAAACAGCCACAGCTACCCCATCCAGATCCGTCAAAGAGATACCAAATTCCTCCAAAGCTGCCGCGATGGCCCGGAAATCAAAATCGCGCATTTCAATCCGGGTTGCCGACTGGGGAAGGGTTGCGATCTCCTCCTCGCTGAGGATTTTAATTCCACTTTCCCGGATAACTTCCAGATCATCATTGAATGTGCGCCCGGCATCCGGTGTGGCATAGACAGGGTACCCTGCCTTCACATGATCCCTGGCCGCCCAAAAACTCGGACCTCCGCCCATGGTCACACCGGTGAGGGCCACCGCTTCACCCCTCCGGGTCGCCTTCCGTATCCGTCGGTACACCATCATGGTCGGTGACGGGACCACCAGCTTGAATCCGTTCTCCGGGTCGATTTCCGAATGATAAAGATAGATGTCCTGGGTCCCTGTCCCCACATCGACCGTCAAAACCTTCATCCTTTAAGCCCTCCTGCAAAGCCTACAAGCCATTTTCTCAACAGCTAATCCATTATAACCAAATCACTTTAAAAGAAAATAAACCCTCCTCCGATCCCCAGAAATATGACTCCCCGTCTCAGTGGAAACAGATAATCCTGAATGAAAACTCAACCTCTCCATCTGTTCCTCTCTATGAAATTTAAGGTGTATAATGGAGTAGAGTCGTTAAAGAATTGGATCATTGAAGCCCCTGTTAGGGATTAGAAAAAAGGTGAAGTTCATCACCATCTCGGTAGGCAAAAGGCAAAAATTTCCCAAGATAGTCTGAGCAGATGGTCCATTCCGCGTATAATAAATGGAGAACTTGAAAACAGTTCACGGTTATTAAAAAGAATGCTTAATCCATCCTAAGGAGGTACTCTCATGACCCATATTATCACCAGCTTGTGCTTACGTGATGAGGGCTGTATTCAGGTTTGCCCCGTCGACTGCATCGTCCCCGGGAAACCCCTCGATGAATGGCCTTTGATGTACATCGACCCAGAGGTGTGCATCGACTGCGGGGCGTGCATCCCTGAATGCCCCTACGAAGCCATTTTCATGGAAGAAGAAGTCCCCTCCGAATATGAAGCCTTCGGTGGCGAATACATCAACCGGCCGGAATTCGACGGTCACTATGAAGGGGAAAATATGTTTGGCGAAAAGGTCGTCCTCGACACCGTCAAACAGCTGGAAGAAGGGGAAATCGTCGATCTCACCAAGGACATTCAAGCCAATTATGACTTCTTCGAGAAGGGACCCGGTTACGACGCATTAGACTAGGGTTCACGTTGGCCAAGAGAAAGGGAAGCTCTGCAGAGCTTCCCTTTTTTGTTTTAATGGTGGAAAGAACCACGGTAACAAAGGAATGCCAATGGGAATGGACTAACCAACTTCTCCGGCGACGTCCTCGTCGCCGGGATCACAGGTCAGACTGATCAAGCCGACAGCGACCGGATCATGGTTATTCACGATCGAGCCGACGTCCCCGTCAGTGACGCATACTGACCACGGTCGCCGTAACAATGATACAACTTAAGGAAAAATGAATAAGCGGTTATGGTACGTAGACTGTGCCGGGCATGAATCGATTTCTCCAAGGATCCCTCACGGAGTTTATCCTGAGTTTATCGAAGGGTCCGGCATGACACTCACATAACCAAAAACCCCCGGCTCGAAGGTAATGAACCCGGGGCAATCATGCTGAATTTAATATTTATTAACAAACCTAGAACATGGTCAAGATGGCCTGGCTGGCCCAATTGAAGAGGGGGATAGAGAGGAGGCTCAACAACACCACCCCGATCGCACTCACCGCTGAAACCAACCGGAGCCAGGGATCGAGACGGACTGGGGGATCCCCTTCATGCATATACATGTTGACCACCACCCGTAAGTAGTAGTAAGCGGAGATCAAGGATGTCACCACACCGATGATGGCCAGCCACACATATCCCCCCTGCAGGACAGTGCGGAACAGGTAAAACTTGCCCACAAAACCCAGGGTGGGTGGCACGCCGATAAAAGAAAGCATGAAGACAACCATCGAAGCCGCCAAACCAGGGTATTTGGTCGACAATCCGAAATAATCATCCAGGTTGAGACCCCGGCCCTCTTTCTGTTCCAGAGCGATGACCACAGCCCAGGAACCGAGATTGGTCAGAGCGTAGGCGACCAGGTAAAACAACGTGGCAGCGACAGCATCGACAACCACCTCACTTTGCCCGAAAGTGACGAATGCCATCAGGATGTACCCGGCATGGGCAATGGAGGAGTAAGCCAGCATGCGCTTGATGTTCCGCTGGGCAATGGCGACGATATTCCCCACAAAAAGCGTGACCGCAGCGATGGTCCACACCACCGGGACAAGTTCATCTGCTAAAGCAGGCAGGGCAGCCAAATAGACCCGCAGCAAAGCGGCAAAGCCAGCCGCCTTAGCGCCGATGGCCATGAATCCCGCCACTGGGGAAGGCGCGCCGTGGTAAACATCCGGGGTCCACATGTGGAAGGGGACCACAGCGACTTTGAATCCCAGGCCGATCAGGATCATCGCCGCCCCCACAACCAGCAAACTCATGTCTGCCGTTCCAGCGGTGATCGCCACCACAATGTCGCTCAAAGAGGTCGTCGCCGTAGCGCCAAAGCAGAGCGCTACCCCATAGACCACAAACCCGCTGGCAAACGCCCCCAAAAGGAAGTACTTCAATGCCGCCTCCTCCGACTCCACTTTCGGCCGCGCAAAACCCGCCAGCACATAGAGGGGGATGGAGAGCAGTTCCAAGGCCAGGAAGATGACGATCAGATCGGCAGCCATGGACATCAGCAGCATGCCGCTGATGGAGAACATCAACAGCGCATAGAACTCTCCCCGGTCCAGATCCATGCGCTTCAGGTAATCATAAGCCAGGGCAATGGCGATGATCCCGCTCCCCGTGAAAATCACGTTCAGGAAGCGCGCAAACCCATCCACCACGATCATGTCGTTGAAGGTCTTGTACTGTTGGCCAAACTGGGCAACCGAAAAACCCAAAACGACCGCCAGACCCAGCGCCGCAAAGATAGCCGTCCAGCCCTCTTTGTCGCCCGTAACAAAAGCGTCCAGCAAGAGAAGGATACAGGCCCAACCCACCAGGATCATCAAGGGAAGAATGGAAATCAAATCTGTAGTAGTCATAGAAATTCCCTGCTTGTAATACAGCGCTTAGTGGATAGCCATCGACGCTGCCTGCACCGCACTCACCAGTTTCTCCACAGCCGGCCCCATCAGAGAGAAGAAAGGCTTGGGATACAAGCCGATCCAGAAGATCAAAATCACCAAAGGTACAATGGTGGCCAGCTCCCGGAAATTCAAGTCTTTCAACGTTTTGTTTTCTTCCTTATCCAAAGGCCCCAGGAATAGCTTTTGAAACAGGTAAAGTAAATACACCGCGGCCAGGATGACGCCCGCTGCACCAAACCCCGCATACCAGGAGGACCCAATCGCGTCGGAACCAAAGGCGCCCAGGAGAATGGGGAACTCGCCTGCAAACCCGTTCAGACCAGGCAAACCCATGGAAGAGAGGGTGACGATCAGCGACAGGGCACCGTAGATGGGCATCACTTTCCACAGCCCGCCAAATTCGTCCATATCCCGCGTGTGGCGCCGTTCATAGATGAAGCCGACGACAATAAACAAAGCGCCGGTGCTGATCCCGTGGTTTACCATCTGCAAGATGCTACCCTGAATACCTTGGGGATTGAGGGCAAACAAACCCAGCATGACGAAACCAAGGTGGCTGACGGAGGAATAAGCGACCAACTTCTTCGCGTCCTGCTGGTAGTACGACACGGCCGCCCCGTAGAGGATGCCGATCACGGCAAATAACGCCATCCACGGCGCCAGCTGGACAGAAGCCTGAGGGAAAAGGGGGATGTTGAAACGCAGGAAACCGTACGTACCCATCTTAAGCAAGACACCCGCCAGGATCACAGAACCCGCGGTGGGTGCCTGAACGTGCGCGTCCGGGAGCCAGGAGTGCAAGGGCCACATGGGGACCTTGATGGCGAAAGCCGCCGCAAAAGCCAGGAAGAGCCAGATTTGGACATCGGCAGGGATCCCGCCCTTGGCGATCAGTTCCGGAACCGAGAAGGTGCCCTGGTAAATCCCCAACCACAGGATGGCCAGGAGCATGAGGATCGAGCCCGCCATGGTGTAAAGGAAAAACTTCACGGCAGCATACATCCGCTCCGGACCTCCCCAAATGCCAATCAAGAAGTACATCGGCACCAAGGTGAACTCCCAGAAAATGTAGAACAGGAACAGATCCTGGGCCAGGAAGACCCCCAGCATCCCCGTTTCCAGGAGCAGGAAGAAAACCATGAAGTCTTTGACGCGTTCCTGGATGGCTGACCAGGTGGAGAGGATGGATAGGGTCGTTAATAAGGTCGTCAGGAGCACCAACAAAATGCTCAGCCCATCCACCCCCATGCTGTAGGAAATCTCCCAACCCGCAATCTGGATCCAAGGCAGGTCGATGACCATCTGCAAATTCGGGTCGCTGGGATCAAAAAGGTACAGGACCCAGAGAGATAACCCAAAGGAGATCAAAGAGACCAGGAACGCCAGCCAACGGATCTCTTTCTTCTGTTCCTGCTTCAAGAACAGGATGGCTACCACGCCCAGAAGTGGAAAAAGGGTAACCACATTTAGGGGGTTGGTGAAAAAATTCATAACTAAGTCCTCCATTTCACACTGAACATGCAGCTAGCAAGGATTAAAGCAACAGTAAATAACCCAAAATGATAATCACACCGGCGAAGACGCTCAACGCATAATTGCGCACAAATCCCGTTTGCACTTTCCGAAGCTGATCGGATAAAGATCCCACGAATTCCGCCAGACCGTTGGCGATGCCGTCAATAAAACCCAGGTCAATGGGCTGAGCCAAGATGCGGGACCCCTGGCGATAGATCCTGCCAATGAACTGGTCGTGGAACCAATCATGCCAGAAATCCCAATCGAAGGTCGTGGAGAGGAATTTGGTCAAACGCACATACCCCCCGGCAATGATCTTCTCGTGGAACCAATCGTGCCAGAAGTTCCAATCCACATGAATAGAAAGGATCCTGGTCAGGTCAATATAGCGGTTGATGAACAGGAATTCATAGAGCTCATCCACCCACCATTTATTGTTCATGCCCGTAAATATGGGGCCCAGGATCCGGCTCAGCGGGTCCTCCTCCCCTTTGCGAAGCGGTTTCCGGCCGTAAAGCAGCCAGGCCAGGGTGAGGGCGCCCAGCGCCAGAAGCGTGGAGATGACCGCCACCTGGAGGTTAAATTCCGCGGTATGGAGATGGACATGGAACGTTTCAAAGGTATGCTCCAACCAATGTCCAAAAGAGTGGATGGAGGGCAGGTTAAGCGCGCCGCCCACTGTAGCCAACCCCGCCAGGATGATCAAGGGCACGGTGATCACCGGGGGGCTTTCCTCCGCATGCTCTGCCGCCGGATGGCGGCTGTCCCCGAAAAAGACCATCCACACCTGCCGTCCCATATAGAAAGCGGTGAAAAAGGCGGCCACTGCAAGGAGGATATAAACGGTGAAGTTGAGTTTGGTAGCCTCGGCTAAAATTTCATCCTTGGAGAAGAACCCCGCGAATGGCGGGATCCCGGAGAGGGCGATGGCTCCCACCAAAAAGACCTTAAAGGTGGTGGGGAGCTGCTTCCGCAAGCCGCCCATGTTCCGCATATCTCCGGGGTCAAAGACTTCCTCCTCTTCGTGTTCTTCATCATGGTGCAGGTGATGGTGGCCTCGTTCAATACCCAGAATCACCGAGCCGGCGGAGAGGAAGAGCAGGGCTTTGAAGAAGGCGTGGGTGACCAGGTGGAACATCCCGGCCACGAACGCACCCATCCCCACTGCTGCGACCATGAATCCCAGTTGGCTGATCGTAGAGTAGGCCAGGACTTTTTTGAGGTCATACTGGCCCACCGCGATCGTGGCTGCAAAAAGGGCTGTCAATCCGCCCACTAAAGCCACGGCTGCTTGAGCGGTAGGCACCGCGGTGTAGAGCGGCGCAGAGCGGGCCACCAGATATACACCAGCGGTGACCATGGTCGCGGCATGGATCAGGGCCGAGACCGGCGTAGGACCAGCCATGGCGTCCGGGAGCCAGACGTACAACGGCAATTGGGCGGACTTCCCTGTTACGCCCAGCAGCATGAAAAAGGTGATGGCCATAATCGCACCCGGTTGGGTTTCCGCGATGTGGTGTACCTGGGCGAAGACATCTTCAAAACGCACAGTGCGGAACGTCCAGAACATGGTGAAGGCGGCCATCAAGAAGCCGAAGTCCCCCACCCGATTGGTGATGAAGGCTTTACTGCCCGCCAGCGCATTGGCAATCCCGGGCCGACCGAGCAAATCCTTGTCATACCAGAAGCCGATCAACAAATAAGAACACAAACCTACACCTTCCCAACCCACAAAGAGCATCATGTAGTTATCCCCGGTGACGAGGATCATCATGGCGGCGATGAAGAGGTTGAAGAAGACGAAAAAGCGCTGGTAACGGCCCGGGTCGTCCTTGAAACGCACATCTTCGTGCATGTAGCCAATGGCGTAGATATGGATCAATGTGCCCACCCCGGTGACGACCAACATCATCGTCGTGGAGAGGGTATCCACGCGGAAAGCCCATTCCAGCTGCAATTCCCCGGCGGTGATCCAATCCAAGAAAGGAACCGTCGCTCCCTCCGGATGGCCGAGGAGTGAAATCCCCATCAGGACAGCAATGACGAAGGAAAGGCCAGACGCAGCGCAGGCTGTGATGCCGATCGCCTTCTCACTCATCCGACCGCCAAAAAACGCGTTGATCAACAGGCCGGCCACAGGAAAAAAAACGATCAAGGGGATCAGGGAAAAGAAAGCTGGAGCTTGGGGTACGGTTTCGCTAAGGAACATACGTGTCTCTCTTCTCTACAGAACTAACCTTTCAGGCTGCTCATCTCGTCCACATCAATACTTTCTTTGGTGCGGAAGATGGCCACGATCAATGCCAAACCCACCGCCACCTCCGCAGCAGCGACGGTAATCACAAAAAAGACGAAGATTTGACCGCTCAATGCGTCATACATCCGCGCAAAAGCCACAAAGGCCAGGTTGGCGGCATTGAGCATCAGCTCAATAGCCATAAAGATGACGATCGCATTGCGGCGGGTGAGGACGCCAAGCGCACCGATGGTGAACAAAATCGCGGACAAGATAATGTAATATGTGACAGAAACCATACGCCTCCTCACGCAGGAGATAAATCCTTAATTCTCTTTCTTTCTGCTCAAAACGATCGCGCCGATCATGCCCACCAGCAATAATACGGATGTGACCTCGAAAGGGATTAGATACTGATTGAAGAGCACATCCCCGATCCCCTGCGGGCTGCCATAATCCGCCCTGAGGGGAGAAAAGGGGGCACAAGTTTCGCAGCGCCCAAAGAGGATATAGGCAATCTCACCCAATAAAATCAAACCCATCGAAAATGCCAGGGGACGCTGCCAGGCGATCTGTTCGCTGCCCTCGATCGACCGCGGTCCCAAGAGCATGATCACAAACAGGAATAGCACCATGATCGCTCCCGCATAGACGGTGATCTGCGCCATGGCCAGGAACGGGGCCTGGAGCAGCACGTAGAAGATGGCGATGGTCAGGAAGTTCAAGACCAGGAAGAGGGCAGAATACACCGCGCTTTTGCTGAGTAACATCCCCAAGGCTGCGCCAATCGAGACCAGCGCTAATATGAGAAAGAGGATCAAATCAGGTGTCATGAGTCCGTTTTCCTTCTTGCCTAAACGTATAGCCGCACCCTTATTCCGGGTCTTCCATCTCAGGAATGGAGCGAGTGAACTTCCCGGGCTCCACTTTCTGAGGGGTGGGTTTACCGTTTTCAGGTACCGGTTCGAGCAATTTTTCCCGGGTGTAGATGGCTTCATTCCGCACCGCCCAGGAAAGCTCGTAATTGTCCTCCAAGACGATCGCCTCCGTGGGACAAGCGTCCGCACAAAAGCCACAAAAGATGCAGCGCATCATGTTAATTTCGTATGTGCTGGCATACCGCTCACCCGGTGAAAACCGTTCCCCATCCGCGTTCTCTTCCGGTTCGACGAAAATCGCGTCCGCAGGGCAAGCTGCAGCGCACAAGGAGCAGCCGATGCATTTTTCCAAGCCATTCTCGTAACGCTTCAGGACGTGCCTACCTTTAAAACGCGGCATGACCGGCTTTTTGGTCTCCGGATACTGCGTGGTGACCGGACGTTCGAACATGGAACGGAACGTCGTCCACAAACCTCGTCCAATTTCATGAACTTTCGCCAGATCAGGGAGTTGCATAATTTATCTCCTAAACCCTACAAAACGATCTCCTACAACAAGACGATGACGACGGCGGTTAGAAAGACGTTAAAAATAGCCAAGGGCAGCAAGACTTTCCAGCCAAAAGCCATCAGGCGATCGTAACGGAAGCGCGGCAGGGTAGCTCGCATCCAAACCATCCAAAACAATAAGATGCCGATCTTAATCAAGAGATATATGGGACCCAGCCATGGGAATCGCCCCACAAAAGGACCCGCATACCCACCCAAGAACAACGTCGCCCCGATGGCGCTGACCGCCATCATCTTGATGTATTCGGCCATGAAGAAGAGGGCGAATTTCATCCCCGAATATTCGGTGTGATACCCACCGACCAATTCCTGCTCGGCTTCCGGCATATCGAAGGGGGCCCGGTTGACCTCCGCCAAGCCGGCAACCATGAAGATGGCGAAACCCAGGGGCTGATAGATCACGAACCACAACGATTCCCGCTGGGCTTTGACGATGTCTACCAGACTCATGGGGTTGATGTTTTCCACATTCACAGCCCCTGCCAATAAAATGGGGACCACAAACGCCAAACCCAGGGAGAGTTCGTAGCTGATCATCTGCGCTGTGGAACGCAAGCCTCCCAAGAGGGGATATTTGCTGTTCGAGGACCAACCGGCGATTACGATGCCGTAAACGGCAATGGAGGCTACAGCCATCAGATAGAGAATGCCGACGTTGATGTCCGCCAGGACCAGGGAAACCTCCCGCCCCAGGATCATGACCGTGTCCCCCCAGGGAATGACCGCCCAAATGATCAAAGACGGCAGGACGGTGATGATCGGAGCCAAAACGAAGAGGATTTTGTCCGCTTGATCGGGGATCAGTTCCTCTTTGAAGATCAGCTTGATCCCATCCGCCACAGGCTGGAGTATCCCCTCCGGACCGGCCCGGTTGGGCCCAATCCGGGTTTGGATGCGGGCCAGCGCCCGTCGTTCATAGAGCGTAGTGTACGCAAATCCCGTCAAACCAATCAGGAGCAAAAATACTGCTTTAACCATCCATTCAATGATCAAGGCTATATCCATAAAGCGACCCCGTTATCTCTTGTCAACGATCTTCACCCGCTGGCGACAGCTTCACCCCTGCGGGTCCCTCCAGTGGAACACCCAGACTGCGCGGCACAAGGGCGATACCGGTCGGGATGTCGTCACTTAGGCTCAGTTCCACTTGATACGTTCGGTCCTGGAGGTTCAAATCCAGCATCTCTCCCTCTTCGAGCCCTCTTCTCTGTGCATCCTCCGTGTTGAGAATGACTTGGGGATCAAGCAGGCGTGGCTGCAAGACATCCAAATCCCGGATCATGGATCCCCGGTCATACAAACAGGTGAAAGGAACCGCGACGAGGTCCCCTTCAGGCTTACCATTGACAAGCGAAACCTCGCCCTTACTGACCTTGGCCCTTTCCCCAAAGGGCGATAACTGCATGCCCAGACCGTGGGTGTTCTTGTAGGCTGTGCCGATATACGCGTAATCTTTGGGGACGATAATCGGCCACTGCTCGTTCACTTCCTGCAAACCGGACAGAGTAATGTCCGCGTAATCCGGATTTTGTTTGGCAATCTGCTCCATCACCGCAGCCGCGGATCCATTGGGCATTTCCAAACCCAGCAATTCTCCTACTTTGGAAGCGATGGCGAAGTCTTCTAACACCTCCCCACGAGCAGGAACCACAGGCTCAAAGCGCTGCACGCGTCGTTCCCCGCTGGTGAACGTGCCCGCTTTCTCGGTGACCGCTTTGGCGGGTAAAACCACATCCGCCTGTTGGGCGGTTTCTGTGAGGAATAACTCCTGGACGACCACGAACTTGTCCAAGATATCGTCCACAAAGCCACCTCCCACCGGATCTGCCGCTGCGATGTACAGGGCTTGTTTTCCTTCCAGGGCTTCAGGGATGGATGCCAAGGGACGGAATCCCATGTCCCATGCGCCCTGGGTATTGGCCCTGGGCCACACGCCTACCAATCCGTTGTTGGCTCGTCCGACATGATCCGTCTGAATTAAAAGGTTGGCACAAACCTGAGCCAGAACCCGGGACCGGGCGTACCCCAATCCCTCACTGCCGAAGAAGACGACCCCATTGTCTGCCTCCGCAAAGGCCCGGGCTGCTTCCCCTTCCCCCTCTATTAAATCCAATACAATTTCGCTTTCTTTCCCATAGGGGTAGCGGATTTGGTGATCCGCAGAGCGATCGGTTTTGGTTTTCCAGGGGTTGGCGACGATCAACGTCGCTCCCCGTTCCGAAGCCGCTTTCACCCGCAGCCACCACAAGGGCGCTTCCTCTTCCAGATCGCTGGCCACGACCAGAATAGCGTCCCCTTTTCCTAAATCGCCGAGGTTTGACCCCTTCCCCAACCCGACCTGGGCGACCAGATCTCCCCCCGCCATTGTGGAGTACAGAGCTGCCTGTCCTCCCAAACCGTCGTTCAAATACCGGAGGTGGAATAAGTCCTCGTTGGCGAGCCTGCCGCCCACCAATGTCAACAATGCCCCATCTGCCGCTTTCAACCCTTCCACCACGCGATCCAGCGCTTTCTCCCAAGACGCAGGCTGCAGTGTGCCGTCCTTGGACCGCACCAGCGGACGCGTCAATCGATCTTCATCGACCGTGAAATGATGCGCAAAACGACCTTTATCACAAATCCAAATCTCGTTGACCCATTCATTCTGGCGGGGCATCACGCGCTGGATCTCCCTGCGACCAGATTTCGGCTCCCGCCGGTGATCAATGGTCAGGTTACAGCCCACCGGGCAATGGGAACATATAGAGGGACTTTGATCCATTTCCCAGATACGGGCTTCAAAGCGGAAGTCATTCGTGGTCAAAGCGCCGACCGGGCAAATATCGGTCGTGTTCCCCGACCAATAACTGTCGAATTTTGGTTCCGAGTAGGAGACGATCTCGGTATGCCGCGAGCGGTGATAGAATTCCAAAACCGGGTCATCGACGATATTTTCCTGGAAGCGGATGCAGCGCCCGCACTGAATGCAGCGCTCCTGATCCAAAGTGATCAAATCACCCAGGGGAATATGCTTTCCGAGGTGCATCTTCTTTTCATAAGGGAAGCGGCTGGTTCCCAAGCCGTGGTGCAGGCTCAATTCCTGCAGGGAGCACTCCCCTCCCTTATCGCAGATAGGGCAATCCAAGGGGTGAGAGGTCAGGAAAAATTCCAGGATGGCCTCCCTTCCTCGTTTGACCTTCTCTGTCATCCCCCGGACGACCATGCCTTCACAGACAGGCACCGTGCAGGCGGTTTCCAAGTTCTTTCCAAACTCGATCTTCAGGTTCCCTTCATCATCACGGAGGAATTCACCGGTTTCCCGATCTCGCACCGGGCGTCCCACCTCGACAAGACACATGCGGCACATGCCCACCGGCTCCATTTTGGGGTGATAACAAAACACGGGGATATCGATACCGATAGTCTTCGCAGCGTCGACGATAATGGTGCCCTCATCAACAGTGACTTCCTGATCGTCAATGGTCAAAGTAACTTGTTTGCTCATAAGCTATCCATGAAGGTGCACTCTTCTCAGTCCTCTATTCATCAACCTTAAAATCCTCCGGAAATCGATCAATGCTGGTTTTGACGGCCATGGTCGAGAATTCCCCTAAGGCACAGAGACATTTCCCCTGCATGTTGGAGGCCACTTCATAAAGCAAATTAACCTTGCCGTCATCCACTTCTCCAGCGTGAACGCTCTCCGTGAGATGTTTCATCCAGTAATTTCCCTCCCGGCAGGGCGTGCATTTTCCGCAAGATTCGTGGTTGAAGAAGTTGATCGTCTTTTTAATGACCCAGTCCGTACCCACCGTCTCGTCAATGACGATGATCGATCCTGACCCCAGGTCCGATCCCAATTCCCGGAGGGAGCCGTGGTCCACCGGCGTGTCCAGCACTTCATCTGTGGCTTCCAACACGGAAGATGAGGCGCCTGCCGGCATGATGGCTTTGATCTCAGCATCATCCAGGATCCCCCCGCCGTATTCGTAGATCAACTCCCGGAGAGTGGAACCGAAGCGCAGCTCGTAATTCCCCGGTTTTTTAACCCGACCGGAAAGGCTGAACACCTTCACTCCTGCTGTGTCTTCTGTGCCCAAATCCTGATACCATTGGGCCCCGTTTTCCAGGATCAGGGGGACATTGGTCAGGGTCTCCACGTTGTTGACCACGGTCGGTTTTCCATACAGGCCGTAGGATGGGGGAAAAGGCGGGCGAAGCCGGGGAAATCCGCGCTTACCTTCCAGGGACTCCAAAAGGGCGGTTTCCTCACCGCAGATATAGGCCCCCGCCCCTAAATGGGTATACAAATCCAAGGAATAATCAGTCCCAAACAGATCCTCCCCCAGCAGTCCCGCTTCCCTCATTTCGCCTATGCGCTGATCCAGCATATCCCCGATCTGCCAGAATTCGCCGCGCAGGTAAATATACGCTCTGTGGGCGTCGACGGCGTAAGCAGCGATCATCACCCCCTCTAAAAATTGGAGGGGATTGCCTTCCATGATCTCCCGGTCTTTAAACGTACCCGGTTCTGACTCGTCAGCGTTAGCCACCACATAATGCGGCCAGTTGTTATCGTCCATAAAGGACCATTTCAAGCCCGTGGGGAATCCTGCGCCGCCTCTACCTCGCAGCCCGGAATTTTTAACGATTTCCGTGACTTCCTTTCGATCCATGGAGGTAACGGCCTTTTCGAAGGATTCAAAACCGCCGTGTCTCCGGTAAACATCCAGCTGGTCAATATCGGGTATATCACGGTGCCTGAGGAGTATGTAGTCGCTCATGAGCCCTCCCCGTCGTTCTCTTCCTCGCGCCAGCTTTCCACAAGGCCCATCGCACTCTCAAGGTTTTGATGCTCGTGATAGGTGATCCCCTCCCTGGTTTGGACCTGGAACATGGGGGCTTTATCACACGCAGCCAGGCATTTGACCTTCTCCACCGTGACCAGTCCATCCGCTGTGGTCTCTCCTGGGCTGATGTCCAATGCCTGGCACAACTGCGCCAAGAATTCTTCCGCGCCGCGCAATGCACAGCACACATCTGTACAAACCTGAATGCGATACTTTCCTTCCTTCTCGCTGTAATAAAGCGTGTAAAACCCCACCAAAGAAGCCACTTCCGTCCTCTCGATATCGAGGATGTGACCGATCTCGGTTAATGCCTCGTCCCTGATATAGCCATCTTCCCGCTGGGCCAGGAAGAGTAGGGGCATGACAGCAGATCGCTTCTGATCAGGGGGATACTTTCCCAGGATGTCCTCAATCTCTTGAGAATATTTCTCTTGCAGTTCTGTCACCGGTCTACGTCTCCCAAAACTATATCGATACTGCCAATAATGGCCACCAAATCGGCGATCAGGTGACCTTTTGCCAGGACCTGAATCGCCTGCAAATTCGCAAATGAGGGGACCCGCCAATGGACCCGATAGGGTTTGGCGCTGCCGTCGCTCTCCAAGAACACGCCCAATTCGCCACGCGGCGAGGAAACGGGGACATACACGGCCCCTTCCGGCGCCTGAAAACCCTCCGTCCACAACTTGAAATGGTGGATGACCGCTTCCATACTCACCCCCAACTCAGAGCGGGGCGGCGGCACGTATTTGCGGTTGTTGCTGCGCACGGGTCCATAAGGTAATTTATCCAGCGCCTGTTTGATGATCTTCAAGGATTCGCGCATCTCCTGGATGCGGATGATATACCGGTCATACACATCCCCGTTTTTCCCGACCGGAACATCGAAGTCATACTGCTCGTATCCTGAGTAGGGCCTGACCTTGCGGACATCCCAATCCACATTTGACCCCCTCAAACTGGGCCCAGTCATCCCCCAGCTGATGGCATCTTCACCGGAGATGACCGCGATCCCTTTGGTGCGGTCAATGAAGAGCGGGTTCTCCGTCAGCAAGTTTTCATACTGCTGAATTCGGGCCGGGAAATAATCGATGAAATCGCGGACTGCGTCTTCAAATTCCACCGGCACATCCCGCCACAATCCACCGGGACGGATGTAGGTAGCCATCATCCGCTGCCCCCCCACCATTTCGAAGATATCCAAGATATATTCCCGCTCCCGGAAACAGTACAGGAACACGGATTGGGCAGCCAGGTCCAATGCTTGGGTGGCCAGCCAGATCAGGTGAGAGGCAATCCGCTGCAGTTCGCAGAGGATGACCCGGATCGCCTGGGCTCGGGGAGGGACATCCAAGTCCACCAATTTTTCCACCGCCAAACAGTAAGCCAGGCAGTTGCCCATGTTGTTAAGGTAATCGATGCGGTCGACCATGACTTCGACCTTTTGGTACGACTTCCCTTCCATCGACTTTTCAATGCCGGTGTGCAAGTAGCCGATATCCGGCCGGCAGGTCACGATCCGCTCCCCATCCAGTTCCAGCAGCAGGCGAAGCACACCATGGGTGCTTGGATGCTGCGGACCCATGTTGAGCAGCATGGTTTCCCCTTTGATGGCACGTTCGGAAACCAGGCCCTCTAACTCTTTCAGTGAAACCTCGGTAACTTCCTCATGAATAGTGGTCATACATCATCCTCACGGATAGATAATTGAGTGATCAGATGTCTTCAATTTCCTCTCCAGGTGATAAATCCTGTTCCCGCTTTACGTATTCTTTGCCAAGGTCAATTTCCTCCCAGTTGAATGAAAAGCGGGTCTCCTCCACCTTGACCGGGATGTCTTTGCGCATGGGGTGCCCCTCCCACTCCTCGGCCAGCATGATGCGTCTCAGGTTAGGGTGACCTGCAAAGCGCACACCAAATAAATCCCAAATTTCCCGTTCGTACCAATTGGCATTGGGGTAAAGGTCGACGATGGAGGGCAGGATCGGATCCTCTTCCGGCACCGGAGCGCGGAGCCAGAGGCGTAGATCTTTTTCTATGGAATGTAATTGGTAGACAACGTGAAAGCGAGGGGTTTTGCGCTGGTAATAGTCAACCGCTGTTTCATCCGTCAGCTTTTGGAAGGCAAATTCGTCCCTGAGCATCCTACAAACCGGGACAATATCCTCCCGGTTGACAACCAAAGTGACGTGACCTCGGAAAATTTGCTCTTCCGCAGCAAACTTCTCTTTGACCGCTTCCACTGCCTTTTTCAATTTCTCTTTCATAGGCTTTTAAAATCCCGATATATCTACATAGGGGCTAGGCCCAATCCGTGATTCCCTCTTTTTGCACTCGGTCGTAGAGGGTGAGGACGCCGTGGATTAACGCTTCAGGGCGGGGGGGACACCCCGCCACATACACGTCGACGGGCAAGACCTGATCCACACCCTGGACGATGGCGTAGTTATTGAAGACGCCGCCGTTAGAGGCACAGTCACCCATGGAGATGACCCACTTGGGTGCAGGCATTTGTTCGTACAAGCGCCTTAGAACCGGGGCCATTTTCGTGCTCACCCTCCCAGCCACGATCAGGAGATCGGATTGGCGAGGGCTGGCCCGCATCAACTCCATCCCAAAACGGCTCATATCATAGTGGGAGGCTTGGGCGGACATCATCTCGATAGCGCAGCAAGCCAAGCCCGACAAAAGAGGCCACATGGCTCGAACCCGACTCCAATTGACGACCTTTTCCAACGTCGTGGTCACAAAACCCAAATTTCCGGCTTTTTCCTCTATTCCCATTCCAAGGCTCCTTTCTTCCACGCATAAACGTAGCCAACCAATAAAATGAAGATAAAGACGAACATTTCTATTAAACCGAAGAGACCTAAGCGTTTAAACACCACCGCCCAGGGTAAAAAGAAGATGACCTCGATGTCAAAGAGGATGAAAAGCACGGCGATGCGGTAGAAATGAATGGGGGTTTGTCGTGTGCCTGGACCAATGGGATCAATCCCCGACTCGTAAGGGATAAATCTGAGGGTATCCTCCCGATTGGGACCAAAGGCATGACCCAGGACGACCACAAGCGCTGAAAATCCTGTCGCTAAGATGATCAAAATGGCAATCGCAACATATTCCAGGAGCATGAGTGTTCCCTTTTTTTATGATGGTAAAAGAAGCTGATTATTCCATCTGTGAAGTATAACACAATCTGTTTTTTGCTTCCAAATCTTGCCCTGGGGATTATCTAAACTCACAACAGATATCACCTTTGGAACGTGAATTCCGTTACCTTTTAACGCGCAACTTCATCCGAATCGCTCACCCCTCACCTTCCTCAAAGCGTTCCATCCAATATTCAACCTCTGCACTGGAAAGGGAGGGATTCCATTTTTCATCCGAGGTATCTTCCTTGCGCTTTTCCCTCATGTCTAGACGGGCAGCAAAATTTTGAGAAGAAAGGGCCCGCGCTTGGCAAGATTTGGCTCTCCGGATCACTTCCTGGTCCGAGCTGACCACCGTCCAATTCTTCGCTGCTCCCCTTAAAGAGGTCAGACGATCTCTGATCGCCCGGTCCGCTGTTTTCCCCTGGCTGACAAAAAAAGCGGATACAATGCCAAACCTCTGGGAACGAGTCTGGCCTGGTGACGCTCGATCGAAATAGACTTCAATTCTCGTTCTATATCGTTTGGAAAAAGCTTGCAGTCGCCGGATCAATTCCATTTCATCGTCAGGATCACCTAAACTCAGCCCCTTAACGTTTGGAATTAAGTTATGTCCGTCAATGAGGTAAGGCATCTGAAGGTGAAATGGTTAATGGGATCTGATATCAACCTGCATGATCATGATAAGTGTGCTATGATGTTTCTAATCCAAAACATTATATCAAACAGGAATAGGAACATGAAGCAGTGGAAACGCTTGTTATTTTATATTTTCCTCAACATGGCGGTCTCAGCGATGACCATGGTCGGCGTACTCTACTTATGGGAAAACACCAACCTGAAAAAAGTCCTCTTCGCGCAATACCCGTCAAGCGAGGGTGAAGAGCTGCAGGATTCACAGTCCACTCCCTCCACATTCGAAACCCAAACCGCGCTCCAAATTAAAATTGATGAAGTGGGCGGGGTGGGCAACCTGGATACGGAATATGTGCGGTTAAAACGGGTTGGGGGCAGCTCTCCAGAGACGATCTCTCTTAAAAAATGGCGTTTAAAAGATGAAGATAACCATGAATTTGCCATCCTCTCCCAATCCGGATTTGGAAGTCTGGAACTGCACAGTAAAGGCGCGGTCAACATCTATACCAAAGCAGGGCAATCAAACCCCATCGAACTATACCTGGGGCTTTCCCAACCGCTCTGGGAACCGGGTGAGACGGTGACGCTGATTGACCCATCCGGGGAAGAGCACGATTCCTTCCTCATCCCTTAGCCATTCTCTAATTAAAGCATTTAACCATAAAAGCTCTCTCAACTATCCATCGAGAGAGCTTTGCTAATTATTAATTTAATAAGAAGGAAAGTCACCCGCTCATCAGCGGACGAAATTTATAACCGTAGACCAATAATCCGCGCTCGCCTTCACTTTGTAACCTCCGGGTGGTCATCTCCACCGGCATGCCGATTTCCACATCCTGATCACCTAAGTCTGTCAATTGGGCTGTGATCATCGGACCTTCATCTAATTGAACGAGCGCGACTGTGTAAGGCACCGATTCTTCGAACCCCTCCGGCGCATTGTAGATTTCAGTATAAGAATAGACCTTTCCGCGGCCGCTGAATTCAAATTCCGATTTCGCTTCATCTCCACACTCAGGGCAAACATCGCGGGGGGGGAATATCTTCGCCTCACAATGGGGACATATCTCACCGGTCAGCGCGTAACGCTGTCGATTCAATCGCCAATGTCGAGGGATGTCCATCCAGGCTCTCCTTTTTTGAAACAAATCACCAATATCGCGAAAAAACTGCTTTCACAGCTAACAGTTTACAGGATTTGAACTATCAGAAACTATCAATTCACCAAAATGGAGCAAAAATGGGAGAATCTATCAATAACGCTGCCTTTTAGGATCACTTCATGACGATTTTTCCCCGCATGCGGGCATACTCCGCGTAATCGATCTCTGTGCGGCGGGCGATATAATCCTCCGTCTTCAGAGCCCGGTCCCTTTTGTCCTCAATCCCATCTGTGACCCGGAAGGAGAAGACATCCGATCCCGCCCCAGAACCAAAAGAGCAGAGTAGGATTTGATCGCCGGATTGGGCGACATCCAAAATCGCTGTCAACCCGATCAGGGTTGCCCCAGCATATGTGTTCCCAATCCTGGGCGATAACAACCCCACTTTCGTTTGCTCTTCCCGGAAGCCCAACTGCTCTGCCACACGGTTAGGAAATTTCACATTGGGCTGATGGAAGACCGCATACCGGTAATCCTCAGTCGTCCTCCCCAGTTCATCCAATAATGTGTTTACCGCGTTTTTAATGTGTTTGAAATATGCAGGTCTGCCTGTAAACCGCCCCCCATGTTCGGGGTACTTCTGGTAGGCTCGACGCCAGAAGTCAGGCGTATCCGTGACGTAGGAATATGCGCCTTCGATCACCGCCAGGGATTCCGTCGCTGTGCCAATTAAAAATGCCCCTCCTCCTGCCGCCGCGGTGTATTCCAATTCATCTCCCGGCTTCCCTTGGGCTGTATCCATCCCTAAAGCCAACGCGTAACGCGCCATGCCGGAGCCAACCAGCCCCATGGCTGCAACCATGGCTTCCGTCCCAGCTTTACAGGCAAACTCCCAATCCGCGGCCTGAGTGTGAGGGACAATGCCCAAGGCTTCAGCAACGATCGTCGAGGTGGGTTTGACAGCGTAGGGATGGGACTCCGATCCTACCCAAACCGCTCGAATATGCTGCGGGTCCACCCCTGCCCGTGCTAAAGCGTTGCGGGCAGCCTCCAAGGACATGGTGACCACATCTTCATCCATCCCTGGGACGGATTTCTCGATAATGGGTTCTACGCTCAAGCCGCCTTTCCAGATCCGAGAGATTTCCGTGGCGGGTAAGCGATAGCGCGGTACATAGGCACCATATCCGACAATGCCCACCTCCTGCTGAGGTTTCAACAGCCATCTGATTTCTCTTTCATCCTCACGCATCATACCGATTCCTTTCTCTAAACGAAAACGTGAAATTCCCTTTATTCCCCCCGCCAAGACGCCAAGATCTCCCGGGCCCGATCGACCTCGATCCTGCCTTCTTCCACCAGCTGGCGGGCTAAAGGAGCGACCTCCTCATCCTCCGCGCCAGCAGAAAGGGCAATTTGGCGGGCATGGAGTTTCATGTGACCTTTCTGGATCCCTTCCGTGGCCAATGCCCGCAAAGCTGCTAAATTCTGCGCTAAACCCACAGAGGCGACCACTTCGGCCAACTCCCCGGCAGAGGTTACTCCCATAACTTTCAACGCGATCTGGGCCACGGGATGCGACCGGGTCGCCCCGCCTACCGTCCCCACTGCCAGGGGCATCTCTAATTGACCCCCTAGACAACCGTCCTCATTCACACTCCAACTAGATAGAGGGCGGTAGTGCCCTCCCCTTGCGGCATAGGCATGGGCGCCCGCTTCCACCGCGCGCCAATCATTTCCGGTAGCCAGGAGAACGGCATCCACGCCGTTGAAGATGCCCTTGTTATGCGTTGCCGCCCGGTATGGGTCCGCTTCCGCGAAGGCCCAAGCCTGGACAATGCCATCTCGGACTTCTTCTCCACTGAATTCATCAAAAGCGAGCGCTTCTGCCGGGAGTTCGCATTCCGCCCGGGCTAAGCGTCGATCGGCCAAATTGGAAAGGATCCGCAAATGAACCCGACCTCCCACCAGATCCTCAAGGTGAGGGGCGAGGCTCTCACAAGTGGCATTCACCGCGTTCGCGCCCATGGCGTCCCGCACATCCACCAGCAAGTGGACGACCAGAAACGGGCCGATGGGCGAGTCCTCTATAACTCGGACTTCGATGTCTTTCGGACCTCCTCCCATTTCCATCAATCGCAAATCGACATCTGCTACCTCGGTGAGAAGGGCTTCTTTTTCAGACTCTATCTTTTCGCGCGCCCCCTGGACATCCATCAGATCCAGAATTTGAAGTTGACCGATCATCAGCGGCGGATCAGCTTGGGCGCGAAACCCACCATGCTCCCGGGTGATTTTCGCCATAAATGACGCGCCGGCGACGACGGAGGGTTCCTCGATCACCATCGGCACCAACACATCCCGTCCATTGACCAGGAAATTCACACCTACACCCATCGGCAGGGCGTAGCGGCCAATCACGTTTTCAATCATCTTATCCGCTCGCTGGATGGGTAGTCCAGCAAGCTCACTCAGGAGGGGTAGATCCTCCGCGGTTAAAAACCCCTCCTCGCGCAACAGCTCTTGCCGTTCCCGAATGGTCAGGTTGTAGAAGCCTTGATAGCGTGAACTTTTCCCCTTCGCTGGCATGGTTTTCCCTTTGGTCATTATTAATATCACGTAAGAAATACCTGCTCAACAGCCACTTTAATATAGGAAGACTAGCAAAAACTATCAAAATCAAGGTAGATACGGTAAAATAGGGGTGGCGAAATTTGTGATCAAACCTTAAAGGTATATGTCAAACGCAAGACAAGAGAAACTAGAGGAACAACTCCACCAATATCACCAAGCCAGCTTTAATCTGGTGCGGGATCTGTCCCTGGATACTGTCTTGGAGCGCATCGTCCGCCTAGCGAGAGATCAAGCTCAAGCGGAATACGGGGCATTAGCCATCAGGGACGAAAAAGGGGAAGTCATCCGATTCATCACCATCGGCATGTCAGAGGAGGAGGAAGCCCGCATCCCCCATCCTCCGGTTGGCAAAGGGCTCTTGGGGGAATTACAGAGTAAAAACGAGATCATTCGCATCCCCAGTATTAAGGAAGACCCCCGCAGCGTAGGATTCCCTGAAGGCCATCCCCACATGGAGTCCATGCTTGGGGTACCTATTCTCTCCGGCGAACGCATCATCGGGCAGATCTACCTGACCAACAAAAAGGGAGAACCGGAATTTACGGAGAACGACGCCCGGTTGATGAAAACCCTGGCGGGATATGCAGCGGTGGCGATCACAAACGCCCAACTCTACAACAACATCATCGAACGCGACCAAATCCTCAACCAGCAAAACGAAGACCTCTCCCTGATCAATGATTTGGCCCAAACGGTAGCCAGTTCATTGGACATCAAAGAGATCATGAGCCAGACCTTGACCCGGGTTCTGTCCTATTTAGACATTGAAACAGGGGAGATTTTCCTGCGCGACAAATCCAGCAAAGACCTGCGCCTATCGCTGCTGCGCGGGGACGGCTTCGAAACGCTATCTAAGAAAAACGTCTTCCGCATCGGAGAAGGATTGGTGGGGAAAGTGGCTGGACTCAACAAACCCTTGGTCAGCTACGCGCTGGACACCGACCCGCGCATACTCCGGCCTGATATCGCTAAGGCCGGTTTCACCTGTTTAGCAGGGATCCCCCTCCAAACGCAGAGGAAAGTGGTCGGTGTGATGACCCTTGTCAGCAAAAAGGACCGCCAATATACAACCCGGGAATTGGATCTATTAACCACCATTGGCACCTGGTCAGGGACAGCCATCGAGAACGCGCGTTTACAGCAGCAAGCGAAAAGGGTCGCCATATTAGAGGAACGAGAACGCATCGGTATGGACCTTCACGACGGCATCATTCAATCTTTATATTCCATTGGGCTGACTTTGGATCTGGTGAAACAGATCTTCCCAGAAAATCCCACCGAAGCTCACGAAAAACTCAACGCAGCGACCACTGCCATCAATGAAGCCATTACGGACATCCGGTCTTACGTTGCAGATCTACGGCCCCGGCAGATGCAAAGGAACCGCTCGTTCTCTGAGAACCTGGGAAACCTGATTCAAGAGTTTAAACGGAATTCCAACATCACAGCCACATTTGAGGACTCTTCGCAAGAACCGCTCAACCTCCCCTACGAAAATGCGGTGGCCCTTTTCCATATTCTGCAAGAATCTCTGGCCAATACAGCCCGTCACTCCGACGCCACCAAAGCGGAGGTTAATTTATGGGAAGATGACGGCAGGGTGTATTTGGAAGTCGCAGACAACGGGAAAGGGTTCAACCTCGATAAAACCGAAGTCAGTTTGGGGCATGGTCTTTCAAACATGAAGAGGCGCACCAGAAGGGTGGGTGGGGATGTGGAAATTGAAACCGCCCCCCTACAAGGGACAAATGTGCTCGCTTGGGTACCCAAAAAAGATGGGGCTTGACCTGTCACCTGCGGTTGATTTCCACAGCTGCGCTGACCAGCAAAGCAATCCATATGCACGTTTGTATAGATTGCCAGACACATTCACATTTAACATAAGAAAATAGACAGCTGCCCGGATCACCACTGCAGGGTTTACGCAAAAGGGGCAGAGGGTCGTTAAGGCTGAGATCCCTCCATTGATTTTTAAAAGGGTTCATGCTACAATTTGCCAGCTGAGGTTGAGGGGATCTTATGAAAGATCGGTTCGGTAAATTTGGAGACGTCATCTGGGTTTTGGTGTTTGGCGCGCAAGGTGGGTTGATATTAGCCTTGCCCGTCTTAGGGGGATTGGCGCTGGGATATTGGCTTGATATGCGCTTCCATTCGCTCCCCTGGATCACATTGGGGTCGACGCTTTTGGGAGCGATTACCGGACCGCTGCTTCTCTATCGGTGGATGAACACAGTAATCAAGGAACGCATGGGGAGAAGAAAAGAAAAACAGGAAGAGGAGAAGGTCGTATAATGGAGAATCTAAAGGCACTCCTCAGTACAAAACGAGGTCGTTTTGCACTCATTGGTATCACGTTATTACTAATCGTTCTATTTGGCGTCGGGATCATCTTGCCAGGAAAACGATTACCCGCAATTTCCTTAGCTGCGGAAGAGATCCCACTCCCATTCAACATCCCCCTCTTAGGGCATTCCATTCCCAATACACTGCCTGCAACTTGGTTGACGATGGCCATCTTGATTGGGATCGGGGTAGCATACAATCGCTCCCTGCGCAAGAAGGGATCACCAACCCTTTTCCAGATTGCGATAGAAACCATCGCTGATGGCATGCTCGGATTTGTGGAGAATGTAGGTGGTGAACACGCTCGTCTTTATTTCCCCTTGGTTGCCACGTTCTTCCTCTTTATCGCCATCTCCAACTGGTGCGGTATCCTGCCGGGCTTCGGTTCGATCGGGGTTTACGCCCACCACCACGGGGAAGAGGTGCTGGTACCCTTCTTCCGCTCAGCCAACGCACATCTCAGCACGACCTTAGCCTTAGCCGTCGTTTCAGTGGGCGCCACTCAGTATTACGGCTTTAAAGTTTTGGGGACGGACTTCCTAAACAGATACATCAACTTCAGCGCTACCTCTGGTAAACCAGATCCTGAATCCACATCAGGTGGCTTGCAAGGGATGATGCAAAAGGCGACCTATTACATTGAAATCATCGCCAACGGGGCTGTAGGGCTGTTGGAATTAATCTTGGAAATCATCAAAGTTTTGCCCTTTGCTTTCCGTCTCTTTGGCAATATTTTGGCTGGCGAAGTGCTGCTCTTTGTGGTCAGTTTTTTGTTCTCATTTGTTTTCCCGATCATCTTCATGGGATTGGAGCTTTTTGTTGGCGTCATCCAGGCGCTGATTTTCGCCATGCTTACCCTCGTCTTCATATCCGTTGCAACCACTCATCACGGCGAGGGTGCAGAAGAACACTAATCGAAATCGGAAAAAATCTACTTTATCAAGGAGGATACTTTCTATGTGGCCCAGTGATTATTACTCAATAACCCAGGCTGCTACAGCATTCACCATTCTGTTAGGAGTTATTTTCCCAGCTTACGCTATTGGCTGGATCGGCAGCAAAGCCATGGAAGCGATTGGACGGAACCCTTCTGCCTCAGGTGATATTCTCACCAATATGATCCTGGTGGTCGCTTTTGCAGAGGCTATCGCCATCTATGCCCTGGTTGTGGCCCTGGCGATTAAATTCGTTCCGGTACCAACTCTGGAAGCCCTGCCCAGCATCGCGCCATAATGCAAAGGAGATGAGCCGTGAGTGAAGCACTAGAGGCATTGGGCATCAATGGACCCTTCCTGCTTTCGCAAGTCGTCAATTTCCTCATCCTCTTCATAGCTTTACGCTTCATACTCTGGAAACCGCTGATGGAGCGTTTGGAGGAGCGACGAGAGATGCTCCAACAGCAGAGAGAAGATGCTGAGGCAGCTGCCGAAGCCCGGGAGGAGATTGAGCAAGAACGTCAAAAGGTATTACAGAAGGCCCGGGAAGAAGCGGAGAGCATCATCGACGAAGCAGAACGGAAAGTGGCCACTTTGAGGGAAAAAACCCTCCAGGAAGCCAATCAGGAAGCGGACCGGTTGGTTAATGAAGCCCAACAGGATGCGAAAGAAGAACGGAACCGGATCCTCGGTGAAGCGCGCGGAGAAATCGCCGCGCTGGCCACTGCTGCTGCGCAGCGGATCATCGTCCAAGAACTCGACGAACAGCGTCAACGCGCCCTGGTCGATTCGTTCTTCAGTGGGATACGAGAAGGACGTGTGGAAGTCTTACCAGAAGATTTTAAAGGGCCTTCTGATAACCGGATCAAAGTCATCAGCGCCCTCCCCCTCACCGAAGAGGAGAAAGCCACCATTCGCGATGACATGAACCGTCGCTTGGATGGTGAGCCTGAAGTCATTTTCCAGGTGGATCCCGAAATTTTAGGAGGCTTGGTAGTAGAGATAGACAACCGCGTGGTAGATGGGAGCGTCGTCGGTCAGCTGGAGAGGTTACAAGAGTCGCTGACCTGATCCATAAGAAATCAAGAAAATGAAAAGGGGCTGGCCCAATATCTATGGGCTCAGCCCCTTTTGTGTATTCTAAATCTATTGCAGCCGTTTCTCTAGCTTGAAGTGCCAGGAGACTCCGTTTCCTTCTCATCTCTCGGCCCTCCTGCGAGGTAAGCGAGGAGGATGCTCAAACCGTACAGAAATAACAAAGGCAGCATGACCAGCATCATGTTTACGGGGTCAATCGTAGGGGTGATCACGGCAGCAAGCACAGCCATACCGACCACCGCAATCCGCCAATTGTCAGCCAAGGCTCGGGCAGACAAGACCCGCATCATGGCCAAGACATAAGAAAGGAGGGGGAACTCAAAGACCAACCCCAGCCAAAACATCATCCCCGTCACAAAGCGGATGTAGGAAGAGGGCCGGATCTGGGTAGGCACATCCAGGAAGCGGAGCAAAACCGGCAATCCGGTAGGCAGAAGGACATAATACGCGAAAGCCATCCCCGCGAAGAAAAAGACCACCACCAGGGGAATGGCCAAGAGACCTATCAACCGCGCCCTGCGGGAAAGGGCCGGTGCGACAAATAGGAAGATCTCATAGGCAATATAGGGAAGGGCGGCTGTAAATCCGGCCAGGAAAACGACCCGCATGCCCACGCCAATCGGCTCCGTGACTTCCACGGCTTCCAACTCTTTCACACCGCCAATGGGTTGGGCAATCCAATCCATTAACTCCGGCAAGAAAATAAAGGCAACGATAGAGAATAAAACCAGGACAACGATGGAGCGGAACAAGTGTCTTCGCAGGGCGTTGACGTGCTCAAGGAAGCCTTCCGGTTCCTCCAAAGCCTGCTGAATGCTGTCCCCCACCGGCCTGTCTTCCGGTTCCTCCAAGAAAAAAGCACGGACGCCCTTCGTCACATTCGAGACCCAGTTAGCGAAAGAGCGGAAAGGAAAGGTGATGACTTGGACGATGAATTGGATGGCTTTTTTCAAGACCCGTTCTCCTTGCCATTCCCATTTGAATCCCCATCTGGGAGCTCCTCTGCCGATCCGCTGCCCTGATCGATTCCAGAGTCTTTCCCCCTTCGCTCCTCGGGGGATTGATCCAGATCCCTTTCAATTTCCCTTATCGAAGGGACATCCCTCTTTACCTCAGAATAGCGGGTTTGTGCTAACTGGGCTCTCATCTCCTCCAGATCCTCGGTGATCCCCAGGTCTCGACTTAATTTTTGCCACAAATCACCAGATCCACGCATCGCTTGCCAAAACTCGGATCTGTAAATTTTGGACAGCGTTCTTCCCAGGATCCGTCCAGCTTTGACCATGCCCTCCGGCCCTAAAACTAACAAGGCAAAGACCAGAACCACGAGCAATTCCAGTGGACCCACGCCGAAAATATTCATCCATGATCCTCAAAAACTAAGGGAAATATGGGAGCATATCGATTAATTAGGGGCAAGCGATTACTCTTCACTTCTCTTTTCTTCTTTTTCCTGCTCCGCTTCTTCCTCACCGCTCAACCCCTCTTTAAAAGCGCGAATCCCCTTTCCCATTTCTCCAAAAATCTTGCTGATCCGGCCTACTCCAAAGATCAGGATCACGATGACGAGAATGATGATCAATTCAGTTGGTCCCAAATTAGGCATGCCAAACTCCTTTATATTGTCTATTCCTGTTTGGGTCTATTATAAACTTATCGGGCTGATTAGCCTAGGTGTGGTATCCAGAACCACTGGTATGTTGGGGGTTAAACCTGGTTAACTCAAACTAAGGAGAATATTTTCAAACGATTCAAAATGTGTTGGTACCTGATCCAGCGTACACCCTTTCACACCTTTCTTCCCTGGAAATTGTCAAAACCCGAAGTTTTTAATACCTCCATGGATTTTGAAATCATCATCGCCTCCACTTCTGGTAGAGACTTAATCAATTCCCTTCCCCGATCAGGTCCCATAGCCATCACTGCAGTAGCATACCCATCCGCCAACATTCCAGATGAAGCGATTACACTCACGCTGGCTAAAGCTGGCGAGGAATAACCGCACTGGGGATCAATGATATGATGATATCTCCTGTCCTCGCTGAAACTTTGCATATAATCTCCACTGGTTGCCAGAGCTCGATTGCGGATGGCAACTCGGGTCGAAAACTCTTTTCTGTCCTCCCGAGGGGAAAGGATGCCAATCTCCCAAGGCATATCAGTGGATTTTTGGCCGGCTGCAGATAAGTCACCTCCAGCTTCCACCAAGATATTTTCATAACCTTGTTCTCGGAGGATCTCTACCCCCCGATCGATAATGTATCCTTTGGCAATTCCATCAAGGGTTATGGCCATTCCCAGATCAATTAATTTTAAAGAATCTTTTCTAATGAGCACTTTTCGGTAATCGACAAAGGATAATTTTTGGTGCACTTCCTGTTGGGGAGGCAAACCTTTTCCCTCGCGATGGTAGCGCTGGTACAAATCTAGCACAGGCTTGACAGTAATATCAAATGCGCCTTCTGTTCGATGACCGATGGTCAATGCGCTCTCTATGACTTCCACAAACTCCTGGGCCGGATTGGATAACTCACTACGCTGGTTCAAGCGAGACAATTGACTATCTGACCGATAGCGCGAAAAGACAGATTCCAAGCCCTGCATACGAGAGAAACAGGACTCAACAGCTTTCTTCACCGCTGAGTGATCCACACCGTACACGGTTAGGTTGACCACTGTGCCCATCAGCACCCTGGTCTCTTCAACCACCGCGGGAGCGCTTAATATACTCAAACCCAACTTTGCCGTAACACCAAGTGCGCCAGCTGCGGCAACAATTTTCAGGAAGTCTCTCCGTCCAAGATCATTTCTATTTCCAATCATAGTGGTGACACTCTTTAATTCCTAAACCAAAACCTGCCAAATTGAAATTCGTTATTTTACCCTTGAAAAGGTTCCCAATCAGTCTCGGTCGGGATGGGCGTGGCTTCAGGATCAATCGTAGGTGTCGCTGTAGGCCTCTCTGTTTCCCTTTGCTCTAAATTCAAGATAATGCCCCTCCCATCATTGTGATCCGAATCATAATTCTCACGAATGGAAAACCCAATCGTCAAAACCATTAACAAACTGCATACACTCACAAATATGATCAACAAACTTTGTTTTATTTTTCCTTTAAATTTCGCCATACTTCCCTCATCCAACGTCTCATTTCAAAAATAAAATCTTCCACGGGTCTCAATGGGCAGAGGTAATTGCAAAAAGGTCGATACATGATCAAGGAAGTCAGCAGAACAACGATCAATAATACCCAACTGGGCCATCCTCCCGTCTGGTTAAAAAGGGTACCAAATGGCTCCGGGCTCGCTGCTCCTGGCTGTCTGAACATCAGCCCAACAAGGAGCGCAAAATAAGCCAGACCCCGCTGCACCCATTCTAGAGTGCGATGTAACTTGCGAGGGCGGTACGTATTTACATCCGTTATTTTAGAAAGGACTTCTTGGGTCGCTCCAAAGGGGCAAAACCAATGGCAGTAAGGGTTTTTTCCTTCAAAAATGGTCACAAAAAAGATACCGCCCAGAAGTAAATACCAGTACAAGTTCGTTCGCCAATTTGGCCAATAGCCAGAGAGAAGGGAGGCGACATTCGCCAGGGTGAAAGGCTTATTGTACATGAACCCTAAAACAATTACCCCTGTGATCATCGTCCCCCAGCGGATCCATTTTTTATATTTACTATTCTCCCGGCCGCGTATTTTGTGACCAAAATAGCCTGCCGTAAACAAGGCAACCAGCGTGATCTCCGGAATGCCAAATTGGATACTCATCCGTTCCGAAGGTACATTCTTTCCGAGCTCAGAAGTGGCGATCTCTCCCGCAGCTTGACGAATGCTCCTCCCAACCGCTTCTGCGCTCATGGTCGCGCCACTCACCCCATCAATGCCTTCGCCAATATAGAGGGGATCACTGACATTCTTGCCCAAGAATTGATTGAAATAACGATTTTCAGGAAGAAGCCGAAAGAAACCAGGGGTTTCGCTATGGTCTAAAACCTGGATGCCAATGATTTTCCCTTCCGGATCAATAGCCACCAGCATATCCACAGGGCCACCGTACCCCACAGAGGATGAAGTGGAGGCATAGCCCACGACTTGGCTATCCTTATATCCTATAAAAATATCACCAGCCCGTTGATAACGATCCGCTGAAGGTAAAACATTGGAGAGCAAGGGTCTTACATCAAGTCCACTCCGGAAATAACCAAAGAACCAGGCACCCACGAGGAGTAGGACGGCAATTACGGAAACGATGCGGATATTCCTTTTCCGTCGCTTTATCCTCTCACTGCGGGATAACCCGTTTTCATTTAACGTACCCATAAAGCACCTATATAGTCATCCACAAAGCCAATCCAAAAACGTAAGCGGGAAAACTCTCTCTCCCCGCTTACGTTTTGTATGTTTTTTTGGATTTAAAGCTGGAGGAAACCAGCCTGGACGACAAAGCTATGCCTCCGTCTTCTGGGAATCCTCGGTTTCACCCTGCCGGGCAATGCGAACCCCCCAGATCACAGCCGCAAAGGCAAGTAAAACGAAAAAGATGATCCAGCTCAGAAGCGCAGCTCTGGGTTCCACTTCTGTTCGACTTGCCACAGCTGTCTGTAAGAAGACAATCGAAATGACCAACCAAACTGCCCATCCAATCCACTCATACCATGGTCTTATATACCACTTCGTATTCATCCTTATACCCTCCTATGCCCGTGGCTGGTGTCATAACCAAAATCAGGCAGATCGAGGTCCCACCATTTCTCTTGCTCAGCATCACTATTTTTCAAACCATATCCAAAGGCATCATCCATCGTGCGGAAGAATTTGTCGAAAGCAGGCGTAATAGAGGCAGATATCTTCACAAACTCATGTAACCAGGCCCGATCTTTTTTAGACCAAGGACACACTGTGTGGCAAATACCACATCCGGTGGTCACTTCTTGCCAATAACTATAACACTTTGTTTGGTCAGGCCACCACGTCTTATGCCCAGAATTATTCCACTCGTAACCTTCTGGTTTATCGAATGTGGGTTCATCCGCAAAGGAAAGGGCACCGCTCGGGCAAGACTCTGCACACTTCTTACATCTCACACAGAATTTGGAAATCCCGGCGTCAATGGGCGTATCAACCTGCATGGGCAAATCCGTGAGTACGATACTGAGGCGAACCAGAGTACCGTATTCTGGTGTCACCAGACGGTTCGTCCTCCCTAATTCCCCCACACCGGCCAAAACAGCAAAACCAACATTTTGGGCAAAATTGTTCTTCATGGGAATAGCTTCAAACCCCAAACCGCGGATGAATTCAGCTGTACTTCCAGAAATCCAGGACATGCCTGAATAGCCCATCCTCGTCGCAGCACCGTTTAACGCTCTCGGTGAACGTGCATGGGTCTCAGGAGACATGCGGTTAGCGATCACCACTACGCGGCTAAAACGCTTGGGAATAACATACTTTTCCTCATCAGAATAGGGTTTCTCTGTCTCCTCAAAGACAATCGGTTTTCCCGCGTGGTGACTGTAAATCATCCTCTGATCCAATTCAGTAATTCCAATCAACGACGCGCCAAACAAACGTGCGGCCCGTTTGACATCGCGCGCAGCAATTGCAGGAGGCGCTTCATACTTAACACCTGCCCCCGCAGCTTGTTGTCTTAGCCCTTCAGTCCAAGGGAAGGCTTGCCATTGTTGGATACCTGTGTCATCTCCTCCAAATGGTCCCGACACCATATTCACCAAGTTCGAAGCGTTTGCTATGGCACGATCTCTTAAAGTGTATCCAGGCTTTCCCTCCTTTAACCATTTTATGGTATTTTCCGAACTGGTCTTCCGGAGTTCATCCGCTTTCTCTTTGCCAACATACTTTTCGAAGCTGCCAAATTGGGTTTTGGCTGGGTCCCAACGTTCATACTCTTCAGTCAGCTCACCCATTCCCAAAGTCACTTCCGGGACGGATTTGACCCAGAAGGGTCGGTTGCGCAATGCCGCCGGTCTGTTGGCATTCGCCTCCATAACAAGTTCTGTAAGTTCTTTACTGTTTTCTTTGATTGGAAGTGTGCTAAATGCAGCAGCACCACCAAACAAACCCAATGTTTTTAAGAACGAACGTCGATCAAGATCTGACATGATATCCTCCTTCACCTTTAATTAATTAGCACCCAGTACAACCCGAACTCGCTGAGGGACATCCTTTACATGAGGCAGAACCGCCAACAGGACTTCGCCTACCTCTGCTATCAGAAAAGGCAACAAACGTCGATAAAAGTCTTCTCGTATCCTCCTTTCCACAAAACTCACATGCTGTGGGCGAATCCACTTCACTGATACTTTTTCTGACTTCAAAAGATTTTTGACAATCCTCACAGTAAAACTCGTAAATGGGCATAAATACAATATCCTATACCCCTTTCCTAACCAAAAAAACGGTACATTATCAGAAGTTTCCCGTTTTCAAGCCAATATGATATTCAATTTTTTTATTCTTCCCAATAAATTCCATAAATATTATAAACGAAGACGATAACCCATAATACATGAGGTTTATCACTGATTGAAAGATCAATTGGGGTTGACCGCTACACTCCAGCAAGTAACCTGTAATTTTCACAGTGACTCCTGGCTCAAAACATCACTCTAGTTCACACAATATCCATACGAAACCAGCACATGAGATTTTTTTGGCTAAAAGGTCGTTCTCCGGCAGATTACTATACCATTGCTGGGAATGTCCAGTACTATACCGGCATCATAAAAATATGTGAAATAGGAGGTTTATATAAAGACACTTACTCCTTCCGGCATCATTAATCATCTACCAGGCATTGGAAGGTCTCGTTTGCCAAGTGGTGTATATTGTCCTCTGAGGCGAGGTTAATCGTGTCTGAATCAGGCCAGCGCTCCAGGGCCTGGTTCAGCAAATGGAGGCGGACAACGACAAAGGCAACTTCATAGTCGCCCTCATCAACCAGAGATACGCCTTCCACCCAACCCTCACCACGTTCGAACTCCAACGGACCAAGTTCATCAATGATCAATACGTCACAAGGCGCCGCTCGTGCCAAGACACGGTTCCCCCAAGCCACGCTTTCCTTCACGAAGGACCAGCCTTTTGTCGAGGGGCCGTTGGCCTTTTCCCCCCGCAGGTAAGCTAAACGACGCCTTTGACCACTCTTGAGGTCGATCGCGTCAATACCCACTTTCCGCCCCCCCTCAAAAACCCCCGGTGAGATGACGCCCCCTAACTCTAAATCCGCTTGATGGCACTGATCAGCTATCTGCAAGCAAAACGTGGTCTTCCCTGCCCCAATTTCACCCGTGACGAGTATGCGTACCGGTCGTTTCATCCGTTTTTGTCCATAACTACCATCGTATGCCCATTGGCATGCTCCACCCTGATAGGTGCATTATACATGGTAGACAAGTTTTCCGGAGTGATGACCGAGTCCAGATCCCCTTCCCTGTCAAAAAGGGAATGGGAAGATTCACATGGATATCTTTACGTTCTTTCATCCTTCTTCAGTGATCACATAATCACTCAGCAGGGGAGAGATACCAATTCTGGCATTGAAACTAACCACAAGCGCATTTTTCCCTTCAACTTCAGTTAAGTAGCGGGAGAAAAAGGAACCAGTGTATGCTCCTGCTCAAAGATGCATTTTGGGCGAAGAGCCAGGGAAAAACCTTGCTTATTTGTTATGTATCGGCATAAAAAAATCAATTATTTTATATTAAAATGCACAGTGAATCAGCTGTTTTCAGCGTTATATTTTGTGCAACATCTAAGATAGTGATCTCAGCAGGTCTCTTTCTCATTCCGCCGGGGAAGCCACATCAGACCTCAGCCAACCCTCCACCAATATAACCCCCAGACTAGCAAAACACCCAGCGGCATGAGATCTCCACTTATTTGATTGGTTGAGGGAGGGAGCACAACGTCAGGAAGCGCATACACCCCCTCTTTTATAATACCGTGGAAGACCCATCCAACGAAAGGAAAGAGTAGGTGAGGTCTGATATTATGCTTGGAGGGTGGACCATATCACCCAGTAGAGAGGAATCCAGAATCCAGGAGCGGTACCGATGAGAAAAGATCCGACATTTTCCGCTGAAGGGGGTAGGGAAGAATTTTTAGAGACCTTGATCAACCAATCTGAGGATGGGATGATGGTGATAGATGCAGGGGGAATCGTCCAGTTTGCCAATCCTGCCGCTGAACGCATGTTTTCCACCCAGACAGATCAACTTGTTGGTTATCAGATCCGAATCCCTGCCGTCGACAAAAACGTGGAGCTCCATCTCCCCCAAGGCGACCAGATTCGTACCATCGAGATGCGGTCCAGTGAATTGCTGTGGCAAGATCAAACTACGCATTTGGCTATCTTGAGGGATATCACAGATCGAGTGGAAGCGGAGAACAAACTCAGAGAGCGGGTTAAGGAGCTGCGATGTCTATCAGCTGTGAGCGCCGTGATCCAAAAAGAATTCTCACTGAAGACGATCTGTCAAAAAACGGCTGACCATCTGGTCTTTGCTATGCAATTCCCCGGCCTAGCAGCGCCGGTGATTGAACTGGGAGGAGGGAGATATCACAGCGGCAGGTATCGGGATGATCTGTCCCACAAGCTGCGGGCTGACATAAAAAACAACGACAATATCTACGGTCACGTCTCCGTTTACTACACCGAGGACAAACCGTTTCTCATCCCCGAAGAACAGGATATGCTCGACCAGATCGCGGAAATGTTAGCCTTGTGGCATGAAGGGAGGCAAACCCAGACAAAGCTTCAGGAAAGCAAAGAACGTCTGGAGCTTGCCGTTCAAAGCGCAGAGTTGGGGGTCTGGGATTGGAAAATAAAGGAAGATACGGTTCAATTTGATGAGACCTTTATAGGTATTTTGGGGTATCAACCAGACGAAGTTGAGGGGATGATAAGTTTTTTAAAAGACCACATTCATCATGAAGACCGACAAAGCGTGCTGGATGAGCTGGACCGGCATATCGGGGGAGAAACCACCATCTACCAGGTGCTGCACCGCCTGCACACAAAAGATGGGGATTGGGTTCACGTCCTGGATACCGGTAAGGTAGTGGAGTGGGACAGTCAGGGTGACCCCGCTCGATTCGTAGGTGTCGGCAAAGACATCACCGACCTGGTTAAAGCAGAAGAGAATCTGCGGTTCCATGCTCATCTGCTGGATGCTGTGGGACAGGCTGTCATCGCCACGGATCACGCGGGAAAGGTTGTCTATTGGAACCAGGCGGCGGAGACGCTGTATGGTTGGTCGGCAGACGAGGTCCATGGAAAAAACATTCTCGACATCACGCCAGCCGACGCGTTCGGGGATCAGGCTGAGGAGATCATGTCCACACTGGCGAAGGGGGAAACGTGGTCCGGGGAGTTTGACGTGAAGCGCCGGGATGGGTCCACGATCCATGCCCTAATTACATACACCCCGATCATGGATGAAACCGGAGAGGTGCAGTGGATCATCAGCGCTACCACGGATATCACTGAATGGGTTGAAGCGGAACAAGCCCAAAGATTGAGTGAACAGCGGTTCAGGGCCTTGATTGAGAATGCACAGGATATGATTACAGTTGTAGATAAGGATGGAACCGTATTATATAACAGCCCCTCCCTTGAAGATGTGCTCGGTTATACTCCTGAGGAGCATGAAGGACAGAAAGCCTTTGAGTATGTGCACCCAGATGATTTGCCAGATCTGGTGAGGTATTTTCAGGAACGTATGGATAAACCTGGCGAATCGGGTCGAATCGAATACCGCATGAAACACAAAAATGGCGACTGGCGGACGATCGAGTCTGTGGGGAGCAATGCCCTGGATGATCCCAGTGTGGGTGGGATTGTGATAAATTCCCGGGATGTAACCGACCGCCGCCATTCTGAACAGCTCATTGAGCGTCAGGTGGAGCGATTTTCCATCCTGCACACCATCGCTGCTATGGGCGTTGAGACGAATGACGAAAATGTTGTCATTGAAAAGACAACAAAGTTGATTGAAAACGCTTTCTCTCCCAAGAATTGTGGTGTGCTTTTGCTGAATGAGCGCGAAGGTGTGCTCGAGCACCATGCCAGCTATCGCACAGAAGAGCAATATCAATCTATTACAGCCCGATTGGGCCAGGGCATCGTAGGCAAAGTGGCAGAGCGCGGTGAACCTATGAACATCTCCGATGTCAGACGTGCCGAGGATTACCGGGAGGTTTACCCTGAAGTGCGCTCCGAACTGTGTGTCCCTCTGGTGTCCGGTGATCACACATTGGGTGTGATCAATCTGGAGAGCAATGAGGTGGGGGCATTTAGCGTGGAGGATGAACGCATGCTGGTCGCCCTTGCCAACCAGCTGGCCAGTGTGGTTGACAAGATCCGTTCCCGCCAAGAGTCCGAACAGCGCATGATGCGTCTGCAGGTTTTACAAGAGATTGACCAGGCCATCTCGGGAAGCCTGGATATTGAGACAATACTCAATGTGCTTATTGATCGGCTCATTCGCAACCTTGAGGTGGATGCGGGGGATATTCTTCTTTATCAGCCAACAACGCAACACCTGGAATATGTTGTTGGGCAAGGGTTTCGAACGGAGGTTGTCCAGAAAACGAGCGCGCGCATGGGAGAAGGGCAAGCAGGTAAGGTTGCTTACGAACGGAAGATCATCCATCTTCCCGACCTTTCTCTGGAGGCTGACAGTGTTGAGCGCGACAAGTTGTTTCACAGAGAAAGTTTTGTCGCTTATGTTGGTGTACCCTTGATCGCGAAAGGGAAAATTGTGGGCGTGCTTGAGGTCTGTCACCGATCCCCTCTCGACCCCTCACGGGATTGGATGGATTTTTTGAAGACCCTGGCAAACCAAGCTGCGATTGCTATACACAGCGCCCAGCAATTTGGAGATCTGCAGCGATCCAATTTTGAGCTCATCCAAACGTATGACGCCACACTTGAGGGTTGGGCGCGGGCATTGGAGCTTAAGGATCAGGAAACAGAGGGCCACGCCCGGCGCGTGATTGAAATGTCCATGGCACTGGCAGAAGAGATGGGGGTAGAAGATGCGCAGCTTGCCCATATCAGGCGGGGGGCGTTGCTGCACGACATTGGCAAAATGGGCATTCCCGATCAAATCCTACAGAAGGAGGGTTCTCTCAATGAAGAAGAGTGGGAGCTGATGAAGCAGCATCCCCAATACGCCTATGATTTGCTCTCCGAAATTGACTACCTCAAGCCAGCCCTGGATATCCCCTATTGTCATCATGAAAAGTGGGACGGGACTGGATATCCTCAGGGGTTAGAGGGAGAAGAGATTCCTCTTGGAGCCCGAATCTTCGCCGTGGTGGATGTCTGGGATGCGCTCAGGTCTGATCGGTCCTATCGCGACGCGTGGCCGGACGAAAAAGCCCTCTCATACATCACACAACAGGCTGGAAAGCAATTTGACCCGGCGGTCGTGGAAGCATTTCTGAAAGTCATCAACGCCTGATTCCAGCATCAACCTCATTTTTAGGGCTGCGGGTATCAATGGCTGCTTCTTTGTAATAAAAATTGTAAGAATTCAGATCCTGAAAATAGCCTTCGATTTCCCTGACTGCATAGGTGGACGACATCCAGGTCGGGTCAAAATAGCCATCCTCAATAATTGGTTCCGTCAGCTCAAATACTGCTGGCTTTAAATCATGGTTGAAATAAGTATGAATAGCTAGGTTGCGGTCCAGAATCAGCGAGTTTTGGATTCCGCTATCTCCAAGGAATGCTGGCACAGGACATGATTTGTGAGAAAAATTACCCCCATCCCCACAAAAGCGAAAGCAATACCCATCACGACCATCAGGAATACATTCAGACTGAGGTGTGAAAACACCCTCCGCTTTTCACGGGTTTCCTCTCCATTTGCATATCGATTCATCTCAGCTAACTCCTATCACCCCAAGAAAATTTCTTCCTAACGCGAAGATCAAGTGCTTACCCGTTTGTTCTTAGGTATGCCCAATAGCCTTCCTCGGTGTCTTCGCTCATTCAACGCTCCCAAAGGAACAGGGACAGGTCATTTTCTTTCGAAGAAGAAAACTGACCCATAAATTTAGGTTTGAATTCCATCTTCTAAGAAATATTGATAGGAATCAGATCTATTTCTCTTGGCGCGATACATAGCGATATCTGCCATCTTCATCAAGTCCTCGCCGTTGTCACCATCATCGGGGTAGATAGCTATGCCGATACTTATGGCGATTGTCAGATGGTGCTCATCAGTCAAAAAAGGTTGATTTAGCCTTTCCAATATCTTGGCAGCAACTTTCCCAGCATCTTCCCGCTTTGAAATCGCAGGAAGGACTATCCCGAATTCATCGCCCCCCATCCGAGCTATCGTATCACTCTTTCGCAGCAGACCTTTGATCCGGATGGCAACTTCCTGCAGCAACTGGTCCCCTACACTGTGTCCCAATGTGTCGTTGATTTCTTTGAATTGATCCAAGTCCATCAACATCACAGCCACTTGCTCGCTGTTTCTCTGTGCCTGGGCAAGCGCTATTTCTAAGCGGTCACTGAACAGCAGCCGGTTTGGTAGATCGGTCAGATGGTCATGCGTTGCAATACGAGTAAGTTGCTTTTCCAGCTCATTTTGTTCTGTAATATCCCGCCCCGAGTTCAGTGTTCCAACAATCTCGCCGTCCTCGTTTTCAAGCGTCGTAGAAATCCAGGTGATATCCCGCTCTTGACCACTTTTTGTGATCACCACGTATTCCATAAACACAGGGGTTGCGCTTTGGTCTGCCAGAACCCGGGTAAATTTACCCCTGGCCCTGTCCCACTGGTCCGGATGAATAATTTCATCTATCCAGTTCTTGCCCAGTATCTCTTCTTCCTCATAACCGAGGACCTGGCAGCCTCGTTTGTTTATCAGGGTAATAGCCCCTGTCAGATCCAGGGCAATGATGATTGCTCCGGCAATGTCAAGATATTGCTGGGCTTTGTCCCGCTCCAGGCGGACCTTTTCCTCCACCTGGACCATTCGTCTTACAGTAAAGCGCGTTAATAACGCTGTTGCATTCAGGGTGATCAGCAAAGTGAAGAGGTCAACAGGCACTGGAGGAATTTTAAAAGAGGTGACCAGTATTCCCCTGGTTTCCGCCAGGTAGGCTCCAGCAACAGAAAAGGAAGCCAAGACGACAAAAGAAAATAACCGGTTTCCCCTCAGTAACAGACCGGTAATTGCCATTGCCAGGAAATATCCGCTGATGGCGACATCACGAATCCCATCGAACACGTAGATAGGAACGCTGAAGGCGATCCACAATGCCAGGGAAAGCGAATAACTCACCAGCTGTACATGGCCTGCATTGAGCAGGGCTTTCAGGCCTATTACAAACAGGGACATGCCGCCCGCCAACCCCATAATCATTTGGTTAGCTTCCCAGGCAAATTTAGAGATGATGAAAAACAGGAAGGACCCAAATAAAACAATCAGCAGGATGGTATTGACAACCTGCGCCTGGCGGGCCTGATCCTCGGAATCCATTTGGGGCGGGTGAAAAAATTTTAACAAAGAAAGCGTCCTGGGCTCGGTAAATATTTCCGTTTGAGGAAAATCGGATTAACTTTAAGATCAACAAGCATTTTATTAAATAGACTTGGAAACAATTGCATTCGGTCTGCCAGGAGAGCCCCACCTCCCGCACGTCCCACTCCCTTCCCAGGAACCTCCCTCCTCGCATTATAGCGCCCTCGATCTCTTTGGGCGTCAAACGGTTCCTCTTAACCTTGGTGGAATAACGTGCAGACCGGACATCAGGCTGGATAGGCAGCATTTCAGCTGCTATCGGCAGCAGCACAGTCTACCGCACTGACCCACGCGCCCATTCGGTGGTTTGTAAATTTTTCAACGATGTCAGGGAGCAACGCAAATTTGAAGTTTACGTCCGTATTATATCACCCCTGCCGATACATCATCGATGTTTTTCTCGGGTGTTTCAGACCCTTTCGAACGCACCAACTATAAAAATTAAAGCCGGGTGAAGCAACCCTGGGGTGGTGAAAAGTGTAAACTTGAGTGTGATAGAACAAAGAAGCTCTAAGAAAGTCCTTATTTCCACTCGAAACACTGAAAGGTTTTTTTTGCCAGATGAGGGATATCGCTCTCTGAGGTGAGTTTGATGGTCTGGGCAGCGGGCCAGCGCTCCAGGGCCTGGTCCAGCAAATGGGGGCGGACAACGACAAAGGCAACATTGAAATCCCCCTCATCGACCAAGGATACGCCTTCCACCCAACCCTCACCACGTTCGAACTCCAACGGACCAAGTTCATCAATGATCAATACGTCACAAGGCGCCGCTCGTGCCAAGACACGGTTCCCCCAAGCCACGCTTTCCTTCACGAAGGACCAGCCTTTTGTCGAGGGGCCGTTGGCCTTTTCCCCCCGCAGGTAAGCTAAACGACGCCTTTGACCACTCTTGAGGTCGATCGCGTCAATACCCACTTTCCGCCCCCCCTCAAAAACCCCCGGTGAGATGACGCCCCCTAACTCTAAATCCGCTTGATGGCACTGATCAGCTATCTGCAAGCAAAACGTGGTCTTCCCTGCCCCAATTTCACCCGTGACGAGTATGCGTACCGGTCGTTTCATCCGTTTTTGTCCATAACTACCATCGTATGCCCATTGGCATGCTCCACCCTGATAGGTGCATTATACATGGTAGACAAGTTTTCCGGAGTGATGACCGAGTCCAGATCCCCTTCACAGAAAATCCGCCCTTCTTTGACCAAGACAAAATATTCTGCAACAAAGATGGCCACATTGGGATCGTGGGTGGTGAGGACAATGGAAATTCCCCGCAGGGCCAGATCCTTCAACATGGTCAGGATTCTGTTCTGGTTCTCCAGGTCCAGGTGCGCCGTGGGCTCATCCAAGAGAAGGATCTTTGTGTGCTGTGCCAGCACCCGGGCGAGGTGAACCAACTGCCGCTCTCCACCACTTAGCTCCGTGACCGGCTTCTCCGCTAACTTCAAGATCCCCAAGGATTCCAACGTCTCCATAGCAATCTGAAGATCTTTTTCCCCTGGTGTCTGAAAGGGTTTTAAGTAGGGGGAGCGTCCCAATAATACGTATTCCAGCACGGTGAAGTTGAAAGGGATGCTTTCAAATTGAGCCACTAACCCCATCATTCGGGAGAGCTCCCGTCGGGAATAAACCCCATGCTTTTTCCCCTGGACCGTGATCTCTCCCTGATCAGGTTTAAGCAGGCCAAGGAGGAGATGCAGCAGCGTGGTCTTGCCTGTGCCGTTGGGTCCCAAAATGGCAGTGATTTTCCGGGCCGGAATATCCAGGCTCAGCTCCTGCAGGACCGGGGAATCCCCCTCATGATATCCGAATGAGATAGCTTTGGCAGCGATTGCTTTATCCATCACGTCCTCACTTTGATGCCCATGCTGATCATGAGGTACATGAAAAGAACCGCGCCGATCGCCGAGGTCAGAATCCCGAGTGGGATCTCACCGGAGAGCAGGGTGCGGGCGATATCATCGCTGATCACGGTGAAGATCCCCCCCAACAACATGGCCACGGGGATTGATTTATGCGCGCTGGCTCCCATAAGCCGGCGGGCAATGTGGGGGATGATCAAGCCCACCCAACCGATGATGCCGCTGATGGACGTCAATGCCGCGGTGGCTGCCACAGTGGTGAAAAGGAGGATCAAGCGCTCCTGGCTGGTTGCAGCTCCCAGGGAAAAAGCCGTCTCATCATTCAAAGAAAGCAAATTCACCCTCCAGCGCATCAGCAGCACCGTCAGCAAGCCCACTACCGCAAAAGGCAGGACGTACCAGAAATTTCGCCAGGTAACGCTCCACAACCCACCCAGCAGCCAAAACGTGATCTCGGGAAGCTGAGTGAGGGGATCAGCGACATATTTTAACACCCCTACCCCCGCTGAAAAGAGGGCTGAAACCGCGACCCCGGACAATACCAGGCGCAGCACCCACCCTCCAAAACGTAATCGCTGAGATAAAAAATAGGATCCAAACAAGCCCGCTAATCCAAAGGCGGTGGCGGACAACTCAATCACCAGGGGATGGTCCCCCAACCATAAGATGCTCAAAGCCGCGCCAAAGGCTGCTCCCTGGGTGACGCCCAAGAACCCCGGTTCCACGAGTGGGTTCCGAAAGACCATCTGGAGCACAGCGCCTGTGGCTGACAAGGTCATGCCCAGAAGCAGGGCTGTCAACAAGCGGGGTAGGCGGAGGGAAAACACCAGACGCCGGGCGAGTATATCCTCAGCCAGCAGCCCGGGCGGCATCCAGAAAGGACGCGGGTAACGACCCAGAAAAAGGGACCCCGCCAGAACGAGGAAGGTCCCAATTCCCAGAATGAATACCATACGCCGGGGGGATCCTTTACTCACCAGAGCACCTCTCCATCATGGGATGTCTCCCTTAAGCTTGGGTAGGACATGATCCTGGATGGCATCCTGGTCCAAACGGTAAAGCGTGCTGTAAAACTCATTCACCTCCGCAAGGATATCGATCCCGGATGCACGTCCCGGCTGCACTTTGGTTGCCAACCATTCCAGACCTAATATCCAACGGGTATCCGGTTGGTCCCAGCTGTAAAAATCAAAGGCAAATGCATAAAGGTCACCGTTTTCCACGGCAGCCAGATTAGACCACAATGGGTCTTCCTGCAGGCGATTCACAACTTGATCCGCATTTCCTTTATAGTCTATGATGAAAATTTGATCCGGATCCCAAGCAGCGATCTGCTCGAAGTTGACCACGGACCATCCCCCACTTCCTCCTCCTTCAACCCATACCGGCTCACCGCCCGCAATCTCCACCATCCGGGTTTGCAACCAAGAAGCCGGAGGTACGCTGTACGCGAATTCCCCTCCTTGTTCGCTGTGTTTCAGGAGGAGGACTCGCGGCCTCTCCCCCTCCTCCACACCCGAGGTGATCTCCTCTACTTCCTCCACCCGGCTCCGGTAAAATTGGATGATCTCATCCGCGCGGTCAGGATTCCCAAACACATCTCCGAGCGTTTCTATATCCTTGTAAAAAACATCAGGGGTTTCCAAATTAAGGTAGAGAACAGGGATGCCCAATCTTTCAATGGTTTCCCCCAGCTTTGGTTTGTTGAAATTTTTCATCAAGACCAGATCTGGTCTCACCGCAGCGACCTGCTCGGGCCCGGCATCCTGCGCAAAGAGGTCTTTCTCATCCACGGTGGGATCCACGACAGGTAAAAAATCAAAAACAGATTGGTTGCGGTTCTCCAGGGCTTTGATCTTTCGATCTGCTTCATCGAACATGAAGACGGCATCCTGAACCATCACCGATGCCTTTCCGGCAATGGCGATTTCCTGCGGCAGCCCATCCACGGTGACCTTATGGCCCGTGGCATCCTTGATCTGTAAGGTTTGAGAGGATCCTCCCGCAGCGGGCAAAGCGCTGCAAGCGCTGTTGAGGAGAAAGGTTAAAAGGATAAGGGAAACGAATAAACGGAAGTTTGTCTTTTTCATCATCGATATCCTCATAAATAAGAATTAACCAAATTGCTGGTTGGCGATACCCTCAATACAGGAGCGCAACCAGTCCAACATCGCCCCTACCTGACCTATCCGAAATTGGAATATCTCCTGGGTGATGAAATCCGGGTCTTGAAGGGCGTTTAATTGGTTTTCTAAGCTTTCTATCCACGATTCAGAGAGGGTTATTTGACGTTCGATCAATGCCAATGCTTGCTCTTCTCCCTCGCGGAGAGCAAAATAAAGGCGGGATAAAAAAGCAATCCGCATGTGCCGACCGCTTTCCACCGGCGAACACACCCAGGACTGGTATTCACGCTGGCCCCGCGTCGTAAGCCTGTACATCTTGCGATCAGGATGAGAAGGGGTCTTCACAAGTTCAGAGGAGAGCAGGCCCTTCTCCTCCAACTTCTCCAACAAATAGTACATCTTGCTGCGCTTCACCTGCCAGATTCGAGATAACTCGCGGTTCTCTTTTAACTTCTGAAAGAGGGCATAGCCGTGTAGAGGCTGCTCCCAAAGGATGCCCAACAAGATGTATTCCAACGTCAATTCATTCTCTGCATCAGACATATATTCAGAACCTGAATATCCAAAAGCTGAACACATTATAGATCAAAGAACAGCCTTGTCAAGAAGCGACGATGCCAGCAGCACCGGTGATCAATCCCTGCCCTTTGAACCATATCCCTTGGCGAACGTTCCCTAACCTTCACACCGCTGCTAATGTTGAACTTGCTCCTCCACCCAAAGCCCGGCAGTAGATCACTATTGACTATCGTATTGAAACGAGTACACTTAATACATCACCCCCTAAAAAGCAGCAGGAATCCCGTGTTGAGGAGAAAGCAATGAAACGTCTTTACCCCCTTGTACTCATCGCCATCCTGATTGCCGGTTGTGGGAAAGCAGACACAGGACAGGAAGTAGACTCCGAGGGCATCATCGCCACCATCGTCGCGGCAACCATGAACGCCCTCCCCTCCGATACCCCATCCCCTACCGACACACTGTCCCCGGCACAAGCTTCGGAAACACCTTCCCCCAGCGCTACTCCCATGACCCCCTCTCCTACACCGACGCCGACACACACCCCCACAACCACCCCGACCTTCACGCCGGTCCCCGGTGACCCGAGAGACACATTGGGCGCCCCCACCTTCGAAGATGATTTCGACAACAGCGTAAACTGGTCTCCTTATAAAAGCAACCGATCAGAATTAGAGGTCAAAGACGGGAAAATGACCCTGACTGCGTTCAAAGCTGACAACAGCGAATACTGGGGGATCTCCTGGCCGGAAGTTGAAAACTTCTACCTGGAATACACAGGTACTTTTGGTGAGGAATGCAGCGGAAAGGACCGGTTTGGGATGATTTTCAGAGCCCCTAAAACCGATGAAGGATATAACAAGGGATTTCTGTTTGGCATCACCTGCAGTGGCCATTTGCGCTTATACGCCTGGGATGGAGAAGAGTATGCCATCTTTCAGAATTGGACGAAAAGCGAATACATAAAGACCGGACCAGAAGCCACAAATCGAATTGGCATCAAAGCAAAAGGCAGCAAACTCACCGGCTACATCAACGGCCACGAGGCGGTCACGAAGACGAGTGATCTGTTCACAACTGGGAGATTCGGAGCCTTTATCGCCGCTTCAGAGACCCCGGGATTTCGCGTGGATATTACGAATATTGCTTATTGGAAGTTACCATAACCTAGTCGCGTAAACAAAACCCCCTCGGGGTGCAGTCCACACCTCCGGAGGGGGTAACAAACCCATCTCGCCGAGAAAAGGAGACAATTGTGGGGAAAAAGAAGACTTTACGAACGCTGTTTGCTCTGGCTGTGTCCGTCGTCCTGCTTGCCGGATGTGGTGAGTTTTCCATTATTGATACGACTTCAAAAGCAACGGAGCCCGATATACCAGAGAGAAGCGAGAAATTCGTCATGCGAGCGAAAGCCATACTTTCCCAAATGGAAGGCTTCGACCCCAATGCCATAGACACGGTCAGCGTTGAGTTCACCGATTTTCCCGATGCCAGCCTTGGGGTACCAGAGCCCGGCAAATCCTATGCCCAGGTGGTCACGCCTGGCTACATCATCATCCTCGAGTATGAGGGGGAACGATATGAGTTTCACGCTAACGAGGACCGCACTGTGAGGGTTCCCGAATAACCTGGCACTCCTCACAGCGAGAACACTAACATCCCGACCCCCTTCCGACGTGGCGAATATCAGGGACCTTTGGTCCGGATGTATTCCCCTACATCTACGTTATATCGGATGTCTTCCACCTGGAACACAAACCAGGGGCTCCCTTCATCAAACCACACCAGGGCCCCTTCTACCAACGTCTTGTGACCACTGATCTCACCCCAATCTCGAGCTTCGTTGATCCAAAGGATCTTCTCATCCCCCTCCGTTCCTTTATAACGCATGGATTCGAGGAAGGTCAGCATGCCCGATTGGGGGTCAAAACGAGCGATAAACCTTTCTTGATCCCCGTCAAAGGGGACCACGAGCGAGGCGGTGACTTCATCGATGGGATCCCACCGCACGCGGGAATCCGTAAGAAAGAGGGAGGGAAACCAGACCGATTCGGCCCACAACCCTAAATTCGCCCCCTGATTCACACGGGGATCATCTTCAATGACGCCAAACGGGAGTTCTATTCGTCCCTTCCCGTCAAGGTAATACTCATTCACTTTTAAAATTGGGAAACCATAAAATGTGGCTTCTATGTAGTGATGATACCCCTCTCCCGCATCATGTGTGAACCGAAAACGAACCGGCAGCCTGATTCCCTGGATGCGCATCGTGCCGCATCCGGTGATGACTGCTGAGTGGACCTTGGTCGCTTTTTCGCCAAACAATTGACGATAAAAACGCTCCACCGGATGAGGCAGGTCTGGAGGGATTGGTACCTCGTCCCCTGAAGCACCCGATTCCGAATAGTTTGGAAACGGTTGGGGAGTGATCTGCAATCCCAACCAAACCAAAATTCCCAAGCCAAACACGACAGACAGAACAATCAAGAGAATTTTCATATATCTTCCTTTTTAAAAAGTTATTCCATACTTAATGTTCGGGTCCAGTTCTCGCGTGTAATTGATTTCTTCACCCTACCCAGTCCATTGGTTCCATGCCAGGGTCCACAACGTAGAAAAGAATGCCGCAAACGTGCCCTGAATGAGCAAGAGCAAGGGCCACAAAAAACAACACAGGAGGATCAGGGCACCTGGGATAAACAAAGCCAAACCAACGCCTACACTGATGGCGATCTGCAGCAAGAAAAGGATAAACGACGGACCGAGGTTCGCACCGAGCACTTCGAACCCCTGGCGATAGGAAGCGACTACACCCAAATCCCCCAACATACAAGCCCGATTGGCAAAAGTCCGCAATAAGATTAAAAGGAGTGACGGGATGAGAAACAAACACACCAATGCAATGGCGGGGATAAATGACCGGATATTCGCTAAAGAACTGACCCTTTCTCCAACTCGGATGACCTTAACATGACGATAGAGGCCTAGAGAGAGAAAGCCAATGATTGAGAGGACAATGGCTACCGTGAACAGGCACCGTACACCCAATGCCAACCACATTGGACGGGCATTCCCACCGGTGTCCATAGGCAGGATGGGCAGCACGCCCGAAGCGAAAAGGGGATGCTCCACCTTCCATAAAGCCATTGGGATCCAAACTCCCCAGGTGATCCTAAATGTCAAGAGGTAATAAACAAAGAGTGAATTATCTTCACCAAGGAGGGCAGCTTTTACCGATTTCAAGAATGAATACCTCGCTGAGATGCGATCACATAATCTGTAAATGCCCTAAAATCACCCATTCATCCCTCAGGTCTGTGTGAATGCTTCCCAGAAGCGGCGCAGGGACAAACTTTCCCCGCTGAGCAGGGCTTGGGCGTGGAAAAGGCGGGACATGGCCCACACCGTCCCGATCACAGCCAAAGCCAACAATCCCACACTGGTACCGATCTGCCAGATGGGGACCTTAGTGACCGTCATGCGCAATAACATAGCTACCGGGGATGAGTATGGGAACATGCTTAAGACCAAAGCCAGGGTGCCGTTCGGCGTCCTGGCGATCGCCGTCCAAAAATAAATCGGGGCCATCATGGGCAGGGTAATCAGAAACGTCCAGGTGCGGCTGCCTTCCATATCGGGCGCCAAGGCGCCAATCCCGCCCATCAGAGCGGCGTAAAGACAAAAACCGCCCAAAGCAAAAGGCAGGATGAAACCCAGCTCTTGAGAAGAAAATTGGACGCTCGCCAGCAGGCCAGAAGGTTCTTGATTGAGAACTTTGACCAACACTCCACCGATCAGCACCCAGATTCCGTACTGCACCAACACCAAGGCCCCCAATCCCAACAGCTTTCCCATCAACAATTGCCGGGGGCGCAGAGAGACCAACAACACCTCCATGATCCTGCTCCCTTTCTCTTTGGCCAAACTTTGCAGTAAATACCCTCCTCCTGTAAATAAAGGCAGCATGATGGCCATGGTGACGATAAAGGGCAGCATCATATTCCCGATATCCCCCCCTTCTCCCTCCCCTTCCGCCTCCCGGACCAAGGAGACGAAACGGGGTTCATTTCCCCGAAATGGGTAACGCAACCTGGATAATTGCCCTTCACCGGTTTCAGCGAACAGGTTCTTGATTAATATCCACTCAAATGACTCCGTATCCGGTGGCGAGGTGGGGATCCCTTCACTCACCCGGTGCACTTCCCCCGTCTCCCGGTAATCCTCAGGGATGAGGAAATAGGCGTCGATATCCCCTTGAGCGAGGGCCTGGTCTGCTGCTTTCTGGTCTGGATAGGATTGATATTGACCCGGTTGAATGGGTGCAGAGATCTCTTCAATGAGACCTGCTTGGTCGACATACCCTATCCTTCCCACTTCCGGAGTTAATTCCGACAATCCGCCCAGGTCAGGAGTCGGTGTATCCGCGTCCATACCCCCGGTGAAAAACCAGATCGCGATTAATATCAGTGGCGTGCCGATGGCGGTGAATAAAAATGTCCGGCTGCGCACGCGCTCTTGAAACTCCCTTTTCGCGATGACAAAGATTTTATTCATACGACTCTTCCTCTTCGTCCGAATTTACCGGTGGATCTTGACTCAGAAAGGGCCTTTAAGACTTCTTGCGGTTTGAGCTTCTGTCCATACATGAGCATGGTCGCCCTGAAAATGCGGGACACAAACCAAACGCTGGCCAGCAAACTGATCACCAGGATCAAGAAACTGCCCGCAAGCTGCCATAAAGGAACGTCGGTCAGCGCCAATCGGAACAAACCCACTGTCGGGGCTGTAAAGGGAAATAACGTCAAACCGACAGCCAAAGGGCCATTCAAAGCCTCCACAATCACGCCCATGAAGTACATAGGAGCCAGACCCAAAAATCCCAGCATCCCCGCCAACTGCCGGGCCTGCTCCGCATCTCCTGCGATGACCCCTAAGCCGGCTCCGATCATCGCGAAGAGGAAATAACCCGGGACCCCCAACAACGCGGCCCACAGCAATCCTCCCCAAGGGATGCTCAGGGAATGACCCATCAAGTCATCCACAAAGAGTAAAAGGACAGCCAAGACAGCAGAGAGAATCCACACCCCAACTTGGGTCAAACTGAGCAAGGTCATCCCCAACACTTTCCCGGAAACCAGCTCCGTGGGGGAAATGGAGGTCACCACCACTTCCATCGCCCGCTGGTCTTTCTCCAAGACCACGACTGACCCCATCTGGTTGGCACCGGTGAAGATCGTCAACACAAAAACCAAAGCCAAAAATATAGGGACCCCCACCCGGAGGATGATGGCTGGCCCCTCAGAAACGCGCTGACCTGTTTTTTGAGCGATATAGGTAACATCAGCTGGGTTTTCTACACGCGCTACTGCCCATGAGGGTGCACCGGACAAAAATCCCACTCTGACCAACTTTTCCAACGCTGCTTCAGTCTTCGCATTGGGCTGCTCTTCGCCAAAATATTCCGGTGCACCACCCTCGAAATAGTCCTCAGGGATAACCAGGTATCCACCCACTTCCCCGCTCTGGTATCCCCCTTTTGCAGATTCCAGTGTGGGATAAGAGATCAGGGAAGCCGTTTCCCCCTCCACTTCAATCTCCTTCAAATCCGCCATTTGAGCTGTCTGATCCACATACCCAATGGTAGGTATATCCCCCCGCAACTCGGTGAGGACCGGCACAGCGCCGGCTACGACCATGACCAAGGGCAAACCAAAAGTGAGCAGCAAAAAAGTTTGGGATTTAACGCGCTGACGATAGGTGGTTTTCGCTACCAGCCAAATTGTCCTCATTCCCCCACCTCCTCCCTGATTTGACCCCGATCGCCGCTGACAACTTTGACAAATATTTCCTCCAGGGACACTTCCACCCGTTCAAAGCGCTCCACCGTCACCCCGGGATTGGAAACCAGCCGCTGTAACACATCCTCTGCAGCTACCCCCTCTCCTAGAAGCATGCGATAGCCCCCATTCCGGGGCGTTAATTGTTCCACCCCTTCTACGTAATCTAACTGGCCTTTTAGATCCACCTCTACCGCATTGCTCCGGAATTGAGCCCTGATCTCGTCCAGCGGGCCATAGAGCACGCCCTCCCCCCGGTTGATGAGCAAAATCCGGGAGCACATCTCCTCCACCTGATGCATTTGGTGGGTGCTCATGATGATCCCCGCCCCCCGGTCCCGCATATCGTAAAGCAGCTGTTTGATAATCCGCGTATTGACGGGATCCAGCCCACTGAAGGGTTCATCGATGATGATCAAATCCGGTTCATGCATCGTGCCCGCTACGAATTGGGCTTTCTGGGCCATCCCCTGGCTCAGGGCCTGGTTTTTCCGCTCCCGCACATCCCATAAATCCACTTTTTTGAGATAGGCTTCCGAGCGCTGCAAGGCAGTGGACTTATCCAGACCCTTGAGCTGACCCAAATAGACCAGCGTATCGAGCAGCGTCATCTCATCATACAAACCGCGCTCTTCGGGCAGATAGCCGATCCTGGATTTTTTATCTTCCGTCATCTTCCCGCCCAGGATTTGGATTTCGCCGCTGGTGGGTTTGATGATGTCCAGCGCAGCCCGAATGGTGGTCGTTTTCCCCGCGCCGTTGGGACCGAGCAAGCCAAAGATCTCCCCTTCGCCAACCGAGAAGGAGACATCCTTCACCGCTTGCACGTCCCCAAATTGTTTGGCGATGTGCCTGACTTCCAAGACATTGCCATTATTTGCCATTCGTTTTCCTCCAGATTTCTCAATAATCATACATCAAACCAACCGCCCATTGTATCACCAAATCCTCACTCACCCACTTATCGGTTTGATTTCATAATTCTTGGCCACAGCAACGTTCATTTTAACGAAGCTCATACTCCCCCTTCATTTGGATACCAACTCGAACCTGTAGCATCTCTGAATTCTTCCTTTTATCCTTATCCAAGAGGGAGAATGGACTGCCAGACGGTCAAAACTTGCAGAATGAGAAAACCACGCTGGTTTCGAAGGCTCTCGCTGGTTTTTGATCACGCTGCAGCAGCGGATGAGGCGGCTGCGGACTGCTCCTGCCATCGTTTGTGGACCACGGCATAAAAGAAGACCAGCAGTCCAAGGGGGATGGATTTATATATTTGAAGATAGGCACCCCGCTTAAACGCGTCCCGGGGCTCCATGACCATCAGGATTTCCCCTAAGGTGTCCTTCACCAGCCACTTCCGAGCCCAGAAGCCAACCGGACGGCATGCATACCCTTCCCCCTCAAATTCAATCACCAGCCTGGGACTGAAATTCTTGGGAGGATTGGCCCTCCCAAGAATTTCCTCATCATCTGCTATTAGAAAGCCCCGCTTCCAGAAACCGGTCTGCTCAATCGCATACCGTTCACCCTGGCGGCCTGTAAAATCTCCCTGAATCTTTCCAAATTTCAACTTCAACTCACCTAACCGTTCTTCCCCCGCCCAGAACTCATGCTGGGTGGCAAAGGCACCTTTAACTGTTACCTCCACCACATCCGCAGAATACGTTTGCTGGTCCATTTGTGACTTTTCACTCCTCTTCTTTGGAATCGGGTGCCGTCATCCCTTCAGCCATCCCGCCCATAGCGGTCATGCCCATTAAGCCGCCCAGATTCATGGTGTCCACTGCACTGGAGGGGACGATGACCATGGCACCCTTTTCCTTCAGCCCCTCAAAAAGCATATTCATGGCCCGCAGGTGCAGCGCTGTGGGATTTTCCCGGTACGCTTCGGAGGCCTTGGCAAAGGAGTTCGCGATCTGCTCCTCACTTTCGCCCAGGATGACCCGCGCCTGACGCTCCCGCTCCGCCTCGGCTGGCGGCTCATGGCATCCTCCAACCCGCCAGGGATGACGATGTCCCGGATTTCCACGGATTGCACGGTGATCCCCCACGGGGTGGTGCGGTCATCAATGATGTGCTGGAGTTCCGCGTCCATGCGGGCTCGCCCGACCAGGATGTCGGCCAGTTCCATCTGCCCGATGATCTCCCGCAGGGCGGTTTGCGCTGCCCAAGCGATCGCCGCCCGGTAATCCTCCACCTCCAGGGCCGCTTTCTCCGCGTCCCACACTACCCAGAAGAGGACAGCATCCACATCCACCGGGACCGTATCCTTGGTCAAGGTGCGTTCTGCCGTGAATGATGTGACCATCACCCGGTGGTCGATCCAGGCGGGGATGGTGTCCACGATAGGGATGATCCAAAACGGACCCGGGCCTTTAGCCGATGAAATTACCCAGACGGAGATGGATAGTCTTCTCCCACTGCTCCGCCACCTTGAACGCCAGCAGCACATAGATGCCAATCAGATTCAGCCCCAGCGCCTCGGCCAGGATCCACTCCCACCTTATCCCCTCTAAAGCCATCCAAACCGTCGCCCCGCTGGAAACCATCAGGAGCACTAGAAATGCTAAAACAGCAACCCCGTTCACCTGGGATTTTTTCTCTTCCTCATAAATGAAACCTTGTCCTGTGGGTTTGACAACCATGGTCATCTCCCTCCTTTCAATTCGGGATAAATTTGGATAGGTTGTTTATTCCCCATTGATTTCACTCCACTTGCTAATTTCCTTCTGAAATGTCTCCCTGATTTCCTGAGGTTGATACCCGAGGTGGTGGGCTTCCTCCAACGCTGAGCGGATGATCGTTTGCAACTTCCTCTGTCGCTTTTTAGCGATTTGCTCTTTGTCCGGGACCCCGGACACAAAAGTCCCTCGCCCTCGCTGGGTGGAGATCACCCCTTCCCGGTCCAATTCCAAATAGGACCGGGCGACCGTGTTGAGGTTAACCCGCAAATCAGCAGCCAGTTCACGTATGGTGGGCAGCTGCTCTCCCGGTTTTAATTGGCCCGCAGCGATCAGGGAGTGAATTTCATCCTCGATCTGCACATAGATGGGCACACTGCTCTCAGGATCAATTTGTAATTTCATATTATCCTATTGTAATAATCTATTAGTACTATAATATTATGTGAAAATACCCCCCTTGTCAAGACCCTAGGGCACATTTTTTGCCAACTTCACGCCAAGTTTACGGGCTCTTGGCCCATCTAAGGATTCAACTTCATCGGATTATTTAAAATGCCGGAGCATATTTCCCGTTCAGTGCGGAGGTGAAAAGCTGATCGATATTTAACCACCCGCTGGTCCCATAGTGGACACCTTACTAAAAAATCCCCCTTGCAATCCTCCCCCTTGTTGCGGACCGAAACCAGCACAACAAAAGCGAGGAAACCCGCCATGCCCGCCAGACATACCCATCCAAACCAATCCCCCATATCGCGCAAAAAGGTTTCCTCCGGCCCCAAAGGGAGATCCGCGACGAGCAGGCTTGGCTGCGGATCCGGGGTCACAACCCTCTCCAAGATCCTTCCCCGGGGATCAATGATGGCTGAATCAAATCCCACATCAGCTTTGATGATGGAAACCCGGTCTTCCACTGCCCTGAATACCAGATGTGTATAATGCTTGCTCGCAATGTGTTTCCAGTCAAAAGACGGAACCGCCACCACTTGCGCCCCTGATTTACGGCGTTTCGTATGTGTTCTATCAACCTCTCCACTCCTTTTTGACTGACCACTCTGAAAGCAGGATGGACGGCAGCCGCCTTCAGAGAGGAATTCGTCCCCTCTTCTGGACGATAGAACATAACCAGAGAAGTACCCAGCCAAGCCAGCAAAACCACGCCAACCCATTTCGTCCCCGGAAATAGATTGGAGAAATGAAAACCGGGCTGCCCCAACCCGATAAAATCGCGCTGGTCGATCCACGTTAACAGCAGGGATGCGATGAGATAGTTAATCACCAAGATCAGAAAACTCAGCCCATAGATGCCGAACAGGCTCACCGGCTGAATCAGCCACGGTTGTCGATACAGCGCATAGGATGTAAAACCCCATGTACCAACGGTTGGAATAACTCCTCGGATGAGCTCTATACCCACCCATACCAGTGGTCCTTGGAGTAAGAACCAGCGGTAATCCGTGCGGCGATGAAAGGCTCGATCCCGGCTTCCAACCAAACCGGCCATTAAGGCAATGAACAGGGGCAAACCTTGCATATACCACGGACCTCGTATGAATATCCCATCGAAATAGCCGGCGAAAAAACCCCCTATCCCCAGGCCATAGGCAAGACCTGAAAAACGCGCGGGCATGACCCGGTGCTGGACTACGATCACTGGTACCAATCCCAGGAAAATAAAAGGCCACATTTCAAACGGGGGAAAGGCTAACGTAAATAAGATCGCGCTGCCCAAAGACAACCCAATGCCCAATAGAACCCTTGGCCAGTTATCCCATTTCTTGTGATTCATCTACAACACCGAAGTCTCTCTTCCTCAAATTTAATATCCACCCCCAGTATCAACGAACGGTTATCCTTCAACGGGGGTCACAAGACCCTCACCTCTTTATGAGAGATTCTGTTTAAAACCATCCGCGACTCCTCATCCCCATCACGCATACACGACCAAGATCCGGTTCCCCATTATACCCTTACGTTGACCTCTCGATTCCAGACAGGAAACCGATCGGCGTTATGCAAATATCATTTCCTCGCCCGAAAAAGCAGCACATCATACTAATTTCCGATATGCTGTTTGAGCCTATGGGATTGGTAAATGAAATCAATATCGCTTTCCTTCCTATAAACGAGAATTTGACACATTTAACAGCCATGATATGATTAATCGCGCTCCATGGAGAACGATTTAACAAGAATTTGCTGAAAACATGAAAACTAATAAAAAAAGGGAACATTTTCCCCTTTGTATACGTCTAGAATATGGAAAAAGGACATTGAAATGCGCAGGAAACGATCCCATCCTTACTTTGGGAACGGCGATCAAATGTGCATTTTCACATCCTTTCAGTTCGTTCGCTTCGTATAGGACATTCATTACCAATCATGGGGAAAGACTATGAAAACAAAAACTGCATCAACGAAAAATAGAATACTTTGGATAGGTTTATTGATCAGCTTGTTGTTTGTGCTCAGTGGGTGCCTGTCAAAGACTCCCACCCAGCCGACCAGCCCTCCAGCAACCCCCACACCCACATCAGAAGAGGAGCAAGGGGGAGCGGAAGCGCTGATCAAGCTGGCAAAAGCGGATCTAGCGCAGAGAACGGGCCTTGAGGCCGCGGATATCACAGTCCAGAGTGTGGAAGAGAAGGTGTTTCCGGATGCCAGCCTGGGTGTTCCCGAATCCGACAAATCCTACGCTCAGGTTCAGACTCCAGGATTCATCATCATCCTCAAAGCAGGGGGAGAGACCTATGAATACCACGGCGCTGAATCCAGGGTGGTCGCTGTCCCAGAAGAAGAACCGACGCCCGAGATCAGTGCGGAAGACTACATGACCATCACCATCCCTGCTCAGGGGCTGCGCTTTGAAATCCCTTCAGCATGGCAGGAGGTGGAAGGGGGGCAAGCCTGGACGCCAAAAGGGAGCCAAGAGGTATATCTCGGTTTTCACACCGAGGTCATCGAACCACCTGCTGAAGTGGAAGCCGTGATGATGCCCTCGCCAATGGCGCCTTCTCAACAGTCGGTCAGTCAAGGCCGGGAGGAAATCGAAACCAACCAAGGCTCAGCTTACCGCTATACCATCCAGTTGGTGGATTCAAGCGGAGAAGGTGAAAACGTCATCGGGGTGGAAACCCATGTCATTTACACGAAAACACAAGGGGATATCAAACGGGCCTACGATTTCTATCTAGGGGCTCCGGACAGCACAAGCCTGGAAGAACACCTGCCAATCCTGCTGCACGCTCTGGACACCTTCCAATTCACAGGAGAAGAGACGGTCACCATCTACTTCAACAACACAGAACTGAACCCAGAAGCGGAATGCGACCAGGTCTTCCCGGTGGAACGCGATATCTCCCCCGAAAAGGATCCCCTCCGGGCCGCCCTCCAGGAGTTATTTCAAGGGCCCACATCATCTGAAGCGGAAGAAGGCTATACCTCTTTTTTCTCAAAGGAGACCGAGGATATCCTCATCGACGTCAAAGTGGAAGGTGGCACCGCTTACCTCAACCTGCAGGATATCCGGGGCATCATCCCCGGCGTGAGTTCCTCATGCGGGAGTCAGGAGTTCTTCGCGGAAGTGGGCCAAACGGTCAGAGCCCAAGCTCCCAACGTTGAGAAGGTACTGTACGCCATTGAGGGAAATCCCGAGCCATTTTACGAATGGGTCCAATTGGGCTGCCAGGAGTTTAACGATTTTTGCGATCCTGCTCCTTTTCAGGACATGAACCCCTAATCAGGGGGAAACGGAACCCGATACCGGTCGTGGGAGCTCCTTGGCTCCCACGCCGGAGATCATGTATACTTCTCATAAAGTGTAGATCCCAGCCAGGAGCTCAAATATGAAAAAGGACATCGCCCTTCTCGTCAACCCCGTGGCAGGTATGGGGGGCAGCGTAGGGTTGAAGGGGACCGACGGCGAGATGTATCAAAAAGCAGTGGAAATGGGCGCCGAGCCGGTGACCCCGGACCGGACGCAGGCTTTCTTGGGGCACCTCGAAAATGGAGAAGAGATCCATTTCCTCACCGCACCGGGAAAAATGGGGGCGGACCACCTGAAGGACACAGGCATCCCTTTCCAGGTCTTAGGGCAGGTACCGGGGGACACCTCCCCTGAAGACACAAAAAGGATCGCCCGTTTAATGGTCGAACGTGGAGCGGAATTGCTGGTCTTCGTAGGCGGCGACGGCACCGCCCGGGACATCTATGACGCGATTGGCACTGAAATCCCTGTGGTGGCTGTGCCTGCCGGGGTGAAAATGTACAGCGGGGCTTTTGCGGTCAGCCCTTCGGCTGCGGCGGAGATGGTAGATGCCTTTCTCCAAGGGGCGGACGTCGTAGAAGAAGAAGTCCTGGACATTGACGAGGAATCCTTCCGGAATGATCGCTTAGAGTCGCGCTTGTACGGCTACCTCCTCGTCCCCGAAGTGAGAGATAAAATCCAACCCGGCAAAGTGGCCTCCAATGTTAACCCCTCCACCAAAGTGGTAAAACGATCCATCGCGGCTTACATCGTAGAAACGCAGATGGATCCCAGCACGCTTTACCTGCTGGGGCCGGGCACCACGCTCCGGGCCATCGCCGACCATCTGGACCTCCCCAAAACCCTGCTGGGCGTCGATGCGCTATATGACCAGCAATTGGTCGGAGAGGACATCAACGAGAAAGAGATCCTGGAGCTCTTTCAAACCTATCCAGAACGGGTATTGATCGTCACCCCTATCGGGGGAAACGGGTTCATCTTTGGCCGGGGCAACAAGCAGTTCACACCGGAAGTGATCAAACAGGTCGGGCGGGAGAATATCCAGGTGGTGGCCACACGGCGCAAACTGAACGCTTTGGACTGCTTGCGGGTGGATACCGGAGATCCAGAAGTGGACCGGATGCTCAGCGGCTACCTGAAGGTCATCATCGACTACCAGGAAGGGAAAGTCATGAAAGTGGAGTGCTGATCGCGGAAAGAAAGCGAGATATTCCTGACCACTGAAAAGAAATGGATTTTCAAGCCGTAAGCTCTCCGGAAGGTGCTTTTACCCCTCCCTTGTGACCAATATTTGAAAATGAACATCTAAGAATCACCCTCACAGGAACATGTCCTCATGCCATTTGAGAAAGCCGGTATTTTTCGGGCATGCCACTCCTTGAAATGAAGCGATCTAGGCAGTCCTCCTTTTATGGCTGGTTTAAAAAATATACCGGTGGATGGGATCTCTTTTTCTGGGTTTGGATTTTTTACATTCTTCATACACAGAGTTAACATGATTCTGAGACCCGCTTTGTATACTGACCATGGATAAAAAGAAACACAGAAGACAAGTCACGGTTGGATGACATTCCAGGTTGCCCTGATGATCATCTGCGGCGTGCCAAGCAGCCCTCAGGGTCCCTGAGGGTTTTTTGAATGAATGAGATGCGTTTCTACAAACCGTAAAAGTGGTAGACAGAAGTGAAGGAGGAAGTAAATATGTTCCCTAGATTTTCAACCCCCTCAATTTGGCGCGAAATGGAGCGCATGCAGCGCGAGATGAATCGCCTTTTCAGCGATTATACGCCATTCCGCTACCGGACAGCTCCCTCCTACCCCGCCCTAAATCTGTGGGCGGATGAGGAAAGCGTGATCGTCCGTGCAGAGCTGCCCGGCCTCGAGCCAGACGATATCGACATCAGCATCGATGATGGCGACCTGACGTTGAGCGGCCAGCGAACACGGGAAGAACTCCCTGAAAACGCCACCTATCACCGCCAGGAGCGGAATTACGGCAGCTTCACGCGATCCATCCGCTTGCCCTTCAAAATCGAAGCGGATGAAGTCGAAGCGACCATGAAAAACGGCATACTCACCCTCACGCTGCCTCGTGCTGAAGAGGACAAACCGAAGAGAATCACCATCAAGACATAATCAGTTGAGCGGCCGCATACCCTCAACTTCATTTCGGAGGTGTGAAAATGACTGAAGAGACCAAAGCCATGGAAGTGCAAGAGCAGGAAAGATTGCCCGAGGAAAGGACGGAACGCATTCGAGATAAAGCGTGCTACCTACCTCAATCGGATATATACGAGACAGAAGAGGATTATTACCTGGTGCTGGATATGCCCGGGGTGGACGAAAACTCGATCGACATCACCCTCGAAAAGAACATCTTGACCATTAACGGGTATACAGACGTAAAAGCTCCAGAAGGATATTCCTTGGCCCGGGCAGAGTACAACATCGGTGATTACGAACGCAGCTTCCGGCTGACCGATCAAATCGACCGGGAAAACATCGAAGCGTCATACGAAAACGGCGTACTGCGCTTGACGCTGCCCAAAGCTGAAGAAGCCAAGGCTCGTAAGATCACCGTGAAGACTGGATAATGCATAATCTGTTTGTGAGATCAAATATCGGAGGTGAATGAGATGCCTATTTCTGATTTGATCCCTTGGAAAAGAGGAAACGAAGAGAGCCTTCCCGTCCGTCGGGAACAAGAGCGGGACGCGCTTCTTGATCTCAGAAACGAAATGGACCAACTCTTTGAGGATTTCTTCAGGCGCCCCTTTGATTTGAGCCCATTCCGGGAAGAGACTGCCTTGGCGGGTGATTTCATCCCCCAGATGGATGTCAGCGAGACGGATAAAGAGATCAATATCTCCGCTGAACTGCCAGGGATGAATGCTGATGACATCGATATATCCATGACCGGCAACACCCTGACCATCAAAGGTGAGAAGAAGTCCGAAGAAGAGGAAAAGGGCGAACGATACTATCGCTCTGAACGGTCCTACGGTTCTTTCCGGCGTTCGATACCTCTCCCTGAAGTAGTGGAACAAGACAAGATCGAAGCCACCTATAAAAACGGGGTCCTCAAGGTGACATTGCCCAAGAGCCCCAAAGCCCAAAAAGGGACCAAAAAAATCGAGATCAAGGGCGGCTGACCCTTTTCGAGTCTACGTTTCGTACAAAATAACGGGTCCTGGATCAAGATTGGATCAGGACCCGTCATTATTTTAAGCAATAACAACCTGAACACATTCCTTTCTCACCAAATCCCGTCCAAATTGATGTCGAAAGGCCGGTTCCCTTTCATTTCGTTCGCCAATCCCCCTGACCAGGGGATTTTTCCTCATCGTCCCCTGCATTCACATCCATATCCTGCCTTATTACAAAATTGTAAAGGGGGGTTATCATGGATATAATATATTAAGGTTCCTCGCTAGTTAGTATGGGTAAATAGTCCAATCCAGGTAGAATAGAAAG
>CAYZTL010000019.1:0-71295 GCA_964481465.1 uncultured Anaerolineales bacterium
AAGAAGGCGGTAAGTTCGCTATTCGAGAAGGTGGTCTCACCGTTGGCGCGGGCGTTGTCACTGAGATCATCGAGTAGCCCTACGAGTCGAGATAGCGAAGTGGTATAATAATTATGGCACGAAAAAAAGGAGTACGGCCGGTAATTACGTTGGCTTGCACGGAGTGCGATGAACGCAATTACACGACCGAAAAAAATAGACGGAACGATCCGAATCGTTTGGAGTTAATGAAGTTTTGTCCGCGGTGTCGCGAGCACACACTTCACCGAGAAACCAAGTAAGGAACGTTCAGGTGATCGGACCGTTCGTGTAAGGGACGATCACCTGTCAACAACCCATAGGCCAGTAGCTCAACTGGGAGAGCACCGGTCTCCAAAACCGGGTGTTGTGGGTTCGAGTCCTACCTGGCCTGCTCATTTCCATCGTCTGACGCCGTCCTTAGAGGCGGCGTTTTGACCGTGAAGGAGATTTTTGTGGCAAAGCAGAGAAAACAGCAGAATGCGATTGTGCGGTTCTACCGCGAAACCAAGGCTGAATTACGGAAAGTCACCTGGCCTACCCGGCAGGAAGCGATTAACTTAACCCGGGTCGTGGTCATCGTCATCGTTGTCATTGGCCTTTTCTTAGGCATTCTGGACTTAGTTTTCGCCCGCCTGTTCGCCCTGATTTTGGGTGCGTAGGACAAAAGGTGAGGGAACCACGCTGACAGCGGGGTTTTGATGTTATGGATGTTGAAGATCAACTGGAAGGAAAATTAGAAGAGGAATCGGATCCGGATGGTGAGGGGGGCGTCGCAAAGGATTTGGTCTCGGCTCTGGAAACCGAGGAAGGCGAAGCGGAAGACGACGGCCGAGCATGGTATGTCATCCATTGTTACTCTGGCAATGAGGACAAGGTGAGACATAATATCATGCAGCGTATCGAATCCATGGGTATGGAAGACCGCGTCTTCGATGTCGTCGTTCCCACGGAGGACGAAGTCAATATCAAGAACGGCGAACGCCAGACGGTAGAACGGAAAGTCTTCCCAGGGTACATCCTGGTCAACATGATTCTCACCGAGGAATCCTGGTATATGGTCCGCAATACGCCGGGCGTGACCGGTTTTGTGGGGATGGGGAACGAACCCACGCCCCTCCAGCCGGAGGAAGTAGCCCGGATCTTGAAACGTATGGAATCCGAATCCCCCCGCGTCAACGTGACCTTCCGGCAGGGGGAACGGGTGCGCATCGTGGATGGCCCCTTTGAGGATTTTTACGGAAAAGTCGCCGATATTGACATGGATCGCACCACGGTCCGGGTGATGGTCAACTTCTTCGGGAGAGAGACACCGGTTGAATTAGATTTTTTGCAGGTTGAAGAGGCTTAAAGAGAAAATTGGAGCATTGATGTGGGAGGATGGATCATCCGCTTGAACCACGAAGGAGATTGGAGTGTCGAAGAAAGTCAAAGCGCACGTTAGATTGCAAATCGAAGCGGGAAAGGCAAATCCCGCGCCCCCCATCGGTCCTGCTCTGGCCGCCCATGGGATCAACTTGATGCAGTTCTGTAAAGAGTACAACGCCCGTACATCGGATCGGATGGGCGAGATCATCCCTGCGGATATCACCATCTACATGGATGGGTCCTTTGAGTTCACCCTCCGCACCCCGCCGGCTTCTATCTTGTTGAAAAAAGCGGCCGGAATCGAGAAGGGTGCTGCAGAACCGAATATGGAAGTGGTGGGTGAAGTGACCCGTGAACAGGTCCGGGAAATCGCCCAGACGAAGATGAAGGACCTTAACGCTGTCGATATCGAAGGGGCGATGAGGCAGATTGAAGGGACCGCCAAAAATATGGGCATTAAGGTAGTCGATTAGGAATCCGTGGGAGGACTGGTTGTCCGTTTGCACCACAAGGAGAAAGAAATGGCTAAGCACGGAAAGAAGTATTTAGAAGCGCGCGATAAAATAGACCGGACCAAAAGATATTCCCCGCGGGAAGCTTTGGAATTAGCCAAAGAGACCTCTTATGTGAATTTTGATGAGACGGTGGAGCTTCATGCCCGTTTGGGTGTAGACCCCCGGCACGCCGATCAGATCGTGCGGGATGTGGTCGTCCTCCCCAATGGTTTGGGGAAGGAAGTCCGAGTGTTGGTCTTCGCGCAAGGTGAAGATGCGGCTCGAGCCCGGGAAGCGGGCGCTGATTATGTGGCGGATGGGGATGAGCTGATCGAAAAAATAGAGGAAGGTTGGTTGGAATTTGACGTCGCCCTATCCACCCCCCCGATGATGAGCAAAGTGGGGCGGTTGGGTCCCGTGCTCGGCCCGAGAGGGTTGATGCCCAATCCCAAAGCGGGTACCATGATCCCTGGAGACGATTTACCCCGGGTGATTGAGGAATCCAAAGCCGGACGGATTGAATACCGGGTGGATAAGACATCCAATGTGCATGCCCCGATCGGTAAGGTCTCCTTCACGGTCGAAAAGCTGTACGAAAACATGGCGGCTTTCATAGAGTCGCTGGTAGCGAACCGGCCCGCAGCGACGAAAGGACAATACTTCCGGAAGATCGTCGTTTCCACCAGCATGGGCCCCGGAATTAGCGTGGATATCGCTCAAGCAAAGGAGATGGAAACACCATAAATGGATGATGGGTGATTTTGGGCACCCAGACAACTGAATGATCGTTCACCAGAGACAGCCGGTGTTTTGAGAGGAACTTAATTTCCGGCCTAGGTGAAGAAGAAAGAACACTCTGTGTCGACTCTGTCTTTACCTGTCCTGGTTTGGTAAAGACATTTCGTTTTAATACGTATATCATTGAACCCGTTTAGAAGGAGGTGAAGTACTTTGGCTATCTCGAAAGAGCAGAAAAAACAATTGGTAGAGCAATACAAGGATTGGTTGAAGAGCAGCGATTCCCTGGTTATCACCAGGTATGAAGGTTTGACGGTGAGGGATATCGGCGAACTTCGAACAGCCATCCGGGAAACCGGGGGAGAGTTTCATATCATCAAGAACACATTGGCGGAAATTGCCTTTGAAGAAGAAGGACGCGAATGGAAAAAAGGCATATTCACCGGGCCGAACGCTGTGGGGATTTCTTATGACAACCCTTCTGGCTTGGCCAGCGCGATCAAAGATTTCGCCGAAAAATTTGGCACGATCGAGATCAAAGGCGGCTATTTAGAAGGCCGGATGATGAGCGTGGAAGAAATCAACGCTTTGGCTGAATTACCCACGATGGATGAAATCCGGGCCAGGCTGCTGCAAACCATCCTGGCTCCTGCCACACAGCTGGCGCAGCTGTTGGCAGAACCCGGACGCAGGTTGGCAGGCGTCTTGAAAGCGTATTCTGAAAAAGAGAACGCAGCAGAACCTGCGTAAACATATGATCGTTGAGATGAAAGAAAAAAGGAGAATGAAATGGCTGATCTAGATAAATTAATGGAAGAATTAAGTGAATTGAGCGTCTTGGAAGCAGCGGAACTGGTTGAGAGGTTAGAGGAAGAGTGGGGTGTCAGTGCTTCCGCTCCCGTTGCCGTGGCAGCTGCCGGTGGAGGGGAAGCTCAAGCTGAAGCCGCCGAAGAAAAGTCTGAATACGACGTGGTCATCAAAGAGACCGGACCGAAAAAGATCGAAGTCATCAAAGCGGTGCGGGCTTTGACCAGCTTGGGGCTCAAAGATGCCAAGGAAGTCGCGGAGACCGCCGATGCCAAAGTCCTCGAAGGCGTTGGAAAGGATGCTGCCGAAGACGCCAAAGCCCAACTCGAAGAAGCAGGCGCTACTGTAGAGTTGGTGTAGGCGATACAAACGGGTTCAAAAAGGCTGCTCGCGAGAGCAGCCTTTTTTCTTTAAGCTGAATATCCCCATATGGTATACTCTGATTGGATATTTAAGGGATTTATATCCGGTCCTAAAAGGGTCTTTGTCAGGGATGTGATCCGCTGATTGAGCGGTCCATCAGGGGCTAAGCTGGTGGCAGTCCTTTTTTGAGGAGGATCCATGAAAACGAACGTATTGGTTATTGAAGATGATCAAGGAATCCTCAAATTCCTGCAGCGAGGATTGAGTTATGAAGGATATGAGGTTCGGGTTGCTGAAGACGGGAGGAAGGGCTTGGAGCTGGCCAGAGAGAAGGAACCCGATTTGGTCGTCCTCGACCTTATGCTGCCGGGGATGGATGGCCTGGAAGTCTGCCGCCAATTACGAGCGGACAGCGAAGTGCCGATATTGATCCTGACAGCCAAAGACGAAACCAGCGATCGCGTCATAGGTCTGGATATGGGCGCTGATGACTACATGGTGAAACCCTTCGAATTCAAAGAGTTGTTGGCGCGGATCAGAGCGTTGCTGCGGAGGACCCAGCCTTCTCAATCCAAGATCTTAGAGTTTGCCGATTTGGTTTTAGACCGAGGTACCCGTCGGGCTCACCGTGGGGATCGGGTCATTTCCCTGACGGCCAAAGAGTATGAGTTGTTGGAATTATTCATGGAACACCCCAGGCAGGTATTGACACGGGAAGTGATTTATGATCGGGTTTGGGGGTATAACTTTGGGGGCCAGAGCAATATCATTGAAGTCTATGTCCGCTATTTACGGCAGAAATTGGAGGAAGAGGGGGAACCGCGGCTTATTCATACCCTCCGGGGTGTGGGATATGTGTTGAGACAACCGGATTAGATGTATCTTCGAAAGCGTCTAACACTGATCAATACCCTGCTGGTTGGTGGGATCTTAATATTCTTGGGGGCCGTTTTATATCAAACGGTGAGCATGTCTCTTGTTTATGAGGTGGATCGGCGGTTAGAGGGGGTGGCAAATCGGGTCATTGAGGACGTTCAGATGCTGGAAGGGGGAGGACTTAACGCTTCGTCCTTGAATGACATCGAAGTAGATCCTTCTTACGTTTACCAGATATGGTCCCGGGATAAAAAACTGCTCCGATCATCCAAGAACTTGGATGTTGTCACCCCATTGAGCATGGCCGGGTTTGGCAGGGAACGCCCCCTTTATTTAGAAGAAGAGATTCACCAAGAGACATTTCGGATCTTGACCGTCCCCCTAGTGGTGGGGAAGCGACCTGTAGGGACGTTGATGGTAGGGGTGAGCATGTCCATGGTGGAGTTGATTCGAAGATCCCTGCTCACTCTTCTTTTGGGAGGTGTGTTGCTTGCGGTGGGATTGGTTGGGGTTGCCGTTTGGTTGAGCACGCGAAGATCGTTGGCACCCCTGGAGGACGTATCAAAGACAGCGATGAAAATAACCCGCGCCGACGACCTTGCCCTGCGGATTCCATACCATGGGCCGAAGAACGACGAGGTTGGTCATCTCATTCAATCGTTTAATCAGACCTTGGAGCGATTGGAAAACCTGTTTAATGCCCAGAAGCGGTTCATCTCGGATGTCAGCCATGAACTGCGAACGCCGTTGACCGTCATCAAAGGGAACGTGGATCTGCTGCTGCGCATGGATTGTGTGGAGGAAGAGGAGGAGGAGATCAGGGCCATCAACAGGGAGGTAAAACGCATGACCAGGATGGTCCAGGATTTATTGTTGCTGGCTCAAGCGGAGACAGGGCGAATGCCGATGGATTTTCAAGAGGTATCCCTGGACACCTTGCTCTTGGAAGTTTACCAGCAGGCAGAAGTGATCGGGGAAGGAAAGGTGGATGTCGTTTTGGGGGAGATCGATCAGGCTCTGGTGTGGGGGGACGAAGATCGCCTGAAACAGGTCTTGATTAACCTGACCAGCAATGCCATAAACTATACCCCTGATGGTGGAGAGGTTCGTTACAGTTTAACGAAAGAAGCGGGGAGGGCAGTATTAAAGGTGGAAGACACGGGCCCGGGCATCCCTAAAGAGGACCTTCCCCATATATTCAAGCGTTTTTACCGGGCGGAAAAGGCCCGGACCCGCTCTGAGGATTCGGGGGTCGGATTGGGGTTGTCCATTGTGTATTGGATTGTGAAGAATCATGAGGGGGAAATTGAGGTCGATTCGCAAGAGGGACAAGGTACGACGTTTAAGGTGTATTTCCCCTTGCTCGATGAAGAGAGTTAACTAACCGGTCCGATAAATCAATGAACGCATTTCATATCTCAAGGCTGAATTTGGGCGTTTGCCTGTCGACATAACCTCGATCCCCCTCTCCCCAGCCATTCATCAAGCCTAGAACTGTGATCTTTTCCCGCCTTCGCGTCCGTATAAATCCCCTTTCCCCAATACACGTAACGTTGCGTTTCTTCCGACCAGGTAGAGGGAGGTCTTTGCGCTCCCTGGATCCCGCCGTTGTACCCGGCTAAGGCAAGCTTTATACTCCCCCCTTTAGCTAAAGCTTGTTTCAGATAAGCCAAGCCCCGTTTTGCGTTGGTTTGGGGGTGATAAGGGTCCTCCCCTTCCCGGAAGTGGTAAGGCATGACCTGAAATAACCCCATGGCCCCGGCGCTAGATAAAGCTTGGGGATCCCCACAAGATTCAATTTGCATCACCGTGGCCACCAAGTTGGGGTCCAGACCTTTTTGCTCGCTCCATTTGAGGATCTTTTCTTCCCAAAAAAGGACTTCTGGGGTGAACAGGGGTGCCAATCCGGGGGGATCAACCTCCCTTTCCGGCTCGTTTTTTACGACCTCAGGGGGTTGTTTGGGGGCTGTTTCAGCCACTTCAAAGTGGAGCTGGCTGAGCAGCAGGGCAAGCCCTACCCCGATGAAGATCACGGATAGGGGCGGGAATAAAAAACGGAACAGGCAGCCATGACCCCCAGGATGGGCTGCCTGTGGGGGTGGAGGATGGCCGCGGTCAGGGAGCCCGTTCGCGGTCATGCGCCCTTCCCGGAGCGGTGTGAGGAGCGGCTGAGAACCAGCGGTTCATAGGTCGGCTCCGGCTTTGACCGGGACCGGGAAGACTTTTTGGGCTTGGGCGCGGAACGGAACGAGGACGCGCTCCGCCCCGAGGAAGCGCGGGAAGCGGAGGCCGGGGATGAGAACCCGAAATCCAGCTGCTCCCTGCCGAAGTAGCGCTCCCCGGCCACGGAGAAGAGGCCGATGATCAGCACTCGCAGCAGCCAGACCATGACGGCCACGAAAATGGGGACCACCTTGAGCAGCGTCCCCCGGGCGATGACGGCGTTGCCCAGGCTCTGGTGGTTGAGGATGGCGATGGACACCCCCCACCAGGTGAGGAGGGCGTTCATGGTGGCGGCCAAAAGCCAGGCGCCGAACAGGTACCAGATCTCGGGCGCCTCGCCCCTCCCGCTCTCCGGGGTGAAAAGGCGGGCGATGCCGGCGAAATCGATGCCGCAGAAGGCCACGGCCAGGATGGTCGCCCAGCGCACGCCCCAGAAACGGAGCTCGCCCAGCAGGTCGGTGAGGGCAAAATCGGTCGTGCTGTAGTTGAAGATCTCGAAGGCGACCAGGGCGGTGATGATCAGCGCCCCATAGACCACGCCGCGCTTGACGTGGAAGCGGTCAGGGACGAAGGGAATGCTGTTTGCAGACATGGGGTCCTCCTTGGCTGAGTGAAAATGGATGGATGAGGGGACGGCCTTCCCGGGGAGCGGACAAGGCCCTCCGGGGAGGCGGTCTGCTTTAAATATAGAACATATGTTCTATTTTGTCAAGGACCAAATCAGGTGAATTTCTGCTACAATAATGAGAGCAGAGAATCCCACTTTTCGAGCAACCCAAACCTGTACGTTATGAATTATTTGTGGTCTCCTTGGCGGATGAAATACATCGAAGAACATGAGGAGGGTGGGGAGTGCGTCTTTTGTGAAGCGCAGGCCCAAGAGGACGATGGGCAAAGCCTGATCGTCCATCGCGGACAGCGCTCCTACGCCATCCTCAATCGTTATCCTTATACCACGGGTCATCTGCTGATCCTCCCTTTCGAGCACATTTCCAAACTGGATGAGTTGGGCCGGGAAACGCGCGTGGAAATGGTGGAGATGATCAATACCAGCGTGCAAATATTGCGAGAAGTCTATCACCCGGAAGGTTTCAATATCGGTATGAATCTGGGAGAAGCCGCCGGAGCGGGTATTCCCAGGCATCTTCACTGGCATGTGGTCCCCCGCTGGTATGGAGACACCAATTTCATGTCTTCTGTAGGGGGAACGCGCGTGATCCCGGAAGCCCTTCAGGACACCTATCGGAAAATTCGGAAGGCATGGGAAGAAAGGCAAGACAGCGGGTAGGGAAATGCAGCATTGCGGTGGGGATGGTGCGCAAAAGCGGGCAGGACCTGAGTGATCGTTCCTCGTTTTCAAATGGGTTCGCCCTTGCAGATTTTTATCGTTTTCAATGCTCGTATTGGCGAAAAATCCAGAAGTCATGATCGTTTTTCCGTCCAAGAATTGTTTATGATTCATTGCCACGGAAAGCAAGCGAAGGATCTGGCAGTGAACCGAGAAACCCAATAACCATCGTGGAGGAATTGACAATGAATAAACGCAATACCCCTGTTATCTTAAGCGCTGTTCGCACCCCATCCGGAAAATTCCAGGGATCTTTGAGCGGCATCCCCGCGCCCGAACTGGGAGCGATCGTCGTGGAGGAAGCCGCCCAACGGGCCCAGTTGTCCGACCTTGGCGAAATCCATGAGGTGATCATGGGAAATGTGGTCTCAGCGGGTCTGGGCCAAAACCCCGCTCGGCAGTCAGCTATTTTTGGGGGTTTGCCGGAATCAGTGGGGGCATTTACCGTCAACAAGGTGTGTGGATCTGGTTTGAAGTCAGCCATGCTGGCTGCCCAAGCGATTCGAGCTGGGGATGCCGACTTGTTTGTCACAGGGGGGATGGAGAATATGAGTCGGGCCCCTTTCCTCATCGATGGTCGAACCGGGAATCTGAGGTTTGGCCATGAAAAGCTCATTGATGCCTTGTTAGTGGATGGCTTGTGGGATCCCTTTGAAGATTGGGGCATGGGAAATGCGGCGGAATTTATCGCGGAAGAGTACGATGTCACCCGAGAGGAGATGGATGAGTACGCTTATCAGAGCCATCAAAAGGCCATTAACGCCATCGATCAGGGGAAATTCAAAGCGGAAATCGTCCCCGTGGAAGTGAAAGGTCGCAAGGGAAAGGTGACGATCTTTGACACGGATGAAACCCCTCGTCGGGACACATCCGTTGAGACGTTATCAAAGCTGCGCCCCGCCTTTGTCAAAGACGGAAAGGTGACGGCCGGGAACTCACCCGGATTGAACGACGGTGCCTCTGCCATGGTTATCGCCAGCTTGGCGAAAGCTGAAGAACTGGGCGTGGAGCCTTTGGCGACGGTTCTCGATTACGGATATGCCGCGGTTGAGCCAAAGTATCTGTTCTATGCGCCTGCGAAGGCGATCCCGGCATTGCTGGAGAAAGTTGGTTGGACTTTGGAGGACGTGGATTTGATCGAGTTGAATGAAGCTTTTGCTGCTCAGGTAGTTGCTGATGGAAAAGCGCTGGCGGATCTGGGCTGGGATTGGGATAAAGTCAACGTCCACGGCGGGGCCATTGCCCTTGGACACCCCATCGGCGCCAGTGGAGCGCGCGTGTTGACGACTTTGATCTACGCGTTAAAAGACAGGGGTTTGAAACGGGGGATTGCCAGCTTGTGTCTGGGGGGAGCTGAGGCAGTAGCGATGGCCATTGAGGTCATGTAGGGTTCACAGAGGAGGGTAGTCATGGGAGAGATCAAGCATATTTTTGTCGTCGGAGCGGGGACGATGGGCCACGGTATCGCCCAAACGGCGGCGGTGGCCGGCTACGAGACGACGATGATGGATGTGGATGAAGGGGCCTTACAGCGGGGGAAAGCCGCCATCGAGAAATCGGTCACCAAGCTCCATGAGAAGGAGAAGATCAACCAAGAACAGAAAGAGGCCGCGCTGGATATCAAGACCGCGACGTCGCTGGATCCAGCCAAAGACGCAGATTTGGTCATTGAAGCTGCCCCTGAAAAGCTGGATCTCAAACTGGATATTTTCAAGACCTTGGATAGAAAAGCCCCCCCGGAAGTGATTTTAGCTTCGAACACTTCCTCGATCAGTTTGACCCGCTTGGGCGCGGCCACGGAACGACCGGATCAGGTGGTCGGGATGCATTTCATGAACCCCGTTCCTTTGATGCGCCTGGTGGAGATCATCCGCGGGTTGGATACCTCTGATGAGGCGGTGGAGACGGTGTTTGAGGTCGCGGAGTTGATGGGCAAGGAACCTGTGGAGGCGGTCGATTCCCCGGGCTTTATCTCCAACCGCATCCTGTGTCCCATGATCAACGAAGCCATTTTCGCATTGCAGGAAGGGGTGGGCTCGCGAGAAGCGATTGATACGGTGATGAAGTTGGGAATGAATCATCCCATGGGTCCCTTGGCGCTAGCTGACTTGATCGGGCTGGACATCATCCTCTCGGTGATGGAAGTCTTGCAGGAGGATTTAGGGGAAGACAAGTACCGCCCGGCTTATTTATTGCGGAAGAAGGTCGCTGCCGGCCATTTAGGGAGGAAAACCGGACGGGGCTTTTACGAGTATGGATAGGTGCTTGTTCCAACCCCAGAGGGGACCGCAGGGGCGCAGCGGGGCGCTGTCTGGTGGGAAGGAGGAAGTCTTGTGGATGTAGCTATTCATGAAATGGACATCAAGGATTACCCGGAGATCTATCAGTTGTGGGAGATGAGCGATCAGCTTGGGATTGGGAAGTCAGATTCCCGTTTTCGCATTGAGCAGTTTTTGGAAAGGAATCCCGGGATGAGCTATGTGGCTTGGAAGGATGATAAGATCGTGGGCACCGTTTTGTGCGGTCACGATGGCCGCCGGGGGTATATCCATCACCTCATGGTTCATCCCGACTATCGCAGACAAGGGATCGGGCAGTCACTGGTCAGCCGCTGCATGTACGCCCTGACCCGGATTGGCATCCAGAAGGTCCATCTTTTTGTTTACGAAGACAACGAGGGGGGAATAAAATTCTGGGAGAGTTTGGGCTGGAAGAAGCGGGTCGAGCTGACCATGATGTCCCAGGACATCAACGAATAAACTGCCTAACGCAATCAGTTTGAATCGATTTTTATCCGCGGACTTTGTTTAGGAACGGGTGTTCAATCATGTCACCCTTGCAGCAATTCCCCTAACGTTTCCCGCACTGCCTGAGGATCGGCCTTTCCCCCCGTCTTCGCCATCACCTGTCCGATAAACCAACCCAGAATGGCTTCTTTCCCTTCCCGGTACTGTTCCACCTGGTCAGGGTTCTCAGCAATCACCTCCCGGCAGACGGATTCGATCGCGATGCTGTCCGTCATTTGAGCGAGCCCTTCTTCCACCACGATGGTCTGAGGAGCCTTTCGCAGGTCTTCAACCTTCTCAATTAGGCTTTTTCCGGTTGCAGTGTTGATTGTCCCTTCTTGAATCATCAACAAGATGTTCGCTAAATAGGTGGGATTGAGGAAGAGCTCATCTGGGGCCAGACCCCGTTCGTTTAACAACCCCAATAAATCGTTGATGATCCAGTTGGAGACGCGTTTGGGATCCCCGGCGTAGGATTTCACCGTGGACTCAAAATATTCCGACAGAGCCCGGTCGCTGGTGAGGATGTCAGCGTCGTAATCGGGCAGTTCGTAGTCCTCTTGAAACTTCTTTTTGCGCTCCAGAGGGAGTTCGGGCAGAGAGGCTAATATCTCCTCTTTGCGTTTCTCGTCCAATTGGATGGGGAGCAGATCCGGTTCGCGGAAGTAGCGGTAATCCGCTTCTGTTTCCTTGGAGCGCATCTTTGACAGGGTCTGCGTGTCCTCGTTCCAGTCCAAGGTCCAGGAATGGATGAGGTGTTCCTCTTCCATTTCTTTCTTCTGGCGTTGGACCTCCGCATTGATCGCATCCCGGATATGTTCGATGGAGTTGACGTTTTTGATTTCCGTCTTGGGATTGAGGTCCTCCGTTCCCGCTTCCCGGATGGAAACGTTGGCATCGATTCGCAGGTGGCCTTTTTCCATATCCGCATGAGAGACACCGATCCAGCGCAGCAGCTGTCGCAGTCGGGTGATGAATGAAGCAGCCTCGTCTGCGGAGCGCAGGTCAGGCATGGTGACCATTTCCACCAGGGGCACGCCGCAGCGGTTGAAATCCAGCAGTCTCCTCCCTGGTTTATGGACCGTTTTCCCAGCGTCCTCTTCAATGTGCAATTTTTGGATTCTCACCCGGCGGATGGAGCCATCCTCAAGGGGGATATCCATATACCCCCCCTTTGCCAGCGCCAGGTCGTATTGGGAGATCTGGTAGCCCTTGGGGAGGTCGGGGTAGAAATAATTTTTGCGGTCGAAAAAGGAGATGGGTTGGATGTCCGCGTTCATCGCCGCAGCCAAGAGGACCCCTTTTTCGATGGCAGCTTTATTGGGCGCGGGGAGCACGCCCGGCTGCCCCGTGCAGATGGGGCAGATATTGGTGTTGGGAGGATCTCCCCAGGAGTCCGCTTTGCAGGAACAGAAGATTTTGCTCTCCGTGTTGAGCTGAATGTGGGTTTCTAAACCGATGACGGCTTCATATGAGGTCATATTGGATTATTCTTCCGGGATGATCATCCGAGTCTATCGTTTGATTTTTGAACTCCCTCTTGCCTTGAAGAAATGACTGGGGAGCCTTAAGTCCGGTGCAGGTACTATTATACTTGGAGAAACGCTGAGGAGTAGGTATAATTCACCCTATGAAGAAATGGATCTCCCCGAAGTGGCAAATATGGCTGCTGTTCATCACCTTGCTTGGGTTTGGGTTCGCTTTCTTAGGAGCCGTGCAGGCAGCCCCTCCCGCGCAAATGACCCCTTTTCCGACCCCGACCCCGGGGTCCGATGGGCGGATTATTTATATCGTCCAGTCGGGCGATACCTTGTGGCGGATTTCTGCCGTCACCGGAGTATCCATCCCTGATCTGCGGGACATGAATAACCTTGATCCGGATGATGTGGTCGTGATCGGGCAAAGGCTCTTTTTGGGGACGGGGGGGCCAGCAGAGGAAGAAGAGACGCCCGTCATTCAAGTTTCTCCCACACCCTCTGAACCCACCCAAACCCCACCTCCGGGGGTGGGGATTTTATGCGTGATCCTTTTTGAGGATGAGAATGGGGATTCCATGCGCCAGGAGGAGGAGGTTTCTCTCCCTGGGGGGGCGATCAATATCAGCAATCGGGAGGGAACGGTCTCGATCACCGAGGACACACCGGAGCATAACCCCGCTTTGGAAGAGAGCGATTACGTGTGCACGGAAGAATTGGAGGAGGGGGAGTATAACGTCAGCGTGGCGGTACCCGAAGGCTACAATCCAACGACGAGTTTGAACACGGCTGTCACCCTGGAACCAGGGGATACCACCTATTTGACGTTTGGCGCGCAGGCAAATTCGGAAACCGCTGCGGAGGAAGCGCCTGTCGTGGAAGGGCCAGGTAATTCCCCCCTCCTAGGCATCATCGGGATCGTCATGCTCTTGACGGGAGTGGGACTCGGGGTGTACGCGCTCTGGTTTCGAAAATAGAGAAAGAAGCCTGGGGAACCCAGGGGTGGATCGTACTCATCAAAGAGGTGTTTTCCCAGGATACAATTCCCCTTTTTTCCTGAATACAGTTGACCCTCAGGGCTGCTGGTAGCCGTGGGGATGCGTGCGGTGCCATTCCCAGGCGCTGGCGATGATGTCTTCCAAATCAGGGATTTGAGGTTCCCAGCCCAATTCCTCTTTGATTAAGTCGGAGGACGCCACCAAGCGGGGAGAATCGCCTGGGCGCCGCGGGGCTTCAACGGCCGGGATGGGGTGCCCGGTGACCTCCCGGGCTGTTTCGATCACTTCCCGCACCGAATACCCCCGGCCATTGCCCAAATTGTAGACCAAGCGGTCCTCATCCTGGAGGGCATCCAGGGCCAGCAGGTGGGCGGAGACGAGATCGGTGATGTGAATGTAGTCGCGGATGCAGGTGCCGTCCGGGGTGGGGTAGTCAGTGCCATAAATCTGGATCTGATCGCGCTGTCCAAGGGCGACCTGAAGGACGAGGGGGATGAGGTGAGATTCAGGCTGGTGCGCTTCCCCGCGCCCAGGAACGGCCCCCGCTGCGTTGAAATACCGCAGCGCTGCGTAATGCAGCCCCCTCGTCTCCCGATACCAGTTCAAGACCTGTTCGATCATCAATTTGGTATGGCCGTAGACATTAACCGGACCCAGGGGGGAATCTTCTTTCAAGGGTTTATTGCTGGACTGGTAAACAGCGGCCGAGGAGGAGAGCACAAATCTATCCACACCGGAGTGAACGGCGTTTTCGATGAGCTTGACGGAGTTGTTGAGGTTGTTGCGGTAATATTTTCCAGGGTTTTGCATGCTCTCACCGGCTTCGATGAAGGCTGCAAAATGCATCACAGCATCGAAGGAATTGGAGGAGAGGACCTTCCTGAGGGTGTCCTCATCGCCTACATCAGCTTGCACGAAGGTCGCCGCTTCCGGCACTGCTGCGCGGTGCCCCGTGTAAAGGGCGTCGTATACGGTGACGCGATGTCCTTCTTCGAGTAATTTTTGGGCGGCGACCGATCCGATATATCCGGCGCCACCGGTGACTAAAATTTCCATATCATCCCTTTTATTCCATGTCTGTTCGTGTGGATTGCATCCGCTTTTCTTCCTGTCATAACATACTACCGCCCTTATCCTAACGGGGATTGAAATCCCCGTCAATGGGCCAGGGCTTTTCTCCCGAAAACCGCGCAGCTACCGGAAGGTTTTTGTCAACCGTCCTCTCTCTTTTCAGCGACACCCTGGTTGAAGCGCTCCTCTTCAATCACGGCCCGCCAGTGCTGTCCTGCCCCGATCTTCTCCTGTTCGTCCCAGGCTGTAACCTGGAACAGGACCCGGCTGCCATGGATCTCCTCTAATTCCGTTTTCACCCGGACAGTGGCGCCCACCGGGGTGGCGGTGAGGTGTTTGATATTGACCTGGATGCCGACGCTGATTTTCCCCGGGGGGAGTTTCTCACCCAACAGGCGGTGGGAAACTTGTTCCATAAAGGAGATCATGGATGGCGTGCTCAAGACGCGGGAATCCCCGCTGCCGATATGATAGGCAGTATGTTTTCCCTCCACAGTAAAGGTCTCTTCGCGAGTATGACCTGCTTGGTAGATTGCAGATAGATCCATATAATTTCCTTTTCCTTTTTACGCTGCTCCCCACCAATCTTTCCCTTCGATCAGACCGAACTCGGACAGTTTTCGCCGGATCAAGGGCCGGGCTTTTCTAGCCCGCACCGCGGTGAGGAGGATCGGATGCTGGTGATCATGCCAGCGCTCCATCAAATCTTCTCGGGCGATGATGGGTTTTCTCCGTAGTGTGCCCCCTATCTTTTGGGGATCGACATCGATGAAAGCCACCAGGGGCAGGTTTTCCTGAATGAGGTGTTTGCTAAGCCTGCGGCCGGTCATCCCCGCACCCCACACGAAAACCGCATCCCGATCCCGGGCAGGACCTTTGGCGAGATAGTGGGCTTTGGCCCTTAAGAAGTTCTCCAGGGAATAACGGCTGTGTGTATGGGTGAGCCGGTCCGGGTGTTCCCGCCATTCCAGGAGCACCTGGGGGATTTTCGCAAACCGCGCTCCAGCCAGATAAAGCCGGAGCCAGAGATCATAGTCCTCGGGCCAGCCGTGGTCCTGATATCCGCCTACCTTCTCCACCCATGATTTTCGAAAGGTCGTGCTCGGATTGGGAAGGGGGCTCTCGATAAATATTTCTCGGACGATCTCTTCATGGGTGATCAGGGAATTCAACCAATCGAAATAGAGCTGGAACCCTTTTTCCACATTTTCTTTGGGGAATCCCTCCACCAGCGATCCCACCGCCGCGACCTCGGGGTGTTCTTTGAGGAAATTCGCTTGGAGGAGAAGCCGTTGGGGATGGGCGCGGTCATCCGCATCCATCCTGGCGATGATCGGTGCCCGGCAGGCTTGCAGTCCGGCGTTTGAAGCGGCGACAATGCCCTGATGAGGTCGGGAGATGACTCGGAGGCGCTCGTCTTTTTTCGCCCAGGCATTGAGGATGGGGAGGGTGTCATCGGTCGAGCCGTCGTCAAGGGCCACGACTTCGAAATCCGGGTGGGTTTGATTGGAGAGGGAAGAGAGCGCCTCCCGAACCGTGCGCTCCGCATTATAGCAGGGCATCATAACCGAGACTTCAGGCATGGCGGGTCTCATTCCTCTTCGGGATGGATGATCTCTTCGGCGAGCTTGTTGAGCGCTTCCATATCCTCTGGTGGGGTATGGCTGGCCTGCCAATATTTCTTAAGCAACTCCAGCGGGGAAAGGCTGCCCACGGTTTGGTCCTGGGGCAGGCGGATGCGGGCTTCAGAAAGGGGCTGTTTGACGAGGTGGAATTCGAAGGCATCCTCCGCAAAGGACTGAATGGCGTTTTCGTCGATCAGCGGCTCCCAGGCCCGGGGGTATTCCAGGACCAGGCGGACGATGCTTCCCGACAATTTCTCCCGGGGGGAGAGGGCTTGGATGGCTTGCCCGGTGATGTCCTCTTTGTCTTCCACGGAGAGATGGCGGTCGATAAAGGGGCGGATGTGTTCCAGCGCTCGCCACTCCACCTGGGTTTGGCCCCGCTCGACGTCCGCGAGGACGAAATATTTCTGGTCTCCCGCCTCCCCAAAATCCAAGCGCTCAATGGAACCCGGGTAAATGATGGGCGGGTGCTCCCCCTCGTTGAGGTTTTGGGGTTTATGGATGTGCCCCAGGGCGACGTAATCCAACCGGGGGTCGCGGAGGAGGGAGCCGGGCAAGATGAGGTCTTTTCCCAGCATGACCGACCGTTCGCCGCCGTAGGTGGCCCCTTGCACGGAGGCGTGCGCGGTGAGGACGGTGGGTAGGTCGGGGTCTGTTTTTTCCAGCCATTTGCCGATGATGTTGGCGAGCCGTTTTTCAAGCGCTTCATAGATCTGCTGGCTGTCGCTGGTGGTGATGTCCAGGTAGGCCATCATCCCCGAACGGGAGATCCAGGGGATGGCGATGACCTGGAGGTTAATCTGCTCCCCCTCTGGAGTCAAACGGCGCAGATCCTCAGGGGTCAAAAATATGGGCTTGGCTAGGGTCCGGACGTGGGGCACGTGCAGGGTGGAGAATTCCGCCATGGCGTGGGCTCTGCCCACCGCGGGAGAAATATCATGGTTGCCAACCAAGAGTAAAGTGGGGATCCCTGCCTGGGAAAGACGCATCACCCGCTGGCCCCATTCACGCTGGAAGGTTGGGGCGGGGTTGCGGTCCTTGTACGCGTCCCCGGCGAAGATGACCAGGTCGACATCCTCCACAATAGCGGCATCGACGATCTCGTCCAGGGAGGCCAGAAAATCCATGATCCGGATGGGGAGGCCGGTTTCCGGGTCGTGGCGTCCATAGTTGGCCATGTCGATGTGCGCGTCAGCAAAATGCAATATCTTGGGCATATGTCTTATTGGTCGAGGAGCCGGTTGAGGTGAAAGTGGGCGATTTCGAAGTGTTTATTGAGGTGGACTGCCTTTCGCAAATCCGCGATGGCGCCATTGATATCCCCTAAGGCCTCTTTTGCCAATGCGCGCCAGTACAGGCTCTCCTCCAACTCCGGCTCTGAAATGGTCTCATTCAATGTGTGATTGGCTAAATTGAGGGTATCTTGGTAACGTCCGCTGTAGTAATAGGCCATGTAAGGCCAGGTTTGATACCACATGATCCGGTAGGGGCGCTGGGTATCGTCGTTTCCCAGCTCCGAATAGACCTGGAAAGCCTGATCGTAGGCAGCAGCGGCTTCCGGGTAGCGTTGGAGTTTTACCAGGCTGGTGCCTTTGTTGAACCAGGCAAAAAAGAGGTTAATCCCGGATAGGGTGTTTGTTTCCTGTTCCGCGATGTCCAATGCGTGCTGGTAGGACCAGGCCGGGTCCTCCCAAGGTCCCAGCAAATCGTAAACTTCGTCTTGGCGGTCGGGAGGATAGACAATCATGAACAGGTAATTGAAGGATCGCCACCCTTCCAGGTAAACTTGGTAGTCCACGCGCATGTTTTTTCCAGGTTCCAGGTAGGCATCCTGGACGATAAATTCGCGTTCCGATTCAGAATATCCGGTGGTAAAGAGATAATGCCCTAACCAGGCGACTTTTCCTGTGTAATCGGCTTCATAGTACCCTTTTTCAACGAGGACTGGATACCCATTGGCAATGAACTTCTTGATCAAGTCCAAATTCCCCCCATACCGGGCCACAACATGGAACGAGGTCTCATCGGCGATGAAGTCGATCATTTCCGAAGGCATGACGTTTTTATCAGTCTTGCCGCGCTGGATGAAATCCAGATTGGGGTTATTGATCCCGGGTTTGACGACCCTGGCGATATCGTCCCTGGTCCCATCCCAGCCCCAAAACTTCAAGGCCATGGCCAGGTTGGCAGGCCCGCAGTAGTTCCAGCGCTGGTGCTGGTGCACATAAATGATGCCGTCGATTTTTACGAAGTCCGGTAAGGGTGTTGCCTTTGGTGTTGGGGTGAGTGTTGGTTGGGTATTCGCCGGGGTGGATTCGGGTGCGTTCGGGGTAGGGGTGGAGTTTACTTCCTCGACCGGAGAAGGGGTGAGGGTGCCGATCGGTTCTTGGGGAACGAAAACAGCCTCATCTGGCGGGTTGAAGGCATATTTAATCCGCGTTTTGAGATCGTCCATCCGCCAGGCAAGGCGGTTGTAAATGGGGGGGATTTGGTAGAGGATCACCGCAAGCACCAGTAAGATGGGGATCGCCAGCAGCAGGGACTTCTTGTTCCGTAATTTCATAACGTGGAAATTATATCATTATTGAGGTAGAAGGAGGGAAGAGGAGGCTCCGGCGGCTGGTCCGTATTAATAAACTACCAGGTGAGAATACCATGAGGGCGTGCAAGACGTTTTCCGCCCCAAGAAGGGCTACGAATCCTGGTCGCTTTCTTGTTCACCGTAATCGAGCACGTTTCTGGCTTTGGGTCCATCTTTGGGAGGGCCGATGATGTTTTCTTCCGCCATGCGCTCGATGAGCCGGGCTGCGCGCGTATACCCGATCCGCAGCCTGCGTTGGAGCATGGAGATCGAAGCCCGGTCTTGCTCACGGATGATCTCCACCGCTTCATCCCACAGCGGGTCGCGGTCTTCCTCTTCCATGTCCTCCCACATCTCACTTTGTTTGAGGGGGACTTTGGGGAGGCGGGCGTCCGGAGCGCCTTCCGCGGACGTTTCCCCGCGGGGGGCGCGAATTTGCGCGGCCAGGAAGCGCCAATAGCGGACCAAGCGGTTGATCTCCGCGTCTGAGACAAACACGCCTTGGAGGCGTATGGGGGCTGCAGCATCAGGGGCCTGGAAAAGCATGTCTCCCCGGCCCAGCAGGGTTTCCGCGCCCGGTTGGTCGATGATCACCCGGCTGTCGACGCCAGACGCTGTGGCAAAGGCGATCCGGGCCGGGAAATTGGCTTTGATCAATCCGGTGACCACATTGGTGGAGGGCCGCTGGGTGGAGATGATGAGGTGAATCCCTGTGGCCCGGGCCAGTTGCGCCAAACGGGTGATGGCTTTTTCCGTTTCCGTGGGGGCGAGCATCATCAAATCCGCCAACTCGTCGATGATCACGATCAGGAAGGGCATTTTCTTTCTACCCTCACTCTCCATTTTGTGGTTGTAGTCATTGATATTGCGGGCGCCGGATTCGGAGAACTTATGGTAGCGCTGGTCCATCTCCCGTGAGACCCACTGCAGGACGCCGACCACGCGCTCCAGCTCGACCACCACAGGGGCGAGCAAGTGAGGGATGCCGTCATACCCGGAAAGCTCCACGCGCTTGGGATCGACCATAATCAGCCGCAGGTCTTCTGGCGTGTTGTGGAGCAGTAAACAGGCAATCAGGGCATTGATGCACACCGATTTACCTGACCCTGTGGTGCCGGCGATCAGCAGATGGGGCATGGTGGTCAAATCCGCAGTGTAGGCATTTCCGGAGACATCGCGCCCCAGCCCGAATTTCAAGGGGCTTTTCAGCTTTTTAAAGCTCTCGCTCTGGATCACGTCACGGAGGGCGACCAGGGCGATTTCATCGTTGGGGACCTCGACGCCGATGTACCCTTTGCCGGGGACGGGGGCTTCCATACGGATCCGTTTCGCTGCCAGCGCCAGGGCCAGATCGTCCGACAAGCGGGTGATCTTGCTCACTCGTACCCGCCGTTTTTTGTTGCGCGTCTCGATGAAATCCGGTTCAACACCAAATTGGGTGATGGTCGGACCGCGGTTGATTTCCACCACGTGACCGGGAGCGCCAAAAGATTCCAGGGTTTCTTCGATGATCTTAGCTCGGTGCCGGTCATATTCCTCGTTAGGTTCAATGTCTTCCCCGGTGTTGAGGATGTCGGGGATGTGGGGCAGGACCCAATTGGGTGGCGCTGGTTCCTCCGGTAGCGGGGGGGCAGCAGAGGGGAGGGTGGTCCTTTTTTGCGGCTCCGTCGGAGAGACGGACCGCGGGGCAGGTTTCTCTACCTCCTTTTGTGGTTGGTCCAGCCTCTTGAAAAGCTCTTTTCCCAGGCTTTTGACATTTTCCATCAAGGGTGGGAACCAGCGAAACAAGGCCAGCACTGGGACATCCAGAGTCAGGGAAAGGCTGAGCAGGAACCAGGCAAATAGGGCGATGGCTGCTCCCCCCAAACCAAGCAGGGATTGGAGCGGAGCCAGGATCAGCGCGCCGAGGTATCCTCCCCCCAAGCCATCCTGGGCAGTAATCTTTGAATCAGCGAAGTCGTAGGGGAAAGTGAGGAAGTGGAGTCCGGTCAGGAGGACCAGGAAAAGGAGGATGATTCCCAGCCCCCGTTCCCAGGTCAGTTCAATGGATAGGTCATACCTGCGGACCAATATCCAGATGCCGAGTCCGAGAAGGAGGAGAGGGAGCAGGAATTTCCCCCAGCCGAACCCTTGATCGATCAAACTGACCCAGATTCGGGTCAGCTTGCCTTTGTTCGGAGTTAGTAAGCTCCAGGCAGTGATCACCCCCAGCAATGTGAGGAGGAAGCCGAGTAAATCGACACGGCGGTCGGGGGGTATCTTTTGCGTTTTTGTCTCTGGGGTGGGTTTCGGTTTGCTGGCCATAAGGGTTGCGAGGATCGATCATCAAGTCAGTGCGAATTATAGCACAAATGGTCGAATGCCTAGGGAGGGGATCGTGGTTAGGGGAGCGACATTTGTTGTTTCGTATAGATTAATTATACCCGCTTTTTTGCGCCTGCACAGGGAGGGAAACGGGGATTTGGACATGTGCTTTGGGGCACAGATCAGGCGGTGGAGAAGATCTCCAGCAGCGCTTCTCTCCGGTAGGCGAAAACCCTGTGGAGTAATCTCTTCACCAAAAGATGATGGACGGTTTTTCCCAGGGGACCGAAGGGCATCTGATAGCTGACCCGGTCGGTGAACTTCACCCCCTCGTCTACCTCGGCGATCTCGTGATAGTGGTACCATAATCGATAGGGACCGACCCGTTGTTCGTCGACAAAAGATTTCCGGGGCCGGATGTGTTTCAGCTCTGAGACCCAGATCTGTTTTCCAAAGATGGGGATTCTGACCCGATATTTGATCAACAACCCTTCGTACATCTCCGGGGGGATGTCCTGCAGGATCTCAAACTGCATCTCCTCGGGTGTAATCCGGTTTAGGTTGTGCGGATCGCGGATGAAATCCCAGGCTTCTTGAAGGGAGATATCGATGACCTGTTCTTCTTCCGTAGTGTACATGTGTCGTTCCTTTCGTGCATTTTGGATGGGGATGATTGTAACCGCATCCGCTGGGATTGTGCAGGGAGGTTCGTTCCCTTTCGCTGGGAAGGAAAGACGGTCTTATCAAGTTCAGGCTGAGATGCGGTAAAATACATACGTTGTTTTGCACACTCGGAAAGGAATCTATTTTGTTTGAGATCGTTTTCTTAGGCACCTCAGCTTCTGCACCTTCCGTTCACCGTGGGCTCACGTCTCAAGTAGTCATGCACGCGGAACACCGCTTTTTGATCGATGCGGGGGAAGGGACGCAGCGCCAGATTCTCAAATCCGGTTTGGGATTCAAGCGGTTGGACCGCATTTTGGTTACCCACGGTCATCTGGATCACATCCTGGGTATAGGTGGATTGTTGTCCACCTTTGTACGCTGGGAGACCATGGATGAGATTGAGATCGTGGGGGGGAAAGCAGCCCTGGAAAGGGTGCGGGATCTGGTCTTCGGCGTGGTGCTCAGGGGTAAGTATCCGGATGTAGAAATTCGCTTCAGGGCTATTGAAGAAGGGCTTGTCTATGAAGAGGACGACTTCACCGTTTCCGCGTTTCCGGTCAGCCATCGCGCTCCGGGTTGTTTTGGATTTCTTTTTCAAGAAAAGGCCAGGCGACCCTTCTTACCACAAAAAGCCGATTTATTGGATATACCACCGGGACCTTGGCGGCAGGATTTGGTGAATGGGGAGGTGGTCACTTTGCCCGACGGCCGGGAGGTAGCGCCGGACCAGGTTTTGGGGGAGGAAAAACCCGGCATCAAACTCGTCCATGTTGGAGACAGCGGGAGCATTGAGGGGCTTCATGAAGTAGTCCAGAATGCGGATGCGCTGGTCATCGAGGCCACATATTTGGAGTCAGAGAAGGAATTAGCAGGACGTTTTGGGCATTTGACCGCGTCCCAGGCCGCCACTTTGGCCCGCGAGGCTGAAGTCAACCACCTCATCCTGACCCACATCTCACGCCGCTACCATGAACAGGAGTTGGTCGAGGAGGCTCAGGCTGTCTACCCCCATGTCGAGGTCGCCCGGGATTTCGACCGCTTCCGGGTAAAACGGGGGGACGTCCAGAAAGTATAAAAAAGCCCCGTGGATTGGCGCGTCCACGAGACCAAGGGGGGTGAGAGATTGAGAAAGGAAAGGGTGATTCTCCCTTTCTCGGGTCAGGCAAGCTGACCTAAAAGCAACACTCCATATGCCGACAGAAAATGAGAAAAGGCGTTTTTCCCATTCTCGTGTAAACAACACGAAGTGTTGCGGCAGTGGGCGCGAATGGACTCGAACCATCGACCTCACGGATGTGAACCGTGCGCTCTTACCAGCTGAGCTACGCGCCCTTATCTACCCGCGATTATAGCAGACCCTCTTCCCGCTGGCAAGTTTTCTCCCAGCCACTAATCTGATCCCACTGCTTATTTCTGCGTTATCCAAATCGCCTTGGGGGAAGCCTCTCCCTTCCTAAGCGTACGTTAACTTTCCGCCTTCCCTTGGGTGGTCTGGAAGGGGTCGGTGGATTCAATTCCCGAGCATGAGTGGTTGATATGTTAGGGGCAGAAGAAGGATAGTACAATGATAAAGAATGAGATATTGAATATAGAGGAAGCAGTGGGAGGTATTATGCCAGCAGAGGAAGTCAAGGAATCGTTGGAGCCGTTGATCGTGATCGCATCTAATCGTGGGCCATTTTCCTTTAAAGCGAAAGGGGATGGCAAATTCGATGTCCAACGAGGTTCTGGGGGATTGGTCACTGCCCTGGGTGCCCTGGCTGAAAAACATGAGGTACTTTGGGTGGCGGTGGCCATGAATGACGATGACCGCCAGTGGGTGGAGGCCCAGGAAGAAAAGGAAGTCCTGGTCCAGGATATTCTCTTACGCTTGATCACCCCGGACCCCGAAGCGTATAATCGGTATTATCACCAGATCGCAAACCCCTTACTTTGGTTTATTCACCACCAGTTGTGGGACACACCCCGGACGCCTAATATCATGGAAAAAACATGGGAGGCGTGGTATGAAGGGTATTTGAAAGTGAACAAGCAAATTGCGGAAGCGATTGCCGACAGCGTCCAGGACCGGGATCGTCAGATATTGATCTTCCCGCAAGATTACCAGCTGTACATGGTGCCCCACTATCTGCGCGAGTTGTTAGGGTACGAGGTCCAGATCCAGCCCTTCATTCATATCCCCTGGCCCAGCCATGACACCTGGAATATTTTGCCCAAAGAAATGCGAGAGGCGTTGTTAACCAGCCTGTTAGATTCTAATCGAATCGGGTTTCAGACCAAGACGGATGCCTTTAATTTCGTGCAAACCTGCCGGTATTTCCTGGATGATGTGGATTCCCGCGGGAACCGGGACCGGGTTTTCGTGGATGGGCGGGAGGTACATGCCAACGCCTATCCGATATCCATCGATGTTGAAAAGGTGCAGTCTTTGGCTGAGACGGATGAAACGCAGTTATGGAAATCGCAGCTGGTCAACTTCATCAGTGACCGTAAACTCATCCTCCGGGTAGATCGCATCGAACCGAGCAAGAACATCATCCGGGGCTTGAAAGCCTACCGGGCTTTCCTGGAATCCCACCCGGAGCATCATGGAAAAGTGCAGATGATCGGCCTGCTGGTCCCTTCTAGGATGGAAGTGGAGGAATACCAGGATTATATGCAGCAGATCATGGCGGAAGCGGGGATGATCAATGCCACGTTCAGCGAGTCCGTCTGGGAACCCATCCGCCTGATCATCGGCGATAACTACCCCAGAGCCATTGCAGCCATGCAGCTCTATTCCGTTCTCCTGGTCAACCCCATCCGGGATGGGATGAATCTGGTTGCCAAGGAAGGTGCCCTGTTGAATCAAAACGATGGGGTGCTGGTGCTGTCCGAGCAAACTGGGGCCTTTGAGGAGCTGGGCGAGCACGCCCTGGCCGTTTCCCCCTTTGATATCTATGGGACCGCCCAGGCCATCCATCAGGCGTTGGAGATGCCTGTTGAGGAGCGCCAAGCGCGATCCGAGAAGTTGAGGGAAACGGTCCTTCAGGCAGGGGTCCGGAGCTGGTTCTATAATCAGGTGGAAGACGCCCTGGGCGGGGATTTCTCCCCCTGAGGAGATATTTAAGAAGAAATCAGGACTGGGGCGAGGTTGTTTCCACCCCTTGGCGGTGTAAAGCCCTTTTTAGAAGAGATGGCGCGATCATGGAGGTAACGATTTCCCCCCCTGAGGATATACTCTCAGGGGGATTTCTCATTTAATGCGAGTCGATCTTGTTCCAGGAATAGCCGAAGTCCAATGTCAGCGGCTGAATGTTCCCATCAATTGTCCTTGAGCCAGAATATGGCCCTGCATGGCTTTTACCACTGCTTTCTTGGTCGCTTTGGGTTTGAGGTTTAATGTGGTATCCAAAGCGTAAAGCTTGAAGAAGTATCGGTGTGGATTTCCGGGTGGGGGGCAGGGACCTCCGTACCCCGTGCGTTTGAAGTCGTTGATGCCCTCTGTACCGGTCCCGGAAGCACCTTCCGCTAATTCTGTCGTTTCCGGGGGTAGATCATATAGGACCCAGTGCACCCAGGTTCCTATGGGGGCATCGGGGTCGTCAGCGATCAGGACCAGGCTTTGCGCGCCATCTGGCACGCCGGACCAGGCCAGGGGCGGTGAGATATCCTGGCCCTCGCAGGTGTATTTTTGGGGAATTCTGCCTTCTTCTTCAAATGCGGAACTGGTGATGGTAAGGGTCATCTTTGCACCTCCTTCAGGAGTGCTGGGAGCAGATGTGCAACTCGAAATTAGGAAGATGAATAAACAAAATACCAATCCTAAGTGTGTTTTAATTTCCATCGTCTGACCTTGCCTTAACGGAACGCCTACCTTCATTGTAACAAAGACTGGATTAACGATCTCCAATAACTTTAGCTCCCCAGCAAAACACGGGCGGGAGCGCCTTCCGCTCCGGTGATGTTCAGCGGCAGGCAGTATAAGGTATACGCTCCCGGTTCCACATCCGAGAGGTCAAGGCCTTCGATGATTAAAACCCCAGCTTCCAGGAGGATCTGGTGCGTGGCTACCGGTGCGCGATACGGCGCGATGGATAAGTAATCGACGCCGACCACCTCCACGTTCCGGGAGACGAGGTATTCGGCGGCTTCGTCATTCACAGCCATGAAATCGGTCTGGAATTCACGCACATCCTCTTTCCAAAGCTGGGAATTACGCGTCTTGAAGAGGAGGCGTTTTGCCTGGGGAGGGAGGTTAGCTTTCTGCAGCATGTCCGCCGTAATGTCCATCCCGGAGGGGAGTTCCACGACCCTGGCGGGTCCGACCAAGGATGATAAGGGGATCCCGTCTACGCTTTCGCCATTGTCTAAAAAATGGTCCGGGGCGTCGATGTGGGTTCCAGTGTGGGCGGTCATGGAGAGGTGGGTGACATTTGAGGTGTCGCCATCCGAGATATTGTGGATGCGTTTGATCTGCGGTCGGGGGTCTCCCGGCCAGCTGGGAAGGTCGTTTTTCAGGGGAAGGGAAATGTCATAGAGTTCCATAGGTCCTCTCTTTGGTGATCAAATGAGGGCTCGATAACGGCTAATCGAAAATATTGCATGGGGGAAGGGTTTTCTTCATTTGTCCTTTGAAAATGTGGACCGCCAGGCTAATTTACCCCAATTCCGGTCTTGGAGGTATTCCAACCGTTTCTCAAAGTAAGAGGGGAGAAGGTTGAAATGGTGGGGGAGGGTGGTCAGGGAACAGGTTCTATTGGTTCCCAGGTAGTCCAACCAAAATACATTGGTCGGCGGGGATGGGAAAAGGTATTCCGCGAATATGGTCAGAAAACGCAGGTAAGGGGTATGGACAGGGACCAGGAGCTTTTTGATTTCCAGCGTTTGAAGGAGGGTTTCCACGATTTCCCGGAAGGTCAACTGCTCAGGACCTCCAACTTTGTAGAGCCCCTTTCGTGTGTGATCGTCGTCCAAAGCCCAGACCAGGGCGGTGGCCAGATCTTCGATCCATAAAGGCTGCAGCAGCGTATCCCCCTCACCGGGCAAGAAAAAGAAAAAGGGGATAAGCTGCAGCAGTTTTGCCAACCCGGTGGTGAAATGATCATTCTGGCCATACACCACCGCGCTGCGGAAGATCGTGTAATCCAGGCTGCTTTTGCGGATGCTGTCCTCAGCGATCGCTTTAGCGGTCATCACGGGGAAGGCGGATGCGCGGTCTGCTCCCAGATGGCTGAGATAGAAAAAGCGGTCCACATGGGCTTCTTCTGCAGCTTTCACCAAAGTTTGGGTACCCTGAATGTCCGTTTTCAATAAGTCTGCTTCCCCCCCTCGGCGCTCCTCACTGGCAAGGTGATAGACGATGTCGATGTCCACCAAGGCTGCCCGCAGACCGCGGGGGTCGTTCAATGTGGTAACTGACACTTCGAGCGGTATGCCAGTGGGTAATTGGGGTGTGGAGGGGGTCGGGCGGATGAGGGCTCTGATGTCATGGTCCATCTCCGCAAGGTGGCGGGTGAGGGCGTTGCCGATGAAACCCGTGGCGCCGGTAATGAGGATTTTCTTCATATGCTGCATTATAGCACTGGGGTGAAAGAGATTTTCCCGCGTTTTGCCTTCCCGGGAAGGGGGCAACTGGCATAGTACTTGCATCTAAAGAGGTAGTTCAAAATGGTTATTTGGGTGTGAGGGATATGCTATGACAAAAATTGGATTTCATTATTTTCCCGATACCGATCATTACCGAAAAAGGGATTTGGATATTTGGCTGCCCCGGCTGAAAGAATTGAAAGCCTCCTGGTTGGCGATGCAGGCTCCTGTGCAGCGCGCCATACCGGAAAGCTTTCTCAAGGACCTTCTCAAAGCCGATATCCAACCTCTCCTTCATTTTCATCTTCGTCCTGACCGACTCCCTTCACAAGACAGTTTGAAACTCTTCTTCGATACCTATGCCCGTTGGGGGATTCAATACGTGATCCTCTTCGACCGCCCGAATTTGCGCGAGGAGTGGGGATCGATCTCCTGGGCGCAGTCGGATTTGGTGGAAAGGTTTTTGGACATCTATCTGCCCATCGCTGAAGAGGCGGTCCGATCGGGTCTAATTCCGGTCTTTCCCCCCTTAGCGCCCGGGGGAGATTATTGGGATACCATGTTCCTCCGGGCAGGATTAGCTGGATTGCAGCGACGGGGATCCAAACCCCTGCTGGAGAACATCGTCCTTTCCGCGTATGCCGGCGCGAACGAGCATGGGTTGAACTGGGGGAGGGGGGGACCGGAACGTTGGCCGGAGTCGCATCCCTACTTCACCCCCGAAGGCAGTCAGGATCACCGCGGGTTCCGGATTGTGGATTGGTATTTGGCCCTCTCGGAGACGATCCTGGAAAGACGATTACCTGTGATCATGCTGGGATTGAAAGGCAACCAGGATGCGGAGAGTGAAGGGGATCCCCAGGAAGTTCAAATGGCGGAATTGTTGTTGGAGAGATCAGCATCGGGGTTGGAACCCCTCCCTGAAGAGGTAAAGGGAGGGATGTTTTGGCTCTTAGCTGCGGATGCGGACAGCGAATATGCTGGAGATGCCTGGTTCCGCGCCAATGGCGATGCATCTCCTGTGGTGGAAGCTTACCAGGGTCTATTTTCCTCCTCACCCAAAAAAGCCTTGGACGGGTATCGCTTCGATCACTATCTGCTGCTGCCTACCTATGAGTGGGGAGTGGCTGATTGGCATTTAGAAGTCATCCGGGGTTTTGTCAAAAAGCATCAACCGACGGTGGGTTTCTCGCTGAGAGAAGCGGCGCATGCCAAACGGGTCACGATTCTGGGCGGAGAAGAGCATTTCCATGAAGAGGATTTGGAACAACTCCGCCATAATGGTTCTGTGGTGCGCCGGATAAAGGGGGACGGCACAAAAGTTGCAGCCCAATTAGCTGCCATATAAGTTTGACGAGTGTAATGTTATCAGGTGTGATCTGCGATCGAAAGCAAGACATGAATGGGATTGGAAACCAACCATAGGTAGGAGAAGACGATGTTAGAAAATTATCCAATTGATAAGGACCCCAAAGAAGGGCAAGTCCCTTATATCCCTGTCATCAAAGTGATGGGATTAGGCGGGGGCGGAAGCAACGCGGTAGACCGGATGATCGATTTCGGTTTGTCGGGCGTCGATTTCATCGTCGCCAACACAGACCGTCAGGCGCTGCAGCGGAGTCAAGCTCCCAAAAAGATTCAGCTGGGTCCGAAATTAACCAAAGGGCTCGGCGCAGGCGGAGACCCTGAGATCGGGCGGAGAGCGGCGGAAGAGAGCGAGAGTGAGATCGCGCTGGCGTTGGAGAGGGCGGATATGGTCTTTCTCACAGCCGGCATGGGCGGGGGGACGGGTACGGGATCGATCCCCATCGCAGCCCGGATCGCCAAAGAGTTAGGTGTGGGATCTATCGCGGTCGTCACCAAACCGTTCGCTTTTGAGGTTGGAGGTCGGCAGAGAAATGCTGCGGAAGGGTTGATTGAACTGCAGCCGCATGTCGACACCCTGATCACCATCCCCAATGAGCGTCTGCTCCAGGCGGTGTCCAAAGAGACGACCTTGTCCGAAGCCTTCCTCCTGGCGGACGATGTCTTGCGGCAGGCCGTGCAGAGCATTACGGAATTGATCACCGAACCGGGTGTGATCAACGTCGATTTCGCGCACATCCAGCGCATGATGGCTCTGGGTGGGGGTGCGTTGATGAGCATTGGGGAAGCGCAAGGGGAGGGCAAAGCGGTCAAGGCCGTGGAACAAGCCCTCTATCACCCCTTATTGGAAGATATATCCCTCGCCAACGCCTCGGGGTTAATTGTCAATTTCACTTCTGGCAATGATCTCACCCTTGCGGATGTCGGGAAAGCCTTGAGCGAACTACAATTACAGATCCCCCCCGACGCTGAACTGATCTTTGGGACCACAACGGACGAGAGCTTGCAGGACCAGGTCCATGTCAATTTGGTAGTGACCGGCTTGGGGGCGACCACCTTCGAGGAGGCGTTCACTTCGATGCGGAGTGGAAAACGGGCGCTCCAAGAACAAGATCAGGACATGTCAAATTCGAAGCGCCGGGAGGTGCAGCCGCAGAAGGATACTCGTAGAGATCCTTTGGATGTCCCCGCCTTCATGCGCCGTAGAGCGTATTCTTCGTTGAATCAGTGATAAGGAATTAGGAAAATGCTCAAATCGGAAATCATAGATAAGGTATCCAAAAAGGTATACAGGAAGTTTCCCGATTTCAAGGGTGTCAAACCCAAAGTCAAAAAGCGACCCAAGGACAAGAAAACAGGGGAGGTTCCGGACGGTTATTTGCTGCTGTTTCAAACGAAAGTTTCTGGACCGGGCGGCAAGGAGATATCCCGGATCGTCCGCGCGGTAACGGATAAAAAAGGCAACATTGAGAAGTTATCCACCTCAAAATGAGTCGGTAGGAGCAGGAAATGAAGATCGTCTTAGAACGAATTGAAATCAGCTGGTGGCATTTTCACATTCGACTCCTGGATGAGTCCGAAGTATTGCAGTCCATCTTGCCATATTTTCGAATCCTCTGGCTGCAGAGGGATGAAATCGCTCGATCCATTGCTTGGGCTGCCCTTGGTTTGCCTTTTGGACTGATTTTGGGCATCCTGAAGGCTGTGACTCATTAACCTCTACCTTGTTTATGTGCCGAGATCTGTTTCGATCTGCCCTGATATGCAGTTTGATCCTCATCCCCTCTTTTTTTCAAGGTGTGTTCGCCAAGGAGAGCGGGATGGAGAATCGGCGATTTGGATATGGGATCAGGATCGCCCTTGATGAGGAGACCATGGGAACGGCGGTAGCTTGTGCAGAACAGTATGCATTTGATTGGATCGCTGTTGACTTGGACTGGGGTCAATTCTGGGTTTCCCCTGCAGCGGGTCCTGATTATCGAACCTTAGATCGATTCATGAATCATGCCAGGAATTACCAACTGCGGGTCATGATCTCCATTGCGCATGCGCCGGATTGGGCGCAAACCACGCGGGGTCCCTCCGTGAAATATACCTCAGCGTTGATCGCCAAGTTGCTTGAGCGATACCCAACGAACATACACGCTATTGAGTTATTTCCAGGGGCTAATACCCATGAAGGGTGGGGGAGGGAACCAGATCCTGCGAAATACGCGGCTTTGCTCAAGGGGTCGCAGCGTGTGATCGAGAGAATGGACAGGAATGTCTCGTTGATCGCGGGGGGATTTGTGCCTACCTCCTCAGGCCAAGAGGGTAATATGCGAGACACCCAATTTTTACGCGCTTTATATCAGCAGGGTATGCGCGAGGAAAATCCCATCATCGGGGTAAAACTGCCGCGCACCACGGGCCACCCGGATGATGGCCCCACCCTTACAGATGATGATGTCATCCGCCATTACGAGCAAGTTCGCCAGGTGATGCTGGAGAATGAACACCGGAACGGGTTGATTTGGATGACGAGTTTTTCCCTCCCTGATTCCTTGCAGACGGAAGTCGAGGGCCAACTTCGAGAGGATCGGAGCCAGTGGTTGCAGGGAGCATATTTGCGTCTGCGTTCGCAGTTATTTATTGAAGTGGCGTTTTATCAACCCCAAAGCTTCCCCTCCTTCCCATATCGATCTTCACCCAACCCTCTCTGGGTGATCGATGCTGATGGATCAAATTACATACAGACAGCGATGGAGGTGATCGTTTCCGATCCAGGGGAAATCAGGGAAGAATTTTCTGATGGTTCTCCTCCCCAGCGAGGGTTGAAAAAATTGACTAAAAAAACATTGCTGAAAGTTCCACCCCCCTAATGAATATGAAAATAAAAATAGCCCCCTTTGCCTTTATCATCTTTTTTGCCCTCTTTTTGGTCCTGGGAATGGAAACAGGCCAAAGCCTGTTCGCGAAAGGGCAGGGATCTACGATCATTTCTGGCACGGATTCCCTGGCTGAAGAGGGGGCCGACCAAGTTTCCAAGGCTGCCCCATTTGTTTTGCTCATTCAAGTGGACGATATGCAGAAAACCTCGCCTTTCTTGGAGGGTGTGTGGTTGATGGGATACGGGAGTCAAACCGACCCCTTGTTGTTTTTCCCTTTGCTCCCTTCCCAGGCCAGTGATGGACAAGCACGGGACCAAGCGCTCAGAGAGTCGTTTTATTTCGCTGATGATGGCCAGCCTTCCTCCGCATTTTTCAACCTGCTGGTGGAGCGCAATCTAGATTGGTCTGGCTATTTGGTGATGGACAGAACTGCCCTTGCAGCTGCAGTCAATGCTTTGGAAAAGGGGGAGTTAGAAGGTGGAGCCCTCGACGCAGCCACGATTTCCGGTTGGGGTCCCTCAACGCAAGACCGAGAGGGGGCACGGGTAGCGCAATCTGATTTCATTCTTGACGTATGTGAGGGGGTTTCAGCGCTGGATTCAAAGGGCGATTTACTGCCCATATTTGACGTGTTCGCAGATCACCTGTTTCTGGAGGGCATGTCAGCTGCCGATTTGAGTCAACTTTGGGGGCCAATTACCCCAGGGGGGTCTTTGAGATGTCAATTTCCAACCTTATCTGATTAATCGCGGTAAAATATCCTTTGCGTTGAAGTGTTTGGTTCAAAGGATCAGCATGTTAAATTCTGCTACAGCAGTGGCTCACCCAAATATTGCCTTTGTTAAATATTGGGGCAATCGGGATGAAAGACTGCGAATCCCGGCTAATGGCTCGATTTCCATGACGTTAGAAGGTTTGGAAACGCGCACAAAGGTGGAATTCTTGCCTGACCTGGAAGGCGATCAATTGACCATCAACAGCCGACCGATCCGCGGGGAGAGTTTGGACCGCGTTTCCCGGTTGTTGGATCGGGTCAGGAAATGGAGTGGCATGTCTGACCATGCCCGGGTGACCAGCAAGAACAACTTCCCCATGGGTTCAGGCATCGCTTCTTCCGCTTCCGCTTTTGCTGCCTTGAGCTTGGCGGCCAGTTCCGCTGCTGGGTTATCCTTTACGGAAAAGGAACTATCCCGATTGGCGAGGACGGGATCGGGGTCTGCCTGCCGTTCAATCCCGGGTGGATTTGTGGAGTGGCAGGCGGGAACGGAGCATGAAAATTCTTATGCTGTGTCCTTCGCCGGTCCCAAGCATTGGGATTTGGTTGACTTGGTGACCGTGATCAGCCACGTTCATAAGCGGACAGGATCCACAGAAGGACATCGCTTGGCGGACACCAGCCCTTTGCAGGCAGCGCGCGTTGCAGACGCGCCGCGACGGTTGAGTCTCTGCCGGACCGCGATCCTGGAGAAGGATTTTGAAGCCTTTGCGCGCATTGTGGAACAGGACAGCAACATGATGCACGCAGTGATGATGACCTCCCAGCCCCCACTTTTTTATTGGCAGCCGGGCACGGTGATGATTATGCGTGAGGTAAAAAAATGGCGGCAGGAGGGATTACCGGTTTGTTTTACCATTGATGCCGGGCCTAATGTACATGTCCTTTGTCTGGAAGAGGACGCGAAATTGTTGGAAAAACGGCTGAAGGGGATGGCCGAGGTTGAGGACATTTTTCCTACCTTCCCCGGCGGAGGCGCTTACCTTCTGCAGCGTTCATTAAACCTGGGAAGCGAGAGGGATGGGGTATAATCACTGCCCATCGACGATTGAAAGGCGAATTTGGCACTCGGCGCGTTAGATATTACAATAGGTAGGAATCAAGAAGGAAAAAGTGAGATAAACTACTACATATGACTACCATACTACAATTTATCGGTGTTCTTGCAGCGTTAATCATCCTCCACGAGTTAGGTCATTTCCTTGCCTGTCGGATATTCGGGGTGGACGTGGAGGAGTTTGGGATCGGTTTTCCTCCTCGGCTGACCAAAATCTTTGAAGCCAATGGGACTGAATATACCTTGAATTGGCTGCCTTTGGGTGGGTTTGTCCGTCCCAAGGGGGAAAATGACCCGGATGTGGAAGACGGATTGGCTGCGGCCAATCCATGGGTGCGGATCGGGGTTCTGTTTGCGGGACCGATGATGAACCTCTTGGCTGCGATCGCCATTTATGCTGTGATATTCACTCAACTTGGCGTCCCGGATACGGATACAGTGAAAATCCTTGAGGTAGCGCCTAACTCGCCCGCACAAAGGGCAGGTCTCCAGGCAGAAGACGTGATCACCGAGATCAATCAGACCCCCATCAGGAGTACGGGTAATCTCCGTGAGGAAATCTATTCCAACCTGGGAGAAGAGATTAACTTGGTATTTCGACGCGGAGAGGAAATCAAAGAGGTCTCCCTGGTTCCCCGCGAAGAACCTCCGGAAGGGGAAGGCGCGATAGGGATTGTGATGACCAATCCAGTCCGCGATGTCGGCGTACTAGAAGCTCTGCCCAGGGGGGTGGCCGCCACTGCCAGACACAGCGTTGCGGTTTTATCGCTGCCTGCGCAATTGATTGCAGGTAGTTCTCCGGAAGAGGTGGGTCGTCCATTGGGCTACAAAGGGATGTATGATGTTTATGAAGGGGCGACGGAACAAGAGTTGATTCCGGGAACGTCCTCTCTCGTCAACGTCCTGATCTTTGTGGCGGCGATCACCGTTTCTCTGGGCGTTTTAAACCTATTTCCCATCCCCGCCCTGGATGGCGGTCGGATTCTGCTGATCCTTCCTGAGATCATCCTCCGGCGGCGAGTGTCACAACCGGTCAAGAACGTGATCAACGCCATTGGATTTATCAGCATGATCCTGATTTTAATTTACATAAATATCTTAGACTTCACTTCTCCTGTCCAATTGCCGTGACTAATCAAACCCCCTTTTCAAAGCCGGAAAAGATCCCTTTTCAAGAGGTGCTGGATGCGCTTCTCGATGAGGAGCATATCTTGGACCCGCATTATCTGTATCGACTCAGCGATTTAGGGCCTCAGGAATTGAAGCGATTGAAGGAAATCTGGCCCTCCATCAGCAGGCAAAGGCGGAGATCGCTCCTGGAAGATCTGGAGGAACTCACAGAGACAAACACCCTGCTCTCTTTCGAAATGCTGTTCCGCTTTGCCATCCATGATCAGGATCCCCAGGTGCGCTTCTTTGCCATTCGGGCCATCGAGGTCTTCGATACCGATGATCTGATCCACACTTTTCTCCAACTCCTGGAGGAGGACAAAAGCGTGGACGTCCGGGCAGTGACGGCTTCCGTCCTCGGCAAATATGTATATCGGGGGGAGATCGATGAAATATCCGAAGAGGAGCAGCGGCTAATCGAAGAGAAGTTGCTTGCCGTGTTAAACAGCGATGAGCCTTCCCGCGTCCGGCGCAGGGCTTTGGAAGCGGTCAGTTATTCCCCACGCGCGGAAGTTCATGAACATATCAATGCGGCTTATGAAAGGGAGAGTGAAGCGTGGATGGCAAGCGCTTTGTTTGCCATGGGCCGGTCCTTTGACCACCGCTACGACGAGAAGGTATGTTCCAAAATTTTGCATCCTTCCCCAAAGGTGCGCGCTGAAGCGGTGAGGGCTTCAGGTGAACTTTATCTGGAAGAGGCCGTGCCCGACATCTTGGAGCTTTTAGACGATGTCTCCCAGGTTCGGAGAGCTGCCATATGGGCGCTGTCACAAATTGGCGGGGAGGGAGTGGCGGAAGCGATCCAGGCCAGCAAAAGAGAAGCCCTTTCTGAAGAGGAAGAGGCGTTGATTGAGCGCGCTTTAGATAATTTAGCCTTCACAGAGGGCACGATCAATTACCAAATGTTCAATGTCCCTATCGAAGGAGATGAAGATATCGATATTGATGGCCAGGAATGGCCAGATTGGTAAAGCCTCCTGGCAGGATTCTTGACAAAAGATTGTTTATTTCCATACCCGTTTCCATTTTGTGTCCGATTTGCAAGTAAAAATGCGCATTCGTTTCCTACTCCTCATCCTATGTGTTGCTCTTTTCTTTGGCGCACCTCATACCGCGCGGGCTGAAGAGGGTATTGAGGTGACCTCCCACGACGTCGAGTACGTTTTTGGCGAGAAAATGACTTTCTGGGCTACGATCGACACCGAGCACGACATCCAGGGAGTGGAGTTGATCCTTGAAGTGCCCGGGATGCCGACATTTGTGGGTTCCGTTTCCTATTTTCCCCCGGATGAAATCGAATTCATCTATGATCTCGCGCAGCGGCCGCTGCGGATTTTTTCCACGGTGTCTTACTACTACCGCTTTGCGTTGAAAAATGGGTCAGAGGTCAGGAGCGAGAAATTCTCGTTCGCTTATCTAGATAACCGTTATCAGTGGCAGATGCTTGACAATGGTAAATTTGTCGTCTATTGGTATGATGAGCAAGTGACCTTTGCGCAAAAAATCATCGATGCCGCTGAAGCGGGTAGGGAAAAAGTTTTAGAATTGCTGCTAAGGCCAAAGAATAACCAAAAGATCAACATCTATGTATACTCCTCCACTTCGGAATTGCAATCTACATTGGCCACAGCTGGGGTGTCTTGGGTGGGGGGACATGCGGATCCTGCGTTTGGATCGGTGGTTGTCGCCTTACCGCCGGGAGTAAATCGCGATCTCGAAATACAGCGACAGATCCCTCACGAGATCACGCATATCATGCTCTACCGCTTTATGGACACGGGGTACCAGTACCTTCCTTATTGGCTGAATGAAGGGATTGCCTCCCAGATGGAATTATTCCACAACCCGGAATATGACGATGTCTTAGAGAAGGCCCATGAGGGTAACCGCCTCATACCCATATCGCAGTTATGTTATTCGTTCCCATCGGATCAGGAGTTGGTGGTTCTGGCATATGCTGAGTCGTCTTCATTGCTCTCCTTCATCAGGCGTGAGCATGGGATCACAGGCGTGCGAGCCCTGATCTCGGCTTATAATCAGGGTGTGAGTTGTGATCGAGGTGTGGATATTGCCCTGGGTCAAAACCTGAATGCTCTGGAGACGTCGTGGAAAAAAGCGGTGTTTGGAGGTGGGTTTCGTGATCTCTTGAAAACGTGGCTTATCCCTTCCTTGCTCGTTCTGGGAGTGATGGTCATCCTTATTTCAGGTATTATTGTCCTTCGAATGTACGTTGGCAAACGAAATCGGTGATGTGGGGTGTGAAATGGGTAACGATGAAAGGCAAAGATTGCATGCCTATATTCATGGTCGCGTGCAGGGGGTAGGGTTTCGACACTTTACGATGCGCACGGCCGGTGAGTTGGGGGTTACTGGATGGGTGAGGAATCTTTTCAATGGCAGAGTGGAGGTGGTTGCGGAAGGCAAGCGTTCGCAGCTGGAAGAGTTGTTACGCGCGCTGAGGCGCGGCCCTACCTCTGCCAGTGTCGTAGAGGTGGAAGAGGAGTGGAGGCAGGCAACGGGCGAGTTTTCTGGCTTCAGTGTCAGGCGAACGGTTTAATCTTGCGGGAATCCCAACCCCCGTCTTTTCAAAGAAATGAAACGGCCTTGGCCGATAATGATGTGATCCAGTACTTGGATATCGAGCAAATGACCGGCCTCGATGATGGCTTTGGTGATCTGGATGTCATCCGGGCTGGGCGTAGGATCCCCGCTGGGGTGATTATGGACGACGATGATCGCCGCCGCGTTTCCCCGTAAAGCAGGTTTGAACAATTCCCCGACCCGGACATGGGAGGAGTTTAAAGAGCCCTTGTAAATGGTCTCCACCTGGAGGACGTGATTGCGTGTGTTGAGGAGCATGACCCGGAGCTCTTCTTGCTCCAAAGCGCTCATTTCGTACTGGACCAGGTCCGCTGCATCCTCCGGGTTGTGGATGGTAGGCCGGTGTTCTGGGCTTTGGGCGGACAGCCTTCTTCCCAAATCGATCGCGGCTTTGATCTGGGCAGCTTTCGCCGGCCCAATCCCGTGTTGAGAGCAGATTTCCTGATAGGATGCGGAATGAAGTCCAGCGAGACCGTTGAAATCTTGGAGGAGACGCTGTCCAAGCTGGATGGCGTTTTCACCCTCCACCCCTACCCGGAGGAGGATAGCCAATAATTCGGCTGAAGTTAATACCTGGGCTCCCAATTTAGCCAGACGTTCGCGGGGCCGTTCGTTTTTGGCTAGGTCTGTGATTCGATAGCTGGTGATCGTCCCTTCCATATGCTTCCATTTCCCTCCTTTGTGTTGTCCTTGGTTTTTTTATACCGAATTCCAGTGAGGAAAACAAGCCCGATGGAGGTAAATCACCGGGCTGGTGTCATCGGGGAGGGAAAACGGGGGATTTGGATGGGAAAATAATGCTATAATTCCTTCGTGGAGTTAAATTATGAAATTTGATCCTTCCTCTTTGAGTAACTTCTTGTTGATCCTTACCGCCTGGGGCGGCGCATTTTTAGCTGCCTTGTGGTTGAGCCTGTTGATTTGGACCTATCATGATATTCGATCCAGGGCGAAGGATCCCCTGACCAGGATCCTGGCTGTCCTGGTGGTGGGTGTGCTTTTCTTGCCTGGTGTGGTGATTTACCTGATCCTGCGTCCTTCCCAGACCATGGAAGAAGAGTACCAGTACATGTTGGAAGAAGAAGCCCTCCTGCAGTCCATAGAAGAGAAGCCCCTCTGTCCGGGTTGCGGTCGGCAGGTAAACGAACGCTGGCGGGTGTGCCCGAACTGCCACACGAAATTGAAAAAGACCTGTCACCACTGCGATGAGTTGATGAAGCTTTCCTGGAGTTTATGCCCGATGTGCGGCACGCCTGAGCCGGGAAAACGCCGGGATGATGTATCCGTCGAGGAAGCAGTTCAATCGATAAGGATGTCAAACAGCGGAGGGGAGGAAGACGAGGAAGAAGAGGATTACCTCGCTTAGGCGTTGATATCAATTTAGGGAATAGAGAAAGACCTTTAGGTGGGGAATGCGACCCTAAAGGTCTTTTGTGTGTTATGGGTGATCCGGATGCCTACTTCCGAAAGGGGTCCCATCCCGCGTAGTGAGCCTGATCCCCCAGGTCCTCTTCGATCCGCAGCAGTTGATTGTATTTCGCAACTCTATCGGATCGTGCAGGAGCGCCGGTTTTGATTTGTCCGGTGTTCAAAGCCACAGCTAAATCGGCTATGGTTGTGTCTTCCGTTTCACCCGAACGGTGAGAGGTAACCGCCGTCCAACCAGCCCTTAAACAAGTTTGCACCGCTTCGATGGTCTCGGTCAGGGTTCCGATTTGATTGACTTTCACCAGCAAGGAGTTGCAGGCGTTCTCCCGGATACCGCGCTTGACGCGTTCAGGGTTCGTGACCAACAGGTCATCCCCGACAATCTGAATTTCATCCCCCAATTCTGCGGTCATCATCTTCCACCCTGACCAGTCATCCTGGGCATGTCCATCCTCGATGGAGACGATGGGATACTGGTCGACCCAATTCTTCCAGAATTGGACCATCTCTTCGCTGGATAACTTCTTCCCTTCCGTGCGCAAGTTATATAACCCCGTCTCCTCTTCGTAAAATTCTGATGCCGCGGGGTCCAGGGCAATGCTGATCTCCTCGCCGGCTTGGAAGCCCGCCTTTTCTATGGCTTCCAGGATGATTTCCACCGCTTCTGCGTTCGACTTCAGAGAGGGAGCATAGCCGCCCTCATCTCCGACCAGGGCAGTATAACCATGGTCCTGGAGGACCGTCTTCAGGGTGTGGTAAATCTCGCTCCCCCAGCGGAGGGCTTCTGAAAAGGTCTCCGCTCCTAAAGGCATGATCATGAATTCTTGGGCGTCGGTGGATTGCCAGCCGGTGTGTTCGCCCCCATTGAGGATATTCATCATCGGCGAAGGCAGGATGTGAGCATATACGCCGCCAATGTACTGATAAAGCGGAACGTGAAGGGAGTTTGCAGCGGCTTTGGCCGCGGCCAGGCTGGTACCCAGGATGGCATTGGCGCCTAAATTGGATTTGTTGTCTGTCCCATCCAGGGCTAGAAGTGTCGTATCGAGCTTCTTCTGCTGGGTGGCATCGAAACCGCTCAGCTCCTTCGCGATCTGGGTATTGACATTTTCAACAGCCTTGGTGACGCTTTTCCCGCCGTAGCGTTCTTTATCGCCGTCTCGCAATTCCAACGCTTCGTGGATGCCTGTGGAAGCTCCGGAGGGTACGGCTGCCCGTCCCCAGCTCCCATCTTCAAGGTGGACATCCACTTCCACGGTGGGGTTTCCGCGCGAGTCTAAAATCTGCCGTCCAACGATTGATTTGATCTTTTTGTTCATGCTATCTCCGTTTTTTTGATAATGTGTCCGAAACCATTGTATACCATATGCACTTCTTAATAAATCCTAATTAGCCCCCGGATTGGCGCGTTTCCATGATGGTTTTGATAAAGGCGACAAATAGCGGGTGAGGGCGGTTGGGGCGGGAGAGAAATTCAGGGTGGAATTGGGTGCCCAGCATGAACGGATGATCTGCTAATTCCGCGATCTCAACCAGGCGGCCTTCCGGGGAGAGACCGGAAAAGACCATGCCTGCTTTCCCCAGGATGTCCCGGTAGGCGTTGTTAAATTCGAATCGATGCCTGTGGCGTTCTTGAACGAGATCTTTTTGGTAAGCCTTGGCTGCTTGGGTGTTTTCTTGAAGCTCACAGGGGTATAGGCCCAGGCGCATGGTCCCTCCCATATCCGTAATGTCCCGTTGGTCGGGCATCAGGTCAATCACAGGATGGGGTGTGGAGGGATTGAACTCTGTGGAGTTGGGGCGTTCATCTTCGAGCACATGCCGGGCAAATTCCACAACCATCAGCTGCATCCCCAAACAGAGACCCAGGTAGGGGACCTTTTCTTCGCGTGCGTATTGAATGGCAGCGATTTTCCCTTCAATTCCCCGTTCACCGAATCCCCCGGGGACGATGATGCCATCCACCTCAGCCAGGCGCCGGAAGTTTTTCTTTTTCTCTAAATCCGAAGAATGGATCCAGGTGATGTGAACGTCGACGTCATTGGCGTTTCCAGCGTGGTGCACAGCTTCTTTGACGCTCATGTATGCATCGTGCAGCTCAATGTACTTGCCCACAATGGCGATGTTGATATTTGGCTTTTCGCGGCGCATGTTTTGGACCATTTCTTGCCAATCCGTCCAATCCGGCTGTTTTCGAATCTCCAATCCCATCCGTTTGCTGATGAAATTGCCCACGGACGCTTCTTCCAGGGTGAGGGGGATTTGGTAGAGGATGTCCGTGGTCACCATAGGAACCACAGCCCGTTTCTCAACGTCGCAGAATAAGGCGATTTTGTCTTGGATTTCCTCGTCCACAGGGTAATCGGAACGGGCGATGATCATATCTGGTGCGATGCCGATGGAGCGTAATTCCCGGACGGAGTGCTGGGTTGGCTTGGTCTTTAATTCGCCTGTAGCCCCGATATGGGGCAGCCAAGTCACGTGGACGTAAAAACTGTTTTCTCGTCCTACATCGCTTCGCATTTGTCGGAGAGACTCTAAAAAGGGCAGGGATTCAATATCTCCTACTGTGCCCCCCACCTCAACGAGGACGATCTCAGCCCCGGTGGTTTTGGCGACCAGGCCGATCCTTCTTTTGATCTCGTTGGTGATGTGGGGGATGACCTGGATCGTCCCTCCTAAATAATCACCGCGCCGTTCTTTGGTGATCACTTCTTCGTATACCTGTCCTGTGGTCACGTTGCAAACCTGATTCAGGCTGGTGTCGATGAACCGTTCATAATGCCCCAGGTCCAGGTCCGTTTCTGCCCCGTCATCCAGGACATAAACCTCGCCGTGTTGATAAGGACTCATCGTGCCGGGGTCCACATTGATGTAGGGGTCTAATTTTTGGATGGCGATTTTGAAACCGCGCTCTTTCAGCAGTCGTCCCAGAGCAGCCGCAGTGACGCCCTTGCCCACAGAGCTCAACACGCCCCCGGTCAGGAAAATGTATTTCGTCTTCATCATGATCCTCGCTCATCTCTGGACCAGAAGGATCAGGTCCTTCATCCTCGAATTGATCCTGCAAACCAATGTTAAAAAGAGAGGGGAGGATGAAGCCTTCCCATCCTCCCCGATTAGATCAATTGGACTGTTTTGTGTGTGTGTTTTCATCCTACGAGTTCACTGAGGTCTTCAGCCGCTCGACGCATTTCTAAGAAGATCAGGCCTAATTTGGCTTCCTCTCGAGCCAGGGCAGTCAAAACAGCATCTTCACCAATGGAGGAAAGGATGACATAGCCATTATCGCCCCGGATATAAACCTGTTCCAAGCTTCCCCGCTGTAGTTCTGAGGCGATCCTTTCTCCCAAACTAAGCATGGCGGCAGACATGGCAGAGACGCGGTCCTCTTCGACGTCTACGGGTAAAGCAGAAGCGATGGTAAGCCCATCTACTGAGACAACGGCAGAAGCTTCGATTTCCGGTGTCGCCGCTTGCATCTCCCGCAAACGCTTGACCATTTCATCTGCTCTTGAGGTAGCCATATGCTGTCTCCTTCTTCAAAACTTGTTATGGTTTGAGTTTACCATAACTTCTCGAATCCGCAAAAAGAAAGCCCCACAGCATGTCTTCCCTTTTTGTTCATGCTGATTATTCGCGAAAGCTCTTTTCCGGATTTTATTGATCAAAGATCGGTGGTGTGATGATATAAAAGGCGCGGTTGCTTTGAAAGGGACGTTGTTGGAGGATGATGGGTACCCTTGATATCCGGCTGCATTATATCATGGTATAGTGATAGAGATCTCATCTTTGATTAACGCGGGAGCGGGTGGGGATGAGGGTGCGCTGGCGGCTTTCCGTTGACCATCTTCATCCTCCATGCTACACTAGGAAACCGCTATGCGCATTTCAATTTTCTCTGTATTGGGTCTGCTCTTGGTTCTGGGGCTGTCTTCCCCGGGGCTTCCTCACGGGCCTGTGCTGGCGCCGACGATTTCTCCGGAAGTGATCGTGACCGATCCCCGGGCCGGGGAAGCCTTACAGGGGGTTGTCCTCGTCGAAGGTAGGATTCGAGGAGAGTCCCTATCTTCGGTTGAACTGACGTTCACATATGGCTCTGGAACTCCTAAGAATTGGTTTTTCATAACCGAGGTTGATCTGGAGGATCAGGAAAGCTCCCAGTATAGTTTTCAGTTTGAATGGGACACCACGAAAGTGACGGACGGCGTTTACCATTTACGGGTCAAAGCGATCTATGAAGGAGGTCAGGAGGTTGAGGCGACGGTTTCCGACCTGCGGATCAGGAATTATTCTCCTATTGAAACGCAAACACCCCGTCCGCTGGGTACGACCAGTCCAACCCCGGCGACCCCAGAAGTCGCTGAGCAGACCAGCGCCCCAACCCCCACTCCTCTTCCTCCGAATCCGGTCGCTTTAGAAAATAGAGAAATCACCGCTGCCCTGGGAAAGGGTTTGGCGGTCGTGGGGGGAGGTTTCGCGTTATACGGCCTGTACGTTCTGATCAGGAAGATCTCCCGTTGATTGCTGTGTATGAAGGCAGATGAGGGTATGCGAGGAAAGAATCGTCCCTATTTGATTGCAGGATTGGGGAATCCGGATCGGGAATATCGAAATAACCGCCATAATGTGGGGTTCATGGTCCTTGACCGGGTAGCGGAGGAATTGGGCGTTACCTTTTCAAAAATGGCCATGGATGCCTTAATTGCCCGTGCCCAGTATGGAAAGCGTCATTTGATCCTCGCTAAGCCCCAAACCTATATGAACAGTTCAGGGAAGGCTGTCAAATCGCTGCTTCGACATTATAAGCTTCCCCTAAAAAGGGTATTGGTCGTTTATGATGACGTTGATCTGCCTTTTGAAAGCCTGCGTTTACGCCCCAGAGGAGGGGCAGGAGGACAGAAAGGGGTGGAATCAATTATTGAGGAATTAGGGACAAAGGATTTTGCGAGATTAAGGGTTGGCGTGGGACGTCCTCCGGGAAAGATGTCAGTTCCCACCTATGTGCTGAAAGATTTCTCGGAGGACGAGCGAGATGTATTGGCATTTGTTCTGGATGAGGCTGTTCAAGCTGTGTTGACGTTTATCGCTGAGGGTATCGATCAGGCGATGACCGAATACAATCGAACCCCTTCTGAATAGACGATTATGCATGATTATGTAGAGCGAAGGCTGCAGGAACAACCAGCCTTCCAGGAGCTCCTTGAATCTATCCGTCAGGAGAATACCCTCCCTGGAAAGGTCGGATTGCCGAAGGCGGTCCGGCTGCCGGTGCTGGCTGCATTGAGGGACGAATTACGAATCCCGATTCTGCTGTTGACCGGGCGGACAGACCGGGCTTTCGTGCTCCGAGATGAACTTGGCATTTGGGAGCCCAACCTGAAACCCCTCTTCTTTCCTGAACCGGACCCTCTCTTCTACGAACAGGTCGCTTGGAGCAGGAAAACGCGCCAGAACAGGATCAAAGTGCTAAGCAGATTAGCCTCAGTTATGGCTCCCGGGGTTTCCACAAGCGAGGGCCAACCTGTGATCTTAGCGCCGGCGCGAGCGGTCATGACCCGGACGATGCCCCGCAGGGACTTTTTAAAAGTGACCCGGGTTTTGCGAAGTGGACAAAAAACATCTTTGACCCAACTGGTGCGTTCATGGATACAAAGGGGATATGAAGGGACTTCCATCGTCATTGCCCCTGGCCAATTTGCCCGTCGCGGCGGAATCCTCGACATCTGGCCTCATGGGGATTCCTTTCCCACCCGAATCGAGTTCTTTGGGGATGAGATTGAGATGCTGCGGCGGTTCGATCCGGATACGCAGCGAACAATTGAGATCATCGACAAAGTTCAAATAACTCCCGCTCGGGAATACTTGCTTCCTGAAGAACTCGTTTCGGAAAAGGATGAGACCTCGGAATATCACATTCCCCTTTACCACCCTGCCCGATCTACATTTTTAAGTTATCTCCCTCCTTCCACGCTGGTCGTTGTGGATGACTGGGAGATGTTGAGAGGGGCAGTGTCGGATGTGGAAGAACAAGCTTCCTCCTTGCGTGCGCGATACCTTGAGGATGGCTCTTTGCCTTCCGAGTATCCCCTTCCCTATCTGCCGTGGGAGGATTTTCGGGCTCGGTTAGAAGACCGGTCTCCGCTAATATTGGGTCCGGTCTCGGGACCAGATTCTTGCTCGCTTTCGGGGTTGTTCCTTCCCAACCAGCGCTTTGGAGGAGAGCTGAAATCGTTCATCACCCATGTATGTGAGCTTCATGACCGGGGAGCAAAAACGATCGTTGTCTCCCGGCAAAAGCCCCGTTTGGAGAAGATCTGGCAGGAGCGAGGTTCCGCTCCTCCCTCTCCCACCTTTGTCAAAGGGAATCTAGAAAATGGGTGGGCGTTGAAGGCGGAAAAAGGGGAGGATGTGTATCTTTTCTCTGATGGGGAGGTCTTTGGTTGGGAACGCGTCCAGCCCCGCCGCCGTCCTTTCCAGCAGGCCCATCCGCCGGAGGTCGATTATAGTGACTTTGAGGTGGGGGAGTGGGTGGTTCATATCGACCACGGCATCGGTCGCTTCATCGGCTTGGTGCACCGGACTTTAGGGGGTGTGAAGGGGGAATACCTGGCCATTGAGTACGCTGAAGGGGATAAGCTGTACGTTCCCGCCACCCAGGCGGATCGACTCAGCAGGTACGTGGGGCCCGATACCAGCGGGCCGCGCATCACCCGGTTGGGAAGCCTGCGCTGGAGGCAGATAAAATCCCAGGTCAAAGAGGAAGTGGAAAAGGTCGCCAGTGATTTGTTGGAGCTCTATGCCCGTCGCGAAGTGGTAGAGGGCCATGCCTTCAGTCCGGATACTGCCTGGCAGCGGGAGCTGGAAGCCAGTTTTCCTTACTCGGAAACGGAGGATCAGCTCCGGGTCTTGGACGCAGTCAAGCGCGACATGGAACAACCCAAACCCATGGACCGCTTGATCTGCGGGGATGTCGGATATGGAAAGACGGAAATCGCCGTCCGGGCAGCCTTCAAAGCGGTCATGGATGGGAAACAGGTCGCCATGCTCGTGCCCACGACCGTTTTAGCGCAGCAGCATTATGACACCTTCCTGGAGCGAATGTCCGCTTTTCCGGTCGAGATCCGCATGCTGTCCCGCTTCCGCACCTCCCGGGAGCAGAGGGAGATATTGCGTGAATTGGCCCAGGGCAGGGTGGACATTGTCATCGGCACCCACCGCCTGTTATCTCCCGATGTGGTATTCCATGATCTGGGACTGCTGATAGTGGATGAGGAACAGCGATTTGGTGTGACCCATAAAGAGAAGATCAAGAAGATGAGGGCCAATATCGATGTCTTGACATTGACCGCCACACCCATTCCACGGACCATGTATATGGCCCTCAGCGGTGTGCGGGATATCTCGCGGATCGATACCCCGCCGGAAGAGCGCTTGCCCGTGGTCACCCATGTCAGCGGCTACGATCCGGAGTTGATCCAGAGGGCGATCTGGCGGGAATTAGAGCGTGGGGGTCAGGTATTCTTCGTCCACAACCGGGTGAAAACCATATCCGCCGTGAAGAGCCACCTCCAGAACCTGGTTCCGGAAGCGGATATCACCATTGCGCATGGGCAGATGCCGGAAGCGGAGCTCGCCCAACGGATGCGGGAATTCACGAGCGGGAAGGTGGATGTTTTGTTGTCCACCTCGATCATCGAATCCGGGCTGGACATCCCCAATGCCAATACCCTGATTGTGGACCGGGCGGACATGTTCGGTCTCGCCCAACTCTATCAACTGCGGGGGCGTGTGGGTCGAGGTGCGCAGCGGGCCTATGCCTACTTTTTCAAGCAGCGTCAAAAACCGCCCACCCCCGAAGGCCAACTCCGCCTGGAAACCATTGCCGAACATTCGCAGCTGGGGACCGGCTACTCCATTGCCATGCGGGATTTGGAGATCCGGGGAGCCGGGGAGCTTTTAGGTACGAAGCAGCACGGGCATATCGCCGCGGTCGGGTTTCACCTTTACACTCGCCTGTTGGCGGATGCGGTCCGGCGGCTGCGGGAAGACCAACACCCATTCGCGGAGGAGAAAGGGGCTGATTTCCAAGCCTTTCGACCTTTGGTGAAGGTTGACCTTCCCCTTCCGACAGGCATCCCCGATGAATATATTCCGGACCGCTCCGTGCGGTTGAGCTTATATCGCAGGATGGCGGAACTCAAAGACGTCGATGAGATCGACGCATTGGGGGAGGAATTTCGGGATCGCTTTGGCCCCATCCCGACCACCGTGGAGAACATTTTCCTGCAGCTGCATATCAAACTCCTCGCGGAGGCAGTCGGATTGGATAACATCTCTGTGCAGAACGAACAGATCACCCTGCAATATCCAGAAGACCATCCTTTACCGCAGCGGTGGGAGGTGGGACCGGGTGTCCGCCTGGGAGAAAGCACTTTGTGGTTGGATTTCAACCTCGAGGATGAGGGTTGGTTTGATAAATTGGTGGATGTGTTGCGGGGATTGATGGCGGAAAATCAGGGCGGGGAGCCCGCGCTTTGACAATTGAGTGACTGGGCGGTATAATTTAGCCTTGTCGGTATACGAATTGTAGTTTGGAAGGTGCGTTATGGCGAAAGAAGAACTCGCGACTCTGGAGTCCATTGAAGATCTAGAAAAGAAAATGAAGGTAAAGGGAAAGGTAGTCAAAACGTCGTTAGCAGGTGCGATCGTCGATATCGGTGTTGAGGTCCCCGGAGTTGTTCATATTTCGAAATTAAAGGAAGGTTCGGTCACTCGCGTGTCGGATGTGGTGGAGGAGGGACAGGAAGTCGAAGTCTGGGTGCAGGGGGTTGACCCTGAAAACAAGAAAATTGAGCTGACCATGGTTGAACCTCTCGACCTGGAATGGAGGGAGATTAAGGAGGGCATGGAACTCACGGGAAAAGTAACCCGGATCGAAAAGTATGGTGTCTTCGTTGACCTGGGCGCAGAACGCCCCGGTTTGGTTCATATCAGTGAAATGGCCCACGGTTACGTGCAAAAACCGACCGATTTGGTACAGAAAGGCGATGAAGTTAACGTCAAGGTATTGAAGGTGAACCGCCGGAAAAAGCAGATTAAACTGAGTATGAAAGCGTTGGAGGAACCGCCGCAGGAAACTTATCAAGAGGACGAGGACGAAGAAAAGCGGAACGAGCCTACACCCACCGCCATCGAAGCCGCATTGAGGAAGGCGTTTGGAGCCAATGGCGATGAGGAGTCGTTGGCCGACCTGCTGTCTGATCAAGAGAAAAGTTAGGTCTTCGGATTCTCAAAAGATTTCCTTCCTGCGAGTAAATCCTCGCAGGTTTTTCATTTAATAAGTTCGTTATAATGAGCGTAACCATTTCATCAAGGTCGTTATGGATGGCGTGGGATCCATCCTCCCTCGTACCCGAATGACATCGCATCCAGGAATTCCGATGATGAATAGAAAGACCATAAGCATTGGATTATTATCTGCAGCCACATTGATCTTTGAAACCACTTTGACCCGGTTTCTGGGCGTGGCCCAGTTTTATCACTTCGCTTTTTTGGTCGTCAGTTTGGCGTTATTGGGCTTGGGCGCCAGCGGGACATTTATCTCCCTTTTCCCCTTCCTGAAGGACCAGGATCTATCCCATTTTTTGACCTGGATTGGGTTAGGGTTTTCTTTGAGTGTGGCCCTTGCTTATGGCGGGGTGAACTGGATCCCCTTTGATTCTTTCAGCATCGCTTGGGAAAGGGTTCAAATCGTCTATTTTTTCCTGTATTATTTCGTCCTCTCTGTCCCTTTTCTGATCAGCGGGTTGGGTGTGGGGGTTGCGCTATCGGTTGCGGATGAAAATCACCACCAAATTTATGCGGCGAATCTGATAGGCTCCGCTGTGGGGGCATTGATCACCCTTGGGGCGTTGGAACTGTCAGGGGTTCCCGGGGCTGTCTTGGCGAGTATTTTGGGCGGCTTAGGTACATTTTTCATCCTTAAAGACAAGCCGCCAGGGGAGCGATTCCTCAGGATCCCGGCCAGCCTATCTTTGGTGGTGGGTGTGTTCTTGTTTTTAGCCTTGTCTGCCGCCAATTTACGCGGTTCTTCCCCCTTAGGGATGGCCATTTCGCCTTATAAAGGGTTATCTCACGCCCGCCGCTATCCGGGATCAACCTCTCCCTTTGGGGCTTGGAACGCAGTCTCCAGGGTGGATGTGCTCTCTCAGGCAGGAACTCATACGCTGCCGGGGTTGAGCTATCAATTTCAGGAGGACCCTCCTGAACAATTAGGGCTGTCTATCGACGCGGGCCCCCTCCATCCTCTGACCCAGGTCCCCCCTCAAGCATTCCGGGCGGCTGAATGGATGCCGGAGAGTTTCGCCTTTTCACTTTTCCCACAAGCGGATGTTTTGGTCCTCAAATCGGAGGGAGGGTTGGGGGTATTGCAAGCGCTAGCGGGAGGAGCGAAAACGGTCACGGCTGTGGAGGAAAACCCCTTGATTTTGAAGGCTTCTGCCGAATCCAATGAGGAATTCGACATCTACCGTCATCCGGGAGTCCAAGTCGAGATCAAAAATGACCGGGTCTACCTTCAGGATCTGAAACGAAGCTTTGATCTCATCTATTATCCCCTCACCGATGCGTATCGGCCGGTCACCAGCGGGGCATTCAGTTTGGCGGAAGATTACACCCTGACGGTGGAAAGCTTTCAAAGCGCCCTTCAAAATATCAGACCAGGTGGGGTATTGGTGGTCACCCGCTGGCTGCAGAGTCCGCCCAGCGAGGGGATTCGCCTGGTCGCGACCTTGCTGGAGGTTGGAGAAGGTGCCGGGTTGAAGAATCTGCCTGAAGATATGGTCGTCTACCGCAGCGTGCAGACGCTGACGGTGTTGTTGAAACCTGGCGGTTGGCCTGAAGCGGAGTTGAGGGAGGCGCGATCATTCCTTGAGAGTCGGCGATTTGACCTGGTTTGGGCACCTGATATCAAAACCTCCGAAATCAACCGCTTCAACCAGCTTCCCGAGCCGCTTTATTATCAAGAAGTGAAAGGTCTCATGCGAGCTTCAAACCGCGATGCTCATCTGGCTGAATACCCCTTTGACATCTCGCCGCCGGATGACAATCACCCCTTCTTCTTTCATTACTTCACCTGGGAACAAACCCCTCAAGTGTTCGCTGCCCTGGGGCGGACTTGGCAGCCCTTTGGGGGAAGCGGGTATTTCGTCTTACTCGCTCTGCTGGGTTTGGTGCTGGTCCTCAGCGCCGTATTGATTTTACTCCCCCTCTTTTTCTCCCCTCGACTTGTAAAAGGATTACGCCAAATCCGAGGTTTGCCGATCCTTCTCTATTTCGGTTTGTTGGGGATGGGATTCATGTTGATCGAAATCCCGCTCATCCAACGTTGGATCCTCTTTTTAGGGCACCCGATCTCTTCCTTCGCCGTGGTGGTGGGTACGATCCTGTTCTTTTCCGGATGGGGGAGCATGGCATCTCGACGGAAGTGGGAAATTGGTAGAGTCGGTTGGGCCTTGATTCTCCTCTGCGCTTTGGGCATCCCCCTTTTGAGTACGCTGTTCACGGAGACAGTCTTGGGCTGGCCTTTGTGGGGGAGATTAGGGGCGGCAGTGGTCGGCCTGGGACCGTTGGGATTTCTGATGGGATTTCCCTTTCCACTGGGGTTGACGTGGATTAAATCAAGGCTGCCGGGGATCGCACCCTGGGCATGGGCGGTGAACGGTTTCACCTCTGTGATCGCCTCCGTAGTCTCCTCCCTTTTGGCTTTGAGTTTTGGTTACTGGACCGTATTCTTGAGTGGATTAGCGGCTTATGGCTTGGCGGGGATTACCTTTTGGGCCCTCCCAGACTAATGTTTTCCGGTAAGGGGGACGAATTGGACATCTCCCAGGTTTTCGGCTTGGATCTCGCCCTCGATTTTTTCGTACAGCCAAAGGGTTTGCACAGCTCCGATGGGTCCGATGGGGATCACCAGGCGACCTCTGTCTTTGAGCTGACGCACCAGGGGCTGGGGGAGGTGGTCGGGCGCTGCGGTGACGATGATGGCATCATAAGGGGCGTGTTCTTCCCAACCGTAATACCCATCCCCGTTCTTCACCTTGATGTCGGTGTAGCCTAAACGCTGTAACCGTTCCCGGGCCTGGTTTGCCAGTTCAGGGATGATTTCCATGCTGTACACCTCTGCTTCCATTTCTGCCAATACGGCAGCCTGATATCCGCTCCCGGTGCCCACCTCTAAGACCCGGTCCCCGGGATTTAATTCCAATTCTTCTGTCATCAGGGCGACGATATATGGTTGGGAGATGGTCTGGCCGTAACCGATGGGTAAGGGATGGTCGGCATACGCCTGGCTAAGATATTTATCGGGGACAAATTCATGACGGGGGACTGCCTGCATGGCTTGGAGGACAGCGGAATCCTGGATCCCTCTCCCTTGGATTTGCCGTTCTACCATTTGTTCTCTGGTGCTGGTGTATTCATCTGTTGGGGAAGGAGGTGTTGATTGACAGCCAGCAGAGAGGCTCAGGTGGAGGATGAAGATCAAAATCAGAGCAGCGCGATGGAATTTTTTTCTTACCACGACAACCTCCTTGGTAATCTTTGACATGCAGATCCTGCATTTGAATGGTATGTGCAAAATGGATTCATGTCAAACCCTGGGTGAGAGGTAGTTATAGTAAAATGATGTGGGGAAAATTAACCTGATCGGTGAGGAGAGAAGCATGCCAGGGAAACTTGTGCTTGTGGCGGGGAATATCGGGACGGGAAAGACATCTCTTACCGAGCGTTTGGGGGATCGATTAGGGTGGAGGACAGCTTTTGAGTCTGTCATCGATAACCCATATCTCAGTGATTTTTATCAAAATATGGAAGCGTGGTCCTTCCATCTGCAGGTTTTCTTCTTGGGACACCGGGCAGAGCAGCACCTGGAGTTAATGGAAGACGAGTGTTCTGCCATCGCCGATCGGAGCATCTATGAGGATGCGAAGATATTCGCCCGGGCGTTGTACCACCAGGGCAGCCTGTCAGAGCGAGATTATATGGCCTACCGGCGGGTTTTCAACATGGTGGTCGCCAATTTGCCTGAACCGGATTTGTTGATCTACCTCACCGCCGCTCCGGAAGTGCTCATGGAGCGCATCCGGTAGCGGGGCCGGAAGATGGAAGTGGGGATTACCCTGGATTATTTATCATTGCTGGATTCATTCTATCAGGAGTGGATGGAAACCTTTGACTTATGTCCGGTATTAACCATTCGTTCTGACGACCTCGACTTCGTACACAAACCGGGTCATTTGGATATTGTGGTCGATCGCATTCACGACAAATTGACGGGGAAAGAAGAGGTGATTTTCCCAAACCCAAAAAAAGAGGGGGAGTCCTGACACTCGCGGTGAGTTTGCCATCCAGGATCCCTTTTTGCAGCCAAACAATCTCTTGAGACTGAATCTCCCTAATCATACCTGAAGGATTTTTTATTAATGAACCCTTTTCCTGTGAGGGGAATGACGCCCTCACAGGTTTTATTGTTTCAGGTGCATTTTACAGCGATTTTACACGCCCTTTTCTCTACCTTTACATCCCTTGGGTACCCTGAGGGTGTAGTTCAAATGACAATTATTATAACGGAGGGTTACCCCATGTTTAAGAAAATCATTTTATCCATTCTAGCGGCAGTTCTGGCAGCCGGTTCGGTGGGCGGGCTTGCCCTGGCAGCGACCCCTGCTGAAGAGGTGGGAGAGAAGGATGCTCGCCTAGTGTATGGCGAAGTGATCGCTGTGGAGGACGACAGCTTCCGGGTGATGTCCTATCAAGGGGAAGAGCTCTCGTTCTTTGTTAACGAGGAGACACGTTTCCGAAAAGGGACATTCGCCGACCTGCAACCCGGCGTGAAGGTCGCGGTCGCCTTCCGGGGCGAGGGAAATGCAGCGATCATCGTTGCCATCCTGCCTCCGGACTTCGAACCCGGTGGCAAATTTGCCATCCGCGTCCGTGGAGAGGTGATTGCTGTCGATCCCCAGGCGGGAGAGTTCCGCATCAAAACGCCAGAAGGTGAGGTTCTCACCTTCTTCGTGGATGAAAAGACGCGCTACGGGGGTCAGCTCGAAGATCTGTCCGACATGCAGGTGGGTTGGAAAGCGGGAGTAGCGGCAAGAGAAGAGGATGGGGGGAAAAAGGTCGCCACCGTGGTCATCGCGGGGGAGCGCCCGGAGTGGATCAAGCTGCGGGGGACGGTAACCGCTGTGGACAGCCAGGCCGGGAAATTCCGCATCAAAACAGCGGACGGCGATATCATCACCCTTTTTGTGGACGAAAAGACGCGCTACGGGGGTCAACTCGAAGATCTGTCCGACATGCAGGTGGGTTGGAAAGCGGGAGTCGCGGCTCGGGAGGATCCGGAGGGGAAATTGCTGGCCGGCTGGGTGGTTGCTGGAGAACCCCGGCATGTGATCAAAGCGCGAGGCGAGATTACGGCGGTCGACCCAGGGTTGGGTAAGTTCCGTTTGAAGAAAGCGGATGGGACAATCCTGACCTTTTTTGTGGATGACGCCACCCGTTTCAAAGGCCAAGCCCGGGGCATTGGAGATCTGAAGGTTGGTTGGAAAGCCGGTGTGGCGGCTGTAGAAAAGGAGGATGGTCGATTACTAGCGCGTTTGGTCATCGCTGGTGAACCTCGCACGGAGAGGCCCGCAGAAGATGCGGATCGTCCTCGAAATCCTGATCATCTTGGTGAGGGATCGCGAAGGAACCCTTTTCAAAGTCCACCTGAAGGGTAAATAGAAAGCTGGAATCCAACCTTTTCCCTCCCCGGAGATGCATGTTCTCCAGGGAGGGTTTGTTTTTGGGTGCTCATTTATTTGGGGGGAAAGGGAAATGGCGAACAGCAAACAGGATTACCCCTGTCCCCCATATTTCACGGCAGGGAAGGTCAGGTCAGGTGTTATAATGGCAAAACGAATATCCACATGATGCGAAAAAGAGAGGAACTGATGGCACAGAAATGGGCACACCCTCCTGAGATGGAGATTGATGAGGAAAAAATCTATCACGCTAACCTGCAAACCGAGAAAGGGGAGATCCACCTGGATCTTTATCCCCAGCACGCACCAAAGACGGTCAATAACTTCGTCTTTCTCACGGAAAACGGGTTTTACAACGGGGTCACCTTTCACCGCGTGGTGGATGATTTCGTCATTCAGGGCGGTGATCCGACCGGTACAGGACGGGGTGGACCGGGGTATCAATTTGAAGATGAATTGGAAGAAAATCCTCTCAAGCATGAAAAAGGCGTCATCTCCATGGCCAATGCCGGTCCAAACACCAATGGGTCCCAGTTTTTCATCACCCATTCACCGCAACCCCACCTGGATGGTAAGCATACTGTGTTTGGCAAAGTGGTGAGAGGTCAAGATGTGGTGGACAGCATTCAGGAAGGGGATGTGATCCAGAAGGTGGAAATTGCGGAGGGTGAGTAGGCTTGCCATCTCCATGATCATTTAGTAAGATAAAGTCCGCGAAGGATGGGGAACGATTTAAGTGGATTTCCTTCGCGGATGCGAATTTGACAAGGAGGTGATTGGGATAGAATCAATGTCGAGGGAGAATAGCGCAAGGCCCTGCAGGTCAGGGTGACGAGGATGAGGGTTCCTCCTGGCAATGGAGGCTAACCGGCTGGGGGATAATAAATGTCGGGAAAATCGATCCATCAGCGGAAGCCCTCCGGGGTAAGTCACACTCCGGCTTTTCCCTCCAGACTGAAAGAGGTGCACAAAAAGGGCGGGTAACCACCTTTACAAAAGCACCTTAGTGACGTGAATAAAACTTACGTGGATGGTGCATTCCTTTATCGAAAGGTTCAACTTCTCCTCCGCGGTGGGGAGAAAAAGCATGCTTTGGTTGATGCGAGAACCATCATCCTGGAAATAGGAGGGTTCAAACTGTGTGTGGAATAGTAGGCTATATTGGCTCCAAGAATGCCACCCCTATCGTGATGGAAGGTTTGAAGCGGCTGGAATATCGGGGGTATGACTCAGCCGGTATCGCTGTATTGGAGAACGGGGAGATTCAAGTCAGGCGTGATGCCGGCAAGATCGATCATTTGGCAGATTTGGTACGGGAAGATCCTATCCGTGGAAACGTCGGCATTGGCCATACTCGCTGGGCGACCCATGGGGAACCGAATATGCGCAACGCTCACCCCCATATGGGCATGACCGGTGATGTAGTCATTGTCCATAACGGGATTGTGGAAAATTACTTGAGTTTGCGGGATGAACTCAAGGCGGAAGGTGTCCGATTTAGCTCAGAGACGGATACGGAAGTCATTATTCACCTCATTGAGAAGTATCTGGCTGCTGGTCTTCCCCTGCAAGACGCAGTCCGGCAGGCGCTGCGCCAGCTGCGCGGCGCTCACGGCGCCGTCGTCCTATCCAAAAACGAACCGGACAAGATCATCGCGGCCCGCATCGGAAATGCGGGAGGTGTGGTGATCGGGGTGGGGGAGGATGAGATGTACATCGCCTCGGATCTGCCGGCTATCCTAGAACATACCCGGGATATGGTATTTTTAGAATCCCGGCAAATGGCGGTGATTCAACGCGATGGGCTCCAAGTCATGGCGTTAGAGGGGGACCCTGTTTCCTATGAAGTGCAGAACGTGCCCTGGGATCCAGTATCCGCGGAAAAAGGGGAATACCGCCATTTCATGCACAAGGAAATCCACGAGCAGGTTCGTTCTTTGACCGATACGATTGGCGGACGCGTGGATTTTGACCAAGGGCGAGTGCGGATCCCAACTTTGGAGATCTCCGCCGAGATGGCAAAAAAAATCAAGCGCATGTATATCACTGCCTGCGGTACCGCAGCATATGCAGGCATGGTCGGGAAGGTGTTGATCGAACGCATTGCCCGCATCCCTGTGGACGTGGAGATCGGGTCTGAATTCCGGTACCGGGACCCGATCATCGATGAGCATACGGTCGTCTTGGCCATCAGCCAATCGGGCGAGACAGCGGACACCTTAGCCGCCATGGATGAGGGGCGGAGGAAAGGGGCTACCTTGTGGTCCATCGTCAACGTTATCGGCTCGCAAGCCATGCGTACCGCAGATGGATATATTTCCATGCAGGTAGGCCCCGAGATTGGGGTGGCTTCCACGAAAGCCTATACCGCCCCGTTAGTGGATGTGTATATGCTGGCCATATGGTTGGGGGAATTGCGGGGAACGATCAGTGAGGAAGAGCGCAAGAAGCTGGTCGCTGACCTGCGTTTGATCCCTGATTTGGCCGGACAATGTCTGGATCGAGAGGGGGATGTTGAGGTCGTCGCGGAGCAGTTGATGGAAGCGGAGAATGCGCTCTATTTGGGACGGGGGATCAATATGCCCACAGCGTATGAAGGGGCATTGAAACTCAAAGAGATTTCTTACATCCACGCGGAAGGTTACCCCGCCGGAGAGATGAAACACGGTCCGATCGCCTTGATCGAGGGGGATTTGCCAGTCGTAGTCATCGCGCCCAAGGATCCCTGGTATGAGAAGATGTTCAGCCAGATCGAGCAGGCCAAGGCGCGGGGGGGACGGGTGATTGCCGTCGCCACTGATGGGGATGAGCAGATATCGCCGGTTGCGGATCATGTGCTCTGGATCCCAGACACTCCCTGGAGGCTCAGCCCGGTGACCACGGTGATTCCCCTGCAGCTCCTGGCGTACCATATCGCTGCCCTGCGCGGATTGGATGTCGATCAGCCCCGCAATCTGGCCAAATCCGTAACGGTAGAATAATGTGGGGAGGCTCCACATCTGTTATGAGAATCATAGCCCATGCTGAAGGCATGGGCTTATGTTTGTGGGGGCATGTTTTTCAGAAAGTCATCTCCGATAAGCCTTCTGCGATGGAGAGCCACTTCTCCCAGGCCTGAGAGCGTTCTTCATAACTCCACCAGGCAGACAAGACAGCTTGAGAGAATCCCCAACCGATCATGCGGGAGGGGTCGAGGGAGAGAATATCTGCGAAGATCTCGATACGTTGAGCGGCCAGCTTTGGGATGTCGTCCTCCTGAAGGATCTCAGGGAAGGGATTGCGAAGATAGGCGCCTATTTCGTAAGCGGGTTCGCCGACCACCCCTTTGGGATCAATGGCTAACCATGGATCCCTTTGAGCCTTTAGGATGTTTCTGTGATGAAGATCCCCGTGAAGAAGGACGGTATCCTCCATTGAGGATAGGAGGTCAACGAAAATCGCTTCCGCTTTTTCTACAAGCATTTTGGGGAAAGGGCCTGTCCCTCCCTGAAACTCCTCTCGCAAGCGCTGGAAACCACGCACCCAATCTCCCACTGTGGGGAAGGAATGGTCGCTGGGAGGGGGACGCCACAATTTCTTGGACAAATTTGCAGAAACCTGGGCAGCACGTGGATCGTCTTTGATGTGGATCAGCGCCGTTCCAGGATGAATCCGTTCTAACAACAACCCCCCCCGGCTCCGGTCCCATTTTAGAAGCCGTACAGTCCCTCTACCTCTGAAGTGGCGGAGGGCTTCTATTTCCGAAGATAATTCGGGGTTAGGAATACCCAGTTTGAGGACGGCATCCAATCCTTCCTGAGTTTGACAGGGAACGAGGTAATGATAGGAAAGCGAAAAAGACCTGGGATGGAGGGTGATAGACCACGCATCCTGGAAGTATTCCAACAGATCTGGGAGTTGATTTAACCATCTTTGGCCGTCTTGTCCAAAGGTCCCGTGGATGCGAGTTTTGAACTTTTCAGGTAGATCCATGGCTGGATGGGATAGCTTGCTTTTCGAGCAAGAGGTGGATGCTTGGTCAGTGCCGCTTTGATCGTCGAGGATTTAATGACTTGCCTTTTACATGATACGGTGGTTTCCCCCTCCCTGCCGCTGGCTTCTGTATGGAGAAATATGCTCAGGATCCTTCTTGCTCTCGCTTCCATCGGCGGGCTTTAACAACGGTATCTTGGATGAAACCTGATTTGCCCTCAGTGTAATCCCCGCTTCTATGCGGGAAACGAGCAGCCAGCTCTTCTTTCAGGTTTTCGTACTCTTTCGCATCTTGCCGATGGGTGAGTAGGTAATCCCGGAATACCAAGTGCCTTTCAATTTCAGAATTGTTTTTTTGGAAAGCGTGCACGTGATGGCTTCGCTTTCCGTCGGTGTCTTTTGAAAAAAACCGTCGACCTGGAATTCCTTGTTCCCCCCTTGCTGTATAACCCATCGACTCCATCTCATGGGTTTTGCGGTCTAAGGAGTCCAAATCCTTTACGACAAGGACGAAGTCCAGGATGGGTTTTGCTTTAATGCCGGGAATAGCGGTGCTCCCAACGTGGTGCACAGCGATGACCTCAACGGATAAAGCCTTTTTTATCCGTTCAGCCTCTTGCCTAGCGAGATCAAGCCATTCCGGCTTGTGGGAGACAAGGATGACTTCTCTTTGTTCTGGTTTGAACTCTTTGTCAGGCATGGAAAGGTTTCTATGTTCGTACGTGGTAATCTAGGATGTAGCAGGTTCCATGCGTTCTACATGCCATTTTTAATGGGTAATACTTATCCATTTATTAGTATATAAAAAAAATCGATCCATGCAGTGCACTCTGCTTATCAATTTTGTTGTGAAGGATATGAATGCTTAAGATCCTATTATATATGAGAAACGCAAACCTTTTGCTTCAATTTACCCTGATCCTTGTTCGGTTTTGTGGTTTCCTTGGGTGTGAAGGCGCTTTCCAAGGGGGATGGGAAGGTCGAATGGACAAAATTTACTGATTTAAGGTAGATCTTTATCTGGGATAGAGCGCATTCTCAGACGGAAAGCCGCCTTTTTTCAAGCTGAGATCCTATTTCTACCCTTTTTCCCATTTTATTTGGGAAGAGCCCTCATCCTTAACGGTGGAGGATTTTTAGAGAATGGATTAACCACAGAGAGCGATCCAAAACGGGTTAACTTTGAAACCTTATCAATAGTCTGTCAATTGCTGTGATCCCTATCCAGCTATGCTAATCCTGGTGGGTAACCACATCCTCGATCAGGCTCCGACCAGCGGCTACCTCATCGATGGAATGGATCGTGGCCCCATTTTTCTCGATGACTGCTTTTAGATCTTGGTAAGCTAAACCGTTTCCTTCAACTGTTACTTTCGCGTTTTCGACTTGATGGTCAATTTCATAGAGTGTGATGTTTACCCCTTCCACCCCATCCATGTTCGCTACCTCTCGGGCCATTTCGATGATGTTGGGTTCGTATGGCTTCAAGACGTCGAGAACGATTCTACGTAAATTTTCTAGCAAAAACATCACTCCTTTATTTCTCTTATAACCTGCATACCACCCTATGTTTTATAGTTCATAAAAATGACCCATAAAGGGAGGTACTTGACATAAAAATTCCCAGCTTGGACATTTTATCACCTTTTATCATTAAATGAGATGATTTTTGCATGGAGATGAGAGTACGGAGTACCTGTTTGGGCGCAGGATGGATTTTTGAAGAGGGGTGCTGGTGACAGCGGATGTTCGTTATTGGGGGAATATCTCATACGGTTCAAGTTTTTTCCCAGGGGGCGATCTTTCCTGGGACGACTGCAAAGGAAGGGTGAGTTTCTGGGAATTTAATGGTTTTCAGCTGTCGATATCGGTGGAGATCCCGGTTTTGGAGTTTATGCAGCAGATGTGAAAGCTCGTATAAAAGTTGGCCTTGGGTTACAGGGATGGTTTTCCATGGCTGGGGACGGAGTATTTTCTCTCGATTGAAATGATACCCCCGCCGTTCTCCTTCATCCGCGACTGTGGATAGGTAATGACCAATGGCTCCAAGTGGATCTTCTTGGGATTGGAATCTGATCAATTGTGGATGGTGTTTATACCCCTCCGTTTTCCCGGCGAGCACACTCTGGGCCAATAAGCCTTCTCGCCAGAGGGCTAACAACCCCATGCGGTCCAGATATGTCGGAGATAGCGACCAAAGTCTCATCGTTTTGATTTATCCCATCTGTAAAGCGTCCAGCCATTAACTCCTCCCTTTATCCCCGATGAAGAGAGGGATGCCAGAGGATCGGTGGCCTGATTCTGGGATTGCCAACGGACTGAAAAGGATTTTGATCCTTTTTACGAAGGGGAATGAAATCCATTCCTTGTAACAGCATCCGCCTGATTCTAATAGAATATTGAGAATTTTGTAACCCTAGCATGCTAAAATGTATTAGCAATTTGGGCTTGGATAAATGACGATCGTACCTGTTAAATGCAAAGGATGGTTATGGCCACTAAAGAGATAACAAAAGATGACGTGATGGAAGCCTTAGGAAAGGTCGTGGATCCCGAGCTGGGCAGGGATTTGGTCAGTTTGGGAATGATCCAAGACGTGGAAATTTCTGACGCAAAAGTTAAGTTTCGTTTGAAATTAACCACGCCGGCTTGTCCACTGAGGGATCAAATCCAGCGGGATGCCTACAACGCAGTTAGTGCTCTCGAGGGGGTGGATGAAGTCGAGATCGAGATGGATGCGGAAGTTCCCATTGGGCAGAAAAAATCGAAACATGAAGGCATTCGGAATGTTGTCGCCATTGCCTCTGGCAAAGGTGGTGTCGGAAAAAGCACGGTGGCGGTCAACGTGGCTGTCGCTCTAGCGGAAATGGGGGCCAACGTCGGTTTACTCGATGCGGATATTTATGGCCCGAATGTGCCTACCATGATGGGCGTGGATCAAATTGGGGGAACGAAGGAAAAGAAGATCGTCCCGGCCGAGGCATATGGCGTGAAATTAATGTCTATTGGGTTTTTAGTCGAACCCCAACAAGCCTTGATTTGGCGGGGTCCGATGCTTCATGGGGCGATCAAACAATTTATCAGTGATGTCGAATGGGGAGAATTGGATTATTTGATCGTCGATCTCCCCCCCGGGACGGGGGATGTCCAGCTCAGTTTGAGTCAAACGCTGGAAATTCAGGGAGGGGTGATTGTCACCCTGCCTCAAAAAGTGTCCCTGGATGATGCCCGCCGCGGCTTGAACATGTTCGCTGAATTGGGTGTACCCATCTTTGGCGTGGTCGAGAATATGAGTTCATGGACCACGCCAGGTGGGGAAGAGGTGGATATCTTTGGATCCGGGGGAGGAGAAAAATTAGCAGGGGAATTTGGCGTGCCTTTTATCGGGTCCATCCCCATTGACCCTGAGGTCAGAAAGGGTGGGGATGCGGGTGTGCCTGTGGTGATTTCCAAACCCGGTTCCGAAGTGACAGCTGCTTTGCAGGAGGTGGCGAAAAGGATCGCCGCCCAAGCGAGTATGGAGGTCCACCAAGAGTCGTAGGATCTCAAGATAAGTTTTTTCTCCTGCCGGGAGAGGATCCAGAAGGGTTCTCGTCCTTGATTTTGGGGCAACCACGGGCAGGCGTGTATTGCCATCCTGACACCTGCCGGGCAGTTTGTGTTGGGGGTAGATGGTAAGCACCTCAGAAGCTTAAATTTGGTAAAATACACCCATGATGTCATTGATTGTCGGTATTCGTTTCCATGAAGGGGGCAAAACATATCATTTCGACGCTTCTGGTTTCCCGGATTTAGAGGTCGGAGATTACGTGGTCGTGGAGACCACCCGGGGTAAGCAGCTGGGGAGGATTGTGGTTTTCGCTGATTCGGAAGGATCCATGGGGGACCAAAACTGGAAGCCCATCCAAAGGAAGGCTACTCCCCGCGATTTGGTTTTGCGCCAGATTTTAGAGGATAAAGAAGAACAAGCCCTTGAATACTGCTTAAATTCGGCCCGAGAACTCTCATTAGGGGAAGTTAAATTCGTCTCTGCCGAGTACAGCCTGGATGGCGAAAACCTGATCTTTTTATACTCCTACGATGGAAAAGAGGATCCCGATTTAAGTGAACTCCTGGGAAAGTTGCGGGATCGATATGCGGAAAATCATGTGGAACTGCGCCGAATCGGACCCCGGGATGCTGCCAAAATCATCGGTGGGATGGGCGCCTGTGGGAAAGGCGTCCGTTGCTGCACGGAGTACATGACCGAGTTTGAACCCATCTCCATAAAAATGGCCAAGGAGCAGGGGGTCTCTTTGGCACCTTCTGAGATCACGGGGATGTGTGGCAGGCTGCGCTGCTGTTTAATGTACGAGCATGAACAGTACATTGATGCCAAAGAGGATCTTCCCAGGTGCGGAAAAACGGTCACTACGCCCCGGGGGGAGGGGGAAGTCGTGCGCTTGAATCCCCTGCGGAAGGAAGTCCACGTTGATTTGGGGGAATCCGGAGTCCAACGGTTTGAAAACGAAGAGGTCGAGTGAAGGAAGGATGCCAGATTTTCGGGTTTTAGCGAGAGATCTATTCCCTTATACCCAGGAACGCCGTCGAGATTTCCATCGGCACCCCGAACTCGGGTTTGAAGAAAAACGAACGACGAGCGTGATCGCCCGTGAGTTGGAGAAGTTGGATCAACTGGACCTGCAAACGGGGATCGCGGAAACGGGCGTAACCGCCTTTTTGGAAGGAGATCCCTCTGGTCCCGTCGTCCTCCTCCGTTTTGACATGGACGCGCTTCCCATTGAGGAAGAAAGCGAAGAAGAATATGCCTCGGAAAACAAAGGGGTGATGCATGCCTGCGGGCATGACGGTCACATGGCCATCGGGTTGTCTGCAGCTCGCATACTTCACGACCAAAGAGAACAGCTGCCGGGGAGCGTGAAGTTCGTCTTTCAGCCGGCAGAAGAAGGCCTGGGAGGTGCAAAGCGGATGATCCGGGAGGGCGTTTTGGAGGACCCTGTCCCGGATGTCGTTTTATCCCTTCACCTCTGGAATGAAAAACCATTGGGTTGGTTTGGGATCAGTGATGGCCCCATGATGGCGGCTTCCGAGATCTTCCAGATTCGAGTCGTGGGAAAAGGCGGCCATGGGGCGAATCCCCACGAAGCGGTGGATCCCATCTTGGCCGCCTCCCATGTGGTGATCGGGCTGCAGTCCATTGTCTCTCGGGAGCTGTCCCCGCTTGAGACAGGGGTGATCAGCGTGGGCAGCTTTCATGGGGGGAGCGCCCATAATGTGATTCCCTCGGAAGTGAAAATGGAAGGCACCATCCGCACATTTAACCCTCAAACCCGGAAATATGTCCTGGAACGATTCGAGGAGATCGTGTCTGGGATCGCTGAATCCCATGGTTGTTGGACGGAAATCAATGTGCAGGAAATCTCACCGGCAGTGGTCAACGATCCGGAGATCGCGAGCATTGTCAGAAATGTGGCCGCTCAATTATTCCCTGATTTAACGCTTGACTCCACCTACCGGACCATGACTTCGGAGGATATGGCTTTGATGATGGAGGGATATCAAAGCTGTTATCTATTGGTGGGCTCCGCAAATGAGGGCTTGGGTTTGAATGCCAAACATCATCACCCTGAATTTGATTTTGATGAACGGGCGCTGGTTCACGGCACGGCGTTGATCAGCGCTGCGGCTTTTTCGCTCTTGGAGCGCTGACCAGAGCTGCTGCAGACAATCAGGACAGGGTTGAGCTGAAAACGCTCAACTTTTTTTGTGTTAACCGCCCCTCTCTCTTGGCAATTTTGAGCGCATTGACGTTCTCCCCTGGGGATGCTACAATGCGCTTACAAAATTAAACTGATTTATCATATTAATGTGAAGATATGGCTGACGCGTTCCAGTTTTCCGATTTTTTAGAGTATTTATCTGATCAAGCCAGTGAGGGTGAGAACCCCCGATCCCTTCCTCCACTTTCTACATTGAGTGAGGAGATGGATATCAGCATTTCCCGGCTTCGCGAGCAACTGGAAGTCGCCAAAGCGCTGGGTTTTGTCGAAGTTCGCCCGCGGGTGGGCATCCGCTGTTTGCCCTACCGTTTCGCTCCCTCCGTTCGGCAGAGTCTGTTTTATGCCATCAAGCAGGACCATAAATATTTCGAAGACTTTTTAGATTTGCGTCGCCATATTGAGTATGCTTACTTACCGCAGGCGATGGAAGCCCTTACCGCAGAGGATAAAGAGACCCTCCAAGAGTTGATCCAGAGTGCATGGGAGAAGCTGAAAGGCAGGCCCACTCGCATCCCCCATGAAGAACACCGCAAGTTCCATTTGACCATTTTCGGGCGCTTGAAGAATGTCTTCGTCACCGGGTTGTTAGAAGCGTATTGGGACGCGTATGAGGCGGTAGGGCTGGATGTGTATGCGGATATGGAATATCTGGAAAAGGTGTGGCAGTATCATGAAAGGTTGGTTGAATCCATCATCGCTGATGAGCTGGATGAAGGCCTTCAGTTATTGAAAGATCATTTTGATCTGCTGATCGATCGCTTGGCTTCCTGAGAGCATTGCAGGTGGTATTTCCGGATTGGCGTGGGTTTTATTTTGTGAGGAATGGTCTCTTTTAAGATATAAAACGAGGTGGTACATGAGTGTTTCAAACGCCGTATCAACGGAAAAGTCCAGGGAAGATCAGGTTGTGAATGATTTCTCTATCACCATTGGCACGGTGAACGGTTCGGGAAGCCAAACGTCGAACTTGACCATCATCCGTTCCATCTTTAAAATGGGCATCCCGGTCTCGGGCAAAAATATTTACCCTTCCAATATCCAGGGAATGCCCACCTGGTACACCATCCGGGTCAGCAAGGATGGATATGTAGGCCGGGTCCCTGAACCCGATATCGTGGTGGCCATGTGTCCGGAAAGTTTCCAAGAGGATGTGGACAGGCTGCCCTCTGGGGGTGTCTTGATCTATGATCAAGGCATTCGTAAAGAGGTGGGTCGGGAGGATATCATTCGCTATCCCCTTCCTGTCCAAAAGCTCGTTCGCGCTTCTGAGGCGCCGAGAAATCTCCAGGATTATGTGGCCAACATGGTCTATGTGGGAGCGTTGGTTCACTTCTTGGATCTGGACATTGACAAGGTCCACCAAGCGCTTGATTTTCACTTCAGCGGTAAAGAGAAACCTGTGGGTATCAATTACCAGGTGGTTCAGTCCGCGGCAGAATGGTGTGCTGAGAACTTAGAGAAGGTGGACCCTTATCGATTGGAGCCCATGCAGGTCACCAAAAAATTAAAACTGATAAATGGGAACGAGGCCGCTGCCATTGGGGCTGCATTTGGGGGAGTGCAGTTTATCGGTTGGTATCCGATTACGCCGGCGACAGGTTTGGCGGATATGTTGAAGGTTTATCTGCCCAAGCTGCGCAAAGACCCGGAAACGGGGAGGAACACATTTGCTATCGTCCAGGCAGAGGACGAATTGGCTGCCATCGGCATGGCCATTGGCGCCGGCTGGGGAGGGTTGAGGGCGATGACCTCGACCTCAGGACCTGGGTTGAGCCTGATGTCGGAGTTCGCTGGACTGGCATATTATTCTGAGACCCCGATCGTGGTTTGGGATGTGCAGCGGGTGGGACCCAGCACAGGATTACCCACCCGCACCTCACAAGGGGATGTGATCATGGCCCATTATCTGGGTCATGGGGATACACAGAATGTCCTCCTCTTCCCGGGCTCCGCTTATGAGTGTTTTGAATTTGGCTGGAGATCGTTTGACTTGGCGGAGAGACTGCAAATGCCCATCTTCGTCCTCAGTGATCTTGACTTAGGGGTGAACCAGTGGATAACGGAGGAGTTCGAATATCCCGATGTTGAGATGGACCGAGGGAAGGTGCTTTGGGAAGAAGACCTGGAAGAATGGGAAGGGGAATGGGGGCGGTATTTAGATGTCGACGGGGACGGGATCCCCTACCGGACGGTCCCGGGGAACAAACATCCAGAAAGCGCCTGGTTTGCTCGAGGGACGGGCCATGATGAGTACGCACATTACAGCGAAGACCCCGAAGACTTCCGGAAAAACATGGAGCGTCTGCAGAAAAAGTATGAAACGGCCCGCACCCTGGTCCCTGAACCGGTGATCGAGGAGGTGGAAGGAGCGGAGATCGGCATTCTCGCCTACGGTTCCTCAGATCCACCAGTCCAGGAAGCCCAGGATCATTTACAGGAGAAGGGGATCCCAGCGGATTACCTGCGATTGCGGGCTATCCCTTTTCCATTTTCCGTGCACAAATTTGTCAGAGAGCACCGGAGGGTTTATGTGGTGGAGATGAATCGGGATGGCCAGGTGCACAAACTGCTCTCTTTGGAGGTGCCGGGGGAGGCGGAAAAGCTGGTTTCGGTGGCGAAAGTAGATGGTTTGCCCTTGACGGCGGAATGGATCGCAGGGGAGATTATGGACGCGGAGGAGATCTAACCATGGCAAATAGACGTGGGAACGGAAAAAATGAAGTGGGCTTGACCAAGGATGATTATCGAGGCGCGCCCAGCACCTTGTGCAAAGGATGCGGCCACGAGTCGATCGCCAATCAGGTCGTTTCTGTGATGTACGAATTGGATGTCTTGCCGGAAAACATCGTCAAATTCAGCGGAATCGGATGCTCCAGCAAAAGCCCGGCATACTTTTTAGGTCGGTCATTTACCTTCAATGGCCTGCATGGGCGCATGCCTTCCCTGGCCACGGGAGCGGTCTTCGCCGATCACACTTTAAAAGCGATGGGATTCAGCGGCGATGGCGATACGGCCAGCATCGGCATGGGCCAATTTAAGCATGTGATGCGGCGCAATGTTCCCCTGGTGTACATCGTGGAAAACAACGGCGTATACGGGTTGACGAAGGGCCAGTTTTCAGCTACCGCGGATCAGGGATTGGAGCTGAAAAAGCAGGGTTTGAACCCCTACATGCCTGTCGATATCGTCCGGGAAGCCTTGGCCAGCAACGCTACCTTTGTGGCCCGGGCGTTCTCCGGGGATGTAAAACAGCTGCGGGAGATCTTGAAAGCCGCGATGAGTCATGAAGGGATTGCGGTCATTGACATCATCAGCCCGTGTGTCTCGTTCAACAATCAGGATGACGCGCACCATTCCTATTCTTGGGGCCGGGAACACGAGGTGGCCATTCACGATTTGGCCTATGTCCCTCCCCGAGAAGAGATCGAAGTGGACTACGACGAGGAGGTGATGAAGAAGGTCACTATGCATGACGGGTCGAAAATCGTCTTGCAGAAGATCGGTGAGGAGCATGACATCTCCAGCCGAGTGGATGCCGTAAACTTACTGGATAAGGCGGATGAGGAAGGGATCTTGTTGACGGGATTGTTTTACATCAACACGGACCAGCCCTCGCTGATTGATATTAAAAGGATCACTGAGGAACCGCTGAACCGCTTGTCCAGCGAGCGCATTCGCCCCTCTCGGAAGGCGATCCAGGACATCAACGAGATGCTTTTTTAAGCAGGGAACGTCCGGATATCCCATTCATCTGGCGTTTATAATTATGATATGGAGAGGTCCCAACTCCGGAAATTGGGACCTTTTTCTTATCCTGGATAGCGTGGATTGGTGATTTAGGCTTCCTTCAGCAGATGACCTCGATGGGGGCAGTCAGGCAGCCCCTTGCAATCTAAAACCATCCGGATCAATGATGGCCCATCCAAGAGAGATGCAATTGGAAAGGGAATGAAAAAAGCGACATTGAAATCTAACTTCAATGTCGCTTAAGATCTTCATCAATACTCGTTCTTTTATGGTTCGGGTGTAGGTGTTCCCTCAACAGGGGCTTCCCCTATCCATGTGAAGACGCGGGGATCGGATACAGCGCCAGCACTTTCCCAGATCGCATTCCCATCCTCATCCACATCCACTTGTCTGACCGAAGTAATGGTCCAGCGGTAGGTATGAGGTGAATTGTCTTGGGGTCGGAATGAGCCGGGGACGATGAATTTTGTATCCGTTTCATATTCCACAAGTTTCCGACCTTCCCCTTCGGTGATGTCAATGACGGTGATCTGATAAGCTTCGTTTTCATTGATCAGGCCCACGGATGACCACTGCAGGGTCACCTCATTCGTGTCGAGTGGGAAAACGGATCCATCGGGGGGCAGGAGCAGGTTGGGGGCAGGGTAAGGAGGCGGCGGGGTTGGGGTTGGGGAGGGGAAGGGGGGGGGGGGGTTGGGGGTGGGGGAGGGGCCAGGTGTAGCAGCTCGTTCACAAAGGGGGATGGTCAATGTCATATCTTCGTATACAGTTTTGCTGACCATCCCATTGTACTCCTGGATAGCGCTTTCGGGGACGTTGTAATTGAGGGAAATGATGTTCAGCGTGTCTCCCGCTTTCACTTCATATGTGACCTTCTCACAGGCAGCCTGCGTGGCTTCCAAGCCGCTCAGTGTGGCGGTGGGGAAGGGTGTAGCCGTAGGCGTGGGGTGGGGGATCAACAGTTTTTGCCCTATAAATAGGGTATCGCATGAGGCGGGGATGTCATTCAATTGCACGATGGATTTGATGGATACCTCGAATCGGGCGGCGATCGTCAAACAGGAATCACCCTTTGAAACGGTATAGGTGAATGGGGTGGGGCTGGGTTGGGGAGTTGGTGTTAATGTCGGGGTTTCTGGGGTTGGCGTGAGCGTTGGAGTGGTGGTCTGGCTGGATGTCGGGGTAGGGGTGGTTTCAACCACTTGACCTGTTTGCTGCATTGCCAGGTAAACGATCCCTGCACCCACACTCAGGAAGAAAATGACCAGTAAGATGGCAACAGGGAGCCCTAAAGACAGTTCTGGCATGCGACTGCCTTGAACGACCTGTGATTCCCGAGATCTTGTTAATGAACTTCCGCAAACCAGACAACGCTCAGCGTCTTCTTTTACCCTACTTCCACAGGTAGGGCATAGTTTTGTCTTCTCTTCATTACTCATAGTCTTACTCTTTTTGGAAATCCATATCGATTTGACGGGGGCAATTATACCAGAAGCTAGGAAGAATGAAAGCGCAATCGAAAGCTCCGATCAAATGTTCGGTTTCAGAGGGCTCAACGACTTAAAACGATTTCCCATAGTCAAAAACTTTCCGACTCCTTTGCTGTGCAAACCGGGGATGAATTTACCTAGAAGGGGATAATATGCAAATCACTACTTTCCAGGTGTATTATTCCTCTCCATTCACAGATTTCATGAATGGGAATCTGAGAATCAAGCAAAGGAATTTCATCTGTAAGAATGAACCTCTTATCCCTTTCGTTTGAGAAGGGCTTCTGCTAGCTCTGTTAAGGCCTGTCCCCCTTTCCCTTCCGGCTGCGCGTTTATCAAAGCATCCAGGGCGTTTTCTGTCAGGCGGTCTGCTTCTTTTTCCGCGAAATTTCGAGCGCCTTCCTTTTCCAGGAGTCGAGCCAATTCCGAGACATCTTCTGGGGTTATCGTATCTTCCTTCCAGCGCTGATAGAATGCTTTTCGCTGAGTTAATCCATATAGGATGGGGAGCGTTTTTTTGCGTGAGACCAGGTCACTTTTATTTGATTTCCCAATGACCTCTTTCTTCCCCCAAATGCCGAGGATGTCGTCTTGGGCTTGAAAGGCTAAGCCCAGATAGTGGCCGAAATTACGGAAGGCTGCCCGTCTCGCAGAAGAAACCTGGGCGCACAAAGCCCCCAATTCCATCGCAGCCCCCAACAAAGCAGCTGTCTTTCCGCTCACCATTTGCCAGTATTCATCCAGGGAGATCTCCTCCCTGTTTTCAAAATCAAGGTCGAGGTGTTGGCCCTGGGTCAAGCGCAAACATGCTTGTTGGAAGACGCGGCTTGCCTGAAGGGTGATTTTCAAAGGCAGTTTGTGATCTAAATCAAGAATGGATTGGATGGCGAGGGCGAACATCGCGTCTCCGGTGTTAATCGCTTGGGCTTCCCCCCAGCGCTTCCACACCGTAGGTCGCCCTCGTCGGGTAGGGCTTCTATCCTGGATGTCGTCGTGAATGAGAGAGAAGTTGTGGAGCAGTTCCACTGCAGCCGCGGCTGGGAGGGCGTGCTGCCATGTTCCTCCCCCGGCATCGGCAGCGAAAAGTACCAGTAACGGTCGGATTTGCTTCCCCTGGGCTCGAGGTCCAGCACCCTCTCCCACCCATCCCAATTGGTAGGAGAGCATGTAGGGGAGGTCTACCGTTTCCCTTTCCGATGCGTCCGGGATGATGGAGCGCAGCTGGCTCTGGATGGCGGGTCGCATAAGCTCGGTCAGGGTGTCGAGCGAGGAGTTGTCGATCATCGTCAAGGGTTGATCCTTAAGGGCGCTTCCGCGAGTTCGTTCAGGTCGCTTACCCCGGCTGCGAACATGCTCACCCGGATTTCTTTGATGATCGTCTGGATGGTTTCAAGCGTGCGATCCACAGAATGGGTGGCCGCCTTTAAGAAGGGGCTGGCCATGCCCCCCATCGTTGCCCCCAAGGCGATGCATTTGGCGATATCCATCCCCGTGCGGAGGCCTCCAGATGCGAAGAGGGGGATGTCAGGCGCGATTTCTCTCACCATTTGGATGGATTCCGCGGTGGGTATGCCCCAATCGAGGAAGGAAGCTGCCAGCTCGCGCTGCATCTCGGTTTCTGCGCGGTGCATTTCCACCTCTGACCATGAGGTGCCACCCGCCCCTGCGACATCTAATGCGGAAACGCCAGCCTCCACTAACGCTCGCGCCGCCTGTTTGGAGAGCCCCCACCCGACCTCTTTGACGATCACGGGCACATCAAGGGCGGCACATATGTGCCGAATCTTCTCGGTTATCCCCGCGAAGTTCGTTTCACCCTCAGGCTGGACAGCCTCTTGGAGGGGGTTAAGGTGGAGGATGAGGCCATCCGCATCCAGCATGTCGACGACCTTTTGGCAATCCTTCACCCCTAGGCCATAATTCAGCTGGACTGCACCCAGGTTGGCAAACAGCAGGATATCCGGTGCGATAGGACGCAGTTGGTACGACCCCTGCGAGGAAGTGTCCAACAAAGCCACTCGTTGTGATCCCACACCCATAGGGATGCCCATCTCTTGGGCAGCCGCAGCCAAGGTACGGTTGATTTCAGCCGCTTCCTTAGTGCCTCCTGTCATGGAGGAGATGAAAAGTGGGGCAGGCAGGGTGTGCCCGAAAAGGGTTAGTTTAAGATCGATTTCGTCTAAGTCCAATTCAGGAAGGGCTTGGTGGATGAAGGCGTAGCGCTCCAAACCAGTAGTGATCCCGGATTGGACATCTTCTTCAAGGTTGATCCGGATATGATTTGTTTTTCTTGTATGGGTTTGCGAAGGTTCTGACATCGTCCTTTTCCTATAGGTGTGGGTATGGTAACAGCCTGCGGTAGGCGTGTCAATGAACCCACATCTGAGCAGAGGGTGGGTTTAAGGTTTTTTGGGAATGCTCTCTATAGTCCCTCCCGCGAAATACATTTCTTTGATAAGAGGAAAGCACAAAAAGCGGGAAAATACTTGACTTCTGCTTGCTGGCGATTACAATTAGCTCAACGCGTCGACCCTTGCATTATCCCAAAATATGATATTATTTTACAGGACTTGTCACTTCCATTAATTTTAATCGAAGGAGTATATATTATGTCTCAGGTTTTTGATAAAGTACAGGAAATCATTGTCGATCTCTTAGCGATCGACCCTTCCCGGGTGACCCCTGATGCACGCTTTCGTGAGGACTTGGAGGCAGATTCTCTCGATTTAGTAGAGTTGATTATGGAATTTGAAGACGAATTTGGCGGCGAGATATCGGATGAAGATGCCCAGAAAATCACCACCGTAGGGGAAGCAGTGACCTATATTGAGGAGAAAATGTAAGCAGGCCGTCTCCCCATCCTTCAGAAAAAAAGGGGCTGTCCCAAAAGTCATTGGCACAGCCCCGAATTTTTTAATATAATGGGG
>CAYZTL010000020.1:0-68721 GCA_964481465.1 uncultured Anaerolineales bacterium
CCTGGGAGTGGACGAAATCTTTGACCTGATGGGCGTCCAGGTAAGAGTGGATCCTGATCTGGGTCCGGATGAAATAGTTGTTCTGGTTTCGGAGTAAAAGGAGAGTGAATGATGAATGAAAAACCAATCTTGTTTTCAGGGGAAATGATTCGAGCAATATTGGCAGGCGAGAAAACCCAAACCAGGCGGGTAATCACTAAATGTGGTCCATATTCGCCTACGCATGATTATCTCGGTGAATGGATTCAACCGGGAATACACTCGGGTCCTTATGGGAAGCCAGGAGATCGGCTTTGGGTGAGGGAGACCTTTGCCGAGCTCTGCGAGCTCGCTGACCCTTATTGTGAGTGTGAGGATGCAGCACCAGATAACCCTCATCACCTTATTGAGTACCGGGCCGATTCTGGCAATAAATATCCCGGCCAATGGGATGACGCTTATCCTGATGAAATCGAGAACGCAAGAGAGGAAGAATACCTGCCTCGTTGGAAACCCTCGATCTTTATGCCCCGGTGGGCCAGCAGGATCCAGCTGAAAGTAGAGAGCGTCCGGGTGGAGCGACTGCAGGATATTTCTCCGAGGGATGCGGTGAGGGAGGGTGTGGTCGATTTTGTCAAACAGCGGATATGGAAATATCACGCCATTATTGAGAATTTCAAAGAGGTCTGGAATTCAATCAATGAAGATCGGGGTTACGGATGGGATGAAAACCCCTGGGTGTGGGTGGTGGAGTTTTTGGTGATTGCAAAGGAGGACGCATGAGCACCAAGATTGAATGGACAGATGAGACCTGGAACCCGGTGACCGGCTGTAGCAAGGTAAGCCCGGGCTGTAAGAACTGCTATGCTGAGAGAATGGCCAAGAGGCTGGCCGGGAGGTTTGGATATCCTGAGAAGCCCCACTCTTTTAATGTCACGCTGCGCCCCGATCGGATGGATGAACCGCTGCATTGGAGAAAGCCCCGGATGGTCTTTGTCTGCTCCATGAGTGATCTATTTCATCCGGAGGTCCCGGATTATTATATTTTACGGGTATTCAGAATTATGGGTAGGCCAAGTACAGATAAACATATCTTCCAGATTCTTACCAAAAGACCAGAACGGATGCGAGATTGGGTGAATCAGTATGTAGTGGACGAGTGGTCTAGGCCAGACCCTTTCAAAAATATATGGCTGGGCGTGACGGCCGAAAACCAGGAGGCCGCAGACCAGAGGATCCCCGTTCTTCTAAGCACCCCGGCTGCCGTGCGGTTTGTAAGCGTGGAGCCTATTCTTGGGCCAATTCATTTCCGGATGCCTAACTTTTCGGATAGCGGTTATGGGCCTGGTTGGTTGAAAGCCGGTAATGCTGCAGGTGGTCCTTCTCTGGATTGGGTAATCGCCGGGGGAGAGACGGGACCATCAGCAAGGGCTCCCAATCCTGAATGGGTCAGAGATCAACGAGATCAGTGTGTGGTTGCTGGTGTCCCTTTCTTCTTTAAAGGTTGGGGAGGTCCCTCGCACAAAGGTTGGGTGATCGACCACGAGGTCTATTCGGGCAACGTGCTAGATGGGGAAACCTGGGAGCAATTCCCGGAGACTTATGAAGAGATCGATCCTGCGGAGGAACTAACCAGTGGCATAGGGAAAAGTTAGGAAACAATTTGTCCGCCGATGAAAAGAGGGAAGCTATGGGAATTGATTGGATGATAGTGAGCGAATTATCTCAGGCTATTCCCCCGGCATATACTGAATTCATCGGAGAGCAACTTATAGGGTTCCTCGATCGCGAACCTTTCTTCCAGGATTCAAGAAACTACTAAATTAAATTTTCCCAGATTTTATAGAGTTGGTAGAGCTTTAGAGGGAGATCCAAGCCTTCTTTTGAAAGATAAGCTTTTAGTTTCTCCCAGGATACTGGGGGTCTGATTTGGTTCAAATAATCATGTCCCTCATTGGTCAAATGACCGGGGAAAAAGTACATATCATTTATAGAGCTTTGGTCCACTGCATCAATAAGTCTGGCCTCATAAAGAAGTTTTATATGATACATAATTTCTTCTTCGGAATAACCATCTATTGATAACAATTGGTATTCTTCATCATGAGATCTTGCTTCGAGTTTTAAAAGAATTTGTCTTACCAGGTCAGAATATCTTTTCATTTCTAAGTTCCTTTTTTAGCCTAAGATTCTTAAATAATTATACACGTGGTGATTAAAATTATCGTGTGCAAAAACTAATAAATCAGGTCATATGACCAATGTTTTTGGTCAACTACGGCCGCCGTGACCGAATGATAATTTAATCGGTAAGGTTAAAATCTGCTGATTTAACTTATTAGGTTAAAAAACCCCTGAAGGGGAAAAAGTTTAAGTATTATAAATTGCAGGGCAGATTTTTGACTGATATAATGTCACCAGTGCCCTCGGTAGCTCAACGGATAGAGCACTTTCCTGCTAAGTTAGTGGCTGTGGGTTCAAGTCCCACCCGGGGGACACTTTTTTTGGAACACCAGTTCTATTGACAGAATATATATTGATCTTTATAATCATAATCAGCAGGAAAGTGTAGTTTCGTTGGGCTAAGCCTAACAAAAATGACAAAAGAGTCATGCCCAAGCGTCTCTGTCGTCTGCCTCCAGCCCCTTGAAAAAGGGGTTGGTGTGCTTAAAGCATAGAATTATATCAATATATGGGGTTTGATCTCTTGACAACCCCCGCATATAGGGGTTAAAATGATTATGGTGTTGCTTTGACCGGGTTTCCAGATTGATTTGAAGGCCAAACCCTCAGATTAATCTCCGCCCGCTCGGCCAGGGCACACCAGCATTGATAATTGAATAATTTCAAGCAGGCCCGACGGATGAGGATCGGGCCACAGTCGGAGATGAGCGCCCGACATTCTTTCGGAATTCGTTCCGCGAGAGTGTCGGGCGTTTTTTGTTTAATGCTCAGCGATCTGAGCAAGGAGAAAATTATGTTTATTCAAGTGCTGATCGTGGTGATTTTCATCATTGAGGCTTTTGTGCAGCTGGTGGAGATGCACAGGGAGATGATCCAGGAAGGGGTGTTTGAATACAAACCCGCGTTGGCCTTCCTCCTGGGCTTCGGGGCTATGTTTCTCTTTCAAGGACTGAATATCTTTAAATACCTCGGGGTCGAAATCACGCTTACCGGGATCTGGCATCAGGTGGCGGCCGCCGCTTTACTCGGCGTATTACTCGCTCGTTATTCTGGCCAGCTGAACAGTGTGCTGGAAGTCCTGGATGGGCTGAAGCAGCGGTTTGGACCGATCGACAACTAATAAAGGAATAGCTTATGGATCCAGCCGCCACTGCCGCAATAGTTACCGCGATCCTCACTGGTATTGCGGGTCTGATCACTGCAATCATCACCGCCTCCAGTTCAGCATCCAAACAGGACATCAATAATTTACGGGGAATGCTGGATGAGTACAGGGAAGAAAACGAAAAACTGTCGGGGGAAGTGAAGGAGCTCCGGGCGGAGAATAAGAAATTGGAAAAGGAGCTGGGTCGCCTCAAAGATGAGAATATACGCCTTCGGAAAGAGAACCGCGACTTGAGAAAGCGGGTCAAAGAGCTCGAAGAGCGTCTGGAACATTAACAAATGAATATCCCGAGCAACGTCGAACTGGCGAAGGAATGGGAGGAGAAGAAGGATGTTCTGTCCCTCCAGGAATTTGCTGATAGCTATGGCCTAACTTATTCCTCGATGGCTAAACGAACTTTTCGCGGACGAAAGAAAATTCAATCAAGCACCGGGGAGAAGAGCCAGAACAAAAGGGACCACCAATCGGGCGAGGAATTATTGAAGCTGCGGACCGAGAAGGTGCATTCAGATCAGGCAGATCTTGTTGCCCTGGACGCGCTTTTGGAAGAAGCCAACGCAGATCTGGAAACCTGGAGGGTGTACCGCTGGAGCCCGCGCAAGTGGGCTGTCGGGGCCAAGCATCCAAAAACTGGCCAGATCCTCAAGGAGCCTCTGTATGGTGTGGCCGCCTGGCTGGAAGAGATTGATCCTGCGCCTGTTTCCCCAACTGTAACCCCGGTGCAGGTGAAGATACCCAGGGCGACCAGGCCGAAAAAGAAGAAAAAAGCCAAGGTTGGCAAGGCGCTTAACCTGGCTGATGTACACGGTGGCTTCCGGAAAGACTTCCGCACAGGTAAACTGATTCCCTTTCATGACCGCCGTGCGCTGGATGTGGCGCTGCAGATCGCCCGGTCTGAAAAATTTGATTTTGTGATCTGGCTGGGTGATTTATTGGACAGCGCAGAATGGAGCGATAAGTTCTTGAGGTCACCTGAATTTTATTGGACGACCCAGCCCGCGATTTGTGAGGTGGCCTGGTGGATCGCTCAATTTGTTCAGGTGCAGCGGGACGCGGAGCATATTGCGATTGAGGGAAATCATGATGTGCGGCCGGAGAATTCGATCATCAAGCACTTGAAACAGGCTTATGATCTCCGACCTGCCCGGGAGCTTCACGCCCCTCATGCTTTGAGCATGGACCGCCTGCTGAGAATGGAAGAGATGGGCGTAAAGTGGGTGGGCGGTTATGCAGAAGAGAAGGCAGATTTTCATGTGGAAAATCACTTCGCGGCAACCCACGGCCATATTGCGAGAAAAAATCCAGGGTCAACGGCTCTGGGAATGGCCAAGAAATGGGGCCAGAACGTGGTTTATGGGCATGTTCACCGGCGCGAAATGGTGACGATGAACGTGTATCAGGAGGGGCGAGACCGGTTGATCACGGCGATGTCCCCCGGACTGCTCGGGAGAATTGATTACGTTATTCCCGGGCATCGTAAAGGTCAGGACTGGCAGCAGGGCCTTGGGACAGTAAATTTCGGAAAAGATATCAAACCTAAATTTGACATCATTCCGATCGAAAACGGTAAGGCACTTTATCAGGATGAATTATTTGAAGCTCGGGATGAGAACGAAATTTTAGAGGACCTGGATGCGGGAACGGATTGGAAGTTTGAGAGAGGCTGATGAATAAATTCGACTGGCATGAGGTAGAGCAGATTGCGATGAATCTCGATGTAAAAGAGATCGAGGTCGATCACTCTGCGCCTTCTTATGCCGAGGTCAAGGCGCGCAGCGAAAATGCCCGAAAGCTCCTTGAAGACGGTGGCCACTGGGAAGGTGAGGGTGGTTCTCCAGAGTGGGTTGAGCATTATTTCAAGCTGCGGCAGATCGGTTTCAGCTGGCGGGTTGCTACCTATATCGCCTGGGCGGCCAGTCCCAAAAAGGAGCGCTGGCCTGAAACTCAGGCGGAGCTGGCTGAGAAGGTGCTGGGATTGAGCTCACCCCGGCAGATCAGCGAATGGCGAAAGTCGGATCCGCGGATTGATGACGCGATTGTGATGATGCAGGCAGCCCCGCTTCATGATCACCGCTCGGATTTTTACGCCGCGCTGATCGAGTCCGGAACCACGCCGGACTACAAGAATCACCCGGACCGGAAATTGGCTTTTGAGATGCTGGGTGACTATGTGCCCCGCAGCCGGATGGATGTGGGTAAGGCCGCGGATGATGATGAGCTGAAAAACATGACTGAGGCCGAGCTGAGAAAAGCGGCCGGAGACCTTCACAAGACGGCTGAGGTAGTCAGTGAAGACCATGAGAATGAGGAATAAGGGATGGCGGTAACCAAGAAAGAAGCCAGAAGAGAATCTGCCCGCAGGGAATTAGCCAGGCGCTTTTTGGCTGATTATGCAGGGTATGTGCTTCCAGAGCAGATGGCCGCTGTGATGCAGCCCTTTCATTATGAGGTCTGCGCTCTTCTCGAAGAGGTTTATCGATACATTCAAACCCAGGGTAATGAGGGGATCGGCAGGCTGATGATCTTCATGCCCCCTGGATACTGGAAATCATTGCTGGTTTCCCGGTTGTTCCCGAGCTGGGCGCTGGGGAAATATCCGGATATGAATATCATCACCAGCTCTTACAGCTCAAAAATGGCCTTCAAAAATTCGCGGCAAAGCCGGGATTTTGTGAAAAGCAGGCGGTTTGAAGCGATATTTGGAGATTCCACGATCATGGCCGAGCCCGTGAAGATGTCTGAGGATGTCAAAGCGGTCGAGGAATGGAGGCTTTCAGCGCCGCATCGGGGCGGGAGCTGGGCAGCTGGTGTCAACGGCTCGGTGACGGGTGAAAGAGCCCATTTGTTTATTATCGATGATCCTTTCAAGGATCGTAAAGAAGCCGAGAGTGAAAGCGCCCGGGATGATCTGTGGGATTGGTACAACGACGTGGTGACCACCCGCCTGGAGATTGGAGGCGCGATAGTAATTCCTCAGACGCGCTGGCACCCAGACGGGCTGTCCGGGCGTTTGTTGAAAGAACAGGCCACCAATGAGCTTGCTGATCGGTGGGCCGTTTTTTCCCTGATGGCGATGTGGGAGCCTCCGCAGCTTCCCGAGGACATGGAATTTGAGGAATATTTTGAGCTGAAACTGCAGGACGGTGTGTTTATTACTGAAGAGGATCCGATGGGCAGAAAGCCAGGGGAAGTGCTCTGGCCCCTCAAAAACAGCAAGCAGGAGCTGGAAGCCAGGCGGTCAGTGGATCCCTACGGATTTGAGAGCCTGTATCAACAGCAGCCTTACCTGCGGAGCGGTGATAAGTTTCAGCGTGAATGGTTTGAAGTTGTCAATCACCCTCCGTCTGCAGAAGACGTAATTCACCGGATCCGCTTCTGGGATAAGGCGGGATCTAAGAGCGGGAAGGGCGATTACACCACCGGTGCCCTGATGAGTGTGACAGAAAGCGGGTTTGTATATGTTGAGCATATGGTCAGGCAGCGAGGAACCCCGAAGCAAAGAAACGACAAAATCAAGGCGATTGGATTGGCAGATAAAAAACGCAAAGGCCCCAAGGTCATTGTCTGGCATCAGCAGGATCCGGGGACAGCCGGATTGGAAAGTGCGCAGTATACCAATCGGATCCTTGCCAAGGAGAAGATTGAAGCGCATTTTGAACCTGTGACCGGGGACAAGATTGTACGATCCGGACCCTGGTCGACAGCCGTTGAAGGTGGACAGGTATTTTTGGTCCGGGGTGGATGGAACCGGGAGTTTATTGACGAACACGCGGCTTTTCCCGATGGTCGATTTGATGACCAGGTAGATATTTCTTCCTGGGGATACAACAAACTGATGGAGCTGGCCAACAAACCGAAACGCGAGAGCAGGATTTATTGATGGGACTATTACAGAGTCTGGGTATTCGAAAAAACGATTCAACCAGGGACCGGCTGAGACTTGTCCCTCCCTGGCGCCGCTATTCTTTCGCGCCGTTTTCGGACATCAGCGAGGTGGTGGAGGATGCGTATAAAAAGAACGCCACCACGTTTGCCTGCATGTGGATTCTGCAGAGTATGTTCCCGGAACCGGAGCTGTGGGCCTGGGAGAGGGGCGACCGGTACAGCTTCAAACCAATTCAGGGGCACCCGATCCGGAAGCTGATGGCTCGGCCAAACCCGGACATGTCGGAAGTAGAGTTCCTCCAGTTTGCGATTACCTACGCGCCGCTGGGCGGCAACTTTTATGCCTGGAAGCAGCGGGACCAGGAGAAGCACGTGAAGCATCTCTGGCCGCTGCATGATGGTCAGGTTATCCCCATCAGGGGACGCTCAACAGCTGAGGGGATCGTTGCTTATTTCGTGATGGATGATGGAAGCAATAAACAGACCAATCCTTGGGGTGTTGAACGTTTTGACGAGCATCCCGGCGTAGCGATTCCCAAGTCCGAGATGATTCACTGGAAGTGGATGATCGATCCTCTGAACCCCGAGCGGGGGATGGGTGCGCTGGAAGCTTCAGCCGGTGATGTGCGGGTGGCTAACGAGATCAGGGATTATATATATTCATTTTTGAAAAACGATGCCACGCCTCCGATCGTCGTTTTTATGGCTGATGGTGATGAATACTCTGAGGAAAAAGCAAAGCGGTTGAAAGAACAGTGGATGGAATCCGGCGGCGGATCGAATCGGGGGACACCGCGGTTTTTAGAGTTCGGGATGGAAGCGAAGCAGATGAGCTGGAGCCTCCGGGATATGGAGTTTGGGGATCTGGGAGACCGGCCGGATACCGCGGTAACGATGGGCTTCCATATTCACCCCGCTGTAGTGGGCACAATGGCCGGAATGAAAAACAGCACCTATTCGAATTTTGAGGAAGCCAACCGGGCCCTTGCGCTGCAGACCTTGATCCCGATGTGGAGAGCGCTGGCCAGCGAGCTCCAGCAAGGACTGGCCGAAGAGATCGGATTTTCGGAGGAGGAAACCCTGAAGTTTGATACCGGCCAGGTCCGGGCGCTGCAGGAAAGCGAGAAAGAGCGTGAGGAAGTTCACGGTTCTGCGTTCGATCGAGGCGGTATCACCCGTGGAGAATACCGACGGGCGATCGGGTATGAAGCCACCGAGGAGGATGAGGTCTATAAAGAAAACCTGGCCAGTGTCTGGGTGCCCCGTGGGCAGCTGAGATCCTACGATCCTGACCTCCTGGAGGATGAGGAGGAAAGGCAAGGTGGAGACGAGGAAGACGGGAAGGGACGTGAGTTGAAGGCCAGAGAGCAGGCCCAGGATATTGGTAACGTGCTTCTCAAAATTCGTCGGGGCATGATGAGCCGGATGCGGGATGAAATCAAAAATTATTCAGAGAGGCTGGCGGATCAAATTGTTCAGCGGCTGAAGGAATCCGGTAAATCAAAAGAGGACAAGTCTCTTCCAGGTGTAGATGATTTGATCTTACCTGATGATCTGGATAAATTTGAAACGCTGATCAAGCGTTTTTATTCGAAGGTACTGGAAGCCAGCTGGGGAACCTGGAACGTGGCTCTGGGGGTGGAGGTGGCTTTTGATCTGAATGATCCGATAGTGACCGAGATTCTGGGGATGGCTGGTGACCGTGTGCAGAATATTACGGATGTGACCAAGCAGAACCTGCGGGGCGCGCTTCAGGTTGCTGGAGAAGAGGGCTGGGGTGTGGACAAGCTTATTGCGGGCGATCCTGATGCTGGTGTGCTCCCGCTCAGAGAAATTGTAGAGGAAACGTATCAAAATCGGTCCAAGGCGATTGCCAGGACTGAATTGGGGATGGCCCAGAACGCTGGAACGATCAACCGATATGGTGATGCTGGAGTGAAGAAGGTTCTGGTATTGGACAACGGTTTTGACCGCTCGGACGAAAACTGTGTCTGGATCGCAGGCAAAGTGCGTCCGCTGTCTTGGACAAAATCTGATCATCCTGGAGAGGGCCCCAGCGGAATAAAAAATCCGCTGCAGCACCCTAACTGCGTACGTTGTTTCTCGCCCTATTTCGGGGATGAGTGAGAGGAGAGGAATCATGTCGAACATTGAATATAAACAACTGCCTTATTTTGTGAAAAGCATTGATCCGGAAACAAGAACGGTGTCCGGGATCTTTGCGGTGCACGGCAATCGGGATGAGGGTGGGGATATCTCCGAGAACGGATCCTTTGAAAAGTATCTGAACAAGGGGCGAAACCGGATTCGGTTTCTCTGGAACCACGACAGCTGGCAGCCTCCAATCGCGAGCATCCTGAAGGTCCGCGAGGTTGGGCGGGAGGAGCTCCCGGAAAAAGTCATGGAATTTGCTCCTGACGCCACTGGGGGGGTTGAGGTGACCCGGAAATATTACGAGGATGTGGATCTCTCTGACTGGGTATTCAAAGCTATCCAGGAGGGAGATATTGACGAAATGAGTTATGCCTACGAGGTCCACCGGTTCGAGATCGAGGAAGATGAAGAAACGGAGCGAAGGACCCGTATTTTGAAGGAAGTTGAGCTCTACGACATCTCTGATGTCAATTGGGGCATGAATCCGGCCACGGCTGGTGTAAAAGGAATCCCGGCGGCCGGGATGACTTTTTCCCAGCACTCCAAGCATGTGGTGACCACTTTGGAGCAGTTTGTGGCGCGCGTGGAAGACAGAAAAAACTTCCGGGCGTATGAGGAACGCACTTTGTCGGGGAGGGTGAGGGAGCGGCTTTTGAAGGTCGATGCGGCGATCCGGTCGATTCTTGAGGAGACTGAACCCAAGGCTGACCAGGCGGAAGTGCAACAAGTGTTAAGCGACTATTTACGCATTGAAGAGGGACTACGGGGCGGTTCTGCGTAAGAACCAGTTGAACACCCGGGAAGACCGGGGTTCTAGGAGGAATTATCATGGCTGAAAAAATTAGAAGCTGGAAAGAAATTCAGGCGGATATCGATGTCAAGCGGGAAGATCTGGGTGAGATTTTTGACCAGACCAAGACCGAAGATGGATACGATATGTCCCCTGAGCAGGTGGAAGATGTTCGATCCATCAATGATGAACTGACCGAGCTCTCCAAAGAGATCGAGACGGCGAAGGAACTGGATGAAATGTACCAGGACCACGCCCGGCAGGTTAAAGAAGCGCAGCGGAATGAGATTGACCTTCCGTTGAATCCCGCACCGAAGAAAGAGAGGCAGGATGATATCAGTCTGGGCGAAAAGTTCCTGGACAGCAAGGCCTTTAAGAACCGCATGCAGGGTCAGGACATCTTTGCAAACTTTGAAGACTTGGATGCCAAGACGCTGATGTCCACTTCGGCCGGGTTTGCTCCCGAGTCCTTGCGGACCGGGAAAGTGGTGCCTTATGCTACCCGACGTCCGGTTGTGGGCGATCTGATGCCCAACACGCCGACCACTCAGGCGGCTGTGGTCTATATGGAAGAGACCACTTTCACCAACAACGCGGATGAAACCGCTGAGGGTGGGCAGTTCCCTGAGAACGCGCTTGCTTACACCGAGCGGTCGGTGTCCATGAGCAAGATCCCCGCGTTTCTGCCGGTGACCGATGAGCAGCTGGAAGATGTTCCCCAGGCAAGGAGCCTGATCGACAACCGTCTTGTCCTTATGCTGGCCCTGGCGGAGGAAACCGGTCTGCTGAATGGAGACGGGAGCTCACCGAACATCGACGGATTCCTGAACAAAACTGGCTTGGGCAGCCAGGCCAAGGGGTCGGATCCGGTGCCGGATGCTATTTATAAGGCGATGACATCGGTTCGGTCCACTGGCTTTGCTGAGCCTTCCGCGCTGATCGTTCACCCGAACGACTGGCAGGGGATCCGCCTGCTGCGGACCACAGAAGGTATGTATATCTGGGGCAACCCCTCAGAAGCCGGACCGGAACGGGTGTGGGGTCTGCCTGCTGTGATCACCACAGCGATGACCGAGAACACTGCTCTTCTGGGTGACTTCCAGATGTACTGCGAGCTGTTCCGGAAGAACGGCGTGACGATCAAGGTGTCTGATTCCCACAGCGATTACTTCATCAAAGGGAAGCAGGCCATCCGGATCTCGGAGCGCGTTGCCCTGGTGATCTACCGGGCCTCTGCGTTTGCGAAAGTCACCGGGATCTAAACCGGTTCTGTAACTGAATGATGAGCCGCACCGCTCTGCGGGGCGGTGCAGCTCATTTTTGAAGGAGGAAAACATGGGAATGATTACTGGAGGAAAAATCATTGAAGGCGCAATGGGCCCGATCATGGTCGAAAGTGCGCCTGTCAATGGAGCGAACGAAGTGCAGAACCTTGAGATCGGGGGAACGCCAACCGGTGGAAGTTTCAAATTGGCGTTTGACGGCTACACAACGGCCGCGATCAGCTGGAGCGCGACCAATGCCACCCTGATCAGCAATATCGATACCGCTCTGGAAGCCCTGGCCAACATCGGCAGCGGCGAGGTGACCGTGGCTGATGTGGATCTTTCCAGCGGGATTGGCAACGTGTCAATCACTTTCAGCGGTGATCTGGGCAAGCTGAATGTGCCGATAATCACTGTGGCCAGCAATGACCTGGAAGGGACTTCGCCCACTGTGGCGGTGACTGTGACAACGGCTGGTGTGGATGCGACGGCCCGGGGAGCGCCCAAGGGCGCCCGGGTGGTCGATCTGACCAACGGCAAGAGCTACATCAACGTGGGGACGGCACTGGCCCCGGAATGGATCGAGGATGCCGGGCTGCCTGACTCAATCGGTGTGATCTCAGAAACGGTGGCTTTTGGTGATTTCACTGACAATGAAGATACTACTGGCTATGTGGATCTGTCGGATCAGCTTCCGGCCGGAGCAGTGCCTTTGGCCTGGAAAGCGGTGGTCACTACCGGTTTCACCGGAGACACCTCCGCTGTGCTTCAAGCGGGTGTTTCTGGAGATCTGGACCGGTTCAGCGCGGTGACTGATCAAAGTGTGCTGGCAGCTGGGACTGTGGGCGCAAGCGCTCTGGGCCGCAGTGATGCCCTCGATGGAATTGCCGCTGCGCAGACTGTCCGGCTGACGGTGACAGGTGCTGCGGACTTCAGCAGCATTTCCGCGGGAGAGATGATTTACTCTCTTTACTACCTGCGAACGCAGGCTCAGTAAATTTTGACCTTGTGAGGATATTCCCCCCTTCTCTTAGGGGAAGGGGGGATGGAGAACCAAATGACAAGCCTGGTATCAACTGATGAAGCGAGAGCTCGGATTTCCACGGGACTGACTGATGATCAGCTGCAGGCAGTAATTGATGGTGTGGAAGAGGAGATCACCAAGCGGATCGGTGCGCCTTACGAGGACGACAGCACCACAATTACTGAGACCGTAAAAGGGAAAGCGAAAAGCATTTACCTCAAGCGTCCGATAAAAAGTGTTTCCAGTGTGACCGAGTATGCTCAGCTGAGTGATACGACTGGATCCGCCCTGACAGAAAATGAGGAATTTTATGTATGGCCTGATCAGGGGAGGATAGAAAGAATCGGCGGAATTTGGGGAAATACCGGGATTTGGAACAGAATGGTGAAGGTTATTTATGTGCCTCGGGATCAACGGAAGCAGCGGAAAGGCGTGATTATTGACCTGGTGCGCCTGGAGCTGAACCGGTCAGCGATGTATCAGGAGAGTGTGGGAGGGGAGTTTTCCTACACTGCCCCAAATAATTGGGAAAAAGAACGGCAGCGGATCATGAAGAGGATTTGTTTTACCAACGTGTAAAGGAGCAGGTTTATGGCCAGGACAAGTTTGACAGTTCAGGATGTGGAGCGATCGGGATTGGAGCCGAGCTACGCATCAGCCAATGCGGATGGAAACAGCTTTGCGAACAACGGCCGGGTGATTCTTCATGTCAAGAATGGCAGCGGTGGGGCGATCACGGTCACTATAAAAACGCCTGGGACCGTGGATGGGCTGGCAGTCGCAGACCGTACCGTGTCGGTTCCTGCTGGAGAAGAGCGGATGATCGGCGTCTTTGCTCCCGCGGATTACAACCAGTCGGACGGCACGGTGCACGTTGATTACAGCGCGGTGACCAGCGTTACCGTGGCCGCCCTGCGGATTTAGGAGCGGTTTAGATGGGCATTGACAGCCACTTTATTCACCATTGCGATATCAAGCGACCTGCCTCCGGATCCGGAAATGAGAACGTGCACGGCTTGAGCGATGAGAGTTCTCAGTTTATGGCCAGCGGGGTGCGCTTCCGGCTGATTGAAAAGAATGAACGGATTTGGAAGAGTGAGGAATCGGAAGCCGCCGTGGTGACGGTATATAAAGGGCTGTTTGGCCCAGGCGTGGACCTTCAGGAGCGTGATCAGCTTGTGAATGTGGTCCTCGAGGACGGGACGGTGCTCGAGGATTACTTTGAAATCGAGGGCATTCTTTCTCGACGGACCCGCGCTGCACATCATTTAAGTGTAGAGCTGAAGAGGGTGTCATGAGCCAGAAAATCAAGGGCAAGAACTTCGAAATGGATTGGCGGGGCGGCGAGGTCCTGAAAGAGGTGGAGGATAACCTGATTGAGATCCTGGCTGAACTCGGCCTGGCTGTGGAGAGTGAGGCGAAACAGGAGCTGAAACCGGGTCACGGAGTGAAAACAGGGACCCTTCGGAGATCGATTCACACCGCAAAAGCTGATTACAACTGGGCAGGTGATGATGTTGAGCCCAGCAAGGACAGTCCGGATCTTGGAGGACAGAGAGCAGAACCCAGCAGAGTTCGCAAGCAAATGACACTTGCTGTAGGTTCAGGGCTTCGGTATGCGCTTCCAGTCCACCAGGGACATGGCTCCTTCGCAGGATATCACTTTATGACAAACGGGCTTGAAAAGGCCCGCAAGATGCATTTGAAGGGAATTGTTGAAAAACATCAGGTGAAACGATGATTGAAATCGATCCGCTGGATGCAGTCATTCAATATTTGAAAGCCAATTCTACGCTTTCCGGTTTGGTGAATGGCCAGATCGCAGCCAAGAACCGCTACGGGAAAGCCTGGGATCCCGGCACTGCTTCGCTGGTGGCCAAGCTGGACGGAGGGACGCCAAATGATTACGTCCCGGTGATCACTGCCCGGTTTGAATTGCAGTGTTTTGGATCCACAACCGTGGAAGCGATGAATATTTGGCGGCAGCTGGTGACGATGAGTCGGAATGCGGACCGGGAGGAGGTTACAACGGGTAGTGGAGACCGGGCGCTGCTTTATAACTTCCTGCAGGACTCCGGTCCTTCGCTGCTTTACGAGCAGGATTTGGAGCTGGATTTTGTTCTGGTGTTTTTCAGGGCTTCAATTTGTGAAAAGAAGCTTATCTAGATAAGGAGATGATCCGATGAAAGATGAAAAGAAGATGGAAAACAAGGGTAAAAGCGGGTTTCGCTTTGAAACCAAGGCTGATCAGGCTGCTGAAAAGAAAGAAAAGCAGGAACCTGAGGAGGATCAGGAAGAGGCTGCGGATCAGCCCGCTTCGGACAATGAGCCGGATGCTCCGGCTGCAGAAGTTTTGGAAGAAGAGGAACCATCCTGGCTGGAAAAGGTCGTGGAAGAATTGGGTCTGGACATTCCTCAGCAGATCACGAAGGTGCCTGACGAAAAGCTTCTTGAAGTGAAAGGGGTGGGCCCCGCGACTTTGGAGGATATCCGGGCGCTGTTCCCCTTCAAAAAAGCCAAATCGCCAGCTGGACCCGGGAAGGTGATGATTCGAGTACGGCCGATGCGGGGAATTGGGGGAGTTGGTGGGGCTGGAACAGAAACCGCGATGGGCAGGGAATTGGCGGAAAAATATCAAGCCGAAGGATATGTAGATATCCTCGAATAATGGAGGTAGGGATTACCTCAAGGAGAGAGCGAGATGGGACTTACTAATGCTTATGAAATTCTCACGGGTGTGGGAACGCTTTATGTGGCTCCGGCCGATGAGGCTATGCCTGATGTGGATGCCACCCCGGCGGGAAATTGGTCGGAGATGGGTGAAACGGAAGGCGGAGTGACGGTTACTCCGTCGCAGAACATCAACAAGCTGTACACTGACCAGCGCACCGGCCCGGTAAAAGCGGTTCGGGATGAAGAGGGGCTGCTGATCGAGACCAACCTGGTTCAGGCCACCCTCGAGAATCTGGCCCAGGTGATGGGCGGCCAGACGGTGACCGACACTCCGCCCGGTGCTTCCACGATCGGAACCCGGGAGATGGGCATGACCCGCGGCGGAGATGTGAGCGAATACGCGCTTCTTTTCCGCGGTGAAAGCCAATCACCTTATGGGTCTTCCTACCCGGCGCAGGTGTATATCCCCAGAGGATATTTTGACGGGGAGAACGGGATGGAATTCACCAAAGATGGAGATGTCCTGATCCCTGTGGCCTTTGAGGCTTTGGAAGATCTGGGCGCCTCCAGTGAGGCGGAGCGCTTTGGAAAATTCGTAGCCCAGGACGCTGATGCCACTGGCTAACCAAGGGAGCTGATGGGTGATGGGAAAAATACATGATCTTGATGAGCTGTTCGGGCAGGATGACCCGATTCAGGTGAAGTTGCAGGGAAAAACTTATATCCTGCGCCGCCCGGACAGCTTTTCTCCCCGGGAGATGAACCGCTTTGAGAACTTGATGGAGCGGTCCCGGGAACTGCAGGGAGAGGATGAGGAGAAGTTCACGGATGAGCAGGCGGACGAGCTGGAGGAGGTGACCAGGGAGGCGGTTGAGATCCTCAACCCGCGCCTGGCAGAGGCCACGTCTTTTCTGCATCATGTGAATATTCTTGTCTACCATGCGAATAAGGTGCGGGAGAGTGCCGGGGCTGAAAAAAAAAGGACGGGGTTGAGCTCGACTGGGGAGACGTCTACGCCCGACTGAGCTACTGGTATCACCTGAGTTTTGAAGATATCAGCTCCATGCCTATCGCGGCGATCAAGGTTTACCTGGAGCGGCTTCCGACAGTTAACGCGGAAAAAAAGCTGCTGCTGGTGGAGCCAGCAAACTCGGTGTATATGGACCGCGGAGACAAGCGCCGGATGATCAGGGCCTGGCAGCAAACGGCTTTTGGAGAAATTTCAGTCAAAAAGGTCAAAAAGAGCGATCTCCCCATGATTGGATTGGGGTCAGGATAAAGCATTATGGTTAAAACAAGTTTGGGACAGGCTACCCTTCATTTGACAGGTGACGACGCGCAGCTTGTCCAGGATGTAGATGATGCCAAAAAGAAAGTCGCTTCCAGCCTGGAATCAATAGGCGGAGCAATGAAGAGCGCTGGACGAAAGGCGACTTTTGGGCTCACGCTTCCACTGCTGGGGATGGGTGCTGCATCGATTGCTGCGGCCAGTGATGTGGAAGAATCCATGAATGCTGTAAGGGTTGTGTTTGGGGACGCCTCGGATACCGTTCTGGCATTTAGCGACCAGGCCGCGGAAAGTGCAGGGTTGGCCGCTTCGGAATTCAATCAGATGGCCGCCCAGACAGGAGCCATGCTGATCAATATGGGTATGTCTCAAGAGGAAGCGGCAGAGCAATCCAAGATTTTGACCATGCGTGCAGCTGACATGGCTTCCATTTTTAATACCGACGTAACCACAGCTCTAGGAGCGATTCAAGCAGGGTTGCGGGGGGAAGCCGACCCACTCGAGAAATTTGGTGTCAGGATGAATGCTGCGGCTGTGTCAGCCAAAGCCATGGAAATGGGATTGGCTGAGTCTGCCAGCGAAATGGATGACTCCGCGAAGGCCCAGGCATCGTTAGCCGTGTTGATGGAGCAAACTGATTCGATGGCCGGAGATTTCGTGAACACCTCAAACGATCTGGCTAATTCATCCAGGATTGCGAAAGCGGAATTGAAAAACGAAGCCGCTGCTTTGGGCCAGGAGCTTCTTCCGATCGCCCTCCAGGTAGTTACCGCGATTCGCGGCCTGGTGGACCGTTTCCAGAATTTATCCCCCGAGATGAAGAAAACCGTAGTGGTTGTCGGGGCGGTCGCGGCTGCGATTGGGCCGGTTTTGATCTTTCTAGGGACGATGATCTCGGCGATTGGTACCCTGATCGGTTCCTGGGGAACGATCACGGCTGTGCTGGGCGCGGTGGCCGGGGTCCTGACCGGTCCGTTAGCCCTGGCAATCGCTGTGATTGTGGCGGTGATTGCGGGCTGGTACCTGGCCTGGAAGCACAACCTGTTTGGGATCAGGGATATTTTTCAGACTATTTGGGCAGCAATCAAAACAATTTTTGCGGCTTTCAAGGCGGCCTTTCAGGGTGATTGGACTGCTTTCGGAGAGCTGCTGAGAGAAGCCTGGGATATGGTTTGGAAAATGGTAAAAGAGCGGTTCGAGGCAGCGAAGGACGCCCTCCTTGAGGTTGGCCAGAAGGTGATTGACAGCTTCAAAAAGCTTTTTGATCTGGACTGGGGAGAGCTGGGGAAAAACATCATCCTGGGCATTGTGGACGGGATCGTTAATTCCTTGAAGTGGATCCGGGAAGCGGCGGTCAAGGCGGCGAAAGCTGCAGCAGAGGCGGCTAAGGGGTTTTTGGGAATTGAATCGCCCTCCAAGCTGATGGAAGACGAAGTGGGCTGGAATATGGGCATGGGGATCAAAGTCGGCTGGGAAAACAGCCTTTCAGATCTGCAGCGAGCCATGCAGACCAGCCTGGGTGGATTAGTACCAGCGGCCTCTGGTGCTCTGGTGCAGGCTGGAGGGGGCGGCCTGGGAGGATCTGTCACCCAAGAGACTCACATACACGTGGGTACGCTGGTGGCGGACGAGAACGGCTTGCGGGAGCTTGAACGCAGGCTCCGGCCGATTCGAGACGTGGAGGATCAGCGGAGAGGGACGGGATAAATGGCAGAAGAGTATTATCTTGGTGAGCTGGGGTCAGAAGCCATGCTTAGCAGTGTGGAGCGGGAGGTCCAGGAAGTTCCGGAAAGGATTGTGCGGCAGAAGCGCCTGGCTTCTGGAAAGCTGGTGCGGGATGTAGTGGCCGTCAAAAGGTCCTTCAGCTTTTCCTATGAAAATTTGCCAGGGTTGGACGTGAACGTGGCGGACAGTGGGATCGGGAGAAATTCTCTCCGGGATCTCTTTGATGAGGGTGGAAGCTACAGCCTGCTGGTTCCCCAGGAAGTGGGAGGGTTTGAGAGCGTCACTGTCTATTTTGACGGCTACAAGGAAAAAAGAAAGAAGGTCACTCCCTATTATCAGTGGGATGTCAATTTTACATTGGTGGAAGAGTAAACCATGCAATCAGTCAGTTCGGAGTATCTGGAAGCGATAGTTGCCTCAGAAAGGCAAATGGTAACCCTGGTGGAAGCCACTTTTGTGGATAATGAAACCCTGGCTGACCAGGTGACTCCCAGCGGTGATGAAGCCGAGACAATGGTTGGAACTGCCAGGGCAGTGGATGGAAAGGTGGGAGCTCCCAGGACGTTCGCTTTCGCAGATCCTTTTGATGAATCGGATGCCCAGGGAAGAGCCCGAGTCTATCCCGCAGACGATCTGTACCCAGCAACTTCCGAGGCTGGCTGGTGGGGAGACACGCTTTCAGATGCTAACGGAGAGATCTCTGGAGGAGAGGAGCTGATTCTGTCCTACAGCCCCGCGGTCGACATCCGGACAGTCAACTGGTGGGCAGATGATCATCTGGGCTACCCTGTAGATTTCGACATTCACTACTGGAATGGATCTAGTTGGGTGGCCGTGGTAAGTGTCTCCGGTCACTCAGAAGCTCAGTACAGTCTAACGCTGGCCAGCACGATTAATACAACCAAACTCCGATTGATAGTTAATAAGATGAGCCATGCCAAGGACCCCGCTCGAGTGCTGGAGTTTCAGGGCGGCCTGAGTGTGGATATTACCGGGCGGGTGAATTATTGGGAGATCCTCGAGGAACGGGAGGAAGAAGGCAGTGTACCGGTGGGAAACACTGCCACAGCGCAGCTGACTTTGGAGTTGGACAATTCGGACGGTGTTTTTTATCGAAACAGCGGATCGATTTACGCGCCTTACCTGATGGCCAACAAAAAGATCCGCGTCTGGTGCGGTGTGGTGCTGGCCGATGGCTCGGAGGAGCTGGTGCCCCAGGGAGAATTTTTTACCAAATCCTGGAAGGCGGCGGAGAGCGATGTCGTGGTGAGGGTCACCGGTTGGGATCGCTCGAAAAGAATGAAAGAAGAAGATTACAGCACCTCAGAAGTCCAGGAGAGCAAACGGATTGACGAATTGGCTATAGTTATTGCGAAAGCATATGGTTTGACAGATGAAGATTTGGATATTGATACAACCATCGGCCAGGTCGATTACGCCTGGTTTGAACCGAAGTCATACTGGTCACATCTTGGGGATTTGGCGGTGGGGGAGGGTGGATCCGTTTACTTCAATGAGCTCGGGAAGCTGGTTTTTGAAAATAGGTCTCATCTGGAAGATGTTACCGGTTCGGTGGCCACGCTGAAGGACATTGATATTTTCATGGATCTCGAGGAAGAATGGGATCAGACCAGGCTCAGAAACCGCATTGTGGTTCCTGTGCGGCCGCTCACGGCCGCTTCCTCAGCGGAAGTCTACAATCTGCAGGAAACGATCACTGTTCCCGCAGGAGGAACGAAATCATTGACTATTTATTATCCGGAACGGCCGGTCATCAATGCTGCGACGCCCTCGATTACCGGGGGAGCTAATGTCTCGGTGCAGTCCTGGACAGATTATGCCTGGGGAGGTGTTCTGGTCCTTGAAAACACCGGGGGGAGCGATGAGACTGTGACACAGATCACGGTTGACGGGCAGCTTTTGGAGGAGAAGGGAGGTCTGCGGGAGGTAGCCGCAGACGAGGTGAGCATCAGCCAGAACGGGCGGAGGACATACACTGTCCCAGATGGTGGATCCAGATTCATTCAATCGCTGAGTCAGGCAGAGACTATGAGTGAGGATCTCCTGGATGTGATGGGGGATCCAGGAGGGTATTATCCGGCGAAGGGTAGGGGTCGGCCGGAGCTGCAGCTTGCGGATCGGATCACGGGTGTGGATGAAAAGCTGTTCATCAATCAGGATTTTTGGATCACGCGAATGAGAAAACGTTTTGATGGCGGGTTGGAGTGTGACTACGGCCTGCTGGAGGTAGTGTAAATGACGAGAGAATGGACAACCCCTGAAAGCTGGGCGGATAATAAAGCAATCAACACGGACCGATTGAGTGCGATCAGCACGCAGCTGACCTGGCTTTATAAGATGCTCTTTGCTAAAGAAGGATCCGCACTGACAATCTCCTCCGGAGTGATTACCGTGACGGGGAATGAAGCGTTTTTCAAGGTCAGCGGTGAGGGCGCTGCAGCGGATGACCTGGTGACCATCAACGGGGGAACGGATGGCGACATCATTATTCTTGCGTACGATGGTGAAGCGATCACCCTGAAGGACGGGACTGGTAATCTGGATCTGGGGGATTATGGGGACTTGGTGATGAATTCTGGTGGTGATACTGTCCTGGTTCGATATGATGGCACCAATTGGGTTGTCTTATCTACCAATATTCGACAGGGTGTTCTCTATGCGGATGAAGGGGCAGACTTGACAATATCATCCGGATCTGTGACCGTTCCAGCTGGAAAAACGCTCTTCACAATCAATACGGAAAGTGGGACAGAGGACACTCTTACTACTATTTCTGGTGGTGATGCCGACAGAATTATTGCTCTTCGCCCAGCCTCTGGGGACACGATCACACTCGACACTGCCGGAAATATTCTCCCAGCTGGTGGGGAATATGAAATGACGGATAGTAACCAGTATATTTTGCTCTGGTGGGATGGAACTAAGTGGAGATTCGTAGGGGGCGGTGGCGGGGCCTCCTACGCCCTCGAGAAGGCCGGGAGCTTATCTTTATCTGGAGGTTGGATGGGGGGGACGGAGAAGCAGAATTTGATTACCCTCTCCGGACACGCGGCATGGGTCGCAGATGAAGATATTATCGATGGGAATAACGCTACAGGGAATACTTCGTCAGTATATCTTAATACTGGGTTGCAAGTTACGTGTGACTTTGGCGGGCCAGTCAGCTTCGATGCCGTCCGTTTTGTCTTCCAGGCCGGGGACGGTCCGGATACGTGGAATATAAAAATTTCGGACACCGGAGACTTCGCCGGAGAGGAAACTACTCTAGTTTCTCACAGCTCGTCTACGAGTGAGGATGATGTTACCGAGACTTTTGGAGCCAGCTACGCTCGTTATTGGAGATTTGAATTCGATGAGGATGGGACTTTCTACTCGACATTATATGAATTGCACTTTCGCTTTGCTTCTACCTTAGTGATATTTAACGTCCCTTATGGGTGCAAAGTGAGGGTAGAGGAAAGCGATAGCACACTAATTGAAGAAATAACACATGATGACTTTTTATCCGCTAGAGGGGTTTTCTTTACCGCGGATATGACCTCTGCGGACACAGTAAAGATTACTCGACCAGATGGATCAACTGCTTGGCTAGAGTATTCCGGTCTTTCCATATCCAATGGAGATGAGTGGACGTTATTGATTGATTCTTAAAGGAGGAGATATGAGACCAATAGGGTTTGACATCAGTAAATGGCAGCGAGAATGGAAAGAGTCACAGTCAGAAGTGCCTCATGACTTTGGCTGGATCAAGGCCAGTGAGGGACTTTCGATGGATCCACGGTTCCCGCAGCACTATGAGGAGCTGCTCGAGGTGCCGATCCGGGGCGCTTATCATTATTTCAGTTCGGATCATCCCTGGGACGCTCAATTGCAGTATTTTTTGAATTTGCTTCGGGATAAGAGCATTCACATGGTGTGCTTGGACTTTGAGGGTGTAAATAATACGCTGTCCTGGCAGTTCGGAAGAGATGCCCAGCGCTGGATCAATCACTGCGAAGCCAAATTTGATGGTCCGGTGGTTCTTTACAACAGCCCGAAATATTACCATTATCTGGTAAACCAGGGTTTCCGGTGGATGAGCAGCTTTGATCTGCTGATTGCCAGGTATCCATTCAGCGGTTGGGATAAGTCGCTGGAGAAAATCCAGGAGCCGGATGTATGGCATCCGGCCCTTCCGGCCACCAGGAACGAGTGGACCTTCTGGCAGTTTAGCGCGGACGGCAACAATCAGGGACCAAAGCACGGGATTACGAGGGAGCCCTGGCACATCTATAATGGGTGGTATCCCTCGATCGACCTGCAGGTGTTCAACGGGACCAGGGAGGAGCTGGAAGCTTATGTGGGGATCAACCAGGAAGAGCCAACGCCGGAAGAACCGACTGAGCCGGAAAGCAGTGAATTGAGAGAGGCAGCGGTTGAGGTGGTGGCCGCAGCGGATAGGCTTGAAGCGGCACTTGGTTAGGAAAGGGCAGAAAATTTATGTCTATGTGTTGCTTCCCCGTGGGGGCACTTTGATTTCACGCGCTGTGTTTACCAAACAGCGCGTTTTTCCATTTATCGCGGTGGATTGAGCGCGTCGCGAAGTCCGTCCCCAAGGAGGTTGATGCCGATGACAGCGATGGTTATACATGCACCGGGGAAAACGGCCAGCCAGGGGGCGATGTTCATATAATCCCGGCCGTTGGCCAGCAAAGCGCCCCATTCGGGTTGGGGCGGTTGAGCGCCCAGGCCGATGAAGCTGAGGCCCCCAACGGCCAGCAGCATAGTTCCCAAACGCATGGTGGCCAGCACGATCAGAGATGAAAAAAAGGCAGGCAGGATGTAGCAAAAAATGATCCGCAGATCGCCAGCGCCCATCGCTTCTGCGGCTTCGACATAAGTTTCCTCTCGGATTGATAAGGTCTCTCCCCTTGTCAAGCGGTAGAAACCGGTCACCCCGATGAATCCCAAGGTCAAAGCGGTGTTCTTCATGGAAGGACCTAAGCGAGAGACGATGATGATGGCCAGCAGCAAGCTGGGAAAAGCCAACCTAACATCCATCAGCCGGGAGAGGAAGGCATCGATGACCCCCCCATAATAGCCTGCTACAAGTCCTAAACTCACGCCAATCAGCGCTGAGATGGCTACGCTAAGACCGGACATGCCAATTGCGATTCGGGCCCCATATAGGACTCGGCTGAAAAGGTCGCGTCCTAAAGCGTCCGTGCCAAAGGGATGGGACCAGGATGGGGGCTGCAAGCGTGACCCAGCTGAAATTTCATGGGGAGGGTAGGGAGTCAGAAGAGGAGCAAAAAGGGCGGTAAAGAGGACCAAACCGGAAATACTCGCCCCGATCCAAAAATTGAGTGTGAGGTGGCGGAGAAATATGTCCAAGCGGACTCCAAAAGGGAGGAGTTTCAATACGTTTTCCAAAAGGTGCCCAGAACCAGGTCGATCGGATGATGTGAGCAGGCTGGTTTGGTCTTTTGAGGAGGATTGAATACGCCGGGACATGAGGTTTACCATCTACAGTGACTTATGAGCGACGCGAGGGTCGAGCCAGGCGTGGCTCAAGTCGACGATGAAATTGATCAAAAGGTATAGGACAGCCATGGTCAAGGCTGCACCTAGAACGATGGGTTGATCCCGGTCGAAGATGGCTTGGACGGTCAGCCTTCCCACACCGGGCCACCCGAAGATGGTTTCCACGATGAACGCACCTCCCAAAAGATGGCCTAACTGCAACCCCAAGAGATTGATGAGCGGCATGAGGCCATTACGAAGTACATGTTTGAACAGAACTTTACGGTGCGGTAAACCTTTTGCCTGAGCCATTTGCACATAAGGCTGGTTTAAACCGTCCAGGATGCTGGAGCGGGTCAATCGGATCACCACGGCCATGGTGGGAAGTGCAAGCGTTAAGGAGGGCATAATCAAGTGCTTCAAACTTCCACCCCCCACCAAGGGCAGATTCAGCCTGGGTGCTAAAAAAAGCATGAACAGCAGACCGCTCCAGAAAGTGGGCACAGCAATCCCCAGCGTGCTCAAAGAGATGATGGCAGCATCCATCGGGCTGTCTTTGTTTACCGCCGCCAATGTGCCAATTACAATCCCCAGGGTGGTGGCCAAAGCGGTTGATGTCAGAGTCAACAGCATTGTGTAGGGGAGCCGGTTGGCTAATAAACTCCAAACGGGTTTCCCAGTGATCAAGGATTCTCCTAGGTCCCCACGAGTTAATAGCCTGTGCATGAAGTGGGTGTATCGCAGCCCCAGGGGATCATCCAACCCCATTTCCTTCCGCAATTCTTGGAGTTGTTCTTGGGAGGCGGTGTCGCCGACCAAGGCCTCAGCGGCATCCCCTGGGACAGTGTCCAGCGCCACAAAGATGACCAAACTGACTACGAAGAGGACCAATAAGCTGCTGCCAAACCTCCGGGCGATATATTTCATTCTTCGGAACTATCCAGGATGCGAACATCGTTTATAAGTAAGCGGCCCATGTTTCCGAGTTTAGCGCCCTCCACCCGGTCCCGGATGGCGATGATGCTGACCGGATTGTAAAGAGGCTGCCAGGGGGCGTCTTGGAGGATGATCTCTTGGGCTTTCACATAAAGGCTCAGACGTGTTTCGTCGTCCAGTTCGTGATCGGCCTGGTTTACTAGGGAATCCACCTCAGGATTGCTGTAGGCTACCCGATTGGTGCTGCCGATTCGGTCGCTGGAGAGGAAGATGTTCAAAGCGTCAGGGCCGGTCCAGCCGTAACGCCACAAGAGGAGATCAAACTGGCCCTCTCCCGTGGCCTGCATCACGGCCCTGGATTCAAGCTGCTGGATCTCTATTTCCACGCCGATGGCGTCAAGGTGGCTTTGGATAACCGCTGCGATCTCTCCGTTAGGGGCTCGATTTGACGTCAGCAGCACGCCTTCCAGGACCTGGCCATCTCGCTCCCACTTTCCAACCTCATTTTGTTCAAACCCCGCTTCCTCCAGAAGGGACTGGGCCTTTTGGGGGTCATACCCCAACTCATATTCTTTGAGGGAGGGGTCGAAGCCGGGCAGCGTAGGAGGTAGGGGGGCAAATGCGACTTTACCCATGCCGCCCACGGCGAGTTTGAGGATCTCTTCTTTATCAACGGCGTGAGAGAGCGCCTGCCTGACCAAGATCTCATCGAAGGGTGGCTCTTGGCAGTTAAAACCCAGGTAAATGAGTCCATTCATCAAAGCTTCTTTGAGTTGGATGGATTCATGGTCCTGTAGCTCTGACCGGTGGCTGGGCTGGTTGATGAACATCACGTCCACATCACCCGATTTCAACGCGGCCAGCTGGGTGGTCGCGTCGGGGATGACTTTGTACACAAAGGAGTCCAGATAGGGAGGTCCCTGGTTTTCCACGATGGGCGGGCCCCAATCGTATTCGGGGTTGCGTTTCATGGTGATGCTTTGGCCGGACTGCCAGGATTCGAGGATGAAGGGGCCGCTTCCAGTGATGTATCCTTCCCCGCTTTCTTCTATCTCAGCCACGGAAGAGGGGCTGATGATCCCGGCATAAGGCATACTGATTGTCCCCCAGAAATTTGGGTCAGGTTGGTCGAATGTAAACCGCACAGTCAGGTCATCGACGACATCTATGCTGGCGATTTGAATGATACCGCCATATATGGGCGAGCGCTTGCCCACTTCTTTGAAACGCTCAAAGGTGAACTGGACTGCCTCCGCGTCAAGAGGTGTGCCGTCGTGAAAAGTGACCCCCTCTTTGAGATGGAAGGTGATGGCTTTGCCGTCTTGCGAGATATCCCAATCCCGGGCCAGCAGCGGCTGCACGCTGTTATCCAGATCGCGGACGACCAGGGTGTCAAAAAGATAAGGTAAAACCAGGCTCAAACCCGAGCTGGGTGTCCCTTGCGGGTCGATTTGACTCGGCTCCGAGGTCATGGCGCGCACCAGCGTGCCGCCTTTCCCTTGAGATTCCTCAGGCTCCAGCCCCAGAGCGGCGCAGCCAGCGATCAAGATGGCGATCAACGAGTATATGCATACATTACGCAAAAACCTAACCATTTCTTTCTCCTTGTTTAATGAACGGAATTTCTAAACGCTCTGCTGCTTCTTTGGCTTGCCGGACGCAGTCTGGGACCCCGACCCCGTCGTAAGAACTGCCTGCCAGGGCCAATCCCGGATGGGTGCTGGCTCTGTGGCGGATGGCTTCAACGCGGTCCATGTGCCCCAGATCGTATTGCGGGTGAGCCTTATGCCAGCGGTAGATGCGGGTCATCTCCGGCTGCGCCTGCAAGCCCATGATTTCAGCCAATTCGCGACGAACCATGTTGATCATCGTTGGATCATCCCATTCCACCAGCTCTTCTTTCCCCGGGCCGCCAAGGAAGCAGCGGATGAGCTTGTGGCCGTCAGGAGAGCGGTGGTCGAACTTGGTCGAGGTCCAGGTGCAGGCATTGATGTGTCGGTTTTCCGTTTCAGGGACGAGAAACCCAAACCCGTCCAGGGCCGGCATCCCATGTTGCGGCAGGTATCCTAAAGTGACAACCGCCGTAGACGTAAAACGAATCTCATCCAGCTGCTGGGAGAGCTGGGGGTCGAGGTTTTCAAGCAGGTGACTGGAAACCCTCGCCGGTGTGGACAAGATCACAGCGTCGGCACGGAGGGTTTGACCGCCTTCGATCTCGACAAGATAAGGCGGCCCGTTTTCCTCCATGCTGGTCACTGAGCTAACCCGCAGGCCTGTCCGCACGGAGCTGGAATCCAGGTGTCCCTCCAGGGCGTGCACCAACTGTTCCATTCCCTCCCGCAAGGTCACGAACATGGACAGAGAAGACCCGCTGTGTTCCTCCCGCCGTGCGGCTGCTTTACGCCGGGCAGCGATCATCCCTCTGGTCAAACTGCCGTACTTCCGCTCGATGTCCAGAAGACGCGGGAAGCTGCTTTTCAAACTCAGTCGTTCGGGATCACTGACGTAAATTCCGGAAAGCAAAGGCTCGGCTAACTTCTGTAGAGCTTCTTCTCCCAAACGGCGGCGTATGAAACTGGCCAGCGTTTCGTCCCCATCCTCGTAGCGAGGAGGGAGAAAAGGTTCCAGCCCCATACGCAATTTGCCGGGAAGGGAGATCAACGGTGAGGTGACAAAAGGTAGAAATTTTGTGGGGACGACTAACATCAACCCCTCGGGCATGGGCTGGAGTCGGCCGTCATCTACAACGTAAATCTTCCGCCGTTGGTCATTGGTGCCGATGAGGTCATCCCCCAAACCCAGATCGCGGCACAGGGAGACCCCCCATGGCTTGCGGGAGATAAAGCAGTCCGGTCCGCCATCGATCACAAAGTCACCCACTTTTTCGCTGAGGATCTTTCCACCCAGGTGAGTTGATTGTTCTAACAGCGTGTACCGCAGTGGGGTTCCGGATGATTTGGCTTTTTCTTGTACATAATAGGCGGATGCAAGGCCAGTGATGCCTCCGCCGATGATGACGATATGGGGGATTTTCTGTGAGGGGTGAGATGTTTGGGAGTCAGTGATCATTTTTAACGTTTTTCTTGACAAGATTGGCCAAGGCCGCCACCAGGGTGGGGCTGTCGTTCAACATATCGATGCGCTTCAAATCAATGCCCTGAGAACGAGCTATCGCTTGGATTTCGATATCAATGTCGTAAAGAATCTCTAAATGGTCGGTGAGAAAGCCGATGGGAGCGACCAGTACAGGCCGTCCGCCAATCTGGGCCCGGTCCTGGACCACTTCCTCCAGATGGGGACCCAGCCAGCTTGAATCGGTCCGTGGTGCGCTTTGGTAGGCGAGGATCCAGCGGTCGGACGGCAAAGCCACCATCTTTTCCAGGGAATTAGCAGTTTCGCGTAATTGGGTTTGATATCCATTTCCCTCTTTGAGGTGGGATACCGGGAGGCTGTGGGCTGTGAAAATCACTTTGACCTGGTCTCGCTCTTCGCGGGGAAAACGGTTCAACCCTTTTTGGAGATGGGCCGCAAGGCCAGCAAGGTAATCGCTTTGGTCATGCCAGCTTTTGACAAAGTGCAGGTCAACATCCTCACCAGTTGATTGGAGAGCATCTATCAAACGTTTGTGGTATCTTCCCACACTCAAATCGCTGTAATGGGGCGCCAGGCAGATGGCGATGATGTGGTTGAACCCTGCATCCACCAACTCCGTTGCTGTATCCTCGAGGTAAGGGTGCCAATGGAGCATACCGATGTGCACGGGAATTGTTATATTCTGCTCCAACTTCTCAGCTATGCTTCGGGTTATGGACAGCAAAGGGGAGCGCCCGCCGATGCGTTCGTACCGGGATGTAACCCTATCGATCAAGGCTTGAGACAGCTGCCGGCCGGCGCGGATATTGTGAAGATAGGCAGGGATGTCCGCCAAGGATTGGGGGCTGCCGTACGCCAAAAGCAGCACAGCGGTGTTATCATGCATCGCCAACTCTCTCCTCCATTGAAGCTCGTTCCTCACCGCCCTTGGGTTCATAGGAGCAGAAGGGTTCTTCCCCAAGGAAATTTCCTGTCGCTCCGTATGCGCGGGCCCGGCAGCCTCCGCAAACGCGTTTGAATTCACATATACCGCATTTGCCCTCCAGCAGTTCTGGATCGCGCAGTTGGGCGAACAGAGAGGAGGATTCCCAGATTTGTTGCAGAGGCTGTTCGCGTACGTTCCCAGCCTCCAACGGCAAATAACCGCAGGGAAAGACTTCCCCTTTGTGGCTTACGAAGCAAACGCCTGTACCTGCCAGACATCCTTTTGTCATCGCGTTCATGGCGTGACGCTTCTTTGGATGTCCTGCAGGTGGGTGGCCGGCAGCGTGTTTTTGGCGGTGATGGCTGGGGGGAGGCTGAATAATGCGGCCTTGCTTGCGATCTTCAGCGCGCCTTTGGCTTACCACACGAAAATAATGAGGAGCGCAGGTGGCTTTTAATTCGATGTTGTGTGTTTTTTCCGCCTCGTAAAGCCAGTTTAAGATTTCTTCGTACTCTTCAGACGTCACCTGTTGCTCATCTGCGATTTCAGCGCCGCAGCCTACAGGTACGAGCAAAAAAAGATGTAGGGCCACAGCCCCAATCTCATTCGCCAAACTCAACATCTGCTTCACTTGGTGCGCATTGTGCCGGGTTACCGTCGTATTGATTTGATAAGGGACTCCCGTTTCTTGAAGATGGCTGATCCCCTTCAGCGCCTTTTGAAAAGAACCCTCGCCACGTAAGATATCGTGGGTTGGCGCGTCGGCCCCATCAAAGCTGACACTGACCCGGCGGATCCCCGCCTTTTGGATGCGCTCCGCCATTCGGGCATCAATCAAGGTCCCGTTGCTGGCCAATGCGGGGATCAGGCCAGATTCCTGGGCGTAGGCAGCGATGTCGAAAATGTCGTCCCGAATTAGCGGCTCCCCTCCGGAAAGGATCAAAATGGGCCGGGCGAACTCGGTGATCTGGTCGATGAGTTCCATCGACTCATCTGTGGTTAGGTCTTGAGGGGTTAATTTATCGGCTACCGTGATCCGCCGGCAGTGAGAGCAGGCCAGGTTACAACCGGCTGTTGTCTCCCAAAAAATCAGTCGGGGAGGAGGGTAAGATTGAGTTTGTTTCACAATGAATCTCCGTTATGTGTTAAAGGGGGTCAGCCTGCTGAAATCGGTTGTTGGGAGCTGTCCTGCGGTTGTCCCTGAAAAGAGCTCAGGATGGCCAGGAGCACAGCGTCTAGAAAATTGTCCACACGCTGGTAAAGTTGCCATGTTTGTTGGTCGGGGGTGTCGATCAGCATCCCGGCTTCATACAAGGAATCAATGATGGAACGGCGTATGGAGATAAAAGCCTTCATTGTGTCCAATAAACTGAAACCCACTTGCCGGCACAATTGTCCGTAGCGGGAAGCTAGGCGTTGTCCCTCTTCCAGAAAATGCCCCCCTTCATCACTCCGACCGATGTATTGCATCAGAAGGGCTATCAGTTTGCGACCGTTCGTGCGCATTTGGGAACGTTGGGATTCATCGAGTTGGTCGAACCAAGATCTTCCACGAATCCCTTGATGTTTTACCTGTTCAACGAAATGGGTGGTGTCCATTCCTTTGTGTGGTGTGGTAGAGAGGGCGTGTTCCTCTTGCCGTAACCCATTCAAAAACCTTTTCAGATCTCTTTTTTGGAAGCGGCGGCGACCGCCGGGTGTGCGAATGCATGCCACGTCACCTTCATCGGCCCACCGTCGCAAGGTGCTGAAATGGACTCCGAGGTAATCGGCCGCTTCACTCAACCGAAGCCAGGAATCAGTTTTCTTTTCTGAGCCCATTTTATACAACTCCTTCTATACTTTCTATACTTTTCTATGTATAAGTAATTAAAGCTAAGTATATGTGCCTGTTTTCGGGGTGTCAACATGATTTTTTTCCTGAAGTCATCCGTTCTTAAATTCCCCTGCTGTTCAAGGATCAGGTAGGGGGAAAACTTTTCCTAGTTCATCATTCACTACAGAATCACTCTCCCAGAGCGGGGCGGTTTGAGGGATGAATCACCGCACTTATAGGTATAGAAAATTTCTATAAGGGGGAATTGAAGGGCTTCATACGGCTTGTGACGAAATGTACTTATGGATTTTCCTCCTGGGTAATACATTAGTAAAGAGATTAAGTGAACGATTTACCAATTGGCCGCCTTGGAAAAGGTCCGCTATGGAACCCTCCACCAGAGAAGCCGCCCGCAAACGGGCGTCCATTTGCCACGTGTTCGGCAGCACCCACCGGGTGTTGATCGCCTGGGTGTTGGGGGAGGAAGAGATGTCGGTGAGCGACATCGCCAATGCGGTGGATTCCTCTATGCAGAACATCTCCCAACATCTGCGCTTGATGAAAGATAAGGGAATTTTGCAGTCCCGCAGGGATGGTCGTTCCATTTATTATCGGATCGCTGATAATGTCCTCACCCAAAATTGCCCTATCTTTCGGGAAGGGGAGAAGGTGAGATTCCACGTAAACTCAGATTCAAAGCCTAAAAAAGGAGCAGACTGATGACTGACCTCGAGAACATTGAAGCTGCGAAGGTTGTAGACGCCCGGGCTATGGCTTGCCCTGGCCCTCTGCTGGAAGCCAAGAAAAGCATCGGCGGCGTAAAAGTTGGCGAAGTTTTGGAAATTTGGTCCGGCGATCCAGGGACAAAAGAAGACATGCCCCGTTGGTGTGAGAAAGTCGGGCATGAATACCTTGGCGATCTGGAAGCTGCGGGATACGAAAGGCTTTTCATTCGCCGCAAGAAATAACTTTTAACACCGCAACACACAACGATCGACCCCCTGCTCCATATGGAAAGATGGTGCGTTGTGTAAAGGATGAATATACATGGGAGCTAGCTTAGAGAAAAAGAAGCCGAAAATCCTGATCCTGGCCACTCTCTCCGGCGGTTATGCAGGTGCGGACTCTGTGGGTCAAATCCACGCCGAGTATCCCACCAATACCTACATCCTGCCCGTGATCTGCCCGTCCATGTTCCCCCCGGAATTCTACCTGCGGGCTTATGAGCGGGGGATAGACGGTATCCTGGTCATGTACAGCGGTACCGACAGCCCCTACGAAGGAGGGCCCGAGCGGGCCGCGAAACTGGTCAATCAAACCTATCCCTTGATGAAAGAGCGGGGCATTGATACGCGGCGCCTGAAGTTGGCCGCGATCTGCACGGTGTGCACCAAACCCTTCCTGAAGAACGTCAAGGAAATGGATGCCCTGTTGGAAGAGATCGGGTTTGTGAAGGGCGAAATGGCAGCTCACGCTGCAGGAGAGAAACAGGAAGCCTAAATGACGGGGGATGGATCCAGGTTATCCATCAGTATAGAGGAGAGGAAACATTGAAGAATCTTCAAGTAGATGCTCTTGTGGTGGGTGGCGGGATTTCGGGCATGCAGTCCGCGCTGGATTTGGCGAATCAGGGCTATGAAGTCGCCCTGGTAGAGCGAGACCCCAGCATTGGGGGGAAGATGATCGCCCTCAGCAAAGTCTTCCCCACGCTGGACTGCTGCAGCTGCATCACCACACCCAAGATGTCCGCTGTGGCCCATCATCCTAACATCCAGTTATATACCTATTGTGAAGTGGAGGAGGTCGACGAAAACGCAGAGGGTTTCGTGGCCACGGTACTCAAAAAGCCGCGTTACGTGGACGAAGTGGCCTGCACCGGCTGCCGGCAGTGTGAATACGCCTGCCCCATCAACCTGCCCAACCCTTTTGACAGGAATTTAGGGGCCCAGCGGGCCATCCGGGTTCCGTTCTCCACAGCGGTTCCCCAGATCGCAGTCCTGGATATGGACGACTGCATCCTGTGCGGGAAATGCGAACGGGAATGCCCTGTGGACGCAGTCGACTTCACCCAACAGCCGGAGCATTTCGAAATCGAGGCTACTTCGATTGTCCTGGCCACCGGTTTTGAAATCACCCCCCCGGATGCGAAAGAAGAATACGGCGGCGGGAGGATTCACAATGTGATTGACGGCCTGGTCATGGAACGCCTGCTGGCACCCACCGGGCCGTATGGGCGGGTGCTCCGACCCGGCGATGGCAAAGAACCCGATTCCATCGCCTACATCCAGTGTGCTGGATCTCGGGACGACACGTTGGGCGTGGAGTACTGCTCGCGTGTGTGCTGTATGTATGCCATCAAGCAAGCCATGTTGATTTCAGGCTCGCTGCCCCTGGCGGATATCACCATCTATTACATGGATATCCGCACCTTTGGCAAAGGCTACGAGCAGTTTTATCAGAACGCCAAAGCCATGGGTGTGCAGTTCGTGAAAGGGAAAGTGGCGTCCATCACCGAGGATGAGGATCAGAACCCTGTTTTGCGAGTGGAATTGATCGATGAAGGATCTCAGGTGGTAGAGCGGACCCATGATTTGGTCGTCCTCTCTGTGGGCATGCTACCCGGGTATAACCCCGAGGACATCTACGATGTCTCGGTGGGGGAGTATGGATTTGTGTCCTCCCCTTCCCCCAATATCTCTTTTTGTCAGACGGACCGGGAGGGGATCTTCGCCACCGGCACCGCTACCGCTCCCATGGACATTGTGGACAGCGTGATGGTGGCGGGCGCTGCGGCGTCGGAAGCGGCGGCGTACATCGAAGCCAAGCGAAATGGGTCCAAAGTACCCCCTTCAGAAAATAGGGAGGCTATCCATGCCTGAGAAGGAAAATGAGGAAATCCGGATTGGCGTCTACACCTGCTACTGTGGGGGCAACATCAGCGATGTGGTCGATTGTGAAAAGGTAGCGGAAACGCTGGAAAAAATGCCCAATGTAGTCGTCTCCCGCACGGATATGTCCATGTGCTCTGACGCTGGACAATCCTTGATTGAGGAGGATATCCGCGAGAAGGGGGTCAACCGGGTCATCGTGGGCGCCTGCGCTCCCTCCCTGCATGAGCAGACTTTCAGGGGTACGGTCAGCCGGGCTGGTTTGAACCCCTATCTCTATCACCATGTTGGCATTCGTGAACAGGACAGCTGGGTGCACGGCCAGGATCATGAGGGAGCGACTAGAAAAGCGGTCAACCTCATGGCTGCGGGGCTCGCCAAAGCGCGTTTGCTTCAACCGTTGGACGCCATCCGGCTGGATGCTGAGAAGCATGCCCTGGTCATCGGCGGTGGGGTGGCGGGATTGCGTTCCGCGTTAGATTTGGCCAATAGGGGTCTGCGCGTTACTTTGATCGAAAAATCTCCCTTCCTGGGAGGGCGCATGGCCCAGCTGGACACGCTTTTCCCCACCGGTGAAGACGCCCGGGAAACACTGCATGCATTGATTCAGAAGGTGGCCCAGCATCCCAATGTGACGTTGTTTACCGGGGCGGAACTCGTCGATGTCTCCGGTTATGTCGGCGATTACCAGGTGACGATCCGCCAGCAGTCCAGGGGGGTGAGTGATGATATTGCCGAGGAAGCCATGGCAGCCTGCACCCAGGAGGTCCCTGACGAGTTCAATTATGGGCTGACCAAGCGCAAGGTCATTTACCGCGCTTATCCAGGATGCTATCCCTCCACCCCGGCGGTGGATTGGGAGCATTATGAGGGGGAACCCATCCATGTGAACGGGAAGGAGATGGTTTTCGAGAACGATCCCAAAGAATTTAACCTCACCGTGGGCGCCATCGTCGTCGCGACCGGCTTCAACCCTTACGAGCCTCGCCAGGGTGAATACGGCTACGGGGAGATCCCCGAGGTGATCACGCTGCCCCAACTCATCCGCCATTTGGATATGCTGGAGGAAGGGGAAGAGCTGCGCTGGAATGGGCACCCTGTGAGGGATGTGGCCTTTATCCATTGTGTGGGCAGCCGCGAAATCGAGGGCGTTCACGAACCGCACGAAGATGGGCAGGTCAATAATTACTGCTCGCGGGTTTGCTGTACGGCTACTTTGCACATGGCGAATGATCTTCATGAACGTTTCCCGGACGTGCATATCTACGATGCGTATGAGGACATTCGCACCTATTCCCTGAACCATGAAAAATACTACCGGCAAGCGCTGGACGACATGGTGCGTTTCCTGCGCTACCACGGGGATGAGCGACCTGAGGTGGTGGCCGCGGATGCGGACGACTCCCATCCGGCTTTGGTGAAAGTCAAAGATTATCTGACCTGGGGGGAGGAGATCGAGGTGCCCGTCGACCTGGTGGTCTTGGCGGTGGGGTTCATGCCCCGGGATGTGAAGGATTTAATCCAGATGCTCAAGATCTCTGCGGGTACGGACCGCTTCTTGCTTGAGGTTCATCCCAAGCTGCAGCCTGTGGAAACAGCTGTGCCGGGGGTGGTATTAGCGGGGACAGCCCAAGGCCCGATGAACGTCCAGGAGAGCTGTGTGGCTGCATCCGCGGCTGCTGCGAAGGTCGCGGCCTTGCTGGGCCTGGGGGAGGTCGAGTTAGAACCTTTCGTCGCTAATGTCGATTTGGAGAAGTGCAAAGGCACCGGCGCGTGTGTCGAGGTATGCTGTTATGAGGATGCGATCGCCTTGGAGACGATGACGGTGGATGGACAGGAAGTGCAAAGAGCGGTGGTCACACCAGCCAACTGCGTGGGCTGCGGCAACTGCGTCAGCGCGTGTCCGAATCAAGCCATCGATGTGCAGGGATGGACCCTGGAGCAGTACGAAGCCATGGTCGAAGCGATCGCCCTGGATGTAGATGAACTCATGGAGGTGTCAAAATGACGGACCGGGAAGCAGCGAGACAGCGCGCCCAGATGCTCAAAGAACTTCGGGAGGAGCACAAAGAGACTGTGGACCGTACTCAGGATATGCTGAAAGAACAGAGAGGGGTTCACCGGGACATCACCAAGCAGCTCGAAGAGGGATCGAAGACGGTCCCCGAGGTCGCTGAGGTCCTGGACATGCCCACTCACGAAGTGCTCTGGCACATCACAGCGTTAGCGAAATATGACATCGTGGAAGAGGACGGGATGCGCGGCGGATACGTCCTGTACAAAAAGGTAGAGGAGTGATCGTTATGGCTGTAAGAGTCGACCCCAGTTTGATGGAAGAGCTCAAGGAGTACGGCGCAGTAGACATCGAAAAATGCTTTAATTGCGGTAACTGTACCGCCATTTGCCCCTTAACCGAGGATGCCCATCCTTTTCCCAGGAATGTGATCCGCTATATGCAGCTGGGTTTGCGGGATCGGCTGCGGAGCAGCCTCGACCCTTGGCTGTGTTATTACTGCGGCGAGTGTTCTCTGACCTGCCCCAAAGAGGCTGAGCCTGGGGAGACCATGATGGCGGTCCGCCGCTGGTTGACCGCCCAGTACGACTGGACCGGGTTAGCGGAAAAATTTTACACCTCAAAACTGTGGGAATTCGGTTCCATGATCCTGACTGCCATTTTCATCATCATCCTGGCTATCATCCTCCATGGACCCATTGTCACGGATTCGGTGCAGCTGAACACCTTTGCACCTGTTGAATTGATGCATACTGCAGACTGGATCATGGCAGCCGGATTGGTATTCTTCATCGGCACCAATATCCTACGCATGCATCACTACGTCCTCCGCAAAGGCAGCCCTGTAAAGGTACCCCTGGCGGCTTATATCACAGAAGCCTGGCACTTCGTGTTGCACCTCTTCACGCAAAAGCGCTGGTCTGAATGTGCTGAGGATGAGATCACCCAGGAAGAGAAAAACCACAAACGTTTACCCTGGGTCAACCACATGCTGATGGCCAGCGGGTACGGCCTGATGCTGGTCCTGATCATGGTATTTCTACCCTGGTTCCAGACTGATGTCGTTTATAAATGGTATCATCCGCAGAGATTGCTCGGATATTACGCAACAGCCGTGCTTTTGTACGGGGTGATATCAGTGATCGTCGGCCGCATCAAGAAGCAGCGGCCCATTCACAAATTCTCACATCCCAGCGACTGGATCTTCCCGGTTCTGCTGCTTATAGTAACTCTGACAGGAATTCTCCAGCATGCTTTCCGCGTTATCGGGCTGCCCCTGGCAACCTATTACACATATGTGATCCACCTGGCTGCAGCATTCCCAATGCTGGTGCTGGAGGTACCCTTTGGCAAATGGTCTCACCTGTATTACCGACCGCTGGCGATTTACTTCCAACAGGTTAAGGTAAGAGCACTAGAACTCAGTAAGCGGCCCAAGGAGGAATTCATCCCTGCGAGTTAGGCTGCCCATGTTTCTCTGTAAAGTTTGGTGTTTGAAGAGGAGGAAGAGATGATCTCCCCTGAAAAGTTACGTATGTTTCAACTCTTTACCAAACAGACCTCAGAGATGCTGAAAGAGATTGCCCTGCTTGCAGATGAAATCCAGCTTGAAGATGGACAACAGCTTTTATGAAAGCGAAGTTGCCAGTGGACTTTAAATCGTTAAAGAAGGTTCAGTGATGCTGGCCATGAATTTAGGCAAAGGAGGTGAGCAGGAAGTATCTCAATTGAGTCCCCTCGGCAAAGGAGAAATTATTGGCTGGAGCGCAATGGTTGAGCCCCACATCTACAAGTTGGGTGGATATGCAGAGATAAGTTGTAAGCTGATACATTGGATGGAGATAAACTCTGGCAGCTCTTCGAAAAACACTCGGTTTATGGATACCACTTCCTCAATAAACTGTCCGAGGTCATGAGTATACTCTCATAATTCAATCAATAGATCTGAAAGGATAGAAGCATGAATGATGAATTTCAAACAGACAAGATAGTCGTGGTACTCAACAACGATGATGAACAGAGTGTGATGGCTGCCCTGGTGATGAGCGCAGCCATTGCCGCCACTGGCGATGAAGTGCTCTTTTTCATTCAGCCCGGCGGCGCGAAGATCCTCAAGAAAGGCGCCCTGGAAAAATATCAGAACCTGAAAGGCCAGCCAGATCCCCTGGAGCTGTTTGATGCCATCCAGGTGCTGGATGGTCGGGTGATCCTGTGTGAATTGGGACTCCCGGTCTGGGATATGAAAGAAGAGGACTTGGTGGAAGGCGTGGAAGTGATGATGGCATCCACATTCCTGTTTGAGGCCGAAGGCGCAAAAATGACCTTCAGTTATTAACCAAGCAGTCAAAAATTTAAAAAGGAGCAAACCTATGAGCGAAGTAAAGCCTGACAAAACCCTGGATGTCTGCGGGAAGATCTGCCCTTATCCGGACATGAACACCATGACGACCCTCAAGAAGATGGAAAAAGGGGAAGTGCTGGAAGTGTTGTTGGATTACCCGCTTTCAGTGGAACGTATTCCTCGCAACCTGAAAAAGCAAGGCCACAAACTGCTTCAATCGGAACAGCTGGACGGCCCCAATCACCGCATGCTGATTGAAGCCCACGGCTTAAAGTAAATTTATCCTAATGATCAAGACAAGGAGAGAGAAATGGGACTTATGATAACTGGATTGTTCGTTGGACTGCTGTTTGGCTTCGTGCTGCAGCGGGGGCGGTTCTGCATGAACTCTGCCTTCCGAGACGCGGTCCTTTTAAACGATCATATATTGCTGAAAACCGTATTTGTAGCCTTGCTGGTCGAGCTGGTTGGTTTTTCGCTCATGGACTGGGCCGGCGCGATTGCTATCAACCCTAAACCTTTAATTTGGGGCGCGATCCTGCTGGGCAGTTTTGTGTTCGGTGTCGGCATGGTGATTGCCGGCGGCTGTGCCAGCGGCGTTACCTATAGGGTTGGAGAAGGCATGGTGGGCGCAATGACAGCCGTGATCGGACTTGCCATTGGCGCTTATCTCACTGCCGCAGGATTCCTGAAAGGTTTTAAGGACAACCTGCAGGCATCGACAAAAATCTCTGCCGCCGATGGAGGCTCCCTGACACTGCATGGCATCCTGGGCATGGACTACACTACCTTGGCCCTCATCCTGTTCGTCATCGCCATCGTAACTTGGTTCCTTATCGCTCGCCAGAACAAGGAGAAGTATCAAGCGGATAAGACCTGGGGCTGGATTACCACCGGCACACTGATTGGGTTTGTGGGGATTCTCTCTTTCCCGCTTTCCGCTGCGGCAGGACGGAATTATCCGCTGGGCATTACCGGCGGGTGGATCAATCTTCTGCAGAAGGTGCTCAAGTTCTCAGAAGCCAAACTGAATTGGGAAGGTCTGGAAATCATTGGCATCATCCTGGGAGCATTGGTTGCGGCCCTGATTGCCAAAGAGTTTAAATTCCGGTTTCCGTCAGCATTGACACTGCTGCAGACTTTCGGCGGGGGCTTGTTAATGGGGTTTGGTGCGGTGCTAGCGGGCGGCTGCAACATCGGACACCTGCTGAGTGGCATTCCCCAGCTATCCCTGGGCTCTATTTTGGCCGGGATTATGATTTTCCTGGGCGCCTGGGCGGCCTCGTATGTGATGTTTGTACTGCCGCAGAAATAAAATTCGTGAGAAGCAATAGGCAGAGAAAGGGTCAGGATTAAAGCCTATCCCGACCCTTTATTAAAAAAGGAGATATTTGAATGAGCAAAATGGCTGTTGTCTGCAATGGGGACACCCCCGCGAGCATCATGCCTACCCTGATCATGGCCTCCTCCGGCCTGGCAGTCGATAATGAAGTGGTCATCTTCATTTGCCCTGCCGGTGCCAGGTGGATGCTGAAAGGTCAGCTGGAGGAACTGGGATCCCCCAAAGGACTTCCCAATCCAGTGGGGCTTTTCAATGATATCCTGGACCTGGGCGGTGAAATCATTCTCTGCGAACTCGCGCTGGAGAATAAGGACATCGACCCCAAAGACCTGCGGGATGAGCGCATCCAAATCACCAAGGCTCCTCCTTTCTTGATGAAGATTGAGGATGCTAACATCACGCTCTGCTTCTGATCCCGGGCAGGAAGATAATCTCCAGAAGCAGCGCCATCCCTATTAAAAAAAGAGGCCCCCTAGGCCTCTTTTCTTCTATCAGCTGACATACCGATCAATTATCTTGGATCGTGTAGGCCAGATCACCCTATCCAGCCAGCTCAATCAGGTCCTGATTAGAAGGGTCATGGACAAAACTCCAGAAGGCATCTGATGGTCGATTGGAATCATTCAGCCGCTTGCGAACCATGTAGATCGTCCTGACCAGGTTCAGCCCCTCGATAGGAATGGTACCAACATTCCCCTGTCCCCTGGGACAGGCGGAGGCCAGCGTGGATACGAAGGAGACCCCATATCCCGCGGCTACGGTGCGGACGATGGCTTCCGCATTGCCCAACTGCATGAAAATATGCAAATCGTCAATGCTGATGTCGTGTTTGGCGAGTTCGTTCAACATGACCCGGCGCGTCCCCGAGGTCGCTTCCCGGATGATGAGCGGTTCCTCGATCAACTCGCCGGGCTTGATGGAAGATCGCTGCGCCCAGGGGTGGAAGGAAGGCACGATCAATGAGATCGCGTCTTCAAAAAACTCCTGCATCTCCAATCCCTCCTGATGCAGTTCGTAACTCAACACGCCCAGATTGGCTTCCCCTTCCAAAAGCCGGGGGACCACATGTTCCGCTGTGCACTGGAGTATGCTGACGTGAATGTTGGGATGGAGTTGTGAGAATCGGGCTGCCAACTGGGGCAGGATGTACTTTCCGGCTGTCGTGCTGCAGGCGATCCGTAAGTCGCCGGCAATGCCTTCCTGTAAGGCATCCATCATCTTCTGGAGATCAATGGAGTCGTGTATCACTTTGCGCGCCCAGGGCAGAAGCAAGCGCCCGGCTTCGGATAAACGCAGGCCTTTGCCTGTTCGGTGGAATAACCTCACCCCCAATTCATCTTCGAGGGATTTAATGTGGTGGCTGACGGTCGGTTGAGTGAGGTGCAGGTGGCGCGCAGCCTCCGAAAAGCTTAAATATTCCGCGGCCAGCAAAAAGGTTTCCAGTTTGGAGAGGTCAAACATAAGTGAGTCCTTTGTGAATGCCTGGGACTGGAAAACGATTCTTATCCAGCATGGGCGATGAGGGAACAACCCCTTCTTTGATTTTCGTGGTCCTGCGACTTGGAGGCAATTTCCCCTCCAATTGCAGCATGCTAATGAGACGAGAAGGACCCTGCCGTGAACTAGGCATTGTGGGTATGATGATGGCGCTGGGTCACTGGGTATTATACGGGTTTCAGATCCAAAACCGGAGTGCCGTTATAGGCGTCCAAGCCATGGACCGTGATCACATTGTCCTGGATGGAGAGGACTTCCACCACCGTTGCCCCGATGGGGTTGGGCCGAAGGGGGCTCCGCAAGGCGAAAACGCCGCGTTTGGGCCGCTCTTGGTTCCCGCGTGGATGCTGAAGCAGTATATACTCTTCGCTGCGATCAAAGTAGAAGAGGACCATAATTTGTTCCCCCGGCCTCAGCCCTTCCAAACCGGCGGTCAAATCTGGACGAAGGACGATCTTGGAGCGTCCAGCGCGCATTTCATCCATATGGCTGGAGGTGTCGAAGCGGTTTCGCACCGTACCAATCGGATGGTATGTCACGCTGTCATTTTCCTCTTTGGAGGCGGTATCCTCTTGGTTCCTGGCTTCCTCCGACTTTGGGCAGGCGTTGGCAAACGTAGCCACCATGACCACGTCAATCCCGCTGCCTGTGGTATGAAACGCATCTTGCAGCGCGGCAAAGACAGCGTCCTCATCTCCCACAATCCGGGTGCTCATGGGCCCGGGATGGACGTCCAGGTCATGCTGCTGGAAGATGTCCCAGACTTTTTCAATCGCGGGTCCGATCTCTTTCTGCCGTAACGGATATATACTCACTTGAGCCATAATCTGGGCCATTGATCCTCCTCATCGAGGGTTGATGATCCGGTCTTGGGGAAAGTGCCTGATCCCATGTGGAGTGGAAACGACCATGAAAATCTTATTTTGGGCAGTATGAGCAACCACCTGCGTCTTCTCCTTCTCCCAGGAATCATGGATGGTTGGGATCGTTTTACCCAACGGTGTTCATTTACCTGCGCCTATTCTTCTAGGATGGTGATGCTGTCCGGTTGGTTGGGCACCAGGCACAGGAACGCAAAAGGTTCATCGCCGAGGTTTTTATACCAGTGCGGGACGTCTGCGGGGATGAAGACCACGTCGCCTTCCTGGACGTCGTAGATTTCCTCACCGATTCCGATCTGAGCGCGGCCGCTGAGGACATACTGTTCATGTTCCACCTGATTGGTGTGATTCGGCATGCCGCCGCCAGGCTGAATCTCAAAGCGGCGCATGGCGAAATGGGGTCCTTCTTCCGCTGAGATCAGCACCTGTTTGGTGGTCCCCGTCCCAGCTTCTATATTTTCTACTTCCATTTCATGGCTGTGTTTAACGGACATCGCTAAGTCTTCCTCTCTTCACTCCTGGGTATCTATCTGTTTCGTAAGGGCGCGCTGTTGTAGAGGTTCAGCTTGCTCCTGCATTCTATTGTACCCTCGTCTTGTTCCTATTCCTTGCAATTTGGACGCGCATCCCGATGAACCCTCCACCCGGCAAAGGGAGGCTGAACGGCAGCAGGGGGTAGAGGGTGGTACGCCATCTGATTTGGATTTGTAGCGTCCCTGCTGCCCGCTGAACCAGATCAGACAATTCTTCAGGGGTGAAAAACCGGGCTGCATCCCAGGGCGGTTCATCCCTGCGTTGGAGATGCCTGCCCAAAACACTATGCCGATTCAAAACGCCCAAAATCAATCCCTGCCGGGCGACGCGCAAAGCTTCCGAGAGGCCCTGCAGAGGATCCGTTAGAAATTCCAGTGTGGTGATCAGGGCAGCCAGGTCGAAGGAGCTATTTGCTAGGGGAAGGCGGAGTGCGTCTCCTTGGAAGAAGGGCAACTCCGACCGCGAGGTTGCTTCTCTCACCATGGGTCTGGAGATATCCATCCCCGTCACCCCTAATCCCAATCCAGCAAACCAACGGCTGAAATGACCCGTTCCGCAGCCGAGTTCAAGCAGGGTATGGGCGTGGGGGAAATCCGTCGAGAGTCTTTGCAGCAAAGCTTTTTCCAGTTGGTCTGCCCGGTGCCCTGTTTTTTCATACCAAGCTTCATAACCTTCTACCAGGGCGGGACTGGTGAAGGGGTTACCTCCACCGGTTGTTTTTTCATCCATGGTTATGGGGATTTTTTCTTACGGAGGACACATTCCAATGGGATGATTTTCCCGTCGCCAATGCGGATAAAATCCTCGCCGTACTCTTTCTCAAACATGGCGATAGCCTGTTCTCCAGTGCAGTGGCTGGGAGCTGCTTTCTCAGCACCCAGCTGGCGGAACCTGGATAAGATCGCCTCGATTTGCCCCGGGCGTTTACTGCGGAGGTGAAATCCGCCTATCACTAAATGGGCCGGTTCATCGAAGAGCGATTTGGCTCGCTCAATCATTTTCGCAATTCCAGGATGGGCACATCCGGTGATCAGGATCAACCCCAGAGAGGTGTGGAGCACCAGCGCTTGTTCTTGAATGCCCGTTCCCATTTCACCGGTTGTGTAAGCCCCAGATGCGACCGCTTGGGGCCTGGTTTGGCTTCCTCTACCCGACAGTGCTGGCTTAAGTCTCGTTTGTAGGCGGCTGAGAAGGACGGAGGGAGGTAGATCGTGGGAGAAAGTCAGACATCCTCTCCCAGCTTGTCCCCTGGCCGGTTTGTGGAATGGCAGGTTATGATGGCTGCCATCCACTGGGCCTGTCGAGTCTGGGTCGGGGAATAGGGGAGCAATCCGATTTAAGGACATTTCCAGACGAGAAGGGTATTCACCCTTTGATTTGAATCCTGTACCCAGGCTAAGCACTTCCTATCAGACCACCATTTCAATTATAGGCAATTCTTGTCTCCGGGTCGGAGAGAGTGGGTTCCAGGTAAGTCTGCCAGACCGGGTCCTCCCAGGAGCCCAATTTTTCGTGGATCTCTTTATACTTTTCGGGGATGGGGTGGGTGCCTACGACCACGTTTACCCCATATTTAGCTTGGATGAAGTTATTAAAGGTTTCGATATATGGGCAGGGCGGGTAACCGACGACCATCCCTGTCGCCAGATGGACCGCTTCCATTCCATTCTTAACCATCTCATCACAGGCATATTCGATATTTCCACCCGGACATCCATCGCATGTCGTATATCCAATTAACTCTGTCTCGCCGGGTTGGTAGATGCTGAACGCTCCTTCGCAGTTTTTCATGGCCCGGAGACATTTTCCACCTGCACAACGCCGATATCGGTCGCAAATGATGATGCCAATTTTTATCATCCCTACCTTCTCCTATTGCAATTAATTTCCAGTAGATTTAGCGAGGTCTCTCGTGATTACGAGAAAAGCCCTTTAGACTCACCCTTCCCCGGTCCAGGTCGGGGAATTCGCGATCAACTCACCTCCCTTTGCATCCCGGCGCTCTTCTCCATATCTGCTCAATTCCTGGTTATGACAGGGTCTGTGAAGAGGGCGTTTTCCAGCAAACTTTTGAAATGGTCGAGGGTGGTGGGGTGAAATTCAACCTCCAATCCCGTCCATTCAAAGAGGTCCAGAATCTCTTCAGGATGCTACGTCTTGTACTCATCCTCCAGGTGGAGGGTGTCGAGAACGATGATTTTGTCGTAATAACCTGGAAAATTCGCGTTTGCATCCGCCCGATCTCAGTGGAAATAACCCTGGTAGACGGTTTTCCAGCTTTTCAGCCATTCCGGCGTGAACCAGAGGATCTTATCCTGTCGCCCTTGGCTTATGTGTTGCCGTTCATCAAGGCCGGCCAGTATATCGTAGCCGTACTCTCCCTCAACCCTGACGATCTCCTGGTCAACGGTATCCAGGATTGCGTCCACACGTTTGAGGGGTTCATCAGGGTTGATATAGCATTTTTTTCCGTAAATGATGATCCGTTTCTGGTAAGAAGCCCATTTCTGGGCTTGTTTTAACCGCTTGCGAAGGTATTCTTCCAGTTTCTCTGGCAAAGCATGTAGCCCGGGCGGGGTAAAAAAAGATCTTCTTGGGGTTCAAGAAATTTTCGTTGACCAGGTGTTGAACCTCTGGATGGAGCATGCCACAGGAGATAATGGTGCAGTTCTCAAACACAGTTCAATCCTCTAATTGGGATCGTGCTGCCACACGGTCCGTGTTCTTTTCAAAATCCTCGCTTTGACAGGATTCAATTTCACCCCGGTCACACAACGTTGAGAATACGGTGTCAAGGGGGATGTGCCCCAACAGCCGGGTTCCCAATGAATCGACTGTTTGCTGTATACTGCTGGTCCCGAAGAGGTCAATCTTCGGGCCGTATTCTGGGCAGATGAGGAAACTCATCTTTCCACTTCCTGCAGTTTGTCCGCCACCTTCGTCCAGATCTTTTCAATAGCCAGGCTGGGGGGTGACTCCGGCCGGTACAGGGTGACTGGCTGTCCCTGGGTCATGGCTGCTGTGATCATCTCGTCAAAGGGGATGGATCCCAGGACCTCGATCTCGTGCGCTTTGCAGTAGGATTTGATCTCTGCGCTTCCCTCCGGGTACAGGTCGGCTTTGTTGATACAGACCAGAGCTTGAATCCCGAAATGTTCTATGGTTTCCAGAGCGCGGCGCATATCGTGTACGCCAGCTACGCTTGGCTCAGCCACGACCAGAGCCAAGTCAGCGCCTGAAACCGCGGAGATGACCGGACAGCCGATGCCGGGAGGACCGTCGATCAGCACCAGGTCGTGTCCATCTTCCATAGCCAGCAAACGGGCTTGCTGTTTGACCAGGGTGACCAATTTACCGGAATTCTCTTGGGCAGGCCGGAGGTCGGCGTGGAACATAGGACCGTAGGGACTCTGGGAACGGTACCATTGGCCCACCACCTGGTTTTGTATGGCGATCGCTTCGCTGGGACATTGGTACACACAAGCGGCGCACCCATCGCACGCGATGGGGTCAACCTGATAGCTTCCCTCTACCTCATGAATGGCGTCAAAACGACAGACCCTTTCGCAGTCCCCGCAATTGATGCATTCCTCTCGGTCGATGACCGCAATTTGACCACCCCAGAAATCCTCGCTTTCCATTTTGCGCGGATCCAGCACCAATTCCAGGTTGGACGCATCCACATCGGCGTCAGCGAAAACCACCGATTTGAATCGCGAATCGTTGGCAGCCAGCTGGGCGAAAGCAGCGACAAGGCTGGTTTTCCCTGCCCCTCCTTTCCCACTCAAGACGACCAGTTGCTTCATCGTCTCCTCTCCCTGGATGCTTTCCAAAGGCGCAGCAGTCCGAGGAGGAAGTTCGCTCGGGGGACTTTGTCCATATAGCGCCTGTACTGGCTTCCGAACTTGTCAAGACCTTCTTGATCTGCTTCCTGGATGTCTCTGTATATCAGCGTCATGGAAAATATCCCCATGGCGAAGATCAGCTCGTGTTGGGCGAGTAACATAAGGGAGAGGTTAAACATGATCCCGGCCACATGTTGCGGGTGGCAGCAGATGGCGTACAACCCTGTGTCCACAAGCTTGGTGGTGTGGACGTAGCTTTTCCCTTTGGGTGGTTTCCCTTTCTTTCGGAGAGTGAAGATGGGCCAGAATGCGAAAAGGACAGAAAGGAACCAAATCAATCCTCCCACCACCTGCAGCCCAAAACCCCCAGGTAATTTGAAGACGAAAAAAGCCAGGAAATATTGGCCAACCGTCAAAATGGAGGCGAGAATGATTTCGGCGGATATTTTCCAATTTTTCATGGAGATCTTTCCTCACTTGTCAAACATCGATCTTTTTTGCCGGCATCTGGCTGCTGTGGGTGATTTCATTGAACAGGTTTTGAAAGCGTTCCTTGAATGAGGGGTAAATCTCAATCAACGTCTGTCCGCGAGCCGTCCCTTCGGCAATCGTTCTCTCCAGAGGGATCCGCATCAGGATGGGAAGCCCCTGCTGTTGGCAGAAAGCATCCACTTTAGAGGTCATGACCTGATCATCCCGGTTGATGATTACCCCGGCGGGGAGATGTAATTCTTCCACCACTTGAGCTGCTAATGCCAAGTCGTGCAGCCCAAACGGGGTTGGCTCCGTTACCAAAAGGACGAAATCAGATCCCCGGATGGATTCGACCACCGGGCAGGAGGTTCCGGGCGGCGCGTCACGAATTTCCACTCCCCCGTCTGGCTCCGATTTCCATGACTTTAGCTGCTGGATGACCGGAACTGCCATGGGCTCACCCACATTGAGAATGCCGTGGGCGAATTGGATATCATTTATGGCCTTTCCGCTTTCCAGCGTGCCCAGGGTACGGGGTACTTCGCGAATGGCTCCCTCGGGACAGGTGAGCATACAGCTCCCGCAGCCGTGGCACAGGGCGGGGAAGACAAACGGATTTTCGTTCAACAAGACGATGGCGTGATACTGGCATACCTCAGCGCAGATGCCGCAGGCGGTGCATTTGCTTTGATCCACTTGGGGAATTAATAAATCCACATTTTTGCGGTGTTGAAAATCGGGGCGCAGGAAGAGATGGGCGTCCGGAGCTTCCACATCGCAGTCCAAGAACATGTCCGCGCCAATGGCTGCGGCCAGGCTGGTGGCTACTGTGGTCTTTCCTGTCCCCCCCTTGCCGCTGGCGACCGCGATGATCATCGACGTCCTCGCTCCCGGCCTCTCCCAAATCCGGATGGGCTGGTAACCTGTTTTAGTTCACCGCTTTGGAAATCGTCCACGATCGATGCCAAGGACCCTCCTTGAGCCTGGTACATCTTAATACCGGCTGCCTGCAAAGCGGCGTGGGCATTGGGGCCGAATCTGCCACTGATCGCAGCTTCAGCATCCTGGTTGGCGATGAATTGAGCTGCCCTGGTCCCCGCCCCGCCCCGGGTCTCCCTGGCGGGATTTTCAGCTGCTTGCCGGTCCTTGGTTTCTGTGTCTACAAAGATAAAATAGGCGCAGCGCCCGAAGCGGGGTTCAAAGGCCCCATTAAGGTCAGGGGATTTGGCTGTGATCGCTATTTTCATCTTTGGGTTCCTTGTCTAATATTCGGTATTTGACATATATGTTCATGCCGCGTTTCTCTTGCTGTTGCTGCGGCTTTTAACTGTGTCATCCTGCCTGGTAAATGTGGGTGAGTTTTTGCAGCCCCACATGGAATTTGCCTAACTCACACTCCAACCCTTCCCAGCTTTGATCTCAGTTGAACCGTGAAACCAAGATTTGGTATGGGATCTTTTCCTCCTCTTACGCACCCTGATTGTAACATTTTAATTTATATGTGTCAAAAATATATTACACACAGGATGGCTGGTATATATGATTGGAAGAAGATGGATGAGCTTTTTCCTTGTTGGCAGATTTCCCAATACTCTGGTTAGGTACGGTAAATCCCAGACTTCAGGATACTCATGTGCTATTTATTTGCCTACCCTTTACAGAGGAGTGAAATTGCAGCACCCAACCAACAGAATTGTTATTTCTTTGATGTTCATTTTTGTGCTAAACTACATTAAATTCCAAAAATGATTATTTTATCATCACTTCTCCTAGAAATCTGCAGCTTAGTCTCGATCGGGAAGAACGCAGGTGGTGTCACCGAAATGGAATGGGATACAAACAGGGGAGGGGTGTATCTTTTCATTCATCCAATTCTTTCTCAAGCTGTTGTTTTGAACGCGCCCTTTTCATAAATCTCACTGCAGATTGGCCATGAGGTTGTCAGTAATATAGATTTGTTTTCAAAGATCAAATATGAATAAAAATATTCAAATGGAGTGTGGCCCATAAAAAGCTTTCGTTGGTTACTGACTTTGGGATATCTATGGGCGATGACCGCCTGTAATGGCATGGGGAAGGAACCTGTGCTTGGTGAGGTCGATGTACAGTTGAAATGGGTCCACCAGGCCCAGTTTGCGGGGTTTTATGCAGCTGACAAGGAGGGTTTATATGCTGAGGAGAATCTAGAGGTCAGCCTTATCCCCGGTGGGCTCCATTTGACACCGGCTGAGATCATCGAAGATCTCGTCGAAGGGGAGACGGATTTTGCCATCGTGGGCGGCGACCAACACTTGGCCGCCAGGTTTCGGGGCGAACCCGTGGTGGCCATCGCGGTCATCTTTCAGAAAAATCCCTACGTCTATGCAAGTTTGCCAGGTTCGGGGATCCAGCGCCCTCGCGATCTGGTGGGGAAAAAGGTGATGGTTCCCTCTGACGCTGAGGTCATCCATCAGGCGCTGCTGAGAAAGCTGGGCCTGGATCCCGAGTCTGTGGATCGTGTCTCTTATCAGCGTGATGTGGCTCCTTTATTGTCAGGCGAGATTGATGCCCAATTAGTGTACCGCACGGGTCTGGGACTGGCGTTCGATGAAACGGAGGAAGCGTTAAATTGGATCTGGGTGGAAGACTACGGGATTCAATTTTACGCTGACACGCTTGTGACCAGTGAGGCGCTCATCGAGCGCAACCCGGAATTAGTGGAGGGGTTCCTGAGGGCCACGATTAAAGGCTGGCGCTACGTAATCGAAAACCCGGAGCGGGGGGTGGAGCTCACCTTGCAGTACGACCCCGACCTGACTTATGAGCGCCAGGCCCGGATGGTGGAGGCCCAAACGCCGCTCATTCACACCGGGGATGTGAAAATAGGTTGGATGGAGAGGAAGGTCTGGGAGGGGATGCATGACATTTTATTAGAAGGACATGATCTGGTTGTGGAAGATATTGACCGAGCGTTTACCATGCAGTTCTTGGACGAAATATATGATGTGTCAAACTAAAAGGCAGGGATAATGCAGTTTTGGCGCAAAAACCTCCGAACCCGATTATTGGTGATATTCCTGCTTCTAGCGGTTATACCGTTAGCAGTGGTGGGTTTTTTGGCCTATGACATGGGGCGCCAGGCCATCATCAGAAATACCGAAAATCTCCTGACCAGCGTAGCCGTCCTCAAAGAGCAGGAAATAAAAAATTGGGTCGGGCATTTGGAGCATACGATCACATGGTTGGCGGCAAGTCCGACGATCAGGGGGGGAGCATCAACCATGGTCAACTATCCTGAAGACGATTCTGTATATCTCGCTACCCACGACGAGTTGGCAGCCGAACTGGATAGGATGGCGGATCTGGCCCACCTCTCTCCTATATTTATCCTGGAGGGGGATCGGGGTCAGGTTGTGGCTTCCTCCGACACGGGTTGGGAGGGTCAAATCATGGCGGATAGGCCCTATTTCATCCAGGGTAGGGAGGGGATCTTTGTATCCGATATTTTTCACAGCTTGAAATTAGGGCAACCGACGATGGTGGTTGCCGCGCCGGTCAGGGATGGCTCCGGCCAGCTGCTGGGGGTCTTGGCGGGTCACGCCAACCTGGAGCCCCTGAATGAAATCATGCTGGAAAGGAGCGGGCTGGGTGAGACAGGGGAGACATACCTGGTCAACGAAGGCAACCTGCTGCTCACGGACAGCCGCTTTGAGCCCGGGTTGGCTTTTAAGAAGTGGGTTTTTACAGAAGGCGTGAGCTGGGCCTTGGAGGGCGAACATGGCGTTGGCATTTACCAGGATTATCGGGGTAAAAAAGTGATCGGGGCATACCGCTGGGTGGAGGGCAGGGATATGGCCTTACTGGCAGAGGTGGATCGCTCAGAAGCCTTCGCGCCCATTGGAACCTTACGGGCCACCGTCCTGCGTTTGGGTTCGCTGGTGACCCTGATTGTGGTCATGGTAAGTGTGCTGGTGGCCCGTACGATCACCCAACCTTTGGAGAAGCTTGTCGAGGGCACGGAAGAGATTGGGAGCGGCAACTTGAACTACCGCATCCAAGTGGAGGCCAGAAATGAGATCGGCCAACTCGCCCGGGCCTTTAATGCCATGGCACAGAATTTACAGAAAGTGACCGCCTCGCGGGATGATTTGGACAGGGAAATCGAAGAGAGAAAAAGTGTCCAGAATGCCCTCGCTGAAGCTGTGGAGGAGCTGGAGCGCTCCAACGAAGAGTTGCAGCGCTTTGCCTATGTAGCCTCCCACGATTTGCAGGAACCTTTGCGCATGGTGACCAGCTATCTGCAGCTTCTAGAGCGACGCTATGGGGAACTGCTGGAGGGGGACGCCCGGGAATTCATCGATTACGCGGTGGATGGGGCCACGCGTATGAAGCAGTTGATCAATGACCTGTTGACATATTCTCGGGTTGATACACGCGGCGTTTCACCCCAGCCTGTGGATATGGAACAGGTCCTGGATGATGTTTTGGATAATGTTAAATTGCGGCTTGAAGAGACCCGGGCGGAGATCGTCTGTCATCCTTTACCCACAGTACCGGGGGACAAGAGCCAACTGGAACAGCTTTTCCAGAATTTGATTGATAACGCCCTGAAATTCAGAGGAAAGGAACCGCCTCGAATTGAGGTAGGGGCGGAAAAAAGAGATGGCAAATGGGTTTTCTCCGTCAAAGATAACGGCATCGGCATGGATCCCGAATTTCAGGATCGGGTCTTTATCATCTTCCAACGCCTACATACCCAGGATGAATACGAAGGGACAGGCATTGGCCTGGCAGTTTGCAAGCGCATTGTGGAACGCCACGGGGGGAGGATATGGTTTGAATCTGAACCTGGGGAAGGGACAACGTTTTATTTCACCATCCCAGATCAGTCATCAAAAGGTTCGTAGGCAAGGAAAGGGAGGTCGGTATGGATTCGAAAGCCATTGATATCTTACTTGTAGAAGACAACCCCGGGGACGTGCGGTTGACGAGAGAGGTCCTCAAAGAGGGGAAGGTGTCCAACAACCTTTTTGTGGTCAAAGACGGGGTGGAAGCGATGAAATTTTTACACCGGGAAGGCCGGTACGCAAATGAGGTGCGCCCGGATTTGATCTTGCTGGATCTCAACTTGCCGCGTATGGATGGCCGGGAAGTGTTGGAAAAGATTAAGGACGACCCTGATTTGCACCGCATCCCGGTGGTCGTTCTGACAACTTCGGCTGCCGAGGAGGATATCATCAAATCCTACAACCTGAATGCCAATTGCTACATCACCAAGCCGGTGGACTTGGATCAATTTATAGGTGTTGTCAAGAGCGTGGAAGATTTTTGGTTGACCGTGGTCAAATTGCCGCCAAACGGCATGAAGTAGGGTGTGACCTGGCATGCAATGCTCGGAACACCGGTGTTCATGAGCATCTCGGTGTAGGTGAGATAAAGGGCGGCGACCGATTGGCCCGGTCAGAGCGCTGGGTGAGGATATTTTGATCAAGCGAGCAGGTGAAGTATGTGCCACGCCAAAACTAAATATTAAAGGTGCCCACTTACGTTATTTCCATGGGAGATAACCATGAGAGAAGAAAATATAAACGTATTACTCGTTGAGGACAACCTCGGGGATGTTCGATTGATCGAGGAGTATTTGACTGCGAAAGGCGATTCCATGTTTGTCATGGACCATGTTCGCAGCCTGCAAGAAGCCCGTAATTATCTGGATGAAGGGGATGTTGACCTTATCCTCCTGGATCTCGGTCTTCCTGGAAGCCAAGGGGTGGGGACGTTTCATACCTTACATGAGTATACGCCAGATATACCGATCCTGGTCCTGACCGGTCTGGATGATGAGGAAATCGCTTTAAAATGCGTACATGCTGGAGCGCAGGATTACCTGGTTAAGGATCATATTGATGAATTTTCTTTGCCTCGAGCAGCGAGATATGCATGGGAGCGGGAGAGAACCTTAAAAGAGTTAAAAGAGAGCGAGGAAAGATATCGAGCGGTGGTGGAGAATTCCCATGATGGGATTCTCATTGTGGGGGAAGATTACCGTTTGGAGTATGTGAATGATATGCTCTGTGAAATACTGGGGCGCGATCGGGACGAGATCCTCGGCCAGGACTTTCGGGAGTTTTTGGACGAACCCAGCCAAAGGTTAGTGGGAGAGAGGTATGTGAAACGTCAGCGAGGAGAGAAAGTCCCGCCACGCTATGAGTTCAATCTGTTAAGAAGAGACGGAGAGAAAAGAAGGGTGGAGATCAGCTCCACCATTATCAGGGATTCTCAGGGGAAAGTAAAAACAATAGCGCAGATAAAGGACATTACGGAACGTAAGCTCACTGAAGCCTCTCTGAAGAGAAGCGAAGCCCGGTATCGCAGAATTTTCGAAAACGTCCCTGTCTCCATTTGGGAAGAAGACTTCACGGCTGTACAATCCGCTCTCCAGGATTTAAAATCCCGGGGGGTGACGGATCTTGAGGCGTATATGGAGGAACATCCGGAATTTGTGGATCGCATGGGGGAGCTGATTGAGGTCTGGGATGTGAACGCAGTGACCTTGTCCATGTTCGGAGCCGAAAGTAAAGAGCAGCTGCTGGGGTCCCTGGATGAGATCATCACCTCAGATACCAGGCAGATCCTGCGGGAGGAGATCCTCGCCATCCATCAAGGAAGAACTTATATAGAAGGGGAGACGGTCAACCGTACATTGCAAGGGAAGCGATTGGATTTTTGGTTGACCATGGACATCCCTGCTGAAGGGGAAAAACTGGATCGGGTCTTGATAAGCATGATGGACATCACCGAGCGTAAGCAGGCAGAAGAAGCCCTTGTGGAGCGTGAGAAAAAGTACCGGGCCATATTCGAAAACGCGAATGATGCCATGTATCTGCATAAACTTACGGCTGAGGGAATGCCTGGACTGTTTATTGAGGTTAACGATGTGGCTTGCGAAATGCTGGGCTACACCAAGGAGGAATTCGCCAGCATGTCAACCCGGGATATCGATGATCCTGAGGCTGCTGCTAAAGTGCCTGAGATCATGGATGCTTTGCTGACTCAGGGAGAAGCCACCTTCGAAATGCAGCATGTGACCAAACAGGGGGATAAAGTGCCGGTCGAGATCAGTTCCCACTTGTTTTCGTTGAATAACCAGCGAGTTGTTTTGTCCATCGCCAGGGATATCACGGAAAGAAAAGAAGCGGAACGGGCGCTCAAAGAGAGCGAGGAAAAATATCGCCGCTTTTTCCAGACCTCTCAGGACTGTGTCTTCATCACCACCCGGGAGGGGCGTTGGCTGGAGATGAACCAGGCTGCGGTGGATTTGTTTGGCTATGAGAGCAAGGAGGAGTTAGCCCGGGTAAATGTGCGAGATTTGTATGCCAACCCTGAGTATAGAAAAGAACATCTCAAAGTTATTGTAAGCAAAGGGTTTTCAAAGGATTATCCGGTCAAACTCCGGAAGAAAGATGGTTCCATCATCCACGCCCGGATTTCTTCCACGCTGTATTATCAGGATGGGGAACACGTCGGCTACCAGGGGACCATCCGGGATGTCACGGATATGGTGCAGTATATTGAGGAGATCAAACGCAAATCGGATCAATTAAACGCAGTCAGGGAAATTGGCTTGGAGCTGGTCAGCGAGTTAGATGTGGATGAGCTGCTGGAAGATGTTGTCATCCACGCTGTAAATTTAATGGACGGGACGGGAGGCAGCTTCAACATTCTGGATCCGGATCGTCAGGTTTTGAAGATGGATGTACACAAAGGCTACAAATCGCTGCCTGAGGATACCACGATCAAACGCGGGGAGGGATTAATAGGCCAGGTGTGGGCTAAAAGGGAAAATATCTCCATCGAAGATTACGCGGCATGGGAGGATCATGTTCCCCAATGGGTTGACCATATTGGGCATCGCGCTATGATCGGCATCCCTGTGAAGTGGGGTGAGGAGATTTTGGGAGTGCTCGAGATCAACCGAGAACCCAAAAAGCCTTTCTCCGATGAGGATGTTTGGCTGCTGGAAATGTTTGCCAATCAGGCCGCAGCTGCAATCCGGAATGCGAAGATATTTGATCACGCTGAACAGCGTTTGAGCCGCTTACGGTCTTTGCGACAAATCGACCAAACCATCTCCGGAAGTTTAGATCTCAAAACGACACTAGATGTGCTCATTGATCGCCTAATTCAAAACTTAGAAGTCGATGCAGGGACCATCCTCCTCTATCGCCCCCCCCTAAACACATTGGAATATGTCACTGGCTCCGGTTTTCGAAGCGAAGCCCTACGGCAGACGAAGTTGAGAATCGGGGAATGCCATGCCGGTCGGGCTGCATTGGAGCGAAAGATCGTTCACATTCCGGATTTGACTTTGGAAACCGTCAGGTTTGAACGGGCGAAACTAATCCGCCAGGAAGATTTTGTGGCGTATTTTGGAGTTCCCCTGATTGCCAAAGGGGAGATTGTGGGTGTCTTGGAAGTCTTTCATAGAAATTCACTGGATCCCTCTCCTGAGTGGATTGATTTTCTGAAAACCCTGGCAGGGCAAGCTGCCATTGCCATTGACCACCTCAACCTCTTCAACGATTTGGAGCGGTCGAACATCGATTTGATCAGAGCTTACAATGAAGTCATCGAGGGTTGGGCCCGAGCCTTGGAACTTCGCGACCAGGAGACAGAAGGTCACAGCCGGCGCGTGGAGGAGTTGACCCTGGCCATTGCCAGGGAGTTGGGCATTGATGAGGAAGAATTGGCCCATGTCCGGCATGGAGCCCTACTGCACGATATTGGGAAAATGGGCGTTTCGGATCAGATCTTGAAGAAACCGGGCAAGTTGACGGAGGATGAGTGGGAGATAATGAAAAAACACCCTATATTCGCCTACGACCTCTTATCTCCTTTCGATCATCTCAAGCCGGCGCTGGATATCCCTTACTGCCATCATGAGAAATGGGATGGGAGCGGGTACCCCCGTGGTTTAAGGGGAGAGGAAATTCCTTTGTCAGCGAGGATTTTCGCAGTGGTAGATGTCTGGGATGCCCTCCGCTCTGATCGACCCTACCGGGATGCATGGTCGGATGAAAAAGCCCTCGCATACATAAAAGAACAATCCGGAAAGCATTTCGATCCCCAGGTTGTGCAAATCTTCTTGAACGTCATTCAGGAATGGGGTGTTTCCAACTTTGATGACAAATTTGATAGTTCAAATTAATTTCCAAGCCCAGTTTTGTTGATTTCAATCTCATATAATGTGACCATAATGAAGGATATGCGGAAAGCGGATGTCCACGATCAAGCGGGAAGCCATCTGTCCAGTTCTGGGATTCTGTATTCGTTGTAGATTGACCCCTGAGGGGTTGTGAATATATTCTCAGGTTGATGGATATCGTTCAAGGATTCGTAGATCAATGAAGAGGATTCTGTACGCGGAAACCGTTCGAGAAGACCAGGAAGCGCTGCAGGGGATCATCTCTAGCGGTGATCTCTATTATGGTTTGACGGTCGTTGACTCTACTGAGGAGGTAAGAAAAGCCCTCCAGGAAGACGGAATTGACCTCGTCTTGCTCAGCGTTTGCCTGGATGAGCCGGAGACCTATACGATCATTGAGGATTTTGAGGAAATCCCCTTTGTCATCCTGCCAGGGGAAGGAAATGAGCGCATTGCTGTCCAAGCTTTCCGGGCTGGAGCTGCGGATTATCTGGTCAAAGATGAGCAGGGGGAGTATCTTTCCCAGTTACCGAAGGTTGTGGAAAGGGCGATTCAAAAGAAAAAAGCTGCTCAGGAACGCAAGTCCTATCAAGAGGAACTAGAGAAGATTGTCTCCGAGCGCGCCCAAGTCCTCTTAGAGGCCAACCAACGCTTGACTCAAGAGACACAGCAGCGGGTGGAAATCATGGGTGCCTTACAGGAATCGGAAATCCGTTATTCGCTGATCTTCAATAGGGCATCTGACGCGATCCTCATCCATGACTTCAACGGGCAAATACTGGATATCAACGACAAAGTGTGTGAAGACTTGGGTTATACGCGGAGCGAATTGTTGGAAATGACCGCAGGGGAAATTGACGAAAGCGTGGAGGGGCCGATTGACCCTCAAATGATCGAGGAACTGCGCGATCAGGGGCACCTCGTTTTAGAGAGCATCTATCGAAGGAAAGATGGATCCCGTTACCCGGTAGAAACGAGCAGCCGGATCATCGACTATAAGGGAAAAAAAGCGGTGGTCGTCATCGCCCGAAATATCTCCGAGAGGAAGAAGGCGGAACGGGCGTTGAGCGATAGGGAAGAGATCTATTACAGCTTTTTCCAAACCTCGCCGGATGCGATGTTCATGGCCACCCAAGACGGCCATTGGGTGGATATGAACCAAGCCGCTGTAGAGCTCTTTGGATATGAGACCAAAGAGGAGATGATGGGCGTACATTTCCGGGATTTATATCTCCACCCGGAGAATCATGATGAGTATCTTGAAAAGATAAAAGAAGAAGCACATACCAAGGATTACCCCCTCACCCTGCGCAGGAAAGACGGGCGTGAATTCCCGGCTTTGATTTCTTCCACCCATTACAAAGTCGATGGCAAGGTCAGGGGGTTTCAAGGCACGATCCTGGATTTGAGCCGGGAACATGAATTGGAAGCAGAACGCCAAGAGGCGGTCAAACAGCAGGAAGTTATAGATGCTCTGTCTCAAGACCTGCGGTCCACACTCGATCTTGAGGAGATCTATGAGAGCCTCGTCTCCCATCTCGGGAAGATCATTGATATGGATTACTTCTTGCTTTTCAGGGTGAAAGAAGAGCAGGATCTTATCGATGTGAAATTTGTGTGGGGTGTGGGTCAAAGCCTGGACACAGCATATTATTCTGGAATATCTTCTTTCGCAAAGCAGGAAGGATCAGCCTTGAGGGAAGTGGTCCAAAGTGGAAAGACGGTGTATACGCCCAATTTGGCGGAACGCCTGCACCAAGACCAGGCCCACTACGCCTTTGGAGAACACGGGGAGATGTTGAAGGGGGGAGAGGTGGGGGATGCGGAGGATTTCACCCGTTCGGCACTGCTTGTCCCCTTGATTGTGGATGAGGAAGAGACCGGCATCCTTGAAATCCACAGTCACCAGGAAGATGCTTTCAGCGCTTCAGATGTCAACCTGTGCGAGCGGGTGGCCAATCTCATCGCCATGGGTTTACAGAAATCATATCTGCTGGAAGAGTCGGAGAAGCATATTGAGCGGTTAAACGCTCTCCACAAAATCGATCAGGCGATCAATGAAAGCCAATCTCTGCCCACGATGCTGGATACTTTGCGGGATCAGCTGGTGAACGTGTTGAAAGTCGACGCGGCGGATATCCTTTACCTGCATCCCGAATTGAATTCGTTGAAAATCATCACCCAAACGGGGTTCCAGACGAATCCTCTAAAATATACCGATTTAGATCTGGGGGAAGGTCCAGCGGGAGAAGCAGCGTCCTCTCGCAGTACGGTATATATCTCTGATATTATCAGAGAGGGGGTAGAGTTTGCACGGTCCCCGGATTTCGACCAGGAAGGGTTTGTGACTTACATTGGTGTTCCCTTGATCGCTAAGGGAGATTTAGTGGGGGTTTTGGAGATCTTCCACCGGTCCAAATTGGATGCTGATCCGGACTGGATCGATTTCCTGGAAGCTCTGGCGGGACAGGCAGCGATCGCCATTGCCCAGCGGAACCTATATAAAAACCTCAAGCGATCAAAGGAACAATTGAACGAAGCCTATGACGCGCTTATTGAGAGTTGGGCCCAGGCGATGGAGCTGCGGGATATAGAAACCAAAGGCCATGCTCAAAGGCTGGTGGATTTGACCTTGCAGCTGGCGCAGGAAATGGGGGTGGAAGAGGCGAAGTGGGATGATATCCGGAGAGGGGCCTATTTGCATGACGTGGGGAAAATGGGGATCCCCGACCGGATCTTGAAGAAGAAGGGGAAATTGACCAAAGAGGAAAGGGAGGAAATCGGGCAGCACCCGCTGTATGCGTATGAGATGTTGAAATCGATCGATCACCTCCGCCCGGCGCTGGATATCCCCCTTTACCATCACGAACGCTGGGATGGATTGGGGTATCCTGATGGGCTGAAAGGGGAGGAGATCCCCCTGGCAGCCCGGATTTTTGCCGTGGTCGATGTCTGGGATGCGCTGCGTTCAGGCCGGCCTTACCGGGAAGCCTGGTCGGACCAGAAGGCTTTGGAGCATATCAAAGAGGAATCCGGAAGGCATTTTGATCCCCGGGTGGTGGACGCCTTTTTGAGAATTATCGAAATCTAAGGAAAATCCCGACGGGGACGTCGGCTGGATCCCTTTTCCCCAATTTCATCCCGAGCGAAGCGAGGGATCCTTGGAGTGTTGATTGGTTTTATGGTCAAAGCCTACGTTCTGTTTCCTATGGTACCAAGGTGTAGGCTGTGGCTGACAAATGATCATCCAAGGTGGGATCCTTCTGCCTTTGGTGACAGAATGGCAGCCAAGACGCCGGTAGAGCGAATTTCCTTACTGGAAAAGCAAACGGGGCTGCCTTTTAGACAGCCCCGTTTCCTAATCAAATGATAGATTATTAATTTATATACTAACTTGCCAGGTTACGGAACTGGGCATTGCACTTGATTAAGGTTGTCACCACCTGCATCCCAGGTGTACGAACCCAAAGTGGTACCTCGTAGGTACTGTTCAAAACCAGTGTCACTCTCTGTAATCTGGATCTCGTCAGTTTGTTCTGAGATAGTGTTGCTGGCATCTTCCGCGAGATAGATGTCCATGGCGGATTGAACGACACCCTTTTCAGCATTGCAGACAGTACTCTGGGCTTCCGATCCCACACCAGATAGGGTCAGGGTGACGATGCCGAAGAGCACAGCCAGGATGGCGATGGTGACCAGCAGTTCGACCAGGGTGAACCCACCTTCCTCTTTGATCAAATTCCTAAACATAGTTAATTGCCTCCTTCTAAAAATGGTTTAATAACTTTTGCCAAATAAATGACCTATGAATTAGGTAGGGTCATTATCTCAAAGAAACAACCCCTCTCACCTTACAAGCGCCTTACAACCCAACCCTATAAAATGCCCTTTAACCGTGTTCGTAAGGCTTGTTCGTCGTGTGCATGGGCTAAGGCTGTGTCCATGGAAATCAAGCCCTGTTGGCAACGTTGGTGCAAGGAATGTTCCATGGTTTGCATGCCTTGATTTTTACTGGTTTGGATCACGTTCTGCATCTGATGAGTCTTCCCTTCCCGGATCAAATTCCGGATGGCGTTGTTGGCGACCATGATCTCCATGACCGGTACTCGGTCCTGCTTATCCAGCTGGGGAAGCAGCCGTTGGGCGAGCACGGCTTGAAGCGTCAGCGAGAGCTGCATCCGGATCTGCCCTTGCTGGTGGGGAGGGAAAGAGTCCACAATGCGGTCGATGGTCTGGGGCGCGTTGTTGGTGTGCAAGGTGGAGAAAACCAGGTGACCCGTCTCCGCGGCTGTGAGGCAAGCCGCCATGGTTTCTCGATCCCGCATCTCACCCACCAGAATGACATCGGGGTCCTGCCGTAAAGCCTGGATGGTTGCCACAGCGAAAGATCGCGTATCGGAACCCAACTCCCGCTGGGTGATGAAACTTTGTTTGTCTTCGTAGAGATATTCGATGGGATCCTCTACGGTGACAATCCGCCGCGCTTCTCTTTGGTTGAGGTGTTCGATCATGGCAGCCAGGGTGGTGGACTTCCCGCTGCCAGTGGGTCCCGTGACCAGAATCAATCCTTGGTTTTTCAAAGCCAATTCCTTGCAGATGGGGGGGAGGTTCAGGTCTTCAATGGTGGGAATGTGCATGGTCACCCGTCGGAATGCTAGGCTGATCTTCCCGCGTTGGATGCTGGCATTGACCCGGAACCGCAGGCGATCATCTTTCTGATAAGAGAAGTCCAATTCGTAATTGCGTTTAAATTCGTTTTCTTGTTCGTCGGATACCATGGACTGGAATAGGCTTTCCAGTTCCTCAGCAGTGGGCGGATGGTGGGCTTCTAAGGGGACCAGTAGGCCATGAATGCGCAGCGTAGGGGGGGCATCCGGTTTTAAGTGTAAATCTGAGGCTTTCTTTTGGATCATGATCTCAAAAAGCTCATGGATGTTCATAGACCGGTCCTCCTCAACCACCAGTTGAGTATGGGTTCTCCGTATAGCAAAGTGATGATTCCCCCTAATGCCAGAAAGGGCCCGAAGGCGATGGGGTCTTTCCGTCCAATTTTGTCCAGCAGCAATAAGATCCCCGCGATCGACCCGCCGCTGACGAAGGCCAGAAAAAGGGCTACGATTACTTCTGGATACCCCAGGATGAGCCCAATGAAAAGCGCCATTTTGACATCCCCCATGCCCATGGCTTGGGCGGAAACGAGGGAGATGAGAAATAAGGCGCCAAAGCTTACCAAACCGCCGAGGACCCATTTCCAGGGGGCTTCGGCATGGAGGAGGGGTATGGCGATCAACGCAAAGGTGATGGCGGGATAGCTGATCTTGTTTAATACGCGTTGATGTTCCAGATCGATCACGCCCAATACAATCAGGATTGTGGAGTAAAGGCTGACCAGGATACCCTCAACACGTAGACCAAACCGCTGCCAGATCATGCCAAAGAGGATCGCGGTGCCTAGTTCAACCCACAGGACACGGAGGGGGATTTTCCCTTCACAGGTGCGGCACCGTCCCCGGAGGGCGAGGTAGCTGAAGATGGGGATGAGTTCGCGGGGGCGGAGAGTACGCTGGCAGTGTGGGCAGTGGGACGGGGGTGAAGCGATTGATTTTTCTTCGGGCAAACGATCGATGCACACATTTAGAAAGCTGCCGATCACCGCCCCCAGCAATGCATAAAACCCCATCCAGATGCTCATCGGGTTCCTTTGATAGCCAGCCCGATATTGACTGCGTAATTCGCGAGGGACAGTTCTGCAGGGAGGGGCAGGGGGGGATCAGGGGATTCAATGGGGTAAGGTGTGCTGGCTTCCAAACGGTTTAATAAGTCAGGTCTGTCTGAAAGGCGTTCTTCAAGACGAGGGAATTCAAAATGCTCCCCGGTCGGGAAAACGGGGGTTTCATCCGGAAGGGGGTTCGCTTTGTGGCTTTCATTGTAAAACTTGGTCGTCCGGGCCAACTCCTGGCTGAGCAGATTTAATTTCGCCTCTTTGGTGAGTTGATCATTTTCCAGAGGAATGGTGCGGACGATGGCAGGCAGGTGACGGACGACCAAAATGACCGCCATACTGTAACTTTCGAGATTGAGGATGATGCATGTTTCTTTGTTTACGGCATGCATCAAAGCCAAGGGCTTTGCATCCATCACCTTGGGTTTGATATTGACTGCTTGCAGCGTTTCAACTTGTCCGTCGATGACGATTTTGGGGATGGCCAGCACATAGAGGGCGATTTGATTTCCCGATCGGTGGACGATTTTCCAGGCGAAGTCGGTCTCATCAGCAGGGGTGGGAAACTCTTGTTTTGCCTTGCGCAAGATGGTTTCTTCGAGGAGGTCCTCCTTAATGTCAGGCAGGGTCATGATGCGGTGAATGGAGCGTTGGTCCGTGACACTGGTGATCACCTTTCGTTTTGACGCTTCGGTATCATCTAATAATTTCGAAAGGGTTTTGCTGACTGCTTGGGGATCATGGATGATGCCTTGGCTCATTAATTCTGGGGGGACGACCTCAGATCCCCAGGCATGGACTGTTTTCCCCTGCATGGTCAAGCATTTGATTTTATTTCCCTCAAAACTGAGCGTAGTGATTTTTCTTTTGAACAATTGGACCCTCTTTCTGGTCTAAAGCCCTCACGTGGATGGGTTTGTCCCCGGGCCTATCTCTGGAAGCCAAAGGTTTGAACTTCAAATTCGCAAGCTTCTTCCTCGGGGGAGATGGTAATGTTCTGCATACTTACGGTCTGCTGCCCCGCATCTTCAAGTTGGCCTAGGAAATGGATGCAATTTGACATGTTGCCTTCTAACTCGAGGAAGTACAGTCTCATTTGGATGGGCCCAGAGGGGGATTCTTTGAACTCCACATTCAGCAGGGCAATACCGACCAGTTCTACTTTGCTCCGGGTCGCAAGCACTTTCCCTTGGGGATAGATGGCAAAAGGTGCTCCGATTTCCGGGAAGGAATTTTGTAATTCCTTCGCTTTTTCTTGAGCGCTTTCCAATTCCGCTTGCAAGTTGGAAAGTTTTTCTTCGCCGATTTGTTCAAGCACGGAGAGGTTGTCTTCCAGGGTTCGTCTGTCTTCCTGCAGGGTTTCAGCTGCTGATCTCCTTTGGTAGATAGCGCCCAAAAGGATGACATTTATAGCAGCGAAAATCAGACTGCCGAAGATTGCAATCCGCATGGGTGTGGTGAGAGATTTCAGCATTTTCTTCATGGTTGGGTGACCTCTTGGTTAATATCAATGCTGAAACGAAAGGAATACACATAGGAAGGAGTGGGTGCGATTGGTTTATCCTCCCCGGTCTCAGAGGGCGTCGGTGTCGGTTCTTCGCTTATGGCGCGGTTAATCGCTTGCAATTCGACCTTTGAAAAACGATCCACTCCTTTCAACGTCTCGTCCATATCCAAAACCAGCTGGTATGATTTGGCAGACCCTTCAACCACGATTTGGTCGCCGCTTTGGACGATAGTGCTTAACGCCACCCCTCGTGGAGTATTATTTTTGATGAGGGATAAAATTTCACTCCAGCTTGGGCTGTCTATTTTGATCTCCTGGAGGGAGCTTTGTATCTTTTCAACCGTTTGGTTCGCTTCGTCGATCTGGGCTTGTAAAGAATCCATTTCCTCGGACAGGGGCTGGTAAGCCTCCACGGTCGCCTGCGTCGTAAGGAACCCCGTTTTGGCTTCATGGTAGGCAGTCTGGGCCTGGATGAGATTCGTGACCATGGGATACATCAAGCCGACCAAGGCAATCCACAGCACCCAGGGAAGCACCATGATCGGTTTGACTTTTTTACGGCGATATCGTTCCGGGAGGATGTTGAGATCCATGAGCACGGGATCGCTGCGTTGGTTTGTTCTGTCTTTTATGATGTTTGTCCTATCCATGATTCCATCCGTTGACTTCACACATTGCCATCATCACCCTATTCGATGTCCCAGAAAAGGATATTTCTATTGGTCACATCAATTTCAATCCGGGCGGTTGTCTCCACCGAACCAGCCTGAGAATGAATGTCATATTGGGGGGGTGTGACCTCAAATCGCCAAAAGGCATTGCTCCCACTCCCCTGCAGCGCGTACCCTCCCTCCGCATCCGTAAATGCCAGAGAACCACCACTCCCCACATCCCCCGGCGCGTTTGTCAGGGCTGCCCAGGCATTCAATGTCATATTGTACCGCCAAAATGCCATCGCGTTTCCTTGGAATGCATAGACGTAATTTCCGCTGTAATAGGCGAGAGAGCCCCCATCTTTGACCATTCCCGGGGTGCTTTGGAGTGCGCCCCAGTTATCGGTACTGATGTTGTAGATCCAGAAGTTTGTGCTGTTCCCCTGGAAGGCGAGGAGAGCGCCCCCGCCATATGGTATCAGCGAGGTTCCCGCTCCAATTTTACCCGGGGTAGGAGACAGATTGCTCCAGCTATCGCCGGAGATGTTGTATGCCCAAAACTTTTGTTGTTTCCCCGGGAAAACGTAAATGAGGTTTCCACCGGGAGAAGCCAAAGCGGTATCGTTCCCAATTTTCATGGGTGTTGGGGCCATCTTCCGCCAATTGTCGTTGGAGATGCTGTAGCGCCAAAAATCCGTCTGGTTTCCTTTCCCTTGCGATTTATTGTCGAAGAAGGCGTAAATATAATCCCCCCCTGGATAGACCAACCCACCGTTACTCTGCACTTTTTCTTGGGTATTTTGTAAACTTGTCCATGCATTGCTGGCGATATTGTAACGCCAGAAGCCGTTTGAATTCCCACCTTGCAGAACATAAATGAAATTTCCTCCAGTGAATACCATATCTCCCCCTTGGCCAATGGAGACAGGAGGGAATGAGGGGGGGGTCCAAGCCCAAGATCCGATAGGAATAGCGGTGATATCTACAGAGGGTGTGTAGCCATTGATGTTCTCTGGAAAAGGTACGGCGTAAGCCGTTCCCGGGTTTGCGTCCGCTTGAGCCCGGAAGGTATTATCGTTTAATAGGGCCCAGATCCCAAATTCAATGCCTGCATCCGAAGCGTATTGTTCGTTGAAAGTATGCTTCGCAGCCCGGATCCCCAACGACCGAGTGCTGACAAAGGACAGGAAGGGCGTCAACAGCAAAGAACCGACCGCCAACGTGATCAGGGCAGCGGGCAAGGACCGCCCCCTCTCATCTCGGAAGAGGGAAAGCGCGCACCCATTTAAACCGGATACAAGGTTTCGAAACCGGCCTTTCCATTTTTTCCAAGTGTTTTCCTTTTGAAACATTCTGTCCCTCATATCATGCTCTGCTCTTACCGTGACCGCATGGCAAATGCTAAGGTTACGGTCTCCTGCACGTTGCCTTTGGTGGACGTGATGGTGACCGTAAGCAGGTGGTCGGTGACGCTGAAAACCACATCTCCTTGCTCAGCGATGTGTCTGGCAACCGTGATCGTAGATTGTACACTCCCATCTTGAAGGTGTTCCCGGACTAACGCTTCATTGGTTGGGTTGTATGAATAGCGGAATTGGTGGGAGGAATCTTCCCAATTTAATGTCCCGTACACAGCCCCAGAGCCAGGGGTGAAACTGGAAGATTCTACAGCATCACGTCCCAGCCACATGGCAGGGATTTGCAGGTCATTGGAAACCAGAAGCTGGTCGTTTCCCCATTCCGTGACGAGTATAAATTGGATCAGGGAGGTGGTGATCACCCCGATGACCATCAGGCTGATGGAGACAGCCACCAACATCTCCACCAGGCTGGCCCCCATCTCATCCCGGAACAGGTCTTTACTCCATCCTCTCTTCTGGTCGGATACTCCGTTTCTTGCTTTCATTCGCGGTCCACTTTATATTCGGCGATTTGCACCAGGTCCTCTCCATCCGAGGTCACGGAAACCGTGATTTGCTGCAATCCATCATCCCTGACCGTGGGGGTAAAGGTCTCGGTGGAAGCATTCCAGTACTCAATATCGACCGTGACCTGATAATCCGGCAGAGGGGAAACCGTGGGGTAAGGGTTGGCGGTAGGGTCCGGTTGATAATTCGCGTCTTTGATCAATTCCAACTGTGATCTTGCCATTGTCTCCGCTTTGACCCGATCATCCACTTTGCGGACACCGATGGCACCCGTGGTGACCATGGCTACCAGGATGACGATCCCCAACCCGATCACGGCTATGGTGACCAGTTCCTCGACCAAAGTCAGCCCCCGTTCTTCGGAGGACAGGGTTTGCAGCCTGGTGATGAGTGCAGAAAGGGGTTTCCGGTGCGCTCTCATTGTATCTGTCCTAATAAGGAATACATGGGGAGGATTACAGATATGGCCACGAAACCAACGATGATCCCTACGAAGATGATCATTGCAGGTTCAAGCAGGGTGGTGAGGTTATCTAAAGAACGCTCGACTTCTTCCTCGTAGAAAGCGGCCGTGGTTTCCAGTTGGGTATCCAATGTGCCCGTTTCCTCCCCGACCCTGACCACCTGAGCCAGCAAGGACGGAAAATGTGGGGATTCGGCCAGAGGGCCGGAGATCCCCCGACCTTGCAATGTCTCTTGGCGGAGATCTTCGATTTCCTCTTTGAGGATCACATTTTGGAGGGTCTGTCGGGTAAGCTCCATGGATTCCGTGATTTGCAGTCCAGCGCGAAGCAGGGTGGCCAATGTCCTGCTGAAACGAACGACATTGCCAAATGTGTTTATCTTGCCTAAAACGGGAGCTTTCAGGAGCAACAAATGCCATTTCCTTTTCCCTTGCGGTAAGCGCATGTAGAAGATGATCCCCCCGATGAAGATGATCAATCCCATGAAAAGGTAGAGCCTGTACTGCATGAAAAACGATGAAGCCCCCATTAAAAACCTCGTAGGCCAGGGAAGTTGTGCATCAAATTCGCTGTATAGCTGGAGCAGAGGGGGTAAGGAAAAATTAAGCAGGATCATCACCACGCCAAAAGCCAAAAGGAGAATGATGGCTGGGTACGTCATGGCCCCCTGAATGTTCTTTTTCACCACCACTTCTTTTTCCATGAGGGTGGCCAATTGGCGGAGCACCTGATCGAGATTTCCGGTTTGCTCGCCAACGTGGATCATGCGGTGGTAGAAAGGGGGGAAGATTTCTTCGTGTTTGGCTAACGCTGAAGAAATGGAGTTCCCCTGACGGATATCTTCGACGATAACCCGCAGCACTTTCCTCAACGATGAACTGGTAATTTCCCCTGCCATGAGGTCCATGGCCGACAGCACGGGGACGCCGGACTCAATTAAATTCGCCAGCTGGTTCGAAAAAATGATCACGTCTTGGCGTTTTGGGCCGAAGAAGGTTGGGAATAATTTCGCCAGATCGATTCCTGGGGAGGTGAATTTTAATTTGGCGACCGTTAACCCGCGTTGGAGGAGGATCCGTTCCGCAGTTTCCTCTTCTTCAACATGGAGGATGCCGCGCTTCTCGGTTCCATTTCCATCGTAGGCTATATAACGGTAGGGCATGAGCGCTCCTTTCTGGGTGAGAGTTAATCAGGTGGATATCCTTCAAACCAGCGAATATACATTGCGCATCACTTCTGCAGGTGTCGTTTTGCCCTGTTTGACTTTGAGCATGCCGTCTTGCAACATAGGCTGCATCCCCTGCTGAACAGCCTTGGACTTGATTTCGTTTACCCCTGCTTTTTCAGCGAACATCTGTCGGATTTCATTGGTCACGACGAGGAGTTCAAACACGCCTGTCCTTCCCAGATACCCCGATCCCTGACAGTATGTGCAGCCTGTCCCTTTTTGGTAGCTGGTCAATTTCTCCCCAGTCACTGATTCAAAAGCCCGGGCTTCATTTTCTCCGGGCATGGCTTCCTCGCTGCAGTGTGGGCAGCTTAAGCGGATGAGCCGTTGGGATACCATGCCGATCACGGAGGAGTTGATTAAATAGCGGTCTGACCCCAGGTGAAGTAGGCGGAAGAGGGTCCCTACAGCGTCATTGGCGTGGATGCAGGAGAGCACCAGGTGACCGGTGAGGGCAGCCTGGATGGCAGCTCTGGCTGTTTCTTGGTCGCGGATTTCGCCGACCATGATTTTATCCGGGTCCAGACGCATCACGCCCCGGAGGCCGGAAGCAAAGGTGATGTCAGCTGCCCGGTTGACTTGGATCTGGTTTATCCCCTGGAAGTTATATTCCACCGGGTCCTCAATGGTCACGATGTTGTGATGCTTTCGATCCAGTTGGTTTAGCGCGGCATAGAGGGTGGTGGTCTTTCCTGACCCGGTTGGGCCGGCGACCAGGACCATCCCAAAGGGGGATTTGATAATATTTCTAAACCTACTGATGGTGTCATCCTGCATCCCCAACCCATCCAGGTCCAGGATGAATTCCGAACGACCAAGGATGCGGATGGAGACCGTCTCGCCGTTTGTGGAGTCAATGGTTGCTACCCGGAAGAAGGTTTCTTCCTGATCGATCCTCTTTGAGAACTGACCGTCTTGAGGCCTGCGACGCTCCGCGATGTTCATGTCCGCCAATACTTTCATGCGGGAGATGAGTTGGTTGTGGCTGTTAGGGGGTAAGGAAAGCGCGTCGCGTAGGACGCCATCGACGCGGTATCGCACGCGGACGGCATCATGGTCGGGGATGATGTGAATATCCGAGGCGCGGTCCCGGACCGCTTGCTCTAAAATCATGTCCACAGCGCGCACGATCGGGTCTTCTATGGTGATATCGGACTCAAGCTCTGCCACTGCGAAACCATCATCTCCAATTTCGGAGAATTCAGCCACCTCCCGTTCGATTTCTTGATTGGATTTGTAGTAGATATCAATGGCTCGTTCGATGTCTTGACCGACAGCCACCGCGGGTTTAATGTTCATGCCGGTGAGGGCGGATATTTCCTCAAGGACGTTGATGTCTGTCGGGTCCTCCATGACCATGGACAAAGCGCCGTTCTGGATTTCGATCGGGATCAGCTTGTAGCGGCGAGCGGTCTGCTCAGGAATGAGGTTCAACAACTCCGGATTGACCGATTGGCGGCTGAGGTCAATAAAGGGGAGGTTTAAATGGATGCTGAGGGCTGTAGCAAGGCTTTCCGCGTTGAGCCATCCTTGATCGATCAAGATCCTCCCTAGTCGGCGGTCATCGCCAGCGTCTTGCATCGCCAGCACCTGTTTCAATTGCGATCTTGTAATGAGCTTGGAATTAATTAATACCTGCCCTAAAGAAGGCCGGTCCTGCTGGGATTGGGAAGGGGCTCGCGTGTCGATATGGATCTCCTTTTGTTAAGTTAAGACACCATCCTGTTATTTTTAATATAGGCTCCTCGCTGTTTTATGTGGGTAATCCAAAATCAAGTTTACCCGCAACAAGAT
>CAYZTL010000021.1:0-31777 GCA_964481465.1 uncultured Anaerolineales bacterium
ATTCAGCGGACGACATGTTCCGGATTTAATGGACGATTTCCCCCGGATTATGCATGTCAATACGGTAAGTAGATATGATAGTGAAGAAACAGTGCGAAAATAGGTGCAGGAACAAGTAACACAAGAAGAGTGTCAGAAACTACATTGACAGCAACTAAAGTTGTTTGCATGGGTCAATGTAGTCTGCTGGATACCCCGCAGCTTGCTGCGGGGAGGGTTCATTAAAATTTGTGAATGCCGGGGAGATGTAGGGGGACGGTGGTTGGGTTTTGGTGTTAGAATAGGGGGGTGTTTAATGGTGGGGGGTTGAAGGTTGGGGCTGGAGGCGCTTGTGGTTTGAGGGGATCGCCGCGTCGGTCTACGGTCTCCTCACGGTGACATGGGGTTTCAAATATCTCCCCGGGATGAATACGGTATAGGATGTTTATAGGATGAAAAAAAGGATTACCAGGTTGTATTTGGGGTCGGTCGTGATCGAGGGCGTGGGGGCGCTGCTCCTCCTCTTCCAGGGACCGTACCGGCTGCTGGACACATACCGGGGATTCACGCCTACCTACCGGTTCCTCACTTCCCTGTATACAGGTATATTGGTGTTGGTCTCCCTCTCCGGGGCCTGGTTTTTGATCCGTTCTTGGACGCGCGAGAAGCACTTCTCAAGTTTGCTTCAAAGGTTGGGTCCCTACCAAAAGTCTGAAAAGCGGCTCTATTGGGTGGGTGCCTTTTTGATCCTGGCCGGTACGTTCGCAGCTGGATTTATTTTCCAGAAAGGGTCTTTGACTCAGGACATCCAGGTCAGGTTTTTGAGCTTAATGCATCCCGCTTTGGTCTGGACCATCCTTCTTTGCGTTCAAAGCATATTGGCACTTTTATTCTTAAGCGATAAGGGCTCCCTTCTCACCCAGACCAGTTTCCTCCGCGCGCTGGGTATTTTCCTTACCTTGATATGTATCTGGGCCTTGATTTCCGTATACGATCTCGGTTACTCCGAGACAGGTCCGGTCAGCGGCTTATTCCGGGAGACGGGATATCCACTGCTCGGGTACCAGGTTTTTTTCACATGGCTGGGCTGCGTGCTTGTGTTCATTCTGTTCCGCTGGATTCGAAAAAATTGGGCCCAGGGGATCAGCGTATCACCCGGTGTGAAAGATGGATTGATCGTCCTCGTCCTCTTCGTGGGAGCCATCTTGGCCTGGCAAAACCTGCCAATCAAACCGAACGCTTTTATTGATCTCCCCCGGCCGCCGAATTTTGAGTTTTACCCCAAATTGGATGCGATGGTGTATGACCGGACAGCCCAGAATTTCCTGGCCCGTGGGACATTCCAAAGCTATTTGGTAGATGATTATTATTATCAGGATGTGGGACGCCGGCCTTTGATGGCCCTATTTTATGCCGGGCTTCACAGCCTGTTTGGGTTAGGGTACGAGCAAATCGTACCGGTCCAAATCACCCTCTTTGCCGTCCTGCCCATCTTGTTATATCTGGTCACCAAGTCGCTGCACACCCGGATATCCGGCATCCTGGTTGCGGTGCTGGCGATCGTTCGCCAGCGGAACGGCCTGCTGCTGGAGGGGGAAGTCACAGGTTCGAATCTGCACATGATCATGTCGGACATCCCGGCCGCCATCGGGGTCGTCCTTTTTCTTTACCTGTGCATCTACTGGTTGGACGGCGATGAAAAAAGGATTTGGACCCCGCTCATTTCGGGAGGTGTGCTGGGGGCCACCATGCTTATCCGCCAAGAAGTGGGCGTGCTTGTGCCGTTTCTGGGCCTGGTGGTTTTGGTGAAATACCGCCACAGGCTGCGCAGGGCGTTCGTTCATTTTTCGATGCTCATCGTTGGGATGGCCTTGGTCACCTCCCCGTGGGTTTTGCGCAACTGGCAAAAGACCGGTCACCTTTTCTTCGACCAGCCCGGGGAGCTCAATTTCATCATCCGGACGATCGATCTGATCAAGGTGGATCGGAAAGGGCTCCACCTTCCTGATGAGGGTGAATTGACGTTAGATTTTGACCTCCCCGAATCCTCTTCTGTGCCCGATGACCCAGGTCCAGGAGGAGAGGGTTACCATCATGTTTCCCTGGTCAAGACCTCTCCTGTCCGGAGAGCCTTTGTTTCGAGGGATTGGCCTATCCCCGCCTTCCAGGAGGAAACCGGGCTTGAGCCTGGGGATGGGTTTCGCGCACCCGGGGGTGACCGGGAGAGATCAGAGGTGCGTTTGTTTGCGAATCACTTTGCCAATTCTTTCCTGCAGTCCGTCTTATACCTCCCCAGCACGTCTGTGATGACCCACATGGATTACCTGTCGCGGTTGATAAACGGGCAGCTTCACTGGTCCTATGGCGGGATCCTGTATTCAGTGGATACCTATGTCACCCGTTTCCCCTATTGGAAACCGATCTGGGACGGGTCGGTGCTGCCGGTCTCCCTGATTCCCCTGGGATCCGTCTTCGCCCTGATCGCGGTGGGCGTTTCTGGGGTGTGGGAGCGGAAACGGTGGGTGGGCGGGATCCCCTTGGTCGCCTACCTGGCGTTTATCTCGATCTATGTCCTGAGCCGGCGCTCCGGGGGCAGGTTCTTGTTGGAGGTGGACTGGATCACGGCTGTGTTTTACTGTGTGGGCCTCGTGGAGATCACTGGTTTGTTCATCCCCGGGGGGTGGGGTGAGGCCTCGGAGGGTGAAAAGGCAAAGAAAAGGGATCTCTTTTCATGGACGGGGCGGCCTTTGTATAAGAGGACTTTGGCTGTGGTCCTCCCGCTGGGGCTGCTGCTGTTTGGTTCACTGCCGGCGCTTTTTGAAGCTTTTTCCAATAACCTCTACACATCCGATGAACTTGAGGAGAGGTCTGCATTTCTGCTGGAATCTGAGCAAAGCCCTTTGTCCGGTCAGGAAGCCCAACACCTGGAAACCTTTCTGGAGCGGGGGGGGATGACCCTTTACGGCCGGGCTTTGTACCCGAGGCATTTTTTGCCGGGGCAGAAGTTGATGGATACCGTTGAACTGTATTTTGAAGCCCATACGACCTTTTACCTCTCAGGAACGGGCGTAGAATACGCGGTGTTGTACGGCCTTGATCCCCCAACAGCGTTACCTCACGGGTCAGATGTGCTCGTTTTCGGGTGCGAGGATTTACCCATCGACCCGGGTGAGGAACAGATCTGTTTGCATTGCTTCAACCACGGGTTTGATGCCCTGGCCGTGATGGTATATGGGGAGGACGGGGACGAGGTGAAACAGGTGCTGTGGCGGGAGGGGGATGAGGAGGAGCTTGCTGGGTGTCCGATGCCGGCGACCCGGTGAGGAGCGTTAGCGCGTTGGTGCGTTGATTTCTTGGTAGAGTTTGAGGTATTTTTCTGCGGAACGGGTCCAGGAAAAGTCCATTTTCATGCCCCGCTGCTGCAGGCCCAGCCAGCTTCTATCGTCCTCGTAGACGTCCAGAGCGCGGCGTATTCCCTCAGCCAGAGCGTTGGGATGGATCCGGTCAAAGAGGAACCCTGTGCTTGCCCTGGGACGGCTCTGCGGTGTTTCCCCATGGTAATCGATGATCGTATCCCGCAGGCCTCCTGTGGCCCGGGCTACCGGCACGCACCCGTAGCGCATGGCGATCATCTGCGTCAATCCGCACGGCTCATAGCGGGAGGGGATGAGGAGCATGTCCGCACCGCCGTAGATGCGGTGGGCCAATTCGCCATCATAACTGATGTTTGCCCGGACTTGAGGGAGTGTTCCATCCAGGCCCTGGAGTTCTCTCTCCAACCCAGGATCCCCCGTGCCCAAGAGGATCGCCTGCCAGGGGAGGTCGCTTACCAGGCGCAGGGCACCGGGAAGGAGATCGACCCCTTTTTGGCGGTTCAGCCGGGAGATCGTGCCGATGAGGGGTATCTCCGGGTTGATCCCCAAACCAACTTCGTGCAGCAGTTGGATTTTATTTTTTCTGCGCCGGTGGATCTGGTCTATGTCGTAGGGGAGGGGGAGATACACATCGTGCTCCGGGTCCCATGTTTGGGTGTCGATGCCGTTGAGGATGCCGGTGATATCCTCCCTTCGCGCCCGGAGAAAGGGGTCCAAACCCGCTCCGTACTCCGGCGTCATGATTTCCTTCGCATAGCCATCTGAAACGGTGTTGATCTTGTCTGCGGAGAACAGGCCCAGGGGTAAGGGGAGATTCTGGGCCCAATCGGGGAGCGGGGAGTCCTCCGCAGGGGGCAGTCCAAAATCGCTCAGGGCGGAGCTGTCTCCCAGGTAGGGGAGATTGTGGACGGTGAGCAGCGTCCCCGTATTGTCAAAGAAACCGTCTTGGTTTTCCGTCAAGTGGAGCTTATATACGGCGGGGGATGTGTGCCAGTCGTGGGCGTGGACGACATGGGGCTGCCAGTTTAAATGGCGGGCCAGTTCTAAAGCGGCCAGAGAGAAAAAGGTGAACTTGAAGCTGTTGTGGGAATCGTCCCTTTCGTAAATGGCTGGCGACGCGTGAATGGGTCCCCCTTTTAAGAGGTAAACCACAACGCCCTTTTCTGTGGTTTGGAATACCTCGCAGGGGATGGGGCCTTGTTCGTGAGGGACACGAAAAGTCAATAAGGGTTCCAGTGTATAAGGGAAGGTGTCGATTTGGGGGTAAAAGGGAAGAGCAAGCCGGATGTCGACGGCTTCCGGCAGCCTGCGCAGAGCGGCAGGGAGGGACCCGGCCACGTCCCCCAGTCCCCCCACTTTGATGAATGGTTCAGCTTCAGCAGCGAGGGTCAAAACGCGCAGCGGTTCAGGCACAACATCTCCTCAGGGAAAATGTGATATACAGGCTCTTCATATTTTCACTGCACCGAGTATTCGTGATCAATAATTAGAAACATATTGGTATTATTATAGCTTCTATGCCAGCGAAGGAAGGCCCGATTTTTTTCCGCGGATGGTGAAATGTCCCTGGTGTCATGTGAAATCCCCTCTCATCCAAAGCCCCGTCAGTCAGGGTTTTTTTTGTGCTAAACTTAAAGACATCGAGACAGCGTTCGTGGAGCATGATGGGAGTGGCCTTCCCCGTTCCCGGCGCGTTTGGCGCTGAACGGCTGGACCCCGGCGAACCGGGGTGATATCGTCCTGAGCCTGAACATTCATTGAGGAAAACATAACCTATGTTGAAAGTGTTGTCTATCTTCGGCACAAGACCAGAGGCGATAAAGATGGCGCCCGTAGTCAAGGAGTTAGAAAGGCATCCCGGGCAGATCCTCTCCAAAGTGTGCGTCACCGCCCAACACCGGGAAATGCTCGATCAAGTTTTGGAATTATTTGGCATTCATCCCGAGTATGATCTGGATTTGATGCGGGAAGCCCAGACGCTGTCGGAAATCACCGCCAGGGTGTTCACGGATTTGGATCCGGTGATCGAGCAGGAGGACCCGGATTGGGTGCTGATCCAGGGGGATACGACGACCGTGATGGCGGCCAGCCTGGTCGCTTTCTACCACCAGGTTAAAGTGGGGCATGTGGAAGCCGGCCTTCGCACCCATGATAAGTGGCGCCCTTTCCCCGAGGAGATCAACAGGAAGATCGCCGGGGCGGTGGCGGATGTACACTTCGCGCCGACGGAAACCGCAAAAAAACACCTCCTGCAGGAGGGAGTGGCGCCCGGAATCGTGCACGTCACCGGGAATCCGGTCATCGATGCGCTGCAGATGGTGGCGGAGATGACGTATGATTTTTCTGACGGCCCCCTGTCGGATATCCCCTGGCAAAAACGGGTCATTCTGCTTACCGCGCACCGCCGGGAGAATTTTGGTGAGCCTTTGCAGAGGATCTGCGAGGCCGTCAAGCACATCGCCCGGAGATATGATGGCGATGTTCATTTCGTATATCCAGTGCACCTGAACCCGAATGTGTGGGATCCCGTTCATCGTACCCTGAAGGATATACCCCATGTGACCCTGGTCCCTCCCCTGGATTATCTTCCTTTGGTGCAGTTGATGAAACGCTCCTATTTGGTGTTGACCGATTCGGGAGGGATCCAGGAGGAAGCGCCTGGGTTAGGGAAGCCGGTCCTGGTTCTGCGGGAAAAGACGGAGCGCCCCGAGGCGGTGGAGGCTGGGACGGTGAAATTGGTGGGGACGGACCGGGAGAAGATCATCGACAAGGCAGAAAAGCTCCTTGAGGATTCGGGCGCGTATCGGGAAATGGCGCAAGCAGTGAATCCCTACGGGGATGGGAAGAGTGCCCAGCGGATCGTCGGCATCCTCAAAGGGGAGTCTGTGGATGCGTGTGTTGGGCATGATGGTCCATCATGCCCCCCCTGAGATTCCCTCTGGAAGCCGTTCGAAATGTTCCCAGCTATTTGTCATTTGGAGTACGAATCGTAGATCATATTTGTGTGACGAAGACCTTGATGTGGAGCAAAGACCAGCGGACTTAGGTGAGGGGTCTAATAGGGGAAATACCACGTCCAAGTGGAAAAATGAGATGATCGTTCGCATCAAATCCATCCTCCATCGCTTATCCCTGCCCGTCCTGCGCGGGATCCTTCCCCTTCTGGAATGGATGGTAGAGAAGGCCTATCAAATCCAGGCCCAGCGGTTGAACGCAGCGCTCTTTCAAAAGGTAAGGGGGATTGATAGGGACCGGCTGGGGCAGGTGAGGGGGCAGCTGCGGGGGTATGCTGAGCAGAGAGGGCTTGACGTTCAGCGGAGGGAGAAATGGGTCAGCCATGCCCAGCGTTTGATCCTCACTCAAGAGTGGTTGGAGGACGCGATCCAGGATTTACCGGGCAATCTGACCGCCTTAGACCTTGGGCCCCCCAGCGTGGCGAGTGATTACTGGAGGGCGGCGTTTCCAAACATCCGTTGGCAAAATACGGACTGGGATCTCCGCTATTCCTGGGATGTCCCCAGCTCAACCTGTGATCTCATCCTCTGTACGGAACTGGTCGAGCACCTCTCTGACCCGCCTAATGATATTTACAATGAGGGGTTTTATAAGGTCGGTTTCCAATCCATGCTGAAGGAGAGTTATCGAGCCTTGAAGCCGGGTGGGTATTTGTTGGGGACAACGCCCAATGCCGGTTCTGTCCTTCATTTGCAGGCTGCGTTGGAGGGGAAACCTCCCTGGTACTATGAAAAGCATGTCCGGGAATATACGCTGAACGAGATCCGATACCAATTATCGCAAGCCGGATTTGAGATGGTCCGTTCTGAGGATGTCCATTGTTTGTCTGTCAATGAAGACAAAGAATACACAACCCTCTTCCTGCTGCTTTTGAGGCATGATTATCCTGTGACGTGCCGGGGGGACGATTTGTTTTTTCTGGCCAAAAAGCCGTAACGGGCATTGTCGGTAAAGGACACAAATGCTCGATGACAGGCTGAACGCTGTTGGAGGGGAACAGGGACAGCATTCCGGGTCTCCCGGGGAAGCCCTCAAAAAAAAGGGTATAATCTACCATTGGTGTGACTCAAATATGAGGGCGGTTTTGGATATGGATTCACCGCCGTTAGAGGATTTATTCTGAATAGAGAAAGGAAGTAAAGGGCTGCAAATGACACGATATCTGATCACGGGGGGAGCCGGGTTCGTCGGTTCTCACTTAGCGGAGACGTTATTAGAAAAAGGTGATCAAGTGACGGTGATCGACAACCTCTCCACGGGGAGGTTTGAGAATATCCAGCACCTGACCGACCATCCCCAATTTCACTTTGCCATTGATACCATTATGAACGAGATGGTCCTCGACCGTTTGGCGAGCGAGAGCGATGTCATCATCCATCTGGCTGCCGCAGTGGGAGTGAAGCTTGTCGTGAAAAACCCGGTGCATACGATTGAGACGAATCTGGGGGGCACGGAGGCTGTTCTGAAAGCGGCTTTGCGTTACCGGGCGAAGGTCTTGCTGACCTCGTCCTCCGAAGTTTACGGCAAAGGCAACAGCATTCCCTTCACCGAGGATGACGATGTCCTCTTAGGACCGACCATCCACAGCCGCTGGGCATATGCCGGATCCAAAATGATGGATGAATTTTTGGGCTTAGCCTATCACGATGAAAAGGGACTGCCGGTGGTCATTTTCCGTTTGTTCAACACCATCGGCTCCAGACAGACGGGTCAGTACGGCATGGTGGTCCCTCGTTTTGTGCGGCAGGCGTTAGGCGGGGACCCGATCACGGTGTTCGGCGATGGGACGCAGCGCCGTTCTTTCACCTGGGTGGGGGATTCAGTGCGGGCCATCATCCAGCTGGCTGAGGAGCCCGATGCCGTAGGTAAAGTTTATAATGTGGGCCACCATAAGGACAACTCGATTTTAGAGTTGGCTGAAATGATCAAAGCGATGACGAAGAGCTCCTCCGAGATAAAATTCATCCCCTACGAGGAAGCCTATGATGGTGGGTTTGAAGATATGCGGCGGCGCATCCCGGACTTATCCAAGCTTAAGGAATTGACCGGTTATGAACCGACGCTGGATTTGCCTGAGATCTTAGAGCGGGTGATTGAGTATGAAAGGGAACAAATATCTCAAAAAAGGGTTTTGTGAATGAATGCAAACGTCACTCTGGTAGTGCTCAGGGTGACGTTTGCTAGAGAGGAGACACATTGGAGAAAGGATATTTACCCCAGATGGGGGAAGGATCCTTTATTCATTCGATGGGGGTCAAGCCCTTCGCTTGGACGACGAGATACGCTGCCCAGGCGCGATCCAGTTTCTGATCTGGGCAAAAGAGAGGCTTTCCATCTTGGCTGCCGCAGGCTGGCAGCAGCCCGTCCCGGTAGGCCTGCTCCGCCCAGGCGGTACCCCAATAATCGGGATCAGTCATATCCGCAAACATCGTCCCCAGGGCATCCGGGTCATAGTCGGGATCATCCTCAGGTTGGTAATGCTGTCCGTGCATCATGTGTAAGCCAAATACGCTGGCTTCCACCCGGGAGAGCTCATTCCAGGGGCAGTATTTGAGCGGATCCACCTGGCAGCCGGCGGTGAATCCATCCTGCCACATCAATTCAGCCCACGGTTCCGCCCAGCTGATCCCCGTCCAGTCGTCCGCGAAGGTGGGTTGCTCGGGGGCAGGGAATTCCATCTCCACATTCCCATATTCCCCGCGGAGGATGAACACAGCGGACATGCCCCGGTTGAGGATTTGATCTGGACAGTATAATCGGGGGTTCGAACTGCACCCCGCGGTATAGCCGCCTTCCCACAAGGCTTCGATGTAGGGATAGGCCCAGTGGTCGGCAGGCACATCCCCGAAGGTCGTCGTTCCCGTCCCTTGGATCGCGAATGTGTATGGATCCCGATAGGGGTCATCGTTGGCGATGGAAACGGCGGCTGTCCTGAGCCCATCTGCTGTGGGTTCAAAGCTGATTTCGAAGGATGTCGATCCACCATTTTCGGAAATGGGGGAAGTGGGTTGAGATGTGACCGTGAAATCGCCAGCGTGAGGCCCGGTGATGACCACAGGGGGATCTTCCGTGAGATTTAAGGATACTCCCCCTTGATTGGTGATCGTGAAATTATGGGTCAGGGGATCGTCCAGGAGGTTCAAATCGCTGAAATCCGTCCCATCCCCTTCTTGGGGGGTGTTATCATCATCGGCGATGTCTAAGCCGTTTCCGGAAATCGACATGGCGGGGATTGTGGCGGGATCGAGGACAGAGGTGTTGATCTCATCCCAGCGTGGGTCTGTGACGTGGAAGCGTTCAAAGCGAGCATCCCGCATGATCTCCAGAAATCCGGGTTCCCCGCCCGGATCGTAATAAATCCTGTAATCCGGTTCCGTGCACTTTCCCACCACATCATAATATCCAATTTTGTTGAAGTAGATGATGGCTCTGACTGCGGGGTAATCCGCCAGGTCATCAAATACGTCCAGGACCCAATCGCTCTTATTTTGGCTGGGGTCATTGGGGTCGACGGGGACATCCAAAGTCCCTGTTTGGGCGATGAAAATCGGTTTGGAGGGTGCCAGGGTCCGCATACGTTCCAGGTAGGGCTCGAACCCTTCGCTGAAGGTGACCCAGCTGGCCCATTCATAGGGACATCCCCCGTAGTTATAAGAGCTGAAGGCGACGATATCGGTGTTGTCATCGCCAGGGTAGTAGTACTCAAACGCTTTCCAAGAATCATCGGGGTTGTGCCAGCCGTTCGGGGCAAAGACCCAGTGCACGGCGGAACTGGGCACCCCTTGTTCCTGAAACAGAGTCTGAATCCGGGTGTAAGCCTGGATGAAGGTCGCGCCGTCCGTACTGTACTGAGCCCAGTCCCCGTTTGCTTCCGGCAAGGGGGCTATGAAGGCGCGCTTGCTCGACCCGGCCCAGGCTTTGAAGTAATCCGCCCAGGTTCTGATGTAGGGATCGCATTTCCCTTGAGCGATGTCCTCGCTGGTGTCACAGTCTTCTTGATAATAGGAATCTTCCCAGCTTGCAGAGGGCATCAAATTGATAAAGGGCATGAAGTCGTTGGACCAAGCCGCTTCGAGCTCATGTTCGACGTTCCAGCCGGGGTTGAAGGTGATGCTCATGAAATCAGCTGCAAAGGTGACGCCATTTGCACCTTGACTGGTCAACCAGGAGTCCATGGCGCTCAGCTCGCTGACCTTGGTTTGCAGATCCCCGTTGGGGTAGGCGCCAAAGAGGATGGGGAAATACTCTGTGCCAGCAGATGTGGGGGCTCCTTCGGTTGGATTCACTTGAATCGCAAAGACGGAGAGTAGGAAAACGGTGATGGCGAAAAGGAGCGAAATCGTTTTTTTCATGTTCGGCTGGGCAAGGATATGATGGTTAAAATTTCCAGTTATTTGTCGCTTATGATTATAAAATCACACCCCCCCATTTTACTTTGCAGATTAGTAAAGTGGCACCGGCTTTGTCTGTTTATAGTTATTGATTTTGTTAATACCTGAGAAGTTTATTTTTCCTAAGAGGGTGAAGATCAGATGCCCCTTTACCAAAGAGCAGGTCTCAATGATACGGAAGCAGCTTGCCAAGGGGGCATCCGAAGATCTGCATATCCTGGTTTTTCCCAGTCAATGCCGCAAAGAACCGGGAGTGATGATAAAATCCATAAACAGGTTTGTTAATTTAGGAGGTAATGATGCAGAAGCGTGTAATCCCCGTCATTTTGATCTTCGTTTTCCTTCTTGCAGCTTGTCAGGCGAAGACGGAGACCCCTGTCCCCGTTGAGCCTACCGAAATGGAGGAGGGGACAGCTGCCGATACCCCTCCTGCTGGTGAAGAGGAAGAGTCCGATCCCACGCAGAAGGCGGTACCCACGGAGGCCGCAGATAAAACCACCCAACTTCCACCGGCGGAAGGTGTCCTATTGGGGGTTTACCCAAGGGGTTTTGTACAAAACACAATCGAGGAGATCGTCGCCTTTGACGAATGGATCGCCTCCACTGGGAAGAGAGTGTCGATTGCAGCCACATTTATGAATTTTAACGACCCGGATTTGGAGACACATGTTCCCGATGAATTGGAGACGGCCTGGGAGCGTGGGTATATCTCCTTTGTCAATCTCTCTGTAGGCGAACTAACTGCGGAGGAGATCGCGTTGGGTAAGCTGGATGATCGCATTGGCGCTTGGGCAAGAGCATACGCAGCATGGTCGCAGGATGGGGAGAGACGGGCTTTTATCGCCCCTCTGCAGGAGATGAACGGGTATTGGACCTCCTATGGAAAAGACCCGGAGAATTTTAAACGGGCTTATCGCCGGATAAGGGAAATATTCTATGGGGAGGGTGTCTCCCCTGAAGCAGTGAGTTGGGTTTTTGCGCCCAACGGCTGGAGCCCGGAAGGTCATGAGTTTGAACGCTATTACCCGGGGGATGATGTGGTGGATGTGGTCGGGTTTAGCTCATTCAACTTTGGAGATTGTTCTTCTTACCCCTTGTGGGAGGAGTATGAGGATATTTTTAAACCTTATCTGGACCGGATGCGGGCCATGGCCCCTGGCAAACCCATATTCATCGCTGAAATTGGCACGGTTGGCGCGGGAGGGGATAAAGACCAGTGGCTGATAGATACTTATCATAAATTAGCGGATTATCCAAACCTCCATGCCATCCTCTATTTCAATCGCGGAGAATTTGGCAGTTCCTTACCCTCTTGTGAAGGGGGGGCGAATTATCGTATCTTTGACTATCAAACGCAAGAAGGCTATCAAGGGTTTTTAGAAGCCATATCGATCCCGGAGGTCGTTTATTATCCTCCTGATAGTCCCCAAATGGGTGCGATCATGTTCAGCCGTCCATAAGACGAGCACACGGAATCAAGTGATGACTTATAGAATATTGTTTTATTCTCCCGATCGACATTTGCTGTACGACGCCTCTACACCGGACCACGAAGGGGTGGGTGGGGGATTGACGGCACGGATCCGATTGGCACAAGCCTTATCAAAGTTCGGGCATCAGGTGACCGTGATTGGCAACGTCACACGGCCCCATACATCGCGCGGGGTTAATTTCCTGCCTTTGTCGAAAGCCGGGAAACGGCGGAAAGTGGATGTCCTGGTGATGACATCTTCAGGTGGGGAGTTAAATTTAGAACCCGTTCAAAATCTTCCGGTTGAAGCAAACCTCCGAGAGGTGTGGGTCATGGGTGCCAGCCCCGTCAAACATTTGGAAAAGGCTGAAGCTGACTATATCGTCGCGGTGAGTAACGCCATCCGGGAGGTTATTCATGAGAAATGGGGAGTGCCGTATTCCAAAACGTTTGTCTGTCACAACGGCTTTTCCCGATTTCCCGTCAAGAGAGGGCTCTTTTCAAGCAAAGTAAAGCGGGATCCTTTCTCGATGATCTACACCAGCCACCCGTCGAAAGGTTTAGAGGCCGCTATCTCCATCTTGCGAATCCTGCACAATAAAGACTCCCGTTTCAAACTCCACATCTATGGGGGAAATGCATTGTGGGGAGGGGAGGATCGCCCTCCTGAACCTCAGGAAGGTGTCGTCTATCACAGCATGGTAGGGCAGAAAGAGCTCGCGGACGCTCTGCGTCAAACCTCTTTCTCCTTACATTTGCAAGAGATCCTGGAGGGCTTCTCGCTGGCCCTTGTAGAGGCCATGGGGTATGGATGTATTCCCATTGTCTCCCCGGTGGGAGGAAATCGCGAAGCCGTCCAGGACGGGTATAATGGCTTTTGGATTGAAGGGGATCATCAAGCGAAAGAGAACCATCAAAAAGCGGCTGATGTCATCTACACCCTGGTCCAAAATCCAGATTTTTCTGCCTATGTCAGACGAAATGCGCTGAATGTGCCTTGGACCTGGGAAAACCAGGCGAAGGTCTGGCTGCAGCATTGGCAGTGGGAGTTGGAAGGGAAAGGACAAACCTTGTCCACTCCCATCCTTTCCTGCCGGACATGTGGGGGTGAATGGTTGGTCACTGCGGACGGGTATCATTGTACAGGTTGCGGCAGATATTCACTTAATGGGCGCTGATTCCTTGAATATGAAGAAAGTCCTGATCGCGGGATATTATGGGGCGGGGAATGTGGGAGACGAAGCCATCCTATCCGCGATGCTCGCTGATATGAAGAGGCTTCAGCCCAGGATATCCTTTACCGTTTTGTCATGGAACCCTGCAGAAACGCTGAAGTTCTATGATGTCGAAGCGATTCACTGGCAGGATATGAGCGGGTTGGTACGGGTCGCCCAGGAGATGGATCTGTTCTTAGTGGGCGGAGGGGGATTGTTCCAGGATTATTGGGATATTGACCCGGAGAGTTATTTGCGCAGGAATCATGGGGGGATTACGTCTTACGGAAGCTTACCGATCCTCTCCCAACTCACGGGCATCCCTTGTATGTTGTACGGGGTGGGGGTGGGCCCTTTGCACAGCGAAGAAGCTCGGGAACAGACCCGGCTGACGTTCGAAAGGTGCCAGATCGCTACACTCAGAGATCATCATTCTTTGCAAGTCTTAAAGGAAACAGGGTTTGATCCCTCGGATCATGTGGAACCGTTGGTGAAAGTCCTCACGGATCCCGCTTTCGGGCTGTCCCCCTCCCAGAAGGGAGAGGGCGAAGCACTCATCAAAGAAGCGGGGATTGATCAAGAGATGCCGGTGCTTGGGGTTGTGCTGCGCTATTGGGATCGTCCCATCCCCCCCGCAGAATGGGTGCCCAGAATCGCGGAAGGCATTTCTGGTTTTTTGGCGCGCCATGGGGATGTCCATGTACTCCTGGTCCCCTTTCAGGTCACGGAGGAGGATGTTTATACGGATGATTTGTCAGTTTTAGAAGATCTTGCTGATGAATTGGGTGAGGAAGGGAGGATACACTTATTGAGGGAAAGGTTCAGGCCTGAGACCGCGCAGTCCCTTTTAGGAGAGTGTGATTTGGTACTGGGGATGCGCCTTCACGCTTTGATTTTCTCCATTATTGAGGGTGTGCCTGTGGTTGGGTTGCCTTATGATCCAAAGGTGCGGCATATGCTGCAGGAGGTAGGTTTGGGCGATTACTGCTGCCAATCATATGCCCCCTGTGCTGACTCCCTCGACGCGCTTGTGGAGGAAACCTGGGGGAAAAAGGGGTCCTTGGGGGGTGAGATGCGCAAAATATCCCGGGCCATGAGGAAGAAAGCGGGTGCCCATGCTGATTTTGCCGGCAGGTTATTGTCCCAACCCCACAGGACACCATCGCGTTCTTTTTTGATCGATTTCGCCCTTGAGAAAATCGAATGTATGGAAGAGATGGATCTTGACTTAGAAGAAGAACGGCGTCAAAAGCGGTCTTTGCAAAAGAAATATCTTGAACTCCAATCACGTCTCGCTTTATTACAAAGAGAAATGGAAGAGTTAAAGGGAAGCCAGACCTGGCAGGCAGCTCTCTTCCTGCAAAAGTTGCGCCATATATTCGTTCCTCCCCAAAGCCAGCGTGAAAAATTCTTTTCCCGTTTATCTCAGATGGTGAGAAGGAAACCCGAGGATGAGACCGAAAAATAGGGCAACCTCTATGATCAGGAGGGTATTTCCGGGGCCTGTGAACTACCTGCGGCATCTCTTTTACGCTTACACCTTAGAGAAAAAAGCCCGTTTGCAGAAACACCATGACCCTGACACCCCGGCGGAAGAGGGGAAAATATCCCTTGTCCTCACTGATGCAGGGGATAGGGCATCTTTGGAGGGTTTCATTCAGTCCCTTGCTGAGCAGCGTCGAATGCCGGACGAGGTGATTTTCCTCTCCCGTGGATCCGGCCCCTCCCTGCCGGAAATCCAGCGCCAGATGGAAGGGAAAGTGGATACATCGATAGAGGTTGTAGATGGGGGCGATCTATCCTGTGGGGCAGCTCGGAACTTGGGCATCCAACATGCTGCACATGACCTGGTTGTCCTTTCTGAAACGGATTGTGTACCTGATCCAGACTGGCTGCATGAGATCACTCTACCCCTTGTGAGGGATGAGGAACTCGCGTTTTCACTCGGTCCTGTGGAGGTGGACACATCCCGGGATGCGGCACAACTGGCGTTTCGCTACCCGTTGGGAGGGGAAGGGGTAAACCTTCTGAGTTTGTTGGCCTTCGTTAAGAACGTCTCATTCCGGAAAATATATTGGGCCAGAGCGGGTGGTTTTCCTGAGGGGGCCCCGCCCTTGCTGGATGTGCTGATTTTTTCCATGCGGTTGGAAGGGCAGGAGGTCGAGTATGTCAAATCGCCCTCCGCTCGGGTGACGTTTGTCCCCCATCCTTTTGAGGGTGGGTTGTGGAGCCGTTTTTTTACCCTTTCCCAGGGGATGGGAAAGGTGGGGTTGTTTGCCCCGGTCCTGTGGAAGCATCTTCCCTTCGCAGCCGGTGCAGGGCTGATCCTCCTCATCGGTACCGGCTTTGTTATCTTCGCCCCTGGTTCCACCCTGCTCGTCATCGGAGGGATGTGGTTAACCTTCTTCGCCCTTCTCTCGTTTTGGGGGGGTTCGATAATGGGGGGAGGAGGAAATGGGTTTGAGACCATATCTGCCCCTCTCCTGTCCGGATTCCTCGCTGCAACCCATACCGCTGGCTACCTGCTGGGCGTCAGGAAGCGGGAGGAAGCCGCCCGTCAGCTCAAGAAGCAGCCGGAAAAAAAATTAAGGGAAATCGTGGAGGACCACAGCGACCGGGAAGGGACCATCATTTACTTTCCAACCCACGATTGGGGATTTATGTTCCAGCGCCCCCAGCAAATGGCCCGTCATTTTGCTAAAGAGGGGTTTCTTTACTTCTATTGTACGCGGAATGAGAGGGTGGATGCAGTCGCGGATTTTAATGAGGTTGAACCCAACTTGATCTTGACTTCTGTGCCTTTAGAGACCTTCCAGGTCGTTGAAAATCCCATCCTCTACATAGGCTCTCCCTGGTATGCTCCTTTATTGGATTGGTTCTCGAACCCAACCGTTATTTATGATTATTATGATGACCTGGAAGTTTCATCTGCCCGGGTAGAGGATCATAAACGTCTCACTCAGGAGGCGGATATCGTCCTCGCCACCAGCCGCAAGTTAATTCAATCCGTGCAAAAGGAACGGGAGGATGTCCTTTATCTGCCCAACGCTGTAGATTATGAATGGGTTCAAACGTTCAAGCCAGGCCCCGGGGAACCCCCCCCAGGCGATATGGCGGTGCACATCGAGGAGGGAAGACCGGTCATTGGCTACATTGGGGCATTGGCGAAGTGGTTCGATTACGGTTTGCTCGCTGAAGTAGCCCGCCACCAGGATACCTGGCAGTTTGTGCTCATCGGCGCTGATTACGATCAAAGCCTTGAGGGGAGTGACGTGTTGGAGTATCCCAACGTGTCATGGTTAGGTTGGAAACCGTATCGACAGCTGTTTTCTTATGTATGGCATTTTGATGTCGCTGTGATCCCCTTTATCGTGGATGAAATCACCCGAGCCACGTCTCCGGTGAAGTTGTATGAGTATTTTGCTTGCCAGAAACCCGTCGTCACCACCCCATTACCCGAGTGCGCCAGGTATAATGAAGTGTTGATAGGGCAGACCCCGGACGAGTTCATTGGAAAGATCAAAAAGGCTCTGACACTCACTCAATCTGGAGATTACCTCACTGAGATTGATCAGATAGCTCGTAAGAATACATGGCAAACGCGCGTGAAATCGATCCTATCTGTGTTAGAGGGAAAAGCTTGATATTTGGAGTCCCATTTTGGTTTCTTCTGTAGCTTATAACGAACCGGAAAAAGAAATCATAGACATTGTCCAACGTCATCCTGAGGTAAAGCGAAAGATCATCTTCGCACCGAGTTTACCCTGGAATGCGGACATGTTTCAACGCCCCCACCAGTTAGCGCGTGCCTTGGCGCGTGAAGGTGCCCTGGTTTTTTACATGCAGCCGGAGAAATCTTGGCCACCGAGTTTTACTGAGATCGAGGACCGGTTATATCTGGCCAGAACCCCTTCGGATTCTTTCCATGTTGTCCCAGAGGCTTATATCTACGTGCTAACGTGGAACATTCCGCTCCTGGCGTTTTTTGAAACCCATCGGATCATCTACGATGTGGTGGACCATTTATCGGCATTTGATGGAAACCAGGAGAAGCTCCGGGCGGACCACGAGGAGTATCTGGAGGATGCGGATTTGGTGTTGGCCACTTCACGAACGCTTTATGAAGAAGTGTCCCGCGTCCGTGAAGACGCTTTGTTCTGTCCCAACGGTGCTGATTTTGATCATTTCCATTCATCTGTTGATGCGTCCATACCGGATGATATGGAACATATCTTAGCGAAGGGAAAACCGATTATCGGTTATCACGGCGCTTTAGCCCGCTGGTTTGATTATCCTTTGCTAAACGGTTTGGCAGCCCGAAAGGAGGACCTGGAGTTTTTGTTGATCGGTGTGGATCATGATCGCACCCTGCAGAGCTCGGGTTTGGTTGACCTTCCGAACGTCCACTGGTTGGGAGTAAAAAAGTATTCCCAGTTGCCTTCTTACCTAGCGCACTTCGATGTGGGGATCATCCCCTTCGTGATCAATGAGATCACCCAGGCCACCTCCCCGATCAAGCTGTATGAATATTTCGCTGCTGGAATCCCCGTGGTCACTTCTCCCATGGAAGAAAGTCTGAGATACGAAGAGGTTTTGGTCGCCTCCACGGAGGATGGATGGGTTAAGAGCATCGAAGAAGGTTTATCTTTGGGGGAAGACCAGGAATATATACAGAAGCTGCACAAGGTAGGAAAACGAAATGCCTGGAAGGTCCGCGCGCGGTTGGTCTTGGACCGGCTCTCTCAACTAGATGATGAATCGTACGCTCGTCCAAAGGCTCTCTTTCACAGGGTTCGAAATCCTCTCTTGCGCCGCATACTCCTTTTGTTGAGACGGGTGGTCAAGGTATGGCGCATGTCGGGTTTCCGGGGCGTCGTTGAGGGGGTGTATTATAAACTTTACGATATCTACTCACGCCTGCGGAGGAAACGGATCTTCCGGTTGCCGAGAGCCATCGCTGACACCTATATCCCCCGAGACCACAGTCAAGTGACACTGTATACAGATAATCCGGATGTCTGCCCGGATTATCGTCCCAGGAGAGGGCTATCCGTCCCAGAGGATAGAGAGGTGGAACCCTTTTCCTTGATCGCAACGACCTACAACGAAGAGGAAAGTGTGGATGAGTGGGTGACGTGTATTCTGGAACAAACCCTACCACCTGGCGAAATTGTGATCGTTGATGCGAGTTCCACAGATGATACTGTGCAGCGATTGGTTTCATTTCAAAAGAATCTCCCTATACCCTTCAAGGTCATTGGGGAGGAAAAGGTAAACATCGCCCGGGGAAGGAATATCGCCATCGAACATGCGGATTATGATCTTATCGCAGTCGGCGATTTTGGTTGTCGCCCTAAAAAAGATTGGTTGGAAAAACTCATCGCCCCTTTTCGCATCGATCCAAACACCGAAGTGGTGGCGGGCTGGTACCGGGCAGTGGATCCAACTGGTCATGAATTAGGGTTTCGCGGGTGGCCTTCTCTCGATGATGTGGATCCACAGACCTTCCTTCCCTCCTCACGGTCTTTTGCCTTCCGGAGAGAGGCGTGGCAACAAGCCGGGGGTTATCCGGAATGGTTGACGTTGACAGGCGAAGACACTTATTTTGCTTTGGAGTTGAAGCGGTTTTGTCCCCAGTGGGGTTTTGTCCCTTCTGCTGTGGTGGATTGGATGGGCCCATCCACCTTGATCGAGTTTTGGAAAAAAGCGTATACCTGGTCCATCGGGAACGGCGAATCGGGATACAACGCCTGGTTGTACCGGCAGGCTGGCGGGCGGTTGTTCCTCGTTACCCTGACCTTGGTGCTCAGTGGATTTCTGGTGCTATTCCCCGGTATATTCCCAGGCGGGAAGGGACATCCCCTTCTTCCGCGCTTGTTTGGCTTGGTGGGTTTGGCTGGCATCTTCCTTTTCTATGCTCTAAAAGGAGTTGTACCCTGGAAAGTGCCTGAAGAGATCGGTCTTCGCACAGCTCAGGTGATGGGGTTTTCAGCGGGAGCCAGGCGCAAAGCGGACGTAGATCGTAGGCGTTTGAAGCAGACGGAGGGCTTGTTTTTTGTATTGGCAGGGGTGCCCATCGATGATACGGGAGGTGGGGCCCGATGCACACAGGTTACTTTGGGGCTGTTACGCCGCAACTATTGGGTCGTGTATATTAATCGCTACCCCAGTTGGGAATCTGAGAGAACGGGCGTCCGCATCGCCCACCCGAACTTGTTTACGTATGACTTGAGCGAATTTTATTGGGATGATTTCCTCAACCAATATGGATCTCCCCTGCGGAATAAGCGAATCTACGCTCTGGTTGAACTTCCCACTTCCGACTTCATGCCCCTGATGCGGAAGATCAATGAGGCGGGAGGTCTGCTTTTGTATGAGATGGTCGATGATTGGGACAGCGCATTAGGTGGGGATTGGTACTCCGATGACATTGAACGAAGGATCATTGAAGAAAGTCATGGGCTGATCGGTACAGCCCCTTCCTTGAAAATGAAGTTAGAAAATGTCAGCCAGAAAACCGCTTTGCTCTTGCCTAACGCTGTCAACACCCTCCTTTTTACCCCAGATCGCTATTATGAGCCCCCTTCAGACTTACCCAGCGTGGAACCGATATTCATCTATATCGGTGCCCTGTGGGGGGAATGGTTTGACTGGGATTTGCTGGTGGAGATTGCCCGTCATTATCCAGAGGCAGCCGTTGTCGTGATCGGTGATTATCGGAACCAACTCCCTGAGAAACCGCCCAACATACACTTTTTAGGCCTTAAACCTCAATCCACCTTACCATCATACTTAGCTCATGCGGATGTAGCGCTCATCCCTTGGGAGATCTCCTCTATCACCCAGGCGACCAGTCCCTTAAAACTCTACGAATACCTGGCGATGCACAAACCGGTGGTCGCACCAGATCTACATCCGCTCCAGGACATCCCGGGTGTTTTCTTGGCAAAGACCGAAGGTGAATTTATTCATTTTATCGAAAAAGCACTTACTTCCCCTTTTCCCAAAGATGAAGTCCAACTATTCATCGAAGACAACAACTGGCAAGCCAGGGTAGATACATTGCTGGAATATATTGACAAAGTTAAATGATCTCTTGTGGTGGCTGTTGGTCCAGCTCCATGATAACGAACATATACAAACCTGACTGTCTTTCTAAGGCGATTGACAAGCAGCAGATGAGGTATTAGAATTACGCCTGCTCGGAGACAAACTTATGCAAGATGCGAAAGCCCAACCCATTTACGATACCGCCAAACAACGTTCCACAGCGCTTTATGAACTGGTGCAGGCTTGGCGATATAAAGATCTCATTCTTCAATTAATCCGCAGGGATGTGACCGCGCGGTATAAGCGGTCTGTTTTGGGCATCGCCTGGACGATGTTGAACCCCTTGGGGACCATGATCATCCTCTCTTTGGTCTTTTCTCAAATTTTTAAGGCTATCGAAGGGTATGCAGCTTATGTGTTGAGTGGGCTTGTCATCTGGAACTTTTTCGCCCAATCCACGACAGCTGCCATCAATAGTTTGGTATGGGGTGGGAATTTGTTCCGCCGCATCTATGTCCCAAGAACCGTTTTTGCGATTTCAGCGATTGGGACGGGTATTGTGAATTTACTCCTCTCACTCATCCCTCTTTTTGGCGTCATGCTGGTGATCGGCGTTCCCATTCGATCGAGCTCATTGTTATTATTCATTCCGGTTATACTGATTGCCTTATTTTCTTTAGGGATGTCCCTTCTGATTTCCTCCGTGGGGATTTTCTTTCAGGATATCGTTGAAATGTATCAAATTTTACTCACAGCCTGGATGTATTTGACCCCCGTCATCTACAGGATTAACATCCTGCCTGACTATGCTCAAAAATGGGTAAAGTTAAATCCCATGGTGTATTTTTTGGATCTGTTTCGCTTATCCACATTTTACGGACAAGTGTTTACGCTGAAAGAATTAGCGGTGACGACTCTTGTGGCCATCATGACTTTGCTGGTAGGCTGGGGTGTATTCGCTCAGATTTCAGATCAACTAGCGTATCGATCGTGATCAGGTTGGTGTCCCAATATCCGTTATGAATGAACCTGTGATTAAACTGGAAGATGTACACGTGCGTTACTATGTCCCCCATGAGAATGTACGCACATTTAAAGAGTATGTGATCCGTATTTTGCAGCGGGGAAAAATCCATCACGACGAATTCCTTGCTCTTCAAGGGGTGGATTTGAAGGTTCGCAAAGGGGAGTTTTTTGGGATTATTGGTGCCAACGGAGCAGGGAAAAGCACAATGTTAAAGCTGATGGCCCAAGTGATGAGACCTACCGAAGGGCGGGTGTGGGTCAAAGGACAGGTAGCCCCTCTCCTGGCTATGGGGGCAGGGTTTCACCCTGATTTGACAGGTCGAGAAAACGTTTACCTCAATGGCACTTTGTTAGGTTACACTCGGCGCGACCTCGAGGAACGATTTGACCGGATAGTGGAGTTCGCGGGTTTGAGGGATTTTATAGATGCCCCCATCCGGACTTATTCTTCAGGTATGACCATGCGTTTGGCATTCTCTGTCGCTACTGATGTCAAGCCTGATATTTTATTGGTGGACGAAGTGCTCAGCGTTGGAGATGCTGCGTTTCAGGATAAAAGCATGAAACGCATTCGACGTTACCAGAAGGAAGGAACAACCACAGTCATGGTATCGCATGCTATGCATACTGTCCGCAAGAACTGCAACCGCACAGCATGGCTTGACCGTGGTACATTTAAATTTGTCGGTGATACGGATCAAGCGGTGGACAGATATTTGGAGAGTGCCAATCAGTAAACATCGGGCGTTTATGAGATGAATCGGGTCTGGAGTCTCTTCCGAAAAGGGGCCCTCCACTCTTTCCTGGGAAGGACAAAATGGAAGTTGTCTTCCCTGTTCCATAAATCTCAACAATATGTCAAAGCGGAAAAATGGGATGGTGATAAACCATTAATAAGCATTGTGGTCCCTTGCTACAACCATGGGGAATATCTTTCCGAAGCTGTTGACAGCGTTTTGTCCCAAACTTGGCAGGACTTTGAGATCCTGGTCGTCAATGATGGGTCCACAGAGCCCAACACTTTGTCCATTTTGGAAACGTTTTCTAGGCCGAAAACTCGCCTCATCGACCATGAGGTGAATCGAGGATTACCAGCGGCTCGGAATACGGGGGTCCGCCAAGCAAAGGGAAAGTACATTTGTTGTTTGGATGCTGATGATAAACTTCATCCTACGTTCCTTGAAAAGGCGATTTTAATCTTGGAGACGAATTACGGGATGGATTTTGTCTACTCATGGACACAGGTTTTCGGTGAAGAGAGCCGGGTCTGGTATAACCCTGAATTTGATCCAGGGGAGTTGATCCATCACAACCAAATTTTTACAGCTGCTGTATACCGGCGAAGGGCCTGGGAAGCGGTTGGGGGCTATCGAGAGGAGATGGTGGATGGCTATGAGGATTGGGAATTTTGGATCCGAATGGCTAAAGCGGGATTTCGGGGTCATCGCATCCCCGAGAAATTATTGTTCGTGCGGCGTGTGGGAAGAAGTTTCATCCATAGGGCTATGGAGCGGCACGAACAACTTGTAGCGGATATCCAACGCTACAATCCGGAAGTATATAAGGACCTCTCATGGACGAAAGAGGTAAAGCAGTCGTATAAGGATGTCTATACTGATCAATCGTTGATAAATATCCGCGATCCTGAACAATATGCGACCCTTAGTCAACCTGTGATGAAAATCATCAGAAACTCACCCCATCGCGGAACCGACTTTCTCTCCGATTTTTTGGATTTTATTCGGAAGCAATCCGGGGCCTGTGTTCTGCTCGCTTTTCGATCTTTGGATGAAGAAGAGGTTGATTTTTTTAGAGCTCACACACCTTTTGTGTATATACTCCCCTCCATCCTGCCCAAACATTTATGGAAACTGTATTTACATTCTATTTTGAAGGATACGCGGGGAATTCAGCTGATAAAATCATAGGCTTTTTCTTTGTAGGTTTTATAATAGGAATGATCTCTATTTAAGGGAGGGTATGAGATGATGAAAGGCATTATCTTGTCTGGAGGGTTGGGAACACGCCTTCGTCCTCTAACAAAAGCTACCAGCAAACAACTCCTTCCCATTTACGACAAACCGATGATCTATTATCCTCTGTCGATGCTGATGTTGGCAGGGATCCGTGAAATCTTAATTATCACCACTCCGAAATATTTACAGGCGTATCAGACTCTATTACAAGATGGGAGTCAGTGGGGCATTACGCTGTCTTACCAAATTCAAGAACAGCCGCGGGGGCTTGCAGAGGCTTTTATCATTGGTAGAGAGTTTATAGGGAAAGATAAAGTATGTATGATCTTGGGAGATAACCTTTTCTTTGGTCATGGGTTGCCCGACACCCTGCGGGAGGCAGCCTCGTTACAGAACGGCGCAGTCATATTTGCCTACCGCGTTCAAGAGCCTGAAAGGTATGGAACGGTCGAGTTCGATGAGGAGGGCAGGGCAATTAAGTTGGAGGAAAAACCTCTAAAACCAAGTTCTCCTTACGCCGTTCCGGGAATATATTTTTATGATAATCAAGTGGTTGAATTAGTAAAGCATCTAAGCCCATCATCACGGGGAGAGTTGGAGATCACTGATCTCAATCAACTTTATCTCGAGATGGGGGAACTACGTGTAAAACCTTTGGGGCGAGGTGTGGCTTGGCTGGACGCAGGCACACATCAGTCCATGTTGCAGGCTAGCAATTTCGTCCAAGCGGTCCAGGAACGCCAAGGAATGATGATCTCATGTCCTGAAGAGATCGCTTTTCGGATGGGTTTTATCACCGGGGAAGAATTCCGTTCTCTGGCCGAAAAGATGCCAGGGAACAGCTATAAAGAGTATTTAATGAACTTGGTCCGCACTGACATAGATGGCTCTGGGGTGATATTTTAATCCTTTTCTTAAGGGAGGAGTATGACCTTCTGGTTTCAAAATCTGGATATTCCAGAAATCATATTCGTGCGCTGTGAAGTATTACAAGATGAGAGAGGGTATTTTCTGGAAACGTATAAGTATTCTCGTTTTCGGTCCCATGGAATTCCCGATCGTTTTGTCCAGGATAATTATTCCTATTCCAAGCGTGGGGTTATCCGCGGCTTACATTTCCAAATTCCCCCCCAGCCGCAAGGGAAGCTGGTCAGTGTAAGAAGAGGGGAGGTATACGATATCGCCGTCGATATCCGGGTGGGTTCACCCACTTACGGCGAGTGGGTGAGCAAGCGTTTATCAGCGGAAAATCATGACATGCTGTATATCCCGGTTGGGTTTGCGCATGGGTACCAAGTGGTCAGCCAAGGTGCAGAAGTGGCGTATAAAGTCACGTCGGAATATAACCCAGAATTAAGTTTCGGGATCGCATGGGATGACCCGGCGTTAGATATCCCTTGGCCCATTGATGATCCCATCTTATCTCTAAGCGATATCCATTGGCCGACTCTGTCGGATTCGCAAAACTATTTTAACTATGAGTGAAATATGAAAAACGTATTGGTCACTGGAGGGGCGGGATTCATAGGCTCAAATTTTGTGCGTTACCTCCTATCCACTGAAGGGGACATCCAGATCATCAATTTGGATGCCTTGACCTATGCGGGAAGCAGGCATAATCTTGAAAACCTGCCGGATCCCAGACAGCATGTATTTGTAGAAGGTGACATTTGCAATGCTCCATTAGTATATGATTTGATGGTCGAACACAAAGTGGATACTGTCGTCCATTTCGCTGCTGAGACGCATGTGGATCGTTCCATCCGGAGTCCCGCCCCATTTATAGATACAAATGTAGTTGGCACGTTTACCCTTTTGGAGAGTGCGCGCAGATATTGGATCGAGGGAACGCCCGAATTGGGTCAAAACTTCCGGTTTCATCACATATCGACCGATGAAGTGTATGGTTCACTCGAGATGGGTGAACCAGCTTGGATTGAGGATGCCCCATATGCGCCGAACTCACCCTACGCAGCTTCGAAAGCTTCCAGTGATCATTTGGTGCGTTCTTATGGACATACATTCCAGCTCCCTTATACCATCACAAACTGCTCGAACAATTACGGGCCATATCAATTCCCCGAGAAATTTATCCCTTTGATGATCACCAACGCGATGGAAGGTAAGCCTTTACCAATCTACGGGGACGGCAAACAAATCCGCGATTGGCTTTATGTTAAAGATCATTGTAAAGCCATTAAAACCGTGATCCAAAATGGATTGGAGGGGGAGACCTATCATGTTGGGGGTGGGAATCAGCCTACGAACCTTGAAGTCGTGGAGCGGTTATGTGAGATCCTGGACGACGTCCAGCCTAAATCAGACTATGTACCCCATCGTAAATTGATCGAATTTGTGGAGGACAGGCCGGGGCATGACCGGCGATATGCGCTGGATGCCACGAAAATCAAGATGGAGTTGAACTGGAAACCAAATTTGACCCTTAATCAAGGATTGAGGAAAACGGTGGAATGGTACTTGGATCATCAAGGATGGGTCCAAGCTGTGCGGGACCGCGAAGATTATCAAAATTGGTTGAATGATCATTACCAGGGCAGGGGATGGGAAGGGGGTCATTCATGAAAACAATCATATTGGGTGCTGGAGGGCAACTTGGTTACGACCTGCAGCGAGTTTTAAGTGATTGGAAGGTATATCCTTTTGAGCACCGAGAACTAGATATCTGCCACAAAGATGAAATGGAGGGTGTGATTACGGAAGTCGATCCTGAGCTTGTAATCAATGCGGCAGCTCATGTGCAAGTGGATGAATGTGAGAGAGAAGTGGAAAAAGCATTTCAGGTCAATGCCTTTGCGGTCCGTCATCTCGCCCGTATTTGCAGTGAACTGGATTGTAAAATGCTTCAGATAAGCACCGATTATGTGTTCGATGGAGCGAAAGGAACCCCTTATGTAGAGGATGATCTACCGAATCCGCTCAATGTGTATGGTGCATCCAAACTAGTTGGAGAATACTTCGTTCGCAATATCCATCCCAAGCATTTTATAGTCCGTACTTCTGGGTTGTATGGGATCGCTGGGTCGAAAGGTGAGGGTAAAAACTTCGTGGAGACCATGCTCCGAATGGCTGAAGAGGAAGGACCTTTGCGGGTGGTGGATGATCAGATCTTGACTCCGACCTACACCAAAGAACTGGCAAGGGCTTTGAGGCGACTGATAGAGAAGGGATCGTTCGGACTTTACCACATCACAAATCAAGGAGAGTGTTCGTGGTTTGAATTTGCTGCTGAGATATTCAAATTGACAAACCAGGATCTGGAACTTGAAAGAGTCAGCACCCGAGCATTTGGGGCTGTGGCCGCAAGGCCAGCATATTCTGTGATGTCCAACCAGAAGATTGGAGAGGTGTTAGACTGGAAATTATCTTCATGGAAGAAGGCCCTATTCAATTATCTCCAAGAGAAGGGGCATATCTAGCAGGGATAAGCGGCTTCAGTTTTTTGCGAATGATATTTTTCTTTTGACAATGGCAAGTAATCCTTTGATTTCGGTTGTTGTACCTCTGTATAATCATGCGCGTTTTATCCGGGCGTGTTTGGAGTCGATCTTTCAGCAATCTTATTCTCACCTTGAACTCATCGTCATTGATGACGGTTCGAGCGATCTCAGCCCAGACATAGCTAAAGAACAACTGGGGAGATGTCCTTATCCTTGTCGGTTCGTTCGACAAGAGAATAGAGGCGCCCCTTATACGATCAACAAAGGCTTAAATATCTCTCAAGGCCAGTATCTGACTATTCTGAATTCTGATGATCGCTATCATATTCAAAGACTATTCAAGTTAATCCAGGCGGCTGAGGACAACAACTCCCGACTGGTGTTTAGTAAAATTCGTCACATTGATGAGGATGGGAATCCCATCCTCAATGAAACGCTGCACCCCTATTACTATCGTCGGTCTCTGGCACGTTCTACATTTTTCCCTACGCGTACATTCGAATTTTTACGGCAGAACTGGGCTGTAACAAGTGGGAACTTGTTTTTTCATAGAGGGCTTTTTGAAGAGGTGGGCCCATTTTCAGATTTCGAAGTTTGTCATGATTGGGATTTTATCTTGAGAGCCATCGTAGTCGAAGAACCGGTGTTCGTTGAGGAAGTTTTATTAGATTATCGTGTTCACGGTGGAAATACGATCAAGCGGAGAAAAGAGAAACAAGATCAAGAGATTGATGAGGTCCTTTCCTCGTATTTGGCAAAAGTGAAAGAAGCGAAGAACCCTCTTGCGCCTGGACCTAGAGATTGGGGCCCTTACTGGGGCGTCTTTGTGGATACTTATATGCGTCACATAAAAAAATATCCTCAGGCATGGGAACTCCTCCAGAAGAGCAAGCGGGAGTGCGCCAGAGAATTTAGTAGATTTGAGACTTTGGTGATAGAAACGTTACAAGCGCAAGCTTCATACAGCTTTCAACAATCGGAGGATTTGCAACGCTTTTACGAACAATGTTGTGGAGAGGAATCGAAGCCTGGTTTTCGGTTATTTGCTCAAAGGCTGAAAAGGTTTCTAAAATTACGGATAAAAGAAATATTTTAATCGTTGTGGAGGAGGTGCATATACCGGTATGCGCAGCATGTCAGGGTCCGTGAGATTATGCTTTTTAATGAATGTTTCCAGGTGGGTGTCGATGAGGGTTTCACCGGATGATAAATTTTATTTCTATAAAACCGTGTCCTTTCATGAATGGGTCTATATCTCATGGTAAGCTTGGCAATGTAATATTTATTTACTCTTCTTGGAGGTACGAAAGAGCCTTCTCCGCCAAAATCCGATAACGAAAAATGGGAATGATTGAGGATAGTGGGTAAAAAAACCTCATTGTGACCTTTCCATCCCTCTTGGTGAGCTTTATGGATTGTTGCGAGGGCTGGACGTGAGATGCGATAAATCGGGTTAAAACTTCGGGTGCGTTTTTCAAGAAGGATGGATTCTTTAGGGTGGGCGAGTTTCCAATGAGGCCAATTCGGTTCCTGAGGATACTTTCGGATATGGGAGGTAAGAAGATCTGTTGGATCATGCCTGAATGATTGGAACAGATGGCGCCAGGTACCGGAATAACGGACATCATATTCTATCAGCCAGTAGTAATCATATTTCTGGCGTATGTGGAAGAAGTGGAGCAAAGGGAAATGTGCGTTGCCGGGTATGATCCCTTCCTGCAAGGTGGGATAATTTAATGAGCGGATATCCCCACCTGTGCAAAGGTGGATCTTCGTTTGATTTGTTTTTTCATTCACGGGGAGTTCATTATTTTGCAGAATAATCCAAGCATCTCCCAAACCGTGACAGGAGAGTTTAATTTTTTTGTATTCAGCGAAAATTTCCTCAGCGAGGAAATGGGTGAGTAGAATAAAAGCTGTTTTTGGTGAGTTCATGATTGGTCTCAAATAGGAGAAAGGGGGTTTCCATGCGGTATTCTTGAGGTGTTTCCGGGGTGGATAATGTTTGCTACTCTTTTTGACGGATTATTCTCGGACCACTATTACCATATTTTATGATCCTAAGGAGTGGATATTAATCATCTTTGCGTTCTCTCCTCAAGATAACATATTAACCAAAAAATAGTTTAGCATACAAACGAAAATAACGAGATTAGCTGGTTTAGCGTTTATTCGTTCGGGGCAAGAGATCGTTTCCGGTTGAAGGTACATGGTAAAATCCCTTCTATATGGTTGCTGGCTTTTCGCTTTTCTCTAGATTTGAGAGGAGGGAATGAGTAAAGCCATGGTTAACCCAACCCTTACAAAATTATCATGCGTAGAGGCATCTTGGTCTGGAGTGGGCGCAGCTCTTATCCTATTTGTAAGTTCCGTTGGAGTTACATTGCATATAATGAATGTAAGAAAATCCGATCTATATAAACGAGGAGGCATTATGTTTAGGAAAATACTTCTTATGATTTCACTCCTTGGCATGGTCATCATCCCAGTTGGAGTGGATGTGTCACCAGCTCAAGGGGCAAGTGGCTTACCAGTATTGGTGGGGCTTTATCCATCCATGGAGCTGTACCGAACCGTAGATGAAATCAATGATTTGGATACATACCTGGGCGGTGACAAAATTTCCATCGCCGCGACCTTTTTGGGTATTGAGTCGGAAGATTGGCTCATCAATGCTGAACTCAATGCTTCCTGGAATAATGGCTATGTCCCTTTTGTCAATCTGGGCTCCGAGAGGACAGCCAAACAGATAGCGGATGGGGATGTGGACAGCGCAATTCGCAACTGGGCAAATCTCTTCAAGAGTTGGACGAATAATGGCACCCGACGGGCATTTATTGCTCCATTACAAGAGGTAAATGGTGGCTATTATGTGCCTTATAGTGGCGACCCTGCTAACTATAAGAAAGCGTTCATAAGGATTGAACAAATTTTCAAGGATGAGGGAGTCCCTCAGGACTCGGTTAGTTGGGTGTTTGCCCCAAATGGGTGGAGTGATCCAAATGACTACCCGTTTGAGTACTATTATCCTGGGCATTCTGCAGTCGATGTCGTTGGATTTAGTTCCTTTAACTTTGGGGATTGTACACAGTGGGGTCCTGAAGGGTTTGAAGAGATATATGAACCCTATCTTGACCGCATGGCAGCCATGGCTCCAGGGAAACCAATTGTCATCGCAGAAATTGGCTCAGTTACCGAGGGAAGTAGTTTTGACCGAGGCGCGTGGTTCCAAGATACACTTACCAAAATCGGCAACTATCCCGGCGTCCGTGCGATTTTATACTTCGACAAAGAGGAAGAGTATTCAGGTGGACAGAATGTGACCTGTCAGAGTCTGAATTACAAGCTTGATGCCAATGGCGGAGAAGGTAAGTCTGATTTTCGTGATGTGGTCACTCAATCCCCTTATGGATATTGGGCACCCAACAGCACAGAGATGAAAGATATCGCCTTTGGACGACCTGATGGGACTTTTGAAGATGTTTGGCCAGCTTCTGAATTTTCTGGGAAGACCAGCATTTACTATCAGGATGAGGTTGAGACGATCTATGATGCGGGTCTGACTTCAGGATGTGATTCAGCGACCTACTTCAGTGGGGATGCTGACGTTCCGAATTTCACTTTCAAGTATTACTGTCCGAACGATGGTGTTACAAGAGCTGAAATGGCTGTTTTCTTGGAAAACGGGATGCATTACCCATCAAGCTTCAGCCCTGGAGATCAGTCTCCCTATTCCTTTGATGACACCCCCTCACACTGGGCAAAAGATTGGATTGAGGTGCTTTATGGAGATGGGATCACCGCTGGTTGTGGTGGGAACAACTTCTGTCCTGATGATTGGGTGAATCGCGAACAGATGGCTGTCTTCCTCCTGAGAAGCATAGGCGTTTCACCGGATCCTGCGACAGGTACGGTCTTCAATGATGTTCCTGCTGATGCCTCACCATGGGCTGTAGACTGGATTGAGGAGTTGTACCATCAAGGAATCACAGCAGGTTGTGGCGGAGGAAATTATTGTCCTAAGTCCGTGGTGACTCGGGGTAATATGGCCATCTTCTTGGCCCGGACGTTTAATTTGCCATAAGGATAGGTGAAAGCCGAGCTGACTCTCGGATTGTAACGGAATTCACATCGTTTGATGAATATATCTCCCGAAGGTACAGGACCCCCTTTTCTCTGGAATGCGTGGAGTTCGTGTGAAGGAACAAAAGGCAAGCCTTCGGGAGGTATTATTTTTGTATGATCATGCTGGTTTCAAGGGGGAAAGTGTATGTGGTCCAGGTTAGATGGTGGGGGACTTTGCTAAGTTAGTATATACTCAATTCCGGCTTCATCGCCAGGACTTCTTCCGTCGGAGCAATCCTTCGCGGTTTGCCGTTCCGCTCAATACGCTCCAGGCCCTCACCGATCCCCAACCGCAGCAGCCCGTATTTGACAAACTGCTAGTGGGTCATCCCTTTCCTGGCCTTCTCATCCATGGCCCAGCGTAGCTCCTTTCGGCCTTCCTTCGTGATCGGCTTGCTCTTGTCGGTCTCCCCACAGGTATGGACTCTAGAAGAGCCCCCGGCGTATTTGACGAGCTTCTTGGGGTGGGAAAATCGAGTGATATCGCCGAAGGCAGACAATACCACCATGGAGAGGATCAGGCCCATCCTAGGGGCCCGCACTCCCTGGGTGCACAGCGTGTCAAGAACACCACCTCTGATCCCCAGGGCTCGGAGTTGCTCAGCTCTGCCAGCTTCTGGTCAATGGCTTCCTCCCTACGTGTCTATAAGATTAAGGCAATATTGCCGGTTGCGAAAAGTAAGAGTCCTCCAACAATT
>CAYZTL010000022.1:0-31714 GCA_964481465.1 uncultured Anaerolineales bacterium
GCCAGCTGTAAAAATGGGATCCAGTCCGTGAAAAACCACGCGGAACAGGATGACCTCTACAAACGGCAGGAAACCGCCGATGGTAAATTCTCCTTCAACCTCCTGGCGAAAAATAACCAGGTGATCGGAACGGGCCAGACCTACACGTCAAAGCAAGGGCGTGAGAACGGCATCCAATCGGTGAAGGACAATGCCCCCCGGGCTGGCATCGAGGACACCACTGTCTGAGGTTGTGTACAATAGATTCGCTCACAGCTGTCCATGGTGAATAAATAGTCCATGCACCAAAACGCCCCTGAAATCCTTTCAGGGGCGTTTTGGGTCAGCGGTTGTCCTTCCACCCACCGTCATCGCGAGGAGAAATTTACAAATCACTGTCATTGCAAGCCCCTTACTGTGGGGCGCGGCAGTCTTTTCCACCCATCAGCACATCCAGGCACACAGTGTCATCCCGAGGGAAGGTCCACAGGGACCGACGAGGGATCCTCCCTGCGTGGATTGATCCAAACCCAGGGCCTAAACCCCATAGGCGTTGGTTCCACCCCGCGATCAAAACAAGGATTTCTCTCTCCCAACCTGTGGGTGTCCGATCGAAATGACCATAAAACACTCCCCATCACCAGGTCTCCTTGTCACCCAGTGCCGTCTTCCGTCCTCCGCTGCGTACCGCGCCTGCGCCCCTCCCCCAACCTTCCAACGCTTAATTATAAAATTCACTCTCGCCTGGAATCCCTCCCCCTATCCCTTGCTCCAGCTCCCCTACAAATTTGATAGACCGCCGGAGGGCCGGGGTTTTTCATGTAAAATAGGGTCATCAAAAATCCAACCCACGATACCCAAAGAGGCCCCAGATGACCCCCATCCATCACCGTCCCAGAAGACTGCCCCCCATCCTTTCCCTCATACCCCTCGCCGTGCTGAGCTTCGGCTGCGCCAGTCAAGCTCAAAATATCACGCCAACCAGGGAAAGCCCGGCTCCCGCTCCCACCATGACTGCAGTGGAGGAGTTGGAAGAACTACCGACCCTGGATGAACTCGACGAACCCGATGCGTATCAGGAGATCGACCTCTGCGAACTCAATCCCGACCTGGTGGGTGACCCGCTGCGGGTCACGGGCCAGATCACCTACCTGGACGATTCCGCGCCGGCAGGGATGTATTTTGACCTCCAGAAAGACCACTGCCAGGTCGGGATCTGGCTGGACCAGAGCCTATACGAAACCCTTGCCCCGGATGTACAGGCCTTACTGGCCTTAGAAAATAAAGTCACCGTGGCGGGAAACCTGTATATGGAAGGGGGAGAATACATGCTGGATCCCGATACCGTGGAAGAATTCGTGTTTCAACGCACCCAGCTGGACCCCTCTGAAAAATGGTGGACACACCCGCAGAGCTATCATTACGGCGAAGGCCCCTACGAATATGATATCCAGGAGATGGAGATCACTACCCTCCACGATTGGGCAACCTTGGGGGAAGCGTTTGCCCCCGAGCCTCAGGCATGGGCTTCCGAAGACAAGATCATCGAGCGCTGGAACAATGCCCACAAGGAAGGGATGCGTGTCGAGGCGGTGATTTCCGTGATCGATATGTGGTACGTCGTCTACGAACCCGGAGATGAGATCTACAACTACGCCGGGATCAACCTCGTCGGAGAACACATCGAGTATACTGACCCGGTCGGATTCGTGGGCTGCACCAACAAACACGGCTGGCAGGAGTTCACCCGGCAGCGGATTTTCAAAGCCATTGACTGGGGCGCGGACGGGATCATCATCGACGACTATGAAGGCACCAGCCGCTGGACCTCCGGAGTAGGGAGCGGGATGGCGGGATCTGAGTTTGGCCCCGGGGGATGTTTTTGTGAGGCCTGTGAAGCGGGATTCCGGGCCTACCTGCAAGAAATCTACACTGAGGATCAGTTAACGTCCTTCGGGATCACTGATATCGACAATTTCGACTATTCCGACTACCTCCTGGAACGCGGCTGGACCATGGAAACCCTGGGCGCTGAATCGGTCAAATTCAGCGGGTGGGATTCCAGGGCACAAATCAATATTCCCCTCTACCAGGACTACGCTGATTTTCAAAACAGGGAAGTGGTGATATTTTTAGAGAACTTAAAGGAGGAAGCTCTGGCCTATGCCGAGGAAAAATACGGCAAAAAGATTTCCTGGTCCGTGAACGCCAGTGAAGTCACCTACGGGGCCCACAAATTCTACGGCATGTTTGACCGGAACATGGGCGGGATCAATTATTTTGGCTACCCTCCGCTGGGCACAGAGGGATATTTCTACCGTTTGGGTTACGCCATCCACGGAAACCCCAGGCTGCGCGATATACCCCGTAATGAGGTTGTCGTCGCAGTCATGAACGAATACCAAACCCACAACCTGTGGACCATTAAAGGGGCAGAAGCCTATGCCAACCAGGGCGCGCTGGTCGAACCCTCCTTTTTCGCAGTCGAAGGAGTTTCGGATGAGGAGGCGGAATCCCTCCTCCAGAACGATCCCGAAACCAGAAGTGCCTACAACACCTTTTATCTCCAGCATGCCGATCTCTTTGATTTCCCATCCACCACCACCATGGCGAAAACGGCCGTTCTCTACTCATCACCTTCGGTGCACTATGACATGTACAGGCACACCCAGTCCTTCAACGGCATCAGCGAGATCCTGACCGACCTCCATGTCCAGTTTGATCCCCTGTTCATCGGGGACGGGATCGCCTACCCAGACAACCTGGACGCGGAAACGCTGGGCCGCTACGACCTGGTTTTCCTGCCCAATTTATCCGCGCTGACCCGGGACCAGGCCGCTGAGCTCCTGGCCTACGTCCAATCCGGGGGCAGCCTGGTCAGCCTGGGCCGGTTTGGCCTCCTGGATGAAAACGGGGACCCGCTGGACTCGGAGGATATCCAGACCTTGAAGGAACTCTCTCCGGGGGACGGGGAAGAAGGCGGTTTCTATAATCTCTATGAGCCTTCCCTGCAAATGGAGAGCATCGCTGAAGGAGACCTGCACGATAAAGCGGCCTATTACTACCAGTATTACATTGAAAACAACCACCCGGCGGTGGAGGCCTTCCTGTATCTGATTGAGGAGCAGCCCACCCCGCACATCAGCGGAGCGGCTGCAGCGGGAATCCGGGCCGAGTTCGCTGATCTCGTGGATCGAGCCCTGCCCTCCCGGGTGGTGCTCGATACCCTTTCCGAGAACATCGGGGTCCAGCTCTACCAGCAGGCGGACCCGGCGCCGAAAATCATCCTCCACCTGCTCAATTACAACTACGAGCTGGAAACGGACACCGTGATCGCGCAGGAGGAGATCCAGGTCGCCGTGGAAGCCCCGGCCGATTGGGATGTCTCCCGGGTCAGCGTGATCTCCCCCGATTTCGAGGGATCGATGGACCTGGATTTCGTGATCGAGGAAGGGTACCTGCGCTTCACCGTCCCGGGACTCTACATCTGGGACGTGGTCGTCATCGAGTGAGGGCCTTCCCCTTCAGAGACCGGTAAAAAACCCACCCTGTGAACCGGGGTCACTGATAGATGGACATCATATCAAACATCGCAGCCCGGGACATGGATAACCCATAAGGATCAACCTCTCTCCAGCCCAGGAAAAGCACGGGGAGGAGGGCAAAGAGAAGCAGCCATTTTGAATGATTTTTCCGGATCATATCACACGTCTCCTTTTGAATTGGATCAGCTCCACTGTCTAGTGTGATTGTGTGAACCACCACAGCACATGCTCGCGGCTTTCGATCCCCCACGTATCTCCCACAAGTCCCCGCTGTCTGTGGCGTTGGCCAGGTAGGACACCGTCGTCCCTTCATAGGCCGTATACGGCCCTCCCGTGTAGACGCAGGTATCCCCGCTGGAGAGGTTCGGGCAGGTCTTCACGGGGGATGCGTTGACCAGGATCTCTACCTCCACCGGGCCCTCTCCATCGTCCAAGACATAGGCTGTGAAGGTCACGCTTTCATCCGAACGGGCGATAACCGGCGAATGGAAAATCTTTACATCCGGTCAGGGCGTGCACCCGACCAGGACAAAGAAAGCGAAAACCAGAAGCAGTTTAAGGATGGATTTTGTTGGACTCATCTTTACCTCCTGGCACAAACTGGGTTAAGGTGGATAGGTCCCAAGGACTCAAAGCCTTGCGGGTTGGGAGGAGTTAACGGATAGGGGTGATGTGGAAATTGACTGGGTGACCCCCTGCAGTCGACGTCGCTCACGGCTGGACGATTAACTCCATTTTCTCGACTTTAGCATAGAAAAGTCGGGAAATCAATTAGGTAATTAAGGGTTCTTGGTGTGCGATGGAGTGATGAGATACAAAATCAGTGAACGATACACTTTGGGATCCCTGCCATCACAGGAAAACATATCGGTGATGTGTCATCGTGAGGAAGAAATCCCAGATGATCTGTCATCGCGAGCGCAGCGACGCGATCCTTTGATTACATTCAACATCTGTCAAACAACAATGTCATCCCGAGCACAGCGAGGGATCCTTGCTGCGATCATTTCAACCATACCTCCGCTTACATCCCCTAACCCACACGCACCAACCTTTAAACCTTCAACCTTTCAAACCAATCATCATTGCACCCCTCCCCCATTTCCATTACACTAAAGTCAACCAAATTTCCAGGTACGGGACAAATCTCTATGAAATTCTGGGTAGGGGTCACAGACAATGACTGGTACCATTACCTCGCTGAACTGCAGCCTGACGAGGTCAATTATTGGCGCCCGGGCGGCGGGAGTTTCAGCGCCATCGACAAATACGACCCTTTCCTGTTTAAGCTGCACAGCCCTTTTGATTTCATCGTCGGTGGTGGTTTCTACATCCGCTCCACCCAGCTGCCCCTATCCCTGGCTTGGGATGTCTTCAAAGCGAAAAATGGCACGGAGACATACGAGGAGTTCTATCAGAAAATCAAGGGGTACCGGGACAAGCAAGGGACCATGCGGCCTAACCCCGTCATTGGCAGCATCGTATTGACCCAGCCATTTTTCTTCCCTGAAAGGGAATGGATCCCCATCCCGGAAGATTGGGCTCCCAACATCGTCCAGGGAAAAACCTACCATACCGAGGAACCTGTGGGGAGCAGATTATGGGAAGAGGTGCGGCTTCGCCTGCAGGATATCCCCATTGAAGAGAGAAAAGCTACCGTCAGCGAAACCAACCGTTATGGAGAGGAATATACTGTGAAACCCAGGTTAGGCCAGGGCGGATTCCGGGTGGAGGTCATCGAAGCCTACCACCGCAAATGCGCCATGACGGGGGAGAAAGCCCTTCCCGTGCTGCAGGCTTCCCACATCAAACCCTATGCCAAATCTGGTCCTCATGATATTAAAAATGGGCTCCTGCTTAGAGCTGACTTACACATCCTCTTCGATCAGGGTTACCTGACGGTCACGAAGGATCATCACATTGAAGCCAGTCGAGAGATGAAAGAAGATTTCGACAATGGCGAAGATTACCTGACATTACACGGTCAGAACCTGATCACCCTTCCTGATAACACATTCGACCGCCCCTCCCCTGAATTCCTCGAATGGCATAATGAAAATGTTTACCTCAGCTAGAAAAAAACAGGCGTATTGAGTAGATGGCGTCTTTTGCCAGCGTATCGAAATACGCCTGTTCCCTTTTACTGTCATCGCGAGGTGGAAATTTCCAATCATATGTCAGCACGAGGAGACCTTTGGTCGACGACGCGATCTTTTCTTTCTTCCTATCTGTCATCCAGCTTGTCCTGATTAAACCGTAGGTCATATCAAAGGGAAGGGCGACTGGTCAAGCATAAACGAATCCACATCCAAATCTCCCCCTCCCTTTCCATGATTACTCCCAGACCCATCTATTAGGGTCCCAGGTCCGATTATCATCATCCGACAATATCGGATCAAGAAAGATTTGTAGGGCTTTATATGCATCATATAAGGATTGATATTCCAGATTGATTTCTTCTGCCATCTGCTGAAAAGGTCCTTCCCAATTTTCAGGGGGATGAGGAATTGATTCTGGAAGGGAATGTGTCCCCCGGAGTTCAAAGATTGTTTTCAGCACATCATATAGGTTCTGACCAGATATCGTTCTCATTCCAGCCAGCAGCAGGATATCAATCACATCCTTTACCCGCGAACTGGATCCGGATGCATACTCCTTTGTGTATGCATGAACTTTTTCAGCTATCTGCTGTTCTATGGGATAGGCTGGGATCTTTGTCTTATCAAGCTCAGCAAAATCCACCAAATCCGTTAGCTCCAGCCATTCCACAGATCCCAGCAACAGATCCCCTACTCCGACATCTATGGGAAACGATGTAAATGAGCGGCCGTCCAGCAGGGTATTCACATGGAATCGCTTCCCGCCAAATTCATCTGGAAGAGCAGAAGTGGATGATGAAATCTCAAATCGGAACCAATCCCCGATATCTCTAAACCCAAATTCACGGAGCCGTTCTAAAAGATCTTGATCCTCCTCCAGATAAAGCAGATCGATATCTTTCGTAGTCCGAGCCCGATCGATCAACCTCAACTGCATGGCTACACCTCCCTTCAGTACCCATTCCCTCGGCTGGTCCATAAACAACCTGGCGAGGAAACGTTCGAAGGCCACCATCTTTCTCAATCGCATCAGCGACACCCCAGACTTATTACTTCGTCTTCGTAACCTTACTTCCAAAGCCTGTCGAAAAGCCGAAGCGGATTTGTATTTCATCTTTCACCCCCGGTCATTATAGTAATCCCTAATGATCTCCTCTGCTCTTCCTCTTTGTCTTTCTGCCTGCTGCAGGAGATCTTTCTTGGTAGTCATACCCTTTTCAAGAGCTTCCTCAATGGCTTGGAGGACAAGCTCTCTTGAGAGATTGGCCTTTGCCACATCTGCGATCGTTCGAGCAACAGTGGTCACAGGGAGTCCCTCACGCCTTGTTATTTCATCTTTGCGGATTTGGTGGGTATGAAGGCGAAGATCATCTCGCCGCCTGGATGCTGTTCTCGGGACAATGACATGGGTTTCACGGGGAAGTACATCTGAGATATCATAGAAGCTTAGAGCACTTTGGTGGGAAATAACGGAATCCGGGCCAGTTCGCAGCCAGGCCACAAAAAGGTCCTCAAAGGGAGAAGCTGGAAAATGCTCCAGGCGATAAATACCATGTGCGACCCGGGAAAAGCGACTCTTCTTTGCATTGGAAGATAGACGCTCGTAACTGAAACCTACCTGTCGAGCCTGATTGGCAGTAAAATACCCTGCCTGGTCTTCAGCAATTTTATAAAGTTGGTCATATTTATCATTCATGTGTGCAATTCCTTAGGTCTAAGCTAAGGTTATGCACACATTATTACATAAAATGGATAATAAATCCACTCTAAAGCCCGTAAGTATCATCCCTAGACCCCCTCCCCTGTCATCGCGAGGGTCTCTTTTTCACTGTCATCGCGAGGAGCCTGAAAGGCGACGCGGCGATCTTTTGAATACAGCGAAAAAATCACACTCAAAGCAATGTCATCTCGAGCCGAAGGCGAGGGATCCTTGCTGCGATCATTCAAACCTTACCTTCGCCTACATTCCATGACCCCATACCCTCCCAACCTTCAAAACTAATATCACCCCCTCTCAAAGTCACAAAGTCACCCCATCACAAACTCCCCCTCTCCCCTTCTCCAAGTCATCTTTTTCCCAACCTTCAACTTTCAACCTTATAACCATGTTTGAGCTACAATCCGTTAGAATAAGAGCACAATGAAAAGACACAAACACCTAATATCAACGACTTGATCCCGGAGCCCCCCATGCAAGACCTCAAACGAGACATCAAAACCTTCATCCGCGAGCGCGACTGGGAGCAGTTCCACGCCCCCAAGAACCTGGCCATGGCCCTCAGCGTGGAAGCTGCCGAGCTCCTGGAGCTCTTCCAGTGGAAAGGCGCGGAGTAAGGACTCACCCAGGAAGAACAACAAGCCCTCGCCCATGAGATCGGGGACGTCCTCATCTACCTCCTCGAACTGGCGGACAAATTCGACATCGACCCCGTCCAGGCCGCCCAACAAAAGATGAAGCTCAACGCAAAAAAACCCCCGCCGGCTGGGCGCGGGGCAAAGAGGGGAAGTATAAAGATGATATCTAATCGATGATGATGTTTTGTCTAATCGCTCAGAGCGATAGAAAAAAAACAGCCTGGTACTCTTTCTAAATTACTAAAATTTGGCGCATAAAATGCTAATGACCTTCTAGTAATCCCTCTCAGTAAATGCTATTTTACTCCTCTTCAGAAATTACAAGAAACCCCTCTTCGTTTTCAATTTTCTGTTTGCTCTTCAAATTCTCAATATTCTCGTCAATTATTGACTGCATTTGACCAGAGACTCGGTCAAACCCAAATAAATTACATACTTCTCCGGGCAACTCGTTTTGCGATATCCCGTAAGATGCCTTTATGACTTCGATAATTGCTTGTTGGATTTCTTCTGGAGCGATTAATCTGAGGTCTCGGGATGTTTCAGGAGCCCCTTCTCTTGAGCGTATACCGGGGGAAATTTCACCTGTTTTATAAAGGAAGTCACCCCTTCGTTGAATATGCCCAATATTTACCGCTGCTTTCATACCCCTCTTATATTTCTCCTTAATTCTTCGTCCGAATCTCTTAACACCAGCAGCGTCTAGTATTCTCCGCGCTGCTTCATCAACATGAATAGGCCCCTCAACGTTCACGACTCCCCTTATCCATTGGGCCATTTTGTGATTTGAAACCTCATGAAGTGATGATCCATACAGCCGAATATTAAATGAATAAACTTTGTAAGGAATTACTTTTGTTTTCAATTCTTCCTTAACTCTTGGCTCATTCTCTCTTTCAATATTAAAACTTTTTGACGCTGAAGGTTTTGAATTATTGTTATCCACCTCCTTTTGATTTAAAGTTTCTTTTGCCTTTTCAATACTCTCATTTAATTTTTTAATTTCATGTTTTGGGTTTCTGAACCAATCCGTACTCCACACGCGGTGTATTGTCCAGCCTAGATCCTCAAGGACATATTGGCGCAACCTGTCTCTGTCTCTTGCCGATTTAGCACTGTGATAAGACGCCCCATCACACTCAATTCCGATAAGATATTGTCCGGGATGGTCCTCGTCAATGATCGCTAAATCAATAAAAAAGCCTGCTGCCCCAATTTGATAATCAACTTGATATCCGCGTTTAATTAATTCGTTTGCAACTTCAGCCTCAAAAGGAGATTCTGGTCCTTTTCCTGTTGAGATGGGAATTTCCATCTCACCATCTCTGGCATATGAGAGATATTTCTTTAGCACCCTTACTCCTCTCGCATTGGTCCGAGTAAGATCAATATCTTCCGGAATCAAATTGGTGAAAATTTCGCATCTCTTCCTGGCTCTTGTGATCAATACATTTAACCTTCGTTCACCACCAGGTCTATTCAATGGACCGAAATTCATACTCAACTTCCCTGCGGGTGTCCATCCATATCCAACACTAATATAAATAACATCTCTTTCATCTCCCTGCACATTCTCTAAATTTTTTACAAAGAATCTTTCTTCTTCATGGGATTTAAAAAATTCCTCATAGTCCGGATTGCGCCTTCTAAGAATTTCAAGCTGGTCTCTGATTGCATTCGCTTGCGCTGAGCTAAATGCAGCCACACCTAAAGTTAGATCAGGGCAGTTATCTGCATGCTTAAATACAGCCTTGGCTATTACTTTAGCCTCACCAATGTTTGTCCTACTCTTTCCCCGATCATATGTAGCCTCTTGTAGATGATGATAGACCAAACCAAGTGCTTGTTTTTCTTTGTCGGGACTCGGAAAAATTACTAGCTTATTATCGTAAAATTCGCTATTTGAGACCGCTATCAACGATTCATGTTCACTTCTATAATGCCATCGCAACATTCGATGGGGAATACCCTGAGATAGACTAAGCCCTAATACACTCTCAAGATTGATTGTTATACTATCAGTCTCATCTTCTTCAACATCAATGCTTTTTTCGAAGAAAGTAGTTGGGGGGAGTTGTTTATCATCGCCGGCTATGACTACCTGATCTCCCCTAAGAATTGCTCCAAATGCATCAACTGGTTGGACCTGACTGGCCTCATCGAAAATAACCAAGTCAAAATCAATTGTGCCTGGAGGAAGGAACATCGCCACAGATAGAGGGCTCATCATAAACATAGGCTTTATTACCTGAATGACATTGCCTGCTTCCTGCATGAGTCGCCGAATAGGTTTATGTCTGCGTTTTTTTGCAAATTCATGAGTCAGAATTCCCAATTGGCCAGCGGCTTGATGGTGAGGTAATGTATCCCAATGTTTTTTTGCTAGATGAATTCGATTCAATTCCAAGAGTTTAATATCTAAATCACAAAATTTTTCGATATCACGCTCATGCAAATTTCCATCAAATCTAGCTAAAGCTGGTCGCTCTTTCATCGCTTTATATAGTAACTGTTGGAAATAATATTTCTCTAAACTGTCTACAAGGTAAACACCTGCTTTGTCCCACTCAATTGCTACTTTAATCACAGATGTTAATTGTTCTTCCTTAAGTTTTTCTAAAATCCCCCTCAATGTTATAATTTCTTGGATCCGATCTAGATTCTCAATCCAGATAGACAAAGTCTGTTTTTGATAATCAAAATCCTCTCTCAATAAAGGAGAGTCACTATCATGGCCAAGGCGCCATGATAATCGAAGTTTGCCCAGCACATCTTGTAGGCGTGAAGCGTAAGTATTGAAAGCCTTCTTAGCATCACTTAATTTCTCCTCCAACTTATCATTATTCGTGTGCTTTGAAAAATATTCATTTACGGAAGATGGAATTACACCTTGCGTGATATCTCTATGCAACTCAGAGAAATAATCAATCACATTGTAAAGATACCCCCAGTTAGATCCTGTTCTTTCCCATTCGCCGTCAAATAGGCTGACCATTAACTCTTCTTTTTGACGTATATCTTTTTGTAAGGACTTTTCCTCAGTAATAGTATTGAAGATCCTATTCATAGCAGGGAGGGTATTCGGAACTTCTTCATTCACCAGGTCATTAAACTTTTGCCTTAGCTTCCGATATTTCAATGAAAAGAACCACCACCACTTAGATCGATATTCATTTATCTCCTCTCGCAAACCGAGAATATCCTTTCCCCAGGCATCTTCTTTTATTACAGAATCATATTTAGAATGGACTTCAAAGAGCCGTTCAGATTTTTTGATGGTTGTTCGTACGTTTTCTTTTTCTTCATACCAATCGGCTGCATCAGCAATAATATTTACGAATTTGGGAGCTGAGATAATGTAATCTGAAATTTCAAATATCTTATAGATTTGGGAGGTATTCTCCGGTTGAGGAAGTATTAAAATTTCGGCTAACTTGTTCGCATTCCGAATAAGATCTTTCAAGGCAATCAATGCGTTTTGTAGCAATATCCCAAATTCTTCTTTGTGATAAGGAAGATATAGATCAAGTTTGCTACCATAAAATGGGTGCGTGAGTGGCTTACCAATTTCAGAAAGATGCTGTTGTGTTTCCGCTACTAGATTTTTTATTCTTTCAAATTTTGTTTGTCCCCATGTTGTTATCCCTGCAATTTCGTGTTTGGGAACATTTACACCATCAATCTTCTTGTTTAATTTCAGTAGTTTGCCATATAACTCATGAGGTGTGAGGTTGCTGTCTTCAATTGCTGTATTGACAGCTTTCGCATATTGATTCAACTTCTGCTGATATTGTCTCAACATTCCCCTATCAATGAAAAATTCCTCTTTTGGTTGACCCAGCTCCAAACAGTGCTGCAATTCGTCAAGAAACACTTTCTTTTTGGTTTTTCTGCTGTGAATTTCAAGACATGCTTTTCCTAAACCGATATTATCCAATCTCCTTTTTACTACTTCTAATGCCGCCATTTTCTCAGCCACGAATAAAACTTTCTTTTCATTTTGAATTGCATCTGCTATCAGATTGGATATCGTCTGGGATTTTCCGGTTCCAGGAGGACCCTGGATAACTATATTTTTGCCTTTACTGACATCAAGAATCGCAAGAGACTGAGAGCTATCTGCATCAACAACATGATTCGCTTTGGATAGATCTATAAGATCATCAACAAGTTCATCGTCACTCAATTCAATAGTATATTCGTTAAATCCATAATGAAGTAGTTTCTTGATAATAGGATGATCTTGTGGTTTATTTTCCTCTGGCCAGTTGTCAGGATCAAGATCATTAAACATCAAAAATTTCGCGTACGAAAAGAAACCCACAACAATACTATCTCTATCTACTTCCCACCCCTCTTTATGACTAATTCTTATTGATACCTGGTTAAAATAATTATGGACTCTGATATCTTCAGTTTCTGGAAACTCTGGTAAAGTTAGACCAAAATCAGTTTCTAGCTTAGCCCTAAGGGATAGATTTTCTCCGATTTCATCTTGAGAATAATTTATCCTAAATCTTGCTTGGACACTTGTCCTACTTAATTCAATGGGAACTAATATAAGAGGCGCTTTTCTTATTTTTTCGCTGGTTTGAGATTCGCGCCAATTCAACATGCCTAATGCCAAGAAAAGAGTATTGACTCCCTGTTCTTGCATTATCGTTCTTGCTGTATAATATGTGTTTAATAATCGCTTTTGGAGTTCTTTCGATGAATACGGAGTTTGGAGCCGATTATCTGTATGGCGTTCAGCAGGTAAATCGGGATCTTCTTCTTCGTCAGGTTGACCTAATTCTTGATCCCCTATAAGTATTCCATTCAGTCTTTGCTGCTCCTTTTCTTTCTCCGTTTCCTCTTCCGGCATAGGTAAAAAAGACATCGTCCGGTTTTCTTTCATCAGAATACGGAAAATTTCTTTTGTTTTTTCATCAACAATTTCAAGACCTTTTGTTTTCAGCGTCCGGTAATTTATAAGTTTGTTATTTAAACTCAAGTCAAGAAGTTCATCACGGGAAGATTCTAGTTTTGATAATACTGTGGCTTCAGGTGTGACAGATTCTTTCTTGGCATCAAGTAGTACATCTTCGTCAATATCCACGCCAAGGTCCCGTAATCCTTTTACAGCCGCCTTATTACCAGGCATTATTTGCAGGACTTTTTGGTAACAGCGCTTTTTCTTGTCTTCATCTTCTAACTTTGAAGCAAGATCCAACCATAATGTCACGTTTCTTGGTTGCTTATTTAATTGTTGAATTAATTCCTTAATCTCCATTTGAAACCCATAGGGGAATTAATAAAGTAATTGATTAAGTTGACCTTTGCTCCATATACTTCGCGAACATCCAGTCGCGGATGGTTTCCGAGAAGTGTTGATCCTCAATATACATCTTGTACATCTTGAAATTCACATCCAGCATGTCGTTCATGACATCGTTGATCACTTCCTGGAAGGTGAGTTTGGCGTCTTCAGGAGGATTTACTTCAACACTTTGCTGTAATGTTTCCTTTTGTTCCAGCTTGGTCAACAGGATTTCCATAAAGTCTTCCCCATCCTCTGCGGGGATATCCACACCGTATTGTTCATTGAGCAAAGCCACTATTTCCGACAATGAGGCTAGCTCATCTTCCGAAGGTCTTCCCCCTGACCCCTTGGTCGGTTTGAGCTCTCCTTCCTTTTCCAGCTCAATGCCACCGCTGTGGGTTTCCCGGATATCGTATCCAGCCAGCTCCACCTGATCGATAATTTCCTGCGGTAGCGTGTCTTTTTCATAAGGCAGCACTCTCCGCAAACGGTAGGCAAAAATATACAACTTTTCCAATTCCGGATCTACAAAGGGCAGCATTTGGGACAGAAAGGCATAGGTTCTTACATATTTCTTCAAATGTCCACGGAAGGTTTCCTTTTCTTCTTCGGATGATTCCCGGTAGCGGTCTACGGCTGGCTGCAGCGCATTATGAAGCTGCGGGTGACGGGTATCCAGCTCTCCTTTCTCCCGGGCTTCAAACCAGATTCGCGCGAAGGTGTCCACTTCATCCTGAGTAAAAATCAGAGTATCTTCTAACTTGGATTGCAGGTCGTAGAGAATATTGGGATCGGTCCCTTCGCTGAGAATCGTGGTGTCGTAATAATCCGAGAAGGCAGCCTGGATGTTCTCGGCTTCATTGGCAAAATCCAGCACATAGGTGGTTTTTTTGTCAGGATGGATGCGGTTCAGGCGCGATAACGACTGTACAGCCCGCACACCGCCCAGGCGTTTATCGACATACATGGCTGTCAGCAGTGGCTCATCAAACCCGGTTTGAAATTTGTTGGCCACCACCATAAATCTATTCATGTCCTTATGGAACTCCCGGGTTGTCTGGGACTGGGGAATTCCCCCATTCATGGAGCGCTCTGTATATTTTCTTCCGGTATCGGGATCCTTCACGGTTCCCGAAAAAGCCACCATAGCCTGATATGGATACCCCCGCTCTTTCAGATAGCGATCCATAATCTGGCGATAGCGCACAGCATGCAGGCGCGAGCGGGTGAGGATCATGGCCTTCGATCGGCCTTTGATATGATGGGCCACCCGGGCATGAAAGTCCTCCACTATAACCGCAGCTTTCTGTTCAATGGCTTCCGGACTGCGTTCCACTGCCTCCCGAAGCAGGGCGGCCGCTTTTTTCTTTTCGTAGCGGGGATTTTCCTCTATTTTCTTCAGCAGCCGCCAGTAGCTCTTGAATGTCGTGTAATTTTCCAGCACGTCCAGTATAAAACCTTCATCAATAGCCTGGCGCATGGAATACAGATGGAAGGGGCGGTAAGTGCCATCTTCCTGTCTGGTGCCAAACAATTCCAGGGTTTTGGCTTTCGGTGTAGCCGTGAAAGCATAGGTGCTCAAATTGGGCAGGCGTCCCCGGGTGGCCATTTCCCGCACGATGCGGTCCTCCCAGTCTTCGACCTCCACGTCATCCAGTTCTTCCGCTTCTTCCAGGCTTTCCACAGATAGCACATCTTTGAGATGTTTTTTCATTTCCCCTGTCTGGGAGGAATGGGCTTCATCAATGATCAACGCGAAGTGCTCTCCAGGAAGCTCTCCAATCTCTTCATAGATATAGCTGAACTTGTGCAGTGTGGTGACGATGATTTGCTTGCCACGCTCCAGCGCTCGCTTCAACTGGGCAGAGCGTTTGTCGATGGGTTCCACCAGCCCCCTGGTGCGCTCGAACTGCTGCACATGTTCCTGGAGCTGGTCATCCAACACGCGACGGTCGGTGATCACGATCACGCTGTCGAAGATGGACTGGTCGTATTCGTCATGCAGTTTGGCAAGCTGGTGGGCCAGCCAGGATATGGTGAAGGTCTTTCCGCTGCCCGCGCTGTGCTGGATGAGGTACTGTTCACCGGGCCCTTCCCGGAAGGTATCCACTAACAAGTTTCTGGCCGCATCGAGCTGATGGTAACGGGGGAAGATTAACAGTTTTTCGCCAGTTTTCTGGCCCTGGTCATCTCTTTCTTCAATGATATGGATGAAGTTTTGCAGCAGATCCAAAATGCTGTCTTTGGCCCAGATCTGTTCCCATAGGTAAGCCGTGGCAAAGCGGTCATGGGGCGGGACCGGATTCCCGGCGCCCCTTCCCCGCCCCTTGTTGAAGGGGAAAAAGCGCGTCTTTTCCCCGGCGATCTCCGTGGCAAAATGGACCTGATCCGGATCCACCGCAAAATGGGCCAGGCAGCGCCCGAATTCGAATAAGGGTTCCCCGGCATCGCTGCGGGCGGTTTTATACTGGTGGATGGCGTTGTGATAGTTCTGGCCGGTGAGGGGGTTTTTCAATTCTGCTGTGAAGATGGGCAACCCATTAATGAATATGCCCAGATCGATGCTTTTGCGGTGCTGCTTGTCACCATCCTTGACACTGTATTCCCACTGGCGGATGACAGAAAACTGGTTAGCGCGGTACTTCTCTTGCAGATCTGGATTTAGGCCGGTCTGGGGCTTGAAGTACACCAAATCGAATTTGGCGCCCATGTCCTTGACCCCGTTGCGCAGCACATAGAGCGTTCCTTTATGTTCGATCTCTTTCGCCAGGCGGCGGATGAATTTTCTGCGGGTGCGGTCGCCGTACTGCTTGCGGAGTTTGGCCCACTGCCGGGGCTGGGTGGCCTGCAGGAATTCAACCACCAGTTCGGGGTCCAGGCAGAGTTCCTCATCGTAGTCAGCGGAGGTCCGCTTGCGGAAACCGCCGGGGGTATATGCCGGGCCGGGCTCTGCGTCGTAGATGGCCTGGATCTCGGCAATATTGTGGGCCTGTTCAGGGAGCGCATCGGGACCGCCCGATAACAGGACCTGCTCGATGGTGGATTCAAAGTTTTTTTCCGTGATGTCGGGCATAAATTTCATCCCTTACACTTGATCGCGGACATCGATCTTGCCAGTCACCGCTGCGGAGATCAATGAAATTCGGTATTCTTCTAATATATTTATCGACGAATTTATTTTTTGAATTAGTTTATCGATATTATCCATCTCATTGTCTAATTCATTTATTATAGATTTTTGCTCGTCAAGATCTGGGTACCCTATTTCAAAATTTTTAATGAAATCTTCTGCCACCCTTTTTTGACCGGCAGCCCCATACATAGTCGCTTCCCCAAGTTTTCGAAAAGGATATGACTTAGTTATATAGTAAATATACTTGGGAAAATAGCTCGGGAAAGACCGTAAAACATGTAACTCAGTTGTGCCAAATCCAATGTTATTTGTAAGCTCAATACAATATGCACCTTTCCCATTCTCAAAACAAGGCGTTATTTTGGCAACGATGACATCCTGGTTCCTGAAGTATGTATATCCATCAAAAACCTTATCTAATTGTTTATCCTCTTCTAAAATTAGTTCACCATCTTCTCCAATATATTCCATTGGCAAAAATGAAACTGGAGTATTCTCTGGAATTTTGGAGACCTCCTGTTTAGAAGGATTAATTTTACAAGTAAATTTTAGGCGAGACAGATCCCAATGCTTCGGGATCTTCCCCAACCAATCCACACCGGAGTCTTTCATCTCCACATCGGGGTCCAACCCTTTGGTGACCGAATGGCTGATCAGCGCCGTGCGCTTCTCCTCCAGCAGCTCAACCAACCGCTCCTGCTTCTCAATCAAATCTTCTACTCGTTTTGTTTCATTCTCTAACAATGCTATTATCTTATGTTGCTCAGACTTCGGTGGAATCGGTATATTAAGTTCATTGAGAACTTTGGTATTAATATTAGCAAGACCAGTCGTGGTGCTTCCATAATAATTTATCTGCTCTCTTCCAATTTGCGTATTTAGAATAAAATACAGATATTTTGGGATAATATATATATTGGTTCTTAGTCTTTGCATAAAATTGGAAAAGCCACATTTCAAGGATTCTACTCTTTTATTAACAAGAGCTGTCTTACCCAGGTGTAGTGCACTCCCACTCGATTTTGTGACAAGTAAATCACCTTCCATCAAGATCGAATCTTGAATATCATCTTCAGGCAAAACTCTCCACTCAGGATCTGATAAATCCCATTCACCATTTACTGTTATTTCAGTAGACCTCAAGACAGGTATTCCATTATCTTTATTTCCAGGATCACCCCAAACCCCGCCTTCATTCTTCAAAAGTAAATATTTTAGTTTTGATACATCCCAGTTTTTCGGTAGATTTCCTATCCAACGGATGTTAGTTTCTTTATATTCAGGATATGCCCTAAACCTTGAATTCCCTTTTTTTATTTTCATTTCATCATTACTCACAAAACAATCTCAAATAAAACTCAGATGTTATCAACTCAAATACACATTGCTGCAGTACTACCTCCCAATCATGGAAGGGAACAAGTTTATTCCAAATTTACATCGTAATAAATCCCCTACTGCTAGGTAAAATTCAGTATGTAATTCGCTTGTAAACAATAATTTACAAAAATATCAGAGCTGACTGCCCCTGAAGGCGATCAGATTCAGTAGAGTTCAACCATAAATAAACTAGAAATCCCTAGTTTTCCAACCCCTTAAATGCTTAGAATTAATATCTCTCAAAAAGTCATAGTAATTTTCTGCAGATACTCTTTCATCATATTGGCAAATACTTTTCCTTATTAATCTGTCTTCAATCTTGACATAATAGTCCCTATAAATATTTTTTACATCGGATGGATAATATTCTCGATACCCGTGTTCAATTTCTAAAAATTTTTTTGTTAGATATGCTACTAAATCTGCAAGCTGTACCATAGGATTTGTATGTGAGCTGATGGGATAACTAAATTCAACTATTCTTGTTAGCCTTCTTACTGATGGAACCAGATATTTTTGATGTCTAACGACGGATCTAATTTGACTTTCGAACTCTTCTTTTTCATCAAGAATAATCATAGCTCTCGCAGTTCTTCCTAATCTATTGCTAATATACCACTCGATCAATGACAAAATATAATCAAAACTAATTAGATACGGAACCTCAAAATCAAGATATTCTTTAATGCTCAAATCCACAGGTATACTTTCTATTAGTGCTTGCTTATCGACACCAAAATATGCAGTGTGATGTGATCTTTCGATTATTAAGTCGAGCAAATTGTCAGCTAAATTGTTTCTTCTTGACCTATTGTGATCTAAGAAAGGCCCATCACCATTTGGAGAAAATAGTTCTTCAGAATGTAGCTCAAAATCATCAGGTACTTCACCCTCAAAATAATCAGAAATTATCTCGTTAAACTGACTATTTGTGGTGTTCCACTTTTCATCACTTACAATGAAGCTACTTAAAACAAATATGGGCTGTTCAGGATTTTCTAAATCTCTACCATTGCAACCGGCCTCATCAAGATAGAAAAAATGCATGTTTTTATCCCATTTGTAGGGGCTGCTAACTGTCAGTAGTTTCTAAAAATTCTTGACAAGCATTTGTATCAACTAATTATTCGTTATTTCTCCCAACAATTCAACAATATCATTTTGTAGATCTTTTATTTCCGCGTTGATCTCATCCAGCGGCCGGGGCGGTTCATATTCATAGAAATAACGGTTGAAGTTGATCTCGTAACCCACTCGCCCCACTTTTCCATCCTTTTCGTCTGTGTAATCCTCATCAATCCAGGCATCGGGTACATAGGGTTTCACTTCCCGCTCAAAGTACTCCCATACATCCTCAATGAGCGGAACGTTCTCATAATCACGTAAATCCGTGTCCGGCTCCGGCCTGCCCTGGCGGTCGACCATGATATCCGCCTCTTCGTCCCGTTTGCCTAAGGCATCAACAATGGCATCCCGGGTGGCTGCATAGAGCTGGATACCCCGCTTTTCCGCTTCGGATTTGAACACATCGCGGAAGGTTTCCACATTTTTATATACCTTGGGTTCGATTTCACTCAACATCTGCAAAATGGCCTGCTGTTTTTTCTTTCCCACTTCGATCTCCTGCTGCTTCTTTTCAGGATCCCGCTTTTTGCTTTCCGCAATCTTTTGGAAGGCGCGTTCTTCTTTGAGGTTTTCAATGCGGTCGGGCGCCGCCTGATAGTTCATCCGCAGCGGCCGTTCCACCCGGATCTTACGAAAGCCAAATTCTTCATTCCTGAAAACTTTGACCCGACCATTCTCGATTTCCTTCTGATAAAGACCGACAATTTCATCGATGTGTTGCTGCTCCAGCTGCCGCCGTTTATCCCCCAGGCTTTTACGCATCGGGGCCCAGAGGTCAGTAGCATCAATCAACTGCACCTTCCCGCGGCGATCCTCAGGTTTACGGTTACTCAAGATCCATACATAGGTGGCGATCCCGGTGTTGTAAAAGAGCTGCTCCGGGAGGGCGATCAGGGCTTCCAGCCAGTCGTTTTCCAGGATCCAGCGCCGGATCTCGCTCTCCCCGCTCCCGGCATCTCCCGTGAATAGCGGAGAGCCATTCATGATGATCGCCACCCGCCCGCCGCCGCTATCCTTCCCCTGCATGTGACTGAGCATGTGCTGCAGGAACAAAAGCTGGCCGTCGCTTTTCCTTGGCGTCCCGGCACCAAAGCGCCCGGCATGCCCGCGCTTGGCCTCCCGCTTGACCGCCTGGCTGTCCGAACGCCAGTTTTTCCCATAGGGAGGATTGGCCAGTTGATAAGCGAAGGACTCCCCTGCCAGATGGTCTTCGGACAGGGTGCTTCCTTTGTAAATATTCTCCGCATCCTTACCATCGGGATCCTTCATATAGAGATCAGATTTGCAGACCGCGTAGGTTTCCGGGTTGACCTCCTGCCCGTAGAGATAGATATCGGCCTGGGGATTGAATTCTTCAATGAAATCTTTGGCAATCGTCAGCATCCCACCTGTCCCGCAGCAGGGATCATATATTTTCTTCAATATTCGGGGTTGATTCAACTCATCCATATCCGGCGTGATGAGCAGATTGACCATCAAGCGGATTACATCCCGCGGCGTGAAGTGTTCGCCGGGATTTTCGTTGAGGGCCTCATTGAAGCGCCGGATCAACTCCTCAAAGATGGTGCCCATTTCATGATTGGGGACCCCGTCGGGGTGAAGATTAATTTGGTTGAAGCGCTCCATGACCAGGTAAAGAAGGCCTTCTTCATCCAGGCGCTCAATGGTGCGGGTGAAATCAAAATTATCCAGCACATCGCGCATGTTGGGGCTGAACCCGGCGATATAGTTCTGGAGGTTGTCCGCCAGATCATCCGGATCTGCCAGCAGGGAGTCAAAGGTATATTTTGAGGTGTTGTAAAAAGCGTACCCGGATTTGTCTGTTAATAACGGCGCCAAGTTATCCAGCTTATCCCGATATTGATAATACGATTCCATGACCTCGTCTTTGGTAGGCGCGAGTACAGAATCGATCCGCCTCAGGACCGTGAACGGGAGAATGACATCCTGGTACCGGCCGCGCTTAAAGGCATCGCGGATAATATTGGCGACATTCCAGATAAAATTGGCTTTGTTTGAGAAATCGTTTTGCATATTTAATTGCCTAACGCTTCGTCGAGACTATCGACACTCAATAAATCATCCCGTTTAACATAAACTACATTTTGAGGAGCATATCGGGAATCATCAATCGGGACATGATCAATCTCTTGAGCTGGACCCTTAAAAATGATCTGGTATTTGCCGGTGTCTTTATACGGCTTAATTTCCTGAATTTCAGCAATATGCGTCACAGCGCTGATTGGCGCAACCTGATAAGCTGCGATATATTGTATTCTCTCTTTCATGGCCGCGCCAATTCTGACAGAATACCACCGGTTTTCTCCCAGGAACGTTTCTTTGAATCCTTCCTCTTTCGCAGGAACAACGACCGTATCTGAGTTAGCTCGTCGTTCCCGTCTCCGCTGGCGCTCTTCTAGACTTCTGCTGGGATAGTCAAGTCCATCTTCAGGGATAGGTTCTTCATATTCCTCATAAAGTGTATCAAATTGGTGAAGGACATTTCCCCCATCGGTTTGGAAGGACTTTAACTCCAAAACTGAAATATTAGAGCGGATTTTTTCCAATACCTTATGGAGTTCATCCCTGGCTTCATCGATTAAGACAATAGCCCGGAAGTCTCCATATACCGCCTTGTCGAGATAATTATCAATGTTCCGGCTGTTGCTTTTATCACACCCTTCTTTGAGGCGTTTCAGGCTGGTTTCGTCCTTTTCGATTTCCTTCATCAAGAAGTTTCTGATGCTTTGTTGCGCATCCTCAAAGCTGATGGAAAATTTTAATAACTGGATACCAATGTGTTGAAAAGGATCGTGGCTGACGATTTCATTCTCGATGATGAAGAGCTTGGGGTTATCCGGAACCGTCATATCAATCAGATAACCATCCGGGATGGTGATGATATCGTTTCCGGTTACGCGCTTTTTGACATCCACATAGATGGTAGATGTACCGAAGATCTGATCCGCTAGATCGACTACGGTCTTTTCAAAGGTCGCTTCTTTTTGATACTTAACGGGGCTGTACAGATTATCGCTTGAATCAAAAATAACAGGCATGAGAACCTACCTTTCTCTTTGTGGATAGGCTGGATACTTCAATGCAATCCCTTTCAATAGTATAGGTTTAAAGCAACAATCAGGCAATGCAATGAAGTTTGCGTTTTGTTTAGCTGTAGGTGAGAATATTTAATCGTTCAAACCTTAAAAATCAGGCTGGTATAACAACTACATCAACATCTGGAAAACCATCTAGCATGGGGCCTAAGCCACTGTCGTAATCTTTGACCAGAGCAATAGATTGAATCGAAGCTGAGTTGTGATTCTTGAGGATCAATTTCGGAGAAAAGACTGCCTGCCCCATTACATACATCCCCAGGCGGCTGGCCTTTGCTTGCACAACAATGATATCCTCTCCATCGAGAGTCACTTCATCCTGAGATGCCCTTTTAGTCGGACCATCCGGGATAATCACAGCATCGATCCTCCTGGGGCCGTTTGTGTCTGATCGATATACGGCATAAAATTCTTCCACCAGGGTTCCTCCGACCTGTTCCCAATATTGTTCAATCATGGGTGTTTCGTGTAAGGACATCGATAATCCTCCAGCAAACTAATTACTTTTCCTCACCACTGCTGCCAGACTACCCGATAGTAACGAACCAGGATCTGGGCGTACAGCTGATACGTTCGGAGTTCAAGGTTGCAGGTTAAAGCCTTAGACTTATGATCATTGAGATCAGGTGAGCAGTAGAAAATTTATAGGATCTTTTTTATCCGCTGACGCAACTTCCTCAGACAAGAATCGAGGTCCGATTCGATGATGAATTCAACATTGTCGATAGATATTGCGTCCACCGGTACAGAAAACTGCCCTATCCTGCGCCGGATGTCATCACGATAATTTTTTCGTCTTTCCAGATTAGGGTGGAAACCGGCAACGATCAGCCGTGTACGGCGCGAGACTTTGAAATATCTCTGGCCATCATCCAGGATTGAGAATCCTGTGCTCACCAGGCTGGCAAAGACATCGCCCAGCAGCGTCTTGGGAGAGAGGGGGCTCTCTTCGATCTCAATCAAGACCCGAATGTTGTGGTCCTCATCCGCGACCATGACGTCCACATCAGCCAGGCGGTTTTCGTTTTTCACTTCTCCCCCGATAAAGCCTTTGATGGCAGCGACGTTATCGTGTTTCGCGGGATCGCCGTGGTCGTAGTAAACGATATAGTGTTTATCTGCGTGTTCCTTTCGTAAATATTCCGTGAGCCACCATCCGAATTGACCCGTCATCTGTCCTGCATTTTGAGTCATGGGTATATCTTCCTTTCAACAGATAGGATCCGTATTGAGAAGTATAGGGCGGATGAGGGTGGAAGACAATGTTCTCCCCTTTACAAATCAGCATGTTGCCCCCCTGGGAAAATATCCCGGTGATAGCGCGGCAGGCGGGCCCGGCACCATCCCCCCACGAAAAATCAGGTTTTGTAAAGAGACGGCGGCCGGACACAAGCTGCTGCATGATATGTTCACAGTCCCCAGTCCATTCCTTATGACCTTCCTCCCGCTAAGAGGTTAATAATCTCCTTGCGGCTGGACCCCACCACATCTATAATTTATTGCAATAATATGCAATAACACACTAAGGCTGTTGCGAATACTCACAACTGGTGTGCAGGTCGATACGGGGCCCGGGAAGGCAATCCTGCCTCCCCGGGCTGGAGATCATCTATCAGAGTGCATGTAGGAAAGGAGGCGGAGGATGACATGTGAAACATTTTTCCTTGAAAAGCTGCGGAAAAGAGGATTCCGGCTTACCCCGCAGCGGGAGATTGTCCTTTCCGCCCTGCATCAGATCGACAAAATGGCTTCAGCGGATCACATCCTGGACAGGGTGCACGAGGTCAGCGCGGCGGTAGATTTATCCACCGTCTACCGCACGCTGGATCTTCTGGAGGAGTTTGAGTTGGTCATCTCCAGCGACCTCGGAGAGGGTCACCGGGAATATAAGCTGATCGGCCCTGAAGAGCCCCACCTTCATCTCGTTTGCCGAAAGTGCGGCAAAGTGATCGGGGCGGAGATGGAACCCGCAGAAGCTTTGTCCGCGTACACCCTGAAAAAATATGGCTTTAAAGTGGATCTGGAGCACCTCTCTTTTCCAGGCCTTTGCAGCGATTGTCGAGCTGGAATGTGATACGTTTTTGGCGATGGAGATTGGAAAGGGGCATTGGAACGCATATTTAAGTGAGCTCTAACGAGTACAACTTCTGGGATTCACTTCAGTGACCAAAGACCGGACCCGCGGAACAAATCCGTAATTAACATGATATCAAAAAAGGAGATACATAACATGAATGCGAATAAAAGACTACAAAAATGGCTGCCTGGATTTGTGATGATTATCCTGGCCATTACCCTTTTACCTTTATCAGCCTGCAGCAGTGGGGAATCTGCGACAAGTTCGCAGCCTGCTCCTGAATCGACAGCAACAACAGCACCACCACCCACTGCAAGTGTTGAACCGCTAGTCATAAGAATAGATGCTATGAGAGATGGCGGTTACCCGACTCCCTTTGCCCATTATCCCCGTATGAGGGGAACGGTCATGAAGTACATTTTCGATTCGCTGCTTGAACCCGATGAAGAAGGCTATATCCCCTGGCTAGCCGAAAGTTGGGACGTGAGCGAAGATGACAAGACGTATGTTATTAACATAAGGCCTGACGTTAAATGGCACGATGGGCAGGAACTTACCGCAGATGACGTCGTCTTTTCATTCCGTTATTACCAGGAACACCCGCCCGTCTTTACCAGCGACCGGATATCTGAAGAACATCTATTATCCATACAGGCTCTGTCAGACTACCAGGTGGAGTTTGTGACCGCAAATCCGGATGCGACCTTTCTAAGTGAAGTGGGAATGATGAGGATCATTCCAGAACACATCTGGAAAGATGTTGAGAATCCATATGAGTTCCGAGACGAGAAAGCGACCATCGGCTGCGGCCCGTACATGCTCACGGACTACAGCTCAGAACATGGATCCTATCGTTATGTCGCATTCGGCGAATACTGGGGACCCCAGCAGCGGATCGATGTCATTGAGCTTGTGCCCGTCAGTGACAGCATTCTGGCTCTGGAAAATGGGGACATCGACATCGCCCGTATTAAAGCGGATGTAGCAGATCGATTCAGGGAAAAACCGGCGTTCGCGATTGTGGAAAGCCCTGCTCTGGCGGGGACAATGCTCACCTTCAACATGCGTGAAAATGAGCTCTTTCAGAACAAGGAGTTCCGACAGGCGATCGCCCATGCCATTGACAAGGCGGATATGATCGCCAAGATACAGCGCGGGCTGGCAAAACCGGGCAGCCCGGGGATATTGCCGATCGATCATCAGTACTATAACCCAAACATCGTCGATTATGCATATGACCCGGCCAAAGCAGTAGAGCTTTTGCAAGAAGCAGGGATAGATCAAGACCTTTCCATCGAGCTGCTGGTTGATGATGGCAGTGGGATAAGGATCGCGGAGATCTTGAAAGAGCAGCTGTCCGACGTGGGCATCAACCTTGACGTGGTTTCAGTGGACTCCAAGTCAAGAGATGCCAGGGTTTTTGATGGAGAGTATGAGATGGCCCTGATTTCAATGGGGAGCTGGGGTCTTGATCCGGATTTCCTCAGGGTACGATATCATAGCCAGATAGATTATGAAGACGCCGGGGGCTCCCTGAGCGCGATCTTAGGCGCCAATCAAGGCTATCAAAACCCTGCGCTAGACGAGCTGCTTGCGGAACAAAGGGTAGAAGTGGATCCCGAAAAAAGAAAAGCAATTCTGTATGAAATCCAGGAGATTCTGGCCGAAGACGCACCGGAGATTCCACTCTTCAATGGTTACTACCTTTATGCATATAACGCGGACAAGTATGATGGATGGACATTTATGTTCGATCACCCGGTCATGGAGCACGCCAAGCTGTCATACTTGCAGAGGTAACTGAGGTTTCATATTCACAGCATCGCAATGAACGGGGAGGGAATGAGAGAGTTTGCGGGGATGGGCTGCACGCCCGCAAACCCCTGGCCTTTCCACTCTCCAACGATCAAGTTATGCAGTCAATCCAACGAAAGATTTCGGCGGTTGAAGTGATGGATGTAAAGAGGAGTCAGGATGTTTTGCTCGAAGTTGACGGGCTGAGCGTCCAGTATCACACGGATCACACCTATCTAACCGCGCTAAGGGACATTTCCATTTCTTTGCATGCCGGGGAAAACCTTGGCATTGCAGGGGAATCGGGAAGCGGCAAAACAACCCTGGCCCTGTCTCTGTTGGGGCTGATTGGACTGCCGCATAAGGTCCACGGAAATATTGTCGTGATGGGCCAGGAGCTGCTGTCTCTTGCTGAAAAGGAAAAGAAAAAGCTGCGCTGGAAGACGGTCGCTATGCTCTTTCAGAATTCTTTGGATGTCCTGAATCCCGTCATGAAGATTGGCCGGCAGATCGTGGAACCGTTGCAGGAAACAGAAGGGCTCTCAGACCGGGAAGCATCCGGTGAGGCAGCAAGGCTGCTCGAGCTGGTCGGCCTGGAAAAATACTGGAGGGATTCTTATCCCCATCAGCTTTCCGGCGGCATGCGCCAGAGGGTGCTTCTGGCGATGGCGTTGTCCTGCAGCCCCCGCCTGCTCATTCTGGACGAACCGACCAGTTCAATGGATGCTGTAACCAGAAAAGACCTGTTTGAGATGATCCGCAATCTGCAAGAGAGAATGGGTTTCTCCCTGCTGGTCATATCCCACGACTTCTCTGCCATGCGGGATCTCACCGACAAAATAATGGTGCTCTGCGGAGGAGAAATATTGGAAAAAGGGCCGACACAGGATGTCATCGAAGCGCCAGGCCATCCCTATACCAGAGGTCTTGTCAATTCTTCCGTCCGGGCATTTCCCTATAAGGATCTGTGGGGTATCCCGGGGGAAACTCAGCATGATAGCAAGGGATGCGTCTTTGCCAGCAGATGCACCCAGGCGATAAAAGAATGCGCTCAGAAAAAACCCTTTCTGGAGCGGGTTTCTGATAACAGGGAGTTAGCCTGCCACCGGGGAGGGATCGTTGACCTGCTGAAAGCAGAAGGTGTTTCCAAAACCTTCCAGGTGCAGCATAAGGTAATACAGGCAGTCCGGGACGTGTCACTGCGGTTGCGCCACGGCGAAACGGTGGCTGTTGTGGGCCGGTCGGGTTCCGGCAAGTCCACGCTGGCTCACATTCTCGCCGGATTCTTAGCGCCCGACGCAGGCCAGGTCTTTTTCGACGATCGAGCGGTCAAAGGCAACGGGCCAGCCTGTCAGGAAGGCGGCATCCAGCTTGTTTTGCAGGATCCTTTTAGCTCATTGAGCCACAGGTTCACCGTTGAGGACGCGCTGCTTGAACCTTTACGTATAAACCAGATCGGCGACCCGCAAGAGAGAACGAAAAGAGTAAAGGAAGTGCTCAAAGACGTTCAACTTCCCGGCGGTGATTCCTTTTTGCGCAGACACTGCTCGTCATTGAGCGGTGGGCAAAGCCAGAGGATCGCCATCGCCCGCGCCCTGGTTATGAAGCCAAAACTCTTGCTCGCCGACGAAGTAACGTCCATGCTCGATGTATCAACCCAGGCTAACCTGCTGCGCCTGTTAAAAGGGCTGCAGAACAGCCGGGGCTTTGCGATGCTCTTCATCACCCACGATTTGCATCTCGCCCGTAAAATATCGGAAAGAATCATCGTCCTTAACCAGGGCCAGATCACGGAAGAAGGCTCACCGAGTAATGTCATCGAAGAGTCCAGCTGCTGCCACACACAAGAGCTGATGGAGGCAGGTTTATAACCGATGGGCAGCTTGATCGGCAAGAAGAGTTTCAGAGTCCTTGAATATATGCTGACATTCCTGGCGATTATCATCTTAAACTTTGTCCTGCCCAGGATGATGCCCGGAGACCCTTTTCTTTATTCTGGTGGAGCAAATGAAGTCGTGAGTGTTTACTCCAGGGACCAGCTGGCATATTTTCGGGAGTATTACGGGCTCGACAAGCCCCTGCACGAACAGTTCACAAGCTATGTCAAGGAACTCGTCAGGGGAGACCTGGGATTTAGTTATTACTACAAAGTAGATGTGAGCCGCATTATCCTGAACAGACTGCCCTGGACGATATTTCTGGTCATCAGCGCGATGGGTTTGAGCATCCTATTGGGCATACTCCTCGGCAGCTATTCCGCCTGGCATAGAGGTCATTGGCAGGACAGCGCCCTGTATTCGGTCTTGATCGCTTTTTCCGAGATCCCCGCATTCCTTGTCGGTCTGGTGCTGCTGATCTGGCTCGGCTCAGGCTTAGGACTGTTCCCCCTGGCAGGAGCGGTGACGCACTTTGCCGAGTATGACAGTGTGTGGGAGAAAGTGCTGGATATCCTTCACCATGCCGCCCTGCCCATTCTTACCCTGACGCTTGCCAGGACGGGCGGGATGTATCTGTTGGTGCGCAACAGCCTGGGAACGGTGCTGACGAAGGATTATATGCGTACAGCCCGGGCCAAAGGGCTCAAAGAGCGGCGCATCCGCTATGTCCATGCGCTTCGCAATGCACTGATGCCTATATTCACCCGCATAGCCATTCAGCTGGGGGGATTGATAGGAGGAGCGATTCTGGCAGAAAATGTCTTTTCCTATCCAGGGATTGGCATGTTGATGCGCGATGCTGTCATCGTACGGGATTACCCACTGATACAGGGTATATTCCTTGTCCTGGCTATTGGCGTCATGGCTGCCAATATGCTGGCAGATCTGGCCTACAAGTACCTTGACCCCCGGACAAAGCCGGCGGTCCTCAACGCCGGGGACGCGAAAAAGCATGAGGCCAAGACGTGAATAAGGAAACCGTGATGGGGCCGACGAGCAGCCGCCCGGGTATCCAATCAGCCTGGCGCCGTTTGAGTGTACCGGGGAAAGTCTCCGCAATCATCCTGGCTCTACTTGTCCTTATGGCGATATTCGCCCCCCTGCTTACCTGGCTGCCCCATGATCGCTCTTCCGGGCCTCCGCTCGCACCTCCGGGAATGCCACACCTGCTCGGGACAGATGAGCTCGGCGTGGACATGTGGGCCATGATCTGTTATGGCGCCAGGGTAAGCCTGGCGGTCGGGCTGGGGACGGCTTTGCTGGCCGGATTGGGCGGGGGTATGATCGGGATGTTTGCAGCCCACAAGGGTGGCTGGATCGACAGGCTTCTCATGAGAATGATCGACGTCATGATCGCCCTGCCCAATCTGCCCGTGATGATTGTTCTGGCCGCGTTCTTTGGCCCGAGTGTGGTAAACATTATCGTTGTTCTGGCCCTTTTTTCCTGGTCCAGGCCAGCCAGGATCGTACGAGCCGGGGCGCTGTCCTTGAAGGAGCAGCCTTACATCAAAATGGCCTCGCATTACGGCGCAAGCTCCTTTTACCTGCTGACGTGGCATTTTCTTCCAGAGCTGCTGCCCATCGTCATGGTGAGCATGATCAGATTGGCCGGTAAAGCCATCGTTGCTGAAGCCTCGCTGGCTTTTTTGGGTCTGGGAGATCCGACATCCAGGAGCTGGGGGCTGATTATTCACCACGCTGTAAACTTTAGCGGCATATTCTTTACAGAATTCTGGAAATGGTGGCTGCTGTATCCCTGGGTATTCCTGACCCTTTTGATAACGTCCCTGGCGCTATTGGGGCGAGATATGGAAAGGATTGCCGACCCACGGAAGGAGAAATGGATTGAATAGTACCGGCAAAAGATGAGGCGATCACACACGGCAAGACAGGGTTGAAATTTTGGCGGGTTCGGGCAGCGGATTCCGGGAAACCACCGACCTCCCGGGGATCATATTAGAAAAGGCCTCGCGATGACAGTGAGATCTTCGTCAGCGCGTTGAACCGTTAGGGCGTTGGCGCGTCAAAATGTCAGCGCATTGCCGAGCAAAAAATTTTTAAAAATGACCCGATGATGTAAAAAGGGGGTGATTTTATGGTGGGGTGACTAGGGGAGGGGGAGAGGGGAAGGAAGATGCGGTCTCATGCCTGGCTGTGGGTTCTATGTCGGCAGGTTGTGCGCACGGCGCAGTGACTGCCATCAATGCATATCCGGTCCCGGCATGCTATAATCACAGACGGAGGAAATATGACCGGTGGACGCTATCCCCAGATCGACATCCCAGAAATCCGCACTGCGATTTCCAAGCAACCTGATGTGATTGCAGTGTATCTCTTCGGCTCCACAGCTCGGAATCAATCTACTCATCTGAGCGATATAGATATCGCAGTCCTGCTAGATAAACAACCATCACACCAGGACCTGGTTAACCGGCAGTTGGAGCTCATGGAATCTATGGATCCCTTCACCAACCGCCAAACCCAAATTACGGTCTTAAACAATGCCTCTCTGTTCCTGATCTACCAGGTACTGAACGAGGGCATTTTAATCTATGAACGCTCTTCTCAAGAACGGATTTCATTCGTGGTACAGGCCCTGGGAAGATACTTTGATTTCAAACCCAGGCTTGATTTTATCCGCCAGGCTGCTCTAAATCAGGTTAAGGAGGAAGGACTTGGCAGAAAGAAACGACGTCCTTCGCGAACGCTTGATGCTGCTCGACGAATACGTGGGCGACTTGAAGGATCTACAAAATATTGATTTCCAGGAATACAAAGAGAATAAAATCCTGCGCCGGGCAGTGGAACGTACCCTTCATCTGGCAGTCGAAGCATGCCTGGATATCGGACAACACATCATCGCCCAGGAGGGATATCGTACCCCTAAGGATAACAGAGATACCTTCCACGTGCTGACCGAAGAGAATATCATCTCGGATTCTTTACTCAAGAAAGTCAATAAGATGGCGGGGTTCCGAAATCTAATCGTGAATGATTACGCTCAAATTGACAATCAAGCCGTATTTGATATCCTGCAAAAGCATCTCCAGGATTTCGATGCCTTCGCCCGGGCAGTACTCGTTTATATAGACTCAGATTGACTCCAACGCCTTTATATCCCCCGGGATGGACGACCCGGTGATGGATTGAAGATTGAACGTATGAAGGGCGAACGGAGTATGGAATGATGGCATGGTGAGGGGGAGATTACGAAAAACTGGCATTCCCATCCTGGCTAGAGAAAAAATGACAGAATACAATCGAGATCATGTTGATGAGTGCGTGCTGGCCCTGCTCTACCTCAACTTCCACGGGGATAAAGAGACTACCAGAGCCTGGAAAGGGTTCGACTGGGATACCATGAACCGCCTTCACGAAAAGGGCTATATCAGCAATCCCAAAACCAAGGCCAAATCTGTGCTGGTCACCGAGAAAGGACAGAAAGCTGCCAAAGAACTGTTTGATAGGTTTTTCGGCGCTTGAAACCGCGTCAGCCGGCGCCCGGCACGAATTCGCCAAGGAAAAAATGACGATCACACTGCGGTGCACGCGAAAATTATTGGATTTCCTTGACAGGGATCCGGTCGAGTCTCCCTCCCCTCCCACCACCGCGCTGGGAAACTGGTACGCGAACCTCATCCCCACCGTTCTGGGGGATCTGGTGATGTTCACCAACGAGCGCTCCCTGCTCACGGTGGCGGTGCCTACACAATTGGCTGGCGAACTCATCCCCCAATTTAAACGCCGGGTCGCCAACCAGCTGGCCGGCATTGGCATCCCAACCCCCATCATCGTCGAGGAACGGTCCGCGATGGAGCCCGTCCTCTTCGCAAAAACGGCCAGCAGAAGCATCCTGGGATCGATGAATGACC
>CAYZTL010000023.1:0-31576 GCA_964481465.1 uncultured Anaerolineales bacterium
GGGGGGGGGGGGGGGGGGGGGGTGGGGGGGGGGGGGGGGAAGCTGGCGTGGGGACGATTGTCTCCGTCGGTGAGAGGGGAAGGAAGGCGGTCGGCGTTTCCACATTCTGACCTCCCTCAAAGGGAGAAAACACACCCTGTAGCGACCGCTGGAGGAGGAAGAGAGAGGTGAGCAATGCCCCAATCAATATAAGCCAAGGGAGTATCTTCTTAATCGTCATTTGATCGCCAATGATACGGGCTTATCACCCTCACCTAAGGATATCTATGGGCGGGTTGTTTTATGGGAAAAGCCCTTCGGGTTGAACAGGCCCTTTTCCACGCTCAAGTTAATTGGGCCCGTTCTGCGAGGACATCATCCAACTGAGAATAAACCTGTTTTGCCCTTTCCTCAAGCTCCTCCAATTCTGACAACATCGTCTCTTCCGTCTCTTGGTCATCCAAGGTTTGCATATTAATTCGGACGTTGCTGCCAGCGCTTTTCACGGCTCCGTAGGCCAAATATAATCCGGTAGCAGCGTCTGTGATGGCGTTTATATTCCCTTTCTTTGCCACCTCCAAAGCCAAGGTCATCACGCGCACGCCATCGCGGGCTACCTGTAAAGGGACGCAGGCTGCCTTCAACAGCGCTTGCTGGATAACCTGAGACCGATCATGATCATCACTGGGGCGGCGGTATGCTTCCATCACCGCGTTAAAAGCCGCTGCGTCTTCCTCAACTGCGGATGTCAGGGCCCCCCTCAACGCTTCCGATTCCTCAAGAATGGCATCCAATGCCCCCGCCACATCTTCATATTGAGTCTTCCCCAGAGTGGTACGGACGACCATGGAGACCAGGCCAGCGCCCATGGCTGCTGCCTGGGCTGCCGCTGATCCACCTCCCGGCGTGGGGCTTCCCGCAGCCAGCTTATCCAAAAAGCTGGTCTCTTGCTCTTCGTCCAACGCGGCGTAAAGCCTCCGCTCCAGGACTTGATCGGGTTCAAATTGGTCCATCTGTGTATACCATACCGCAGCACCCACTAACGCATCTTGAGGGATGAGACCCACCAACTCGCTGTGATGAACAGCCACGCCGTATCTGGCCGCTTCCCTGCGAATAAACTCCACCACCCGGGCCAAGGGCGTGCTCCGGAAGTTCGTCAAATTCATCGACACCTGGGCGCGTCCGTCCACCAGCATGCCCAAGGCTTTCACATAACGCAACCCACCGGAAGACCAGCGGACAGCACGGGCAATTTTGTCCGCGATCTCCTTATCATCCGTGGTTAGATACACGTTATAGGCGATTAGAAATTCCCGGGCCCCGATCACCGTCGCTCCCGCCGACCCCAATTTAGACGGACCGTAATCCGGCTCCCGGTCTGGATCCACGCCAATCTCCGCTTTCAAGCCTTCATACTCTCCGCGGCGGATATTTTCTAAACGCTTGCGATCCGGTCGGGTCGCTGCCTCTTCATATAAATAAACGGGAATATTCAATTCTTCGCCAACTCGCTCTCCAAGACGCCGCGCGATTTCCACGCAATCTCCCATCGAGACATCCGAGATGGGGACGAAAGGGACCACATCCGCGGCCCCGATACGGGGGTGTTCTCCCTCATGCTCATTGAGATCAATGAGCTGCGATGCCTTTGAGATGGCTTGGAACGCCGCTTCCTCGACTGCTGCGGGAGGGCCGACAAAGGTGATCACGCTGCGATTGTGATCCTCATCCGAGTGATAATCCAGGACATAAACATCGCGAACACCTGCAATGGCCTGTTTGATCATATCCACAACTTCCGGACGCCGGCCTTCAGAAAAATTGGGTACACATTCGACCAGTGGTGATGACATGTAAGTTCCTTTTCCTGTAAACTATACCTTCCATCCTCAAAGATTATACCGAAAATTGCTCTTGATCTGGTTGCATTCATCCGTGGAGTTTTCAATCAAACGAACAACCTGGACCGGGATATGTTAACGGTACCCCCGCTCGTATCCCTTTTCATGCGCTTGCGTTCCGATCCCCTCTCTGCAATCACAGTGGATATTCCCTCCCCTGCCAAGTGTAACAAGGCAACAAGTCACACTTGACACCCATTGGGTTTTCCCCTACACTTAGGGAAATATTCTCATCGCAGCAATCCCCCCTCAAAACCATTTTCAAGAGAATACACATAATTTTATAACCAGAATCTATCTGGGCAATAAATTTAGACGTAGTTTCTCTATCTCTTTGCAAATGTTTGATTTTGAGATAGAGAAAGGAGGAACAGTGTTACCTTTTAATGGTGGACCCTTGAAGACCAAGGGCATGCTTTTCATCAGCTTATTTTTTGTGATTACTGCCATCTTTACCGGATGGTGGTTATCGGACGTGCAAGCTGCCCCGCTGGGCGCTGGGACGATAAACATAAGCCCGTCTTCGGGCCCGCCGGGTAGTACAGTAACCGTTTCAGGGGGAAATTGGGGAAGCAGCAATAACCCGTACAGGATTATCTGGGGGGACAAAGACAATGGACAAATATTAGGCACCTTTAGCCCGGGCAATTTCTCCGTCAGTGTCACCATTCCTGGCGGAGCTTCCCCAGGCAACCATAAAATCTGGGCCTGCGCGGGACATGGGACCGAATTTGAAACCTGTGCATCAGCCACATTCAAAGTCACCTCACCAGCCACCAACACGCCCATTCCGCCCACCTTTACTCCGACCCTCATCCCCACCGCCACTTTCACACCCACCCCCACCCTGGAAGCATGCATCGATGAAGTGACCATCCTCTCCCCAGAAAACGGGGGTGAATTAGGCGGCGTGGAGACCACAGACCTGATAGTAGAAGTCATCTACGGGCGGGAGGAAACGCCGGAAGTTAATTTTTACGGTAATAACCGCTGGACCCCTTATACGAAATGGCCCGACCCCAAGGAGGGGACTACTGTCGAAGTCGAAGAAGATCCAGCCAACCCTCACCGCTACGTCTTCACCGTCCTGGATTTACCTATCCAACGCGGGAGGAATGAATCCAAAGTCGAAATCTCCCGTACCTGCGGGTATCCCCGGGAGGTAATCACCTACTATAACGGCATCCCGTTCACACCTACCCCTCGGCCCGACATGTGCGGGGGGATCAGTTTTGGGGAAGGGACGGAAATCATCACCTTCAATTACACCGGATCTACAGGTGGCTTCCGCACCAATACAAAAAGGGATTATGGGGTGGTTTTCGGCCCCTTGTTTGATGTCTATCGCCCTGAAGATGTCCAACCCCGGTCAGGGAGATACGCGGCGTCTTCGATCGCCGGTATGGAATTTGGACACACCCTCCATCCCATCCGTATGACCTTCCTCGACCCACTGACAGCTGTAGGTACCTACGTCGGCCTAGAGGAGGTCAATGATGTGGGGACCGAGGTCACAGCCATCCTATCCGTGTATGGGCTGGAAGGGGGAGAGGGCAAGACTGTCCTCCTAGGATCCGACGCCACCACTTTTCCCCCCGAGCCAACAGACATCAAGCACTGCCTTAGCTTTGAAGCGGAAGAGGGGGACCTTATCACCCAGGCTTCTGTGGAATACGAAAATGCAGAAGGAATATCCATCGCCGAGCGGCGGTTGATGGATGACCTGACCATCCTGCGGTCTGCAGATGCCGTCGTAGAGGATCAAGCGCCTGAAGTATCCATCGCCTACCCGGAAGAGGGATCGACCGTGGAACGAACAGATTTCACCGGTCGGGCAAAGATTTTGGAGGACAAAGAGCTGGCCACAGTATGGGTACGAGTCAATGAGGGAGACTGGGAGGAAGTAGCTTTTTCACCTCACACCAGCCATCCGGCTAAATATCTGGTCGCCACCTCCTTCGGCATCCGAGACCTCCTTTACGGCACAGACAACACCCTGGAGGTACGCGCTGAGGACAGCGCCGGCCAGCAGCACACCGACATGGTGACTTTTGAATTCCTGCCAGACGAAACCTTCACCGTGCACGATCTCGACTTTGCCTACACCCAACACGGCGTGTTTGACATGGAAGGCTTCCCCAGCTTCCTGGTAGCGAACAAAAGCGGAGCGCTGCGAGTTACCGGCCTCCCCCAGGTGGGGGGAAGCGTCTCCCCTGTCTCCGTCAGCACAGCTCAGTTATGGATGACCGACGCCAGTGGCACGAGGTCTTTTGTTCAAGGCTTACAGAAGGTCGGCAATGAATTTGAGCTTGTACGCCCCATTTCGACGGGAGATCTAGAGCTGTACTTCTTCATTGGCTATGGCTTAGATCCTGGGACCTACAATTTTGAATTCGTCTTAAAATCAGGCGGAGACACCGTCTTCCACGAAGACTTGGGAAGGGTGACTTTCCAGGAGATCCCTGTCCAGTATCAATTCCACGCCCCCGTCGAAGATCCCTTTATCGGCACCAATGCGGCTGGTTTTTATGGACAGATGATGCACATGGCTCGTCTCTACCCTGTGCCGGATGGTGTCGCGCCCTTTGGCAGTCCCCTCGCCAGATCAGGGGACGCGGGGATCATCTACGCCGTCGCACCCAGCGTGATTGACCTCCCCAATGGGGTGAACCCCTTCACTGGACTACCGTCCTTTGCCTGGGATTTCATCTATGACGGATCGGGAAATCGAAGAAGGCTGAACGAAACCAGTGGGGTCGTCGACTGCAACGTCGACGGTACGATCGATGGGGATGATAAAGAGACAAAATGGCTGCAGGGGGATGGCAGCGGTGGATTTAAACTCGGCACCACCGACCCGCCCGGACATGTGCAATGGGACTGGAACAAACCGGAAGATGTGGATGGAGACGGCAATATCACCCAGAATGAAATCGGATTGTGGGTGGTGGAGTTCATCGATAAAGACGGCGATGGCGAATGGCACGATTACTCTGGTTCAGACCGGGATCTGTTCTCTCCCGGCGATCCGTACCACACCTACAAGGACAGCAACCGCAACTGTAAAATGGATGACGGCGAAAAATCCACCATGGCGCCCGGAGCGTGGCGCAAATCCAACGGTTGGGGATACATCCGCCGTCTATCGGAAATGATGATGGATGAGTTTGTAGCCGCCAATGGCCTGGATCGCATGGCGACCAGCGCGGTGCTGCCGGGCAGCAGGACGACCAGCTTCAACGTCTTGGGAAACTGCAGCAGAGGTACTATATGCTGGGATGCCACGACGCCCAACAGCATGGTCATCGCCCACGAGTTAGGCCACGGCTGGGGCTTGTCTCACGACAGCCCACGGACGTTCGCCGGCGGGGCACTTAACCTTATGGAACACAGGTGGATTCCGGAAGGGGATACCAGAAACTTCATGTTCTGGTTGGTTGGTAATCAGCCGCGAGAAAATTTCGCCAGCGCAAGCCGGTTTGAGCAGCTCTTTAACCGAGGTTTGGATGGATGGAATTACTTTGGTAGATCTTCATCGGCAAGAGAGTCGGATGGAAATCTGCTGGCAATACGGCGTCTTCCTCCCCAACTGGAGAAAGAAGCGACCTTCGCCTTATACGGCAGCATTGTCGAAGACGGTCATTTACGTATTGCTGAGACCAGGGTTTACCATCAACCTCTGGGTCAGATCCCGCAAGCAGGACCTTACCGCCTGGCCTTCCTCAATCAAGAGGGGGATCTTTTAAGTGAGACCTCCTTTGGGGTTACCGAGCAGTCGATCTGTGATGGTTGTCCAGACGGTGAGGAACACGTGGCCCACGAATTCCCCTATGTGTCTGTCCATGCGCCCTATCCGATGGAAACGGAAACTTTGGAGATCTATCATGAAGGCGAACTCCTCCACAGCCTGGAGGTCAGCCTCAGGGCTCCATCCGTGGAATGGATAGCCCCTAACTCCGGCTCGATCCAGCGGGATCAACCGGTTAGCTTGAGATGGACAGGGGGGGATGAGGACGGAGATGCGCTGACATACAGCCTGGCATACTCCAGTGATGGGGGAAGAACCTTCACCCCCATCGCCACCGGTGTGCGCGGCACGGCATATGATTGGCAGCCGTCACTTGCCGCTGGAGGCCAGGAAGCGATCCTCAAAGTCACCGCCAATGACGGCTTCCACACATCGTCAGCCCAGTCCCCCATCCTCACCCTTGAAAAGGGTTCCCCTGTGGTGGATATCCTCACCCCGCGGGATGGCCAGCAAATGGGCCACCGCAGCGAAATCATCCTTGAAGCGTATGCGGTGGACCCCGAGGACGGATCCCTCACAGGGGATGCTGTGATGTGGACGGACAGCGCTGGTAAGCCCCTCGGCACAGGAACAAGGATCGTGCTGGATGGATACCAGCAAGGGGACCAAACATTCACGGTCACCGCCTCCGATGCGGATGGAAACCAGAACAGCCAATCCGTCACGGTCTCGGTGATTGAGAGCCCCCCAAAACTGCAAGCTGAGTTGAACGAGGATATCGTCATCGAACCATCAACCGAAAAACTTGCTTATGGGGAATGTGAACCCACCATTGCCACCATCCGGGCTACCTTCCCTGAGGGATTGAGCATCGATCAGGCCACCTTGCTGATCGACAGAAGCGGCCTCTCTGGAGACCCTGTCTCCATGGAAAAAGAAAGTGGGAACACCTATCTGGCAGAAATTGCCGTATCGGAAGATGATGCGGAAGGCCCATGGTCCGTCGCTGCCTTCGCTTCCGGAGGGTTCGGGGAAGCCTGGAGTGTATCTAACTCCCTTGCAGTCGTAACTTGTGCTGCAGAGGAAGGCGCCGCTGAAGCTGCTGAAGCTCCCGAATCAGAGGGAATCGACCTTCCATTTCCCCGCTTACTTTTAATCGCTGGCGCAGGAATTTTGAGCATAATCTTCCTGGGGATTATCCTCTACCTGCTGCTGAGAAGACGCCAACCCAACTAGCGGAAGGGACAATATCGTTTAAACTGGGGCCAACAAGCCAACTTGTTGGCCCTCTCTCTTTCACACCGCATAAGGAATGATGCAGGGGTCCCACAAAACCCCCAATTCACCAAGTGCCGGAGCGGTTGTGATTTATAAGGCCTCTAATAAATTGGACAGATGCTTATATGGACCAACGTATGAAAGCTATCAGTCTTCACGAAAAGCGCGACATCTATCAATATTTGAAACGAAATGTATACCTTCATCTCTACAGCATTGGCGATCTGGACGATTTCTTCTGGCCATTCACCAATTGGTACGCCCTTGTTGACGATGAACAGACTCGAGAGATCGCGTTAATCTACTTTGGGCATGGTTTGCCGGTGCTCTTAGCCTTCTCCAAAAATCCAGGGCAACTCCAAACCCTGCTGGAGGAGATCAAAGACCTTCTTCCCCCTACCTTCTATGCCCACCTCAGCCCCACAATTCACAAGGTCTTCCAAGACACGCACTCCCTGACCCATCACGGGGAACATAACAAGATGGCTCTCATGGGTGAACCCACCTCCCCAAAACGAAACGGAGGGGAGGCGGTCCACATTCCACCATCGGAAATCAAAGCGGTAAAAGCCCTTTACCAGAAAAGTTATCCAAAGAATTGGTTTGACTCCCGGATGCTAGAAACCGGCCAATATCTCGGCATCAAGGACGAAGCGGTCGGTGAATACATCAGCATCGCCGGGGTTCACGTTTATTCCCCCACCTATGATATAGCTGCTATTGGGAATGTTGCCACCCACCCCCAATACAGAGGCCAAGGATATGCCACCCAAGTTACAGCGCATCTTTGTGAATCCCTTTCCAAAAAGGTGAAGTATATCGGTTTGAATGTCAAGGTAAACAACAAAGCTGCCATCACTTGCTACAAAAAACTGGGCTTTAAATGCGTTGGCAAATACCATGAATTTACCGTCCAGAAAAGGTAAAACGATCCACTTTTCTATCATTGGGAGGAAAATCAGGCCAAAAATGGAGGTAAAAAGGGGCGGATTTGCCCATTTTCCCCTGAAAAAGAGTTATTTTAGGGGAAAAAACGGGCAAAAATGCCCCAGAGCGGTTACAATGGATACTAGATGTTCGTTTGAATATGTTAAAAACCACTCAATACGTGGGCATTTTACCCTCTTACCATGAGGTTATTCCCAATAACGCTTTCCATGCGGTAAAGCACGTTACCCCCACGTTGGGCGGCACCCATTAATCTACTGAGAAAGGAGAAAATATGGCCTATACATACACAAACTCTAAGGGTAATTCCTACATTTTGCACGGCAGAACCCGCACCTTGAAAAGCGGCAAAAAATCCACCCTGTATTTCTTCGCTAAGGAAGAAAAAGAAGGTGCGCTGGACAGCATACCCACGGGTTACGAAGTATCTGAAAGCAAAAACGGCTTGCCTGTCTTAAAGAAAATAAAATAACGGATAAACGGACTTTTCGGTACTCCAGGGTCCATTTCTTGCAGAGACGAAAAACCCTTCTCGTGCCGCCCAACGTGTATCCACCTAAAAAGGAAACCTCGCAGGTGAGGGAATATCCTGGGCATATCTGTTCTCATCATGGGTAAAGTCAGAGCAAGGATATGTCCGTTTTCACTACCTCTCCTCACCAGCCTAAGCACAACAAAAACCTCACATTGTGTGAGGTTTTTTATTTCCCTTTCTCCTTCTGATAAAATGCACTAAGGAATCACAACCGACCTCCAGGATAAAGGAATAGATGAAGAAGTTCAAACAATTTCTGATGTCCATCCAATTTATGGGTCTCCCCAAAACGTTGCTCACCATACTCTCCACCCTAAAGCGAGATTTCACCGAATGGCGTTTTCGAACCGCGAAAAACGGGGATCCAACCCACAAACCGGGACCTCTCCGAAGTGTTTCGAATTCTTCCCAGGGAGGAAAATTTGAATTCAGCCATGCTTCCCTGGATATCCACTTTTTAAAGCCCGATCTGGTTCGTCTGACATGGGGCCCTGGAAAGGAATCTCCCCCTTATGCCGTAACGGATCAGGGCTGGCCGCGGGTGCCGGTGAATACCCGGCAAACACCCCAGGGAGGATACGCCATATCCAGCGATAAACTGACCATTGACATCTCAAGTTATGGAGATGTTCGCTTCCTGGATAGGCAGGGAAACGTCATCCGCGCCGAACTTCCTCCCCGAAAAGAAACTCCCACCTGGCATCATGACGCCTTATTGGATGAAGAGGATCGCATTCATGGATTGGGAGAAAAAGCAGCCCCCCTCAACCTGCGGACTGGCAATCCAGATGGAGAAAGAGCATCTTATGAGCTTTGCAATCAGGATATAGGAGGATACTACTCCACAGGAGATGATCCCCTATACCTCGCTGTCCCCCTCTATATCAACAGGAAAGGCAATGAAGGGTATTTAGTGTTTTATGACAACCCGTTTCGGGGCAGATTCACCTTCGATCACCCCAGCTCGACACATGATTCCCTTGCCACAGCGACGTTCAATGGCGGTCTTCTCCAGTATTATTTCACTTTTGGTCCCCTTCCCCGCCTCTTCCAGCGTTATACCGAACTCACGGGGCGCCCCCCAATGCCCCCCCGCTGGGCTCTTGGATACCATCAATGCCGCTGGGGGTATAAAACAACCCAGGATGTACAGGAGGTCATCGAGGGTTTCAAGAAACACGACATGCCTTTGAGCGCCATCCATCTGGACATCGATTACATGGATGGTTTCCGGATATTCACCATCGATGAAGATCGATTTCCAGATCTAGCTCATCTGTCGGAACAACCCCGGGAAGACGGAGTCCGTCTGGTCACGATCCTAGATCCCTGTGTGAAAAAGGACCACCAGTATTTCCTCTACCAAGAAGGGAAAGAACATCATTACTTCTGTACCTTACCGAATGGCAAACCCGTCACAGCCCAGGTCTGGCCGGGCTGGTCCGTGTTTCCTGACTTTTCCCATCCCGAGGTGCGAACCTGGTGGGGGACCCAATACCAAAAACTGCTTCAGCAAGGTGTGGATGGATTCTGGCACGATATGAACGAGCCATCTGCGTTCACAGCCTGGGGAGAGCCTGGCTTACCCCTCCCCACCCAATATCGATTGGAAGGCTTGAGTGGGGATCACGTACAAGCCAATAACCTATACGGGTTTTTGATGAACAAGGCCGGCTATGAAGGTCTCACTGATCACAAACCCGACCAACGACCCTGGATCCTGTCTCGTTCCGGTTGGGCTGGGAACCAACGCTACGCCTGGAATTGGACCGGGGATGTGAGTACATCCTGGGAAGCGCTCCGCCAATCATTGGTGATCATGCTGAATTTAGGTCTCTCGGGGATCCCCTACACCGGATCAGATATTGGAGGTTTTGGCGGCCATCCTTCTCCCGAACTCTTCACCCGCTGGTTCCAATTGGCGGCGTTCAACCCCTTTTTCCGGGGTCATTCCGCGACTGGAACCCCCCGACGGGAACCGTGGGTATATGGGGAACCCCACACCAGTATCCACGGAAAATTCCTCAAGCTGCGTTATCAACTATTGCCTTACCTTTATACCCTGGCCTGGAAAAGCCGCCAATTGGGTCATCCATTAATGCGCCCTCTCTTTTGGACCTACGGCGGCCACCCCCTGGTGGAAGACATAGAAGATGAATTCCTGCTCGGTGAAGACCTCCTGGTGGTCCCCATCCTGGAAGAGAACCAAACCTCAAAGCAGGTGGTTCTCCCCCCAGGCGAATGGATCTCTTATTGGGATGAGGCGGCATATCAGGGTCCATCCAAAGTCAATTTTGAGACGCCATTAGAGAGGATCCCTCTTCTGGTACGCGCAGGTTGTGTGCTGCCTATGGCAGATAACGGAGAGCTCCAACTCCATCTCTACCCTCCCTCGGGACCGACCTCGGAAGCCCTGACAAGCGACCTTTATCAAGATGTCGGGGATGGTTACGGTCCCCGCAGATTGGATCAGTTCACAATGGAGAGGTACATACAAACGGTCCACCTTGCCTGGCAAGAGGTGGGGAAATACCCCTTCCCCTATGATCCCGTCACCCTCCACTTTCGCGGGCAGGTCCACATCCGCGGGGCGAAAATCGATGGAGAAGAAATGGAGGTCGAGGGCAAGAAGCTGCGAACGCCAATTTTCGAAGATGCCTTATTCAGGATTGGAAACAAAGCAAGCTGAGGGCGGGATGTCGTTTTACTCCCCCACGACAATCAAACTTTTGATTTTCTCGAAAGTAGCCGGTCCAATACCGGGCACCCGTTGGATCTCCTCAATAGTGGAAAACAACTTTTCCTGACGACAGGCAATGATCTTCTCTGCGGTCACAGGGCCAATGCCGGGCAGCGCTTCCAGGGTTGACTGATCCGCAATATTGATGTTGATGGGAAAGTCAATCTGGGTGGGCGTGGGTTGGATATGAACACGCTCCTTCCCCCCTTCAACAGGGATCTGCGCCTCTCCTTTGGTTGGAACATGGATATGGTCCCCATCCTCCAAGAGGGCTGCAGCGTTGATCAAATCCTCATTAGCGTCTGCAGAGAACCCTCCTGCTGCCTGGACAGCGTCCCGGACCCGGCTGTTGACGGGCAATGAATAAACACCCGGTCGATGGACCGCCCCATCGATATCAATGACGATGGGCGCCCGGGTAGGAGGTGGGCGAAGGATGACCGCTTTTCCCCGTGGGGGCCTGCTGACCAACAAAATCAGGCCTGCGCTTAACAAGCCGAATAGGACCCCCGCGATGAGCACCCACCATTTCTCTTTCATGACTATGAAACTGATCTACACTTCTTTGTCCCCCGATACCAAACTCAATCCCAACCGCTGCCCTTCGGGATCCAAGTGGATGATCTCCGCTTCCACTACCTGATCCTCTTCCAGCACATCCCACGGCGAGATATCATCCCCATTATCCCCAAACTCGGAGATGTGAATCAAGCCATCCACACCTTCCTCGAGCTGCACGAACGCGCCATAAGAGACGATGTTTTTCACGACGGCTTCCACCACCTGCCCGGGCTGATAGCGCTCTGTAATCGTTTCCCAAGGGTTGGAGCAAAGGCTTTTCAAACTCAGGGCAACTTTGCTCTCCTCGCGATCAACGCTGAGGACATATACTTCTACCTCTTCCCCGATGGACACGATATCAGAAGGATGCTCCACCCGGCCCCAAGACAGCTCAGAAATGTGGATTAAGCCTTCCACGCCCCCCAAATCTACAAAAACGCCAAAACTGGTGATGGTCGTCACCACCCCCTGTACACATTCCCCCTCTTCCAGGATGTCAAGGAGTTTCAGACGCTGCCCGGGTGCGGACTGAGCCGCTCTTTCGGAGAGGACGACCCGGCTTCTCTTCTTATCAAACTCGATGACTTTCAAGGATAGGGTTTTCCCCAGATATTCCTTTTTCTCCCGGTGATTACCCTTCACCAAATGGGATGAAGGCACAAACCCATTTAACCGTTCACTCTGGACTAAGAGGCCTCCCTTGTTGCACCCTACAACCTGGAGAGAAACGATTTTATCATTCTCGTAGAGGTTTCGGATGGTTTCCCAGTCATTCCTGGGCGGTTCTCCTTCCAGATGCGCTTGGGTTAAATAATGATACCCATTTTCGGAGGGTTCATACACTGACAAAGGTTTTTGATCCGCTTCTTTCAAAGCGTCATTCCACCAAGATTCTCCCAGCCTGGGTGGTTCATCAGAGTATTGGGGCAATGGATCATCCTGAACCATTAAGATCACCTCATAAATCGGCTGCAACCACCCTCATTGTAACATTTAAATTTAGAGGATTTCAAGTATTTTCAACCTTTCCGAGTGAGAAATCTCGCTGTCACGAGGGGGGACCCTCATCTTCCTCATCCGATTCTTTATGGGCCTGCTGTTCCATCTCCATGATGGTTTTTGCTACCACTTCGATGGCCACTTTTTGTTTGCGATAAAGGTTTGCCTCGGACATCGCCAACCGGCGAGCCACGTCACGCACTTTCTGCCCCCGCAGAAATTTCATCTCTAAGATATTGTATAAGACCCAATCCAAAGTGAAGCGCCGTTCCCCTTCCGGTTTGATCATATCAATCGCCTCCCGTAAAATGGAGCGGACCGCTTTGACAGAGATACCTTCGTGTTCGTCCAACGCCCGCTGGACGATTTTCAACTGCAGCAAAGGGCTCTCCGAAAGGTCAGGACCTCCCCAGTAATCAGAGAGAGCGTCCCCAACCCATTCGGTCACTTCCTGTTCATCAAGCTCCACATCCCCCGCTGGTGAGGTGAGGACATTCGTCCCATCATATTGGGCCGCCGCCCGTAAACGCTGCAGGCGCCCCATTTGGGGGGTTAAATCCTCCAAAGAGGTGAAAACTTGTCTTTGTAAATAGCTGTCTTCCAGCGCTTGAGACGCCCTTTCCACCAATATTTCTAAAGCCTGGCGCTGATCTTGGGGAATTTCCCCTCCCGGTTGTTCCACCCCTATGATCCCCAATAACATCTCGGATTCGCCTCCCCGGAACATCGGGATCAACCAATAATCTCCCCAAGAGAAGATGTGGAAGCTCTCTCCTTTCTGCTGGTTATTGACGATCTCCAGGATTTGATCGGAGAAATCTTGTTCCTCAAATTGGGCCGTATCCCCCACGGTGACCAAAAAATCCAACCCGTCAACATCTAGGGAAGCCACAAATCCGATTTGCACCTGCAGCCGGTCGCAGACTGCAGCGATCACCGATTCTAGAAATTGGCGCAGATCATCCCTGGTCAACAGGCGTTCTTCGAGATGCTGGATCAATTCGAGATCATGTTCTTCCCCGCCATACAGAAACCAGCGTTCCCACACCGGCGCCAGCATGGTGATCATGTACTGCATCAACAGCAAGGTCCCCGCCATGAACACGGGAGCGAAAGTAGCGAAGACCCCTCCCACCCGACGGGCGATGGTGACCACCGCCAGGACGGTAGAAGCGGTCACCGGTCCGCGCATGACCCATTTAATCAACCGCCGCTTCACCACCCGGTCCGGCCACGGCACACCAAAGAAAGCCACCGCATAGGCCATGATCACGATCAAGCCGGAAACCAAAATGTTGCTGGTTAGGGCCAACAGCCAGAAGATCAGCGGATGAGCTGAAGCGAAGGCAGCGCCAAACAGAAGGTAAGGGTAAGACCCAAGAGCGGGAGCCAGGGCACCCCCAATCAAATAGCCCATCCTCCGCCGGCTGGCCCGGGTCACAGTGCGGTTATAGGCCCGGGCAAAATTCACCCAAGCGAAGACCATGCTCGCCAGGTAATAAACGGAAAACACGACGGTCAGCCACGTGCGTTCCAGGTAGGGGGAGACCACATCCTCCGTGACCAAAGGTCCCACCAAAACTGAAAAGGGGATGGCAATCAGAAAAACGGTGGAAAAGACATATGTCGCTTTCACCAACTTCGTCCTTCGCCCTCGCGAGGGACGCCCGGTCGTGGCCAAGACTGCATCTGAAATTTGTAAATAGGCACAGGGAAGGTAAACGAGGCCGATCCACTGAAAGCGCAGCCACAGTTCCGTAGCCTGGGGCGTATCCATCACACTGGCCACGGATTCCCCCACAAAGACGACCACCACGCATCCCATGATGAAAGCGAAGGAGCGGGCTATTTTGTCCCTGAGGTTAAAGGACAAGGCATACAACAACAACGAGAACGCAGTGATGGAAATCCCCGCAGTGAGGATTTGATTAAGCGTTTGTAATGTGCGCAGAACCATCGCCTGAAGATTCATAATTACACGTAGGTTGTAAAGAATATGGCAATCTCTTGATTTTCGTAGAATTGATCGTTATATCCGGAGAAGTCAAACCCTAGTTTCTGAGCAAACTGGATCGCAGGATAGTTTTTGGGCTGCATTTCCAAAGTGAGGCGGTTGATCCCCCGTTTGCCGCACCATTCCTTGGCTGCCAAAATCAGGGCTGTGCCAATCCCCTCCTGACGTTCTTCCCGGTCGACAACCAAATCTTCCACCCAGGCGCTTACCGGCGCCAATCCCAACCGCAGGCTGATATAGCCTTTGATCGAGTCCAGCCCTTCCGCCAGAAGCAGCCCATCGCGCTCCGTCCAGGTATCCGCCAAATCGGTTGGATTGCGGGGATAATTGACATGCACCTCTCTGGGAAGCTGCACTTCCCGGAAAGAAATCCGGGTGTGGGGGTCCGTCTTATCAATCGTCATCTGCCACACAAACCCCGTCGTGTAATTATGGTCCAAGGCGATCAATTTGGGAATATCCGTCGAAAAGGCAGGGCGAATTTCAATCTCAGGCATACGCATTACCACCAGGTTTATTCTTCACTAGGTTCATCCACATAAATGGAGATCACACAGGGTTCGCGTTGATTTCCCAGGTTATCGAAGACAACCAACCGCAGGTCATATGGGCCGGGTTCGATTTGGGTGGTATCCCAGAACCCCAGTTTTTCCTTACGCTTAACCTCATCTTGGGCCTGGATGGTCAGCCAAGATTGGGTATCCACTTTTGAGACTTCAAATTTATAGAAACCAAAATCGGGAATGTCCGCCGTGCCCATCACCTCAACGATATCCCGGATGGTCTCCCCATCTTCCGGAGAGCTGATCATCACTTCTCCCGGAACGCAGCCCGTGGCGGATTCCGCCTCTGGAGCTTGTCCTTCCACAGGCTGCGGGGTAGATGAAGTTGGGGTGGCAGGAGGGAGGGTAGACGTGGGCGTTGCCAATAAATCCACTGTGGGGGAGGGCAAAGGGTTCGCACCCTCCACATTCGGAACCACGAAAGTCACCAAAGCATATTCAAAAACTGCCACCATCAGAAGGAAGACCAGCACTCCCGCTGTTCGATTCAAACGCGATTGGGCGCTTTCACGCTCCAGGCCAAAAGCCGCTGCCCGCAGCTCTTCCCAGGCCAAAAAGAATTTCCTAATCTGCCATACCGCAACCAAAGCGAGGATGATATAGATTGCCAGTTCGTAATTTTTCAAATAGCGTAGGATATCTTCCATAAAACCTGCGTCATCGAACTTTGGGCGAGGGTGATTCAAACCGGAGAGGAAAAGGAATGCCCAACAAGGGATGGGAGATCATTATAACCTGCGGACCACTCCTTTCAATAATTTCACCATCTTGGGGGCCAATATCTTCCCAGTGGCGATGACCTCCTCATGGGTTGTCACCTTCTCTCCATAGAGGCTTGATTTGTTGGTGATCCCCGAAATGCCTAACACCCGCTGCCCTCCATGGTTGGCAATGATCACCTCAGGCACGGTGGACATCCCTACCGCATCCACGCCGACAGATGACAAAAAGCGCAGCTCCGCCGGAGTCTCAAAGGTGGGCCCGGCCAAACATACATACACCCCTTCATAAAGCGTGATGCCAAGGTCCGCCGCTACCTGGCGAGCGATATCGGCCAAATCGCGGTCATAGGCCCGACTCATATCAGGGAAGCGGGGGCCAAACGCATCCAGATTGGGACCGCGAAGCGGATTGGGACCTGCCATGCCTAAAAGGTTGAGGTGATCGGTGATCAGCATGGGATTGCCCGGAGTAAAAGCTTGATTTACACCTCCAGCGGCATTGGTCACAATTAGATTCTCAATCCCCAAACTTTGCATGACGCGAATGGGGAGGGTCACCTGCTGCATGGTATACCCTTCATAATAATGGAGGCGGCCGTTCATGACCAAGATATCTGTCCCTTCCAGCTGACCGATCACCAAATTCCCTGCGTGCCCTTCCACAGTGGAGGTTGGCCATTCCGGGATGTCCTGGTAGGGGATCACAGTGGCATTTTCCACCGCTTCGGAAAGCAGCCCCAAACCGGACCCCAGAATCATGGCCGTCTTTGGACGAAGGGAGATTTTCTCCCTCACCACTTCCGCCATGGTATCGATTTGTTCCATTGAATATCTATTCTGCATGACCATCCTCCCCTTGAAAACAGACCGCCTTTGGGGTCAGCTCATCAACTCCGTCAAAAAATTATATCATCAGGTCTAAATTCAACCCACGCCTTCCCACTCGCCGGCAAGCGTGAGAAGGTGACTAGAGGTCAATTCGACAACACCTTTCGAAAGGCCTGGACCACGCGGTCCACATCCCCATCATGGATCCAATAATGAGTCACCAGACGAAAACGACGTTCGGTAGTCACCCCCACCAACACACCTTCCTCCCTGAGACGCCCCGCAACTTTATCTCCGTTGAAAGGCACATCATCCCCCAATGAACAGTAGACCATATTTGTGGCAGGCGAAGTGGAGTGGAGGGACAATCCAGGGATCTCCCTCAATCCCTCCGCCAAGCTTCTCGCACGGGCATGATCCTCATCCAGGCGAAGACGCATTTTCTGCAAAGCGATCATCCCTGCTGCGGCCAGGATCCCTGCCTGCCGCATGCCGCCCCCCAGCTGTTTTCTCATCTTCCGGGCTCGCGAGATAAACTCCTCACTCCCACAAAGCATGGATCCAACAGGCGCAGCCAAGCCTTTGCTCAAACAAAACATGACTGAATCCGCTGATTTCACCAACCGGGTGACTTCGACACCCAGGGCTTCAGCGGCATTGAAAATCCGGGCCCCATCCAGATGCAATTTCAATCCGTGCTCTCGCGCCATCTCCCCGACCCGTTCCGTGTATTCCACGCTGAGGGGTACACCCCCGCAGCGGTTGTGCGTGTTCTCCAAGGTGATCAAACGGGTCGATGGATAATGGATGTTCTGCGGTCGGATGGCGTTCTCGATGTCCTCCAACCGTAGCGTACCGTCTGGCTGGTTGGGGATGGTATAAGGCTGCACCCCACCTAAGGCAGATATCCCGCCGACTTCAAATAAAAACGTATGCGCCATATCCCCCAGGATGACCTCGTCCCCCCTCTGACAATGGGTCAGGATGGCTGCCAGGTTGCCCATCGTGCCCGACGGTACGAACAAAGCCGCTTCCTTTTCTAGCAATTGGGCCGCATATCCTTCCAACTGGTTAACGGTGGGGTCCTCCCTGTAGACATCATCGCCAACTTTTGCAGAGGCCATCGCTTCTCGCATTTCCGGGGTTGGCTGCGTGACTGTGTCAGACCGAAGATCAATCAGATTCATGGTTCTTTCCTCTTTTCGCGTAAGTCCTCCAATACCCGGGATAGATCCTCTGGAAGAGGAGCCTCCAACGTACGCTCCTCGCCTTCGCCCGGTAAGGTAACGGTAAGGCGCGCTGCGTGTAAAAAATGGCGCTCAAGGGGTAAGCTGGGCTGATTTCTCCCGTAGGTGGTATCGGCGACTACAGGACACTCCAAAAAAGCCAGATGGACCCGGACCTGATGCGTTCTCCCTGTAATGGGATGCACTTCTAACAAGGCGTGTTTGGGAAAAACCTCCACGGTGAAATACTCAGAGACGGCTTTCTTCCCTTTCCTTGGCAAGACGGGGGCCATCCTTTGCCTGTGATCGGGGTCCCTGCCGATGGCAACTTCAACCCGGCCTTTCGGCGTCGGAGGCCTTCCATCTACCAACGCCAAATATACCTTCTCCACCTCCCGCCTTCGAAACTGATCCTGCAGGTAACGATGGGCTTGATCGTTCTTGGCCAGCAGGACGATGCCCGAAGTGTCTTGATCCAGGCGGTGAACAAGGCCCGGTCGTTTCACGCCTCCCACCCCTTCGATCTCCGGCACATGGGCCAAGACCGCATTCACCAATGTCCCCGAAGGATGACCCGGGGAGGGATGGACGACCATACCTGCGGGTTTGTCCACCACCACCACATCCTCATTCTCGAATATGATCTGCAGAGGTATGTCTTCAGGCGTCAAATCGCTTGGCCGGGAGGGAGGTATAACCACTGTGATTTCCGATTCAGGGGGGATGATTTCACTCTTTTTCTCGACGGTTTCCCCATCCACGGTGATATACCCTTCCGCAATCAGCGCCTGCAGTCGGGTCCGAGAGTGCTCCTCCAGTTCCCGAGAGAGGATTTTATCCAGGCGTTCATCCCCTTCCCCCTGATAGCGAAAGGTGAAGATCACTTCACTCATCTTACCTCTCCCGCTCCTCCAACCACATCCCCAATAAGAGCACGCCCACCCCCATGGTAATGCAGGAATCGGCCACATTAAACACGGGAAAGGTGCCCACGGAAATAAAGTCCGTCACATAACCCTGCGTGACCCGATCGATGAGGTTGCCCACTGCTCCTCCCATCTGCATGCTCAAGGCCAATTTAAAAAACACATCGGCACGGGGAATGCGGGGATAATAATAGATGATAACCGCGATGACGACCACGGAAAGAACCATGAAAAAAACATTCAAGCCCTGTCCAATGCCAAACGCCGCACCTGTGTTTTTCCAATGCACGATGCGGAGATACGGTCGAAGCCACTCCAGGGGCATCCACGTTTCATTGAACGCCAAAGATGACTCGACAACCGACTTCGTCCATTGATCCAGGATGACAATGACACCGGAAATGAAGACCAAGAATAGATAGGCTTTTCGATTTTTTTTCAAAACGTCCTCCTCTATGTCGCCTCAGCACACCCATTTTACCCCATGAGGGATGCTCAAAGGAGAGGGAGCTGTGTCTTCCCTCTTGATCATGGAGGATCGCCCCGGCGCAGGATGCAGCTTATGGAAAGAAAATACGTTATAATTCCTGAAATCCGCCCTAAAAACTCCCACCTCAACATTTGAATGCGGATCAAAGGAGCCAGGTAAACCCCATGTCTCAAATTGCCATCCTGACAGACAGCACATGCGATATCCCCCAGAAATTGGTTGATCAATATCAGATCGGGGTCATTCCCACACTCGTTATCTGGGGGGACGAGACATACCGGGATCGAATTGACCTTACCCCCCAGGAATTTTACCGACGCCTGGACGAAGACCCCACCCTCCCCACCACCACCCAACCAACCCCCCATACTTTCGAAGAGTATTACCGGGAAGCGATCGAAAACGGCGCAGAGAAAATCATCCTCTTTACGGTCAGCAGCGCATTAAGCGGGACCCACAGCGTGGCCACCCAGGTGGCCTCCGAAATCGACCATCCCATCCGGGTCATCGACTCCAAAGGGCCCACAATGAGTCTGGGGTGGCAAGTCTTAGCTGCCGCTCGCGCCCGGGATGCGGGAGGAGATGAAAGGGAAATCATCGCCGCAGCGGCCCAGGTCAGGGAAAACCTGGTTCAAATCGTCCTCCTGGACACCTTAGAGTACCTTCACAAAGGGGGGAGGATCGGCAGCGCTGCAAAATTCCTGGGCAGCCTTCTCAACCTCAAACCCCTTGTAAAAATAAACCACCAAGAAGGTGTAGTCGAGGCTGCTGGACGAGCGCGGACCCGGAAAAGAGGGGTAAATATGCTGCTTGACCAGTTCTTTGAACGCCTGGATACCACCCAGCCCATCCGGATTGCTGTCTTACATGGGGATGCAGAAGAACAGGCGCGAGAAGTCGCCATGCGCATCCAACAGAAATACCAACCCAAAGAGCTGATTTTCAATATTACCGGTCCTGTCCTGGGCGTGAACACAGGCCCAGGCGCGATCGCGCTGTGCGGGTACACAGAAAAAACATAAAGAGGATGACCAAGGTTCCTCACCCTACACCGGAGCACCCTTCCAAAAGACCGGATCCCAACCCCCTTCCCGAAAGCCATCTTACTCCCCCAAACCCCCTTCAATAGGCCTGAAAACCTTGAGAAATGCAAAAAGGACATGCTATAATTTCCCAAGGTGAAAAGAGACATGAAGAACGAACCCGTTTTGGTCTTGAATGGTAATTACGCACCGATCAACGTGTGCTCGACGAAACGAGCCATGGGGTTGCTGGTCATTGGAAAAGCGAACCTGGTGTTGGACGGTCGGGGTGTAATCCGTACGGTGTCAAGATCGTTCCCAAAACCTTCGATCATTCGCTTGCGAAAGGTCGTCAAACGCCCTCGCCCTCAAGTGAAACTGACCAAAAAGGAAATCTTCCGGCGCGACCAACACACGTGCCAATACTGCGGCCGGAAAGGCGGCACGCTCACCGTCGATCATATTCAACCCAAACACCTGGGCGGCGAATCCACCTGGACGAATTTAGTGACCGCGTGCGTGCAATGTAATCACAAGAAAGGGGGAAAAACGCTCCAGCAATCCGGACTCAGTCTCCTCAAAAACCCCCAAAAACCGCCCAAATCAGCCACCTACCTGTTCCGGAAATACCTCAATCAATATCAGGAATGGGAGCCCTTCATTCAAGGGTGGTAATTCACTCGGGGATGTGTATCTCCATGAAATCTTCCGCTACCAGGACTTCGCCCTGGAACGTTTCTTGCGCTTCCCTGCGCATTGTCGGGGCATCCTTTTCATGAAGGGAATAATGAATTAAGTAAAGCTTTTGTACCCCCGCTTTGCTGGCGATCTCCCCCGCTTCAGCAGGGGAGGTATGTCCAGCATACTCACCGGCTGCTTCATGGATCAGGACATCTCCATCTTCCGCTAGCTTCACCGTTTGCGGGCAAGGGTCCGTATCACACGAATAAGCCACGACGTAGTCTTTGGTGATGAACTCGATCCGTAAACCCAAGGTGGGAATGAGGTGCTCCACAGGGGAGGTATAGACCTGGATATCCCTGTTATCCAAAGCCAGTGTCATCTCCTTCATGGGAAGGCGGTGAAGAACCACCGGGAACATATTCGGCCATTCTTCCCAATCAAATAAATTCATCATCTTCTCAATTCTGGACATGGAATGCGGAGAACCGAACATGTTCAATGGTTTCTCGCGTCCCAGCAACCACATGTTCATCAACAACAGGGGGATACCAGAAACGTGATCAGGGTGGAAATGGGTGACCATCAAATCCGTGAGTTCATTAAAATGGATGCCAATCTCCTGTAAACGCAAGACTGGATTTCCAACACAATCAATTAATATGATGTGTTCATCCCCCTCCACGACCAAATGCGTGTTCTGATGTCCTTCATAAGCTACCGCGCTTGCTGTTCCCAAGAAGACAACCCTCGCCATTGAGTCCTCCTAATCAGGCAAACCGCACCTGTTTGTCATCCAAAGAGCATGAAAGCCACTTTCGGCGTTACATACACCTCTAAGAACGCAGCGATTAACAACAGCGGAATGATGAAAACGAAAAATACCTTGACCCATTCAGCCAGGGATCGAAGCCAAGCCTCCCCAATGGTAGAGTCACCGGCAGGGGTGACGAGTGTGATGCCCAGGCGCAAAACAATGGCCCCTGTGAGGATGATAGCCGGGATCTCGACGACACCGTGGGGAAGGACAAAGGCAGTCAAGAACTGCCAAATGGAGACCCCTGTCCGAGATGCGGTGGCACTGAAATATCCGATCAAACCCAAAGGTAAGACCAAGACCAGCAGCCCCAAAACCCCAAAGGAAAACAATCCCAAGATGCTTGCTAAGGCGATCACCCGCAGGTTATGCAGGAAGACGATGCCCACGCTTTCCACGGAGAAGAAGCGGATCGTGCCCAGCGTCTCTATCCCCGTTACCATGCCTTCCTCCAGCTTTTGCCAATCAAGGGCATCCGCGGGGAGAGGGTAGTGCTCTGCCTGCAGGCTGCCAAAGGCAGTTCCTGCGACCATGATCATCAAAGATAGGAGAAGCGGCCATTTGAGAGTGACCATTGATCCCCGGACCTTTTGCTTCCACCAGGTAGGGAATGATTTGGCGTCTCCCACCAACTCATCTTGGAAAATATGCCACGCCCAACGCAGGTTAAGGGTATCCAAATCCCTACCCAACAGCTCCTCGCGATTAAAATGGGCGATCCCCGTCCTAATCAAAAGCCCCGCGATCACCACCTGACCGAAAATCGCCCACCACAAGACGTGATACCGCGCCCAAAACATGATCATGCTCTCTCCCACTAAAAGGAGGGCCATGGGGATGATGATGAACGAGGCTAATAAATTGGCAGCCCGAACGGAGGTGGTCTGGGAGGAGACGACCACGGCGCCGCTGACCATCACCAGGGATTGCACTGTGGTTAAACAAACCACCTGCGTCAACAGGACGGGGTTCGGAACCCAACCCACTTGGCGGTACACGCCTATCAAGTAGACCCCAATCCCTAAATAACTGGCAACCAAGGGAGGGAAAATCACGGCCATCAGCTTACCCAGGTACAATTGCACATTAGTCAGGGGAGTGCTCAGCAGGGGTTCAATGCTTTTGCGCTCCTTCTCACCTACAAAACTCTCCAAAGCAATCACCAGGGAAACAGATATGGGGAAAAAGCCCACCACCATCAGCAGGAAGGGGATCAAGCGATCGGCGATGATGTCCGCCCCGTACCTGGCCACAAACTCCACTGCCTGGCGGGCGGTAAAATTCATCAGCCCCGGGAAAAACACGGTGAGGATAATGATCGGGGTGACGATCCGCCAATCCCGAAATTGATCGCGGATCTCCCTTTTCGTGACAATCAACGCTTTACGCAAAGTGTTCCACATCGTCCTCGTTCCCATTCCTTACAAACGCACTGCCTCTAAATACACCGATTCCAGACTTCGCTGCACTTCCTCCAGACGGACCACGGAATAACCATGCTCTAAAAGGCTCTTCATAATCAAAGGGTTCATCTCATTGGGGGATTCCGTCCGGTACCGGAACCAGTTCCTGCCCGTTTGCGTGACCTCCAACCCGCGAGGTAAGGGCAGCTCGTTTCCATCCACGGTCTCGCGCAGCCGAACTTCATACTCACCAGGCCCCAGCAGATGCTGCTTCAACCGCTGGGAAGTTCCATGAGCGATGATTTTTCCCCGCCGGATGATGGCGATCTTGTCAGCCAATTCCTCCGCCTCCGAAAGGTTGTGTGTGCAGACGATAATGGCTCTCTCCTCCGAGCGGAGTTTCTTAATCGCATTCCGCACCAATCGGGCGCTTTCGGGGTCCATCGCAGAGGTAGGCTCATCCAGGAGGAGTACCGGAGGGGAATGCAGTAAAGCCCGGGCCAAAGAAAGTTTTTGGCGCATCCCCTTCGAAAATTCACCGATCCTGCGCTCTTGCTCCCCGTCCAAGCCAAATTTATCCAGCAATTCTCGGATCCGCCCTTCCCGTTCCGCCGAGGTAAGCCCATAACACTGCCCGAAGAAATCAAGGTATTCTTTGACATACATCCGCTGGTACAAACCGTGATGTTCTGTGAGAATGCCCACGGACCGCCTGACCTGGGCGTCCTCCTCCAGAATGTCATATCCAGCAACCCATGCCCGACCCTCTGTCGGCCGCAGCACCGTGGTCAGCATCCTCACCGTGGTCGTCTTCCCTGCACCGTTGGGCCCCAGCAAAGCCAGCACCTCCCCGGCCTTAACATGGAGAGTTACCCCTTGGACGGCGACAAAATCTTTAAAATGTTTGCTCAGGTTCTTGGTTGAAATCATCATTACACTTCTCTACTCATTGGATGTGGAATCCTGGTCGCCTTCCTTTTCCAGCCGGGATGGAGAACGCTGGAGGACGAATAACAGGACAGCAGCCAGGGCAACGAGGAGGGCCACAAACATCTGGTTGGCATTCACTCCCCCCACAGTGGATACATCCAACCGCAAGAACTCCAATCCGAATCTACCCACTCCATAGATGACCAGATAAGTCAAAAATACACTTCCTGCCTGCAGCTGACCTTTATACTTCCGACCTACCCAAAGGAGGACAGCCATGTTGAGCAGGTTCCACAAGGATTCATATAGGAACAGCGGATGATAATATGCGACATCCTTGTATCCCGGCAGTCTGTGGAGTTTATCGATAAAAATCGCCCAGGGTAAATTGGTCGGCAGGCCGTACACCTCTTGATTGATGAAGTTGCCCCACCTGCCAATGGCTTGGCCCAAAGCCAACCCCGGGGCTGTGATATCGAACCAACGGAGGGCATTTTCCCCTTTGATCCGGGCATAGACCCATAACGCGATCCCTCCCCCAATCACCGCGCCGAAAATTCCCAAGCCGCCTTTCCAGATGGCAATAGCCTCATAGAGGTGGGTGAGGTAATAGCGGGTCGTGATCCCGCTTTCCACCATGGACTGGGGAGGGGTGAAAACGTGCCAAACCCGGGCTCCCACCACGCCGGCGATGATCATCCAGGGTAAGACTTCCGCGATAAACTCTGGGTCTTTACCCCACCGTTTTGCCTCCCGAAAAGAAAGCCAGGTGGCAGCCAGAACCCCCAGCATGGCGATCACCCCATAGAAATGGATGAAAAACGGTCCAACCTGAAATCCGTCTGGCACCCTACCTCCCGGAAACCTAAACTACATTTAAAAACACTCGCTCCCTGAAATCTAGACCCCCGCCATAACGCTCCGGTTACATTCGGGGCTTGAATTCTTCGTCAGGGGCGATGAATACTTCCCGCTCTTTGCCACTTCCCTGAGAAGGACCCACATATCCTAATTCAGCGAGATCATCCATCAAACGCGCAGCCCGCGGGTAACCGACCCGAAGCTTGCGTTGAATCATGGAGGTGGACGCCCGTTGGGAGTCGCGGACAATTTCAAATGCATCTTTGATCAGCTCATCATATTCTTCCACGGCAGCTTGTTCAATGAGCATCTCTTCCCAAGGTGGTTCTTCTTCCAAAACCTCTTCTTCGCTGATCTTCTTCCAAGCTTTGATGACCCGTTCTAATTCTTTGTTGGTCACCATACACCCTTGGGCACGGATCGGGTTACTCTCCTCGGGGGGCAAGAAAAGCATATCCCCATTTCCCAGCAGGGACTCCGCGCCGCTGCTGTCCAAGATGACTCGGGAGTCCACAGCGGACGCCACCGCAAAAGATAAACGGGCGGGGAAATTGGCTTTAATGACCCCGGTGACCACATCCGTGCTCGGCCTTTGCGTGGCTACCACAAGATGGATCCCCGTTGCCCTTGCCATTTGCGCTAAGCGAACCAAACTGTGCTCCGTTTGTTCCGGGGCCATCATCATCAAATCCGCTAATTCATCGATGATAACCACAATCCGCGAAAGTGGGTCTCCTTTCGTCCGCCGGCGCATTTTGCGATTGTAGGTGTCGATATTCCTCGAACCGGTTTCTTCCAAAAGTTTATAGCGCCGGTCCATCTCCGAAACCACCCACTGCAAGACGCCTAAAATCCTTTCCAGATCCGTTTCCACATCCCCGTAAAGGTGAGGTAAGCCGTTGAAGCGGACCAATTCCACCATCTTGGGGTCAATCATCACCAACCGCAGATCTTCCGGGGTGTTGTTCATCACCAGGCAGGTGGTCATGGCCGTGATGCACACGCTCTTCCCCGACCCCGTCGTTCCCGCGATCAAGAGGTGGGGCATATTCACCAAATCAGCCACTACCGGTTCACCGGAGACATCCCTCCCCAAAACGATGGCCAGCGGCGAGTCGAGCTGGTAGAAGGCTTCCGACTCCAGCAAAGGACGCAAGCGGACCACGGAGGATTTGGCGTTAGGCACTTCGATGCCGATGTATGGCCGCCCCGGGACAGGCGCCTCGATCCGCAATCGTTCCGCAGACAGCGCTAAGGCCAAGTCCTTCTTCAGGGCCGTGATCCTCGAGACGCGGACCTTCTTTTTCTCTTCGTCCGCTTCTTCCTCGGATTCTCCCAAGTAGCCGGGTTTGACAGCAAATTGGGTCACCGTGGGCCCTACCTGGAAACCCACTACCTGGACCGGAATCCCAAATTCAGCCAGCGTCTTTTCAATCAAACCCGCTGAGGTGTTGATATGGCGCTGATCCGGGCGTGAGGAACGACCCGAGATTAATAAATCCAAGGGCGGCAAGTCTTTGTCCCGGGGAGGAGCGGTCACTTTCTTATCCTCATGGGCTTCTACCCGGAACTGTTTCCGAAATTCAGGGGGTACCCGCCGTCTGGGCTGCGGTTTTTCAGCGGGGGCTGTTTCCACCCGGGTTGTGGATATCGTCTTCTGGGGAGGGCGGGATGTCTGGTCTTCCACCGGCTCTCTTTCCATGATTTCCGTTAATTGCTGAACCCGCTTCTTGGTCCAATCCCAGGCATCCAAACCGATGATTCCCCCCGCCACGACCCCAACCACGGAGAGCACGCCCGTCCAAAACAAACCAATCACGCTTGAAAAAGCCTCCACTAAACCCCAACCCACTAAACCGCCATCCAGCCCCTTTCGGGCTCGAGATAAGGAATGGCCTCCCAACACGGTAAAGAAGGCGATCAAGGCAAACATCGCTCCTTCCAAGGCGAAGACACGCCCCCACCTCACTCGCTCCGGGCTGCCCACCTGCCTTCGCAGCATCCACACCCCGACCATAATCCCGGTGAGGATGACCAGGCTCCCTCCCCACCCGACGCCAAGACGGATGATGTTCGCCCAATGGATGAGCATGGATCCTTGAACCCAACTCGGAAACACCAGGGCGATGAAGGTCATCAAAGAAAAGGCAATCAGGATCATCCCCCCCGCATCCCAAGCATAACCGCGGATCCGCTCCCAAATCCCGCTGACGGAGTAAGCTTTGGAGGACAGCTGGGCAAAGATCTCTTTTATGTTCCTGGGTTCTTTGTCCTTAGCCACGATTTCTCCTGTTTTGCGCCATTTTGAGGGGCATTCGTCGTCTATACGAAGCAATAAGGATGCCCATCAAGATAAGTATAGCACCAATTATTTTCAAAGCTCCCGGTCTCTCCCCTAAAAAATGTAAGCTAAGAGGGTAGATCCCACAGGCTCGCCGAGCAGGGTAAGAGAGACATAGGCCGAGGAAAGATATCGCAAAGCCCAATTCAAAATGGAATGACCGACAATTTGGGGGAGAATTGCCAGTAAAACGAACCAGCCATAGACGCGGACCGGAAACGCGGCGGGTATCCCATCGATGAGCAGCATCGCCGCCATTAAACCCACCGCAGCCACCCCATAAACGACGAAAATGTACGACAGAAGGGACATTTTCGCCCTCAGATACCGTCCCACCATCAAATAACTGGCTCCGCAGATCGCCCCTACCAAAGCCAGGACATCCCCTATTAAAGCCCTCCCTCGGATGAATTCACTCCACGGGGGACAGGAAATACCTCCCATGGTCCACAGGCAGCTGTCGCTCAACCCCACCAAGGATCCCCCCAGAAAAGCCAATCCGATCCCCACCAGGATGATCCGGGAGATGCGTTCATCGAGGAAAATTGGCGCCAGAAGGGCCACCCATAAGGGCGAGGTACACACCAGAACCACGGAACTGGCCACGGTCGTGTACTCCAGGGATGTGATCCAGGTGGCGAAATGCAGGGCCAGAAAAGCCCCGGAAAGCAAGGCATACTTCCATTCTTTGAACTGGAGGGAGAAGATCTCCTTTCGATGTCGGAGCAACACAAAAGGAGCTAAAAATAAGACCGCCAAACCCAATCGAAAGGCAGCCACCGTCAAGGAGGAAGCGTATTCCTGCGCGAAACGAATGAGGATAGATGCGGTGGAAACAGCGATGATCCCCACGGGTAAGGCGAGAAAAGGGGAAATCAAAGGGGAAGGGGAACGGTCATCCATCACAGGTCTGTCCCACGCAGGTTAGGGAAAAATAGGTGAAAAGTTTACCGGGGTACCAGGTTGATTGAGTAAGATTTTATGATAAAAGCTGATCCCTGACTACCCTTCTCCAACCCCCGGAAGCCCGGGTTTGGATCCCCCTCATCTCAAAAACATGAACAGACCGATCTATGGATTGGAGATATCGACCCTGAAGCCATCCTCCCTTTTTGAGGGGACGGAATATAGAAAAGGGATAAACTCTCCCCGGCAACTGTCCTTCTGCGCTGGATAACAGAGGGGCGATCCTATCCCTTTCGTATCTGTTCTCTTTATGGGTTCCGTTTCCTTTGCAGGATACTTTGACCCAACCTCCAGCCCCCCTCTCCTCCCACCCGGATATCCCGCCTTTGAAAACGCCACCAGGCCAAGAGGGTAAAGACCGCCGCGGAGGCAAGTAATCCGAAGAGCCATTCCTTGTTCAACCCCGCGAAAGCCTCCTGGGTTTGATAGTACTCCAGGGGGGACAGCTTGGCAGCCGTTTCCAGGTTTTCATTGAGTTCCGCGAATCCGGTGATGAAGAAGCTGGCCACCAGCAGAAGACCTGTGGCCATCGAAGCTATACGGCGGGAAGGAAGCAGCATGCTTAACAGCACCCCTAGAGTGCCAAAGAGCACCATTTCCGCGTACAAGGAAAGGAAGGGACGGGCCACCTCATCCCACCCCACGGACATCGAGGACCAATTCATAGGCACAATGATGCCCAACCAGGCGATAAACAACACAGCTGCCATCGTGCATAGGAAGGCCAGGAGCCGACCCATGAAAAGACCGGTGCGACTTGCCGGATGAGCCATGATCAGATCCAGCGTCCCCTCTTCTTCATCCCGGACCAAGAGACCGGTGCCTGCCTGCACAGCGAAAATACCCAAGATCAAAGGCATGTAGGAAAAGAACTCGATGGAAATATATCCTTCCGGCGTGGCCATGGCGCCCAAGTCCCCAAAAAAGGCCATAAACTCTTTGGGGAAGCTTTCGACCAACTGCTCATACATTTCCATCTGATCGGCAAAGGAATCAAACACAGCCACCAATAATATGCCGAGTAGGGCAAGCCCAATGCCCCAACCCAGGATTTGACCGATATATCTGCGCAGTGAATGTTTGAATTCTATGAACATGTTATCCTCCCTCCTCGTTTTCTTCGCGATAATATTTCAGGAAGATCTCCTCCAGCGAATGGGATGCGGTCTGAAGGTCCTTGACCGGGAACTTTGCCAAGGTTTTGATCAAGGGGTCCATTTCCCCTTCTACCCGCAGCCGTGCGGATGAGCCATCGCTATCCGCCAAGACATGGACCCCTTCCAGTCCCCGCAGCGGGGTTAGATCGACCGCTTCCAGAAAACTGACTTCGACGAGACGCATGGCCATTTCGGTAAGCTGATCGGGCGTGGCTTCCTCCACAATCACACCTTGGCGGATGATGGCCACCCGATCTGCGAGGGTTTCCACCTCACTGAGGATGTGAGAGGAAAAGAACACCGTCGCTCCCCGTGACTGAGCCTCCCGCAGCAAACTGTAGACTTCCTGCTGCATGAGCGGGTCCAATCCCGCTGTCGGCTCATCCAGGATCAGCAGCTCAGGTTGGTGCATTAAAGCCTGCACGACGCCGACTTTTTGCTTGTTGCCGCTGGAAAGGTTTTTGATCATCCGCGATGTGTCCAATTCCAGACGCTCGGTTAATTCATTCAGATACGCTTCATCAATGCGATTGCCGCGTAATTCCTTTAGATAGCGGAGCAATTGACCCACCTTGAGCGTTCCTTCCAGGCTTAACTCTCCAGGCAGATAGCCCGTTCTGCGCTGGACCTGGACCGGGTTTTTCTGGGGATTGAGTCCCAGGACGCGGATGGTTCCCTCTTGGGGGCGGATTTGATCCAGCATGCAGCGGATGGTGGTGGTTTTTCCGGCCCCATTGGGACCCAGGAAACCCAAGATCTCGCCCTGACGAACCTCCAGTTCCACTCCCCGCAGCGCCTGCACCGGTCCGTACCACTTCACCAAGTTTTGAATTTCAATCACGTTTTCCATTCTTTTCTCTCCCATTCAAGCTCAATGACTTTCCTCACCCTTCATTGCAATCTCTTGGAAATGGAAACAATAAACTCCTGCCCTCTCTTTTTACAACAATCCTCCCACCAATCTCCAAATCTGGGCGACGAAGAAGGTGACCACAAATCCCATTCCTAATGGAAGCAAGGCGGCAATCGCCGTCCATTTGGCGCTTTTGGTCTCCGTGTATATGGTGTAAATTGTCGTGCTACAGGGGTTATGGACCAAACTAAAGAGCATTAAGTTCACCCCAGTTAACAAGGTCCATCCCCCGGCCTGGAAGATCTCCATCGTCTTGGTCGCGGATTCCAGATCGAATATCACCCCAGCCCCTTCTCCCATTCCCGACAAACCAGAGGTCATCACGGTGAGCATCAGCACGGTGGGGATGACGATCTCGTTGGCGGGGATGGCCACGATGTAGGCCACCAAGATCACCCCATTGAGACCGATCAAGGCTCCCAGCGGATTCAGGAATTGAATCAGGTGTTCAGCGATGCTGGCCCCTGCCATGTTCACATTGGCGATGACCCAAATCACGATGCCAGCAGGCAATGCGAAGACCACGGCCCTCCATAAGACAATCAAGGTGCGGTTGATGAGGGAGGTATAAAGGGTTTGCAGGACCCTGGGAGGGCGATACGGAGGGAGCTCCAAACTGAAAGTGGACGGTTCTCCTTTCAGGATCGTATTCGACAGCGCCCAGGAAACGGCAAAGGTCAACAACACGCCCAATAAGGCGATGCCCACCACCGCCAACGCGGAGATCAAACCACCCAGGTAAGCGGGCACCAGGCTGCCGATGAAGAGCGTGGCGATCAGGATTTGTGTCGGCCAGCGGCCGTTGCAAAGCGCGAAGTTATTGGTGATGATGGCGATCAAACGCTCACGCGGGCTGTCGATAATCCTCGTGGAGACTACGCCAGCAGCGTTGCACCCAAACCCCATGGTCATGCTCAAGGCTTGTTTGCCGTGGGCACCGGCTTTTCGAAAGAGGTTATCCAAATTAAAAGCCACCCGGGGTAAATATCCAAAATCCTCCAACAAGGTAAACAAGGGAAAAAAG
>CAYZTL010000024.1:0-31131 GCA_964481465.1 uncultured Anaerolineales bacterium
TGTGACCCAGACAATGAGCTGCAGATGGTGACCAACGTCCAGGTGGAGCCCAACACCACCGATGATGCTGTCATGCTGGAAGAGACGATCCCGGACCTCGCGGAGAACACAGAGGTTGAAGAAATCTATGTCGATGGGGGTTATGGAAGTCCCAAGGTCGATGAGGACCTGCAGCAGCACAACATTGATCTTTTCCAGACTGCCATCCGCGGGCGAAAACCTTCTTCCAAGAAATTGTATTTATCCGACTTCTTGCTGGAGCAAGATGAGTGTGATGAGCCAAGCAAAATCACCTGCCCACACAACCAGACAACAGTGGTCGAAAATGGACGAAAAGACGGTCGGTATCTGGCCTATTTTGAAGAGCTTCTTTGTGCGGAATGTCCGCTACAGGAACAGTGTCCAGCAGTGAAACTCCAACGCAAAGCAAAGCATGTGCTGCGGTTTTCTGGCAAGCAATGGCGGGTTGCCCGAAGGAGGCAAAACAGCAAGAAGATGAGGGAGAGCGGCGAGAACCTCCGCAGCGCTGTTGAAGCTACGATTTGGTCCGTTGTTCATCCGTTCCCGGATGGAAAGATGCCTGTTCGGGGCCAAGCTCGCACGAGCATGATGATCTTTGCATCAGCGATCATGTCCAATGTGCGTCGGATTCATCATTATATGAAAGAAAAGGAAAAACAGAGAGCCCAAAAGGCTGAAAATCGCGTTCGAAATCAAAAAACTAACGAAGTTGTACACCGTAACGGAAAACAAAAAGACAACTCAGAAAGCTCTGATCTTTCTTTGTCCTCTTTGTTCCCTATTTTCAACCCTGGCAGAGAAACTTGTTTTGCGTTCAACGTTGCTTAAATCGTTGTTTTTTCAGAGGACTCATATATATAAATGATTGGATAATACTAATTATGTGATGAAGTTGTACCACTACCACCAGTTATATAAAAAGTATCTCCAACGATAAGATTACCCATTTCACTTACCATAAAAGTCGCCCAAGCAGCAATTTCGCCCGGCATGGCATATCTCCCTGATGGATTATTAGGCATGTGTATACTATCACCTTCTTTTTTCCCCAGCATCGGTGTTGCTACAGGACCTGGGGCAATTGCATTTACAATTATCCCATGTGGCAATAATGTGTCCGCCAAACCCAGCGTAAAACCTCGCACTGCCCATTTGGATATCTGATATGGACTCCAAGCAGGGCGTAAGGCTGATGAAGAACTCACATTCAATATATGTCCCTTAATTTCATTTTTGATCATAAATCTACTCATAGCCTGACACATAAAATATGTACCTTTTATGTTAATTCCCATGATTGAATCATATTCTTCTTCTGTTGTATTAAAAAAATCTGATTGGTTTATAACGCCCGCTGCATTTACTAGAATATCAATGCGCTTTTCGCCAAACTTTAACGCGGCACTCTCGATTTTTTCAGGGATTGTGGTCACATCAAGCACATTCAATATGATATAGCGTACATCTTCTCCCAATTGAGAGCTGTATTTTTCCAACTTTGTTTTGTTTGTACCTGCTATTATTACCTTACAGCCACTTTCCAAAAATGATCTCGCTACTGCGAAACCAATACCACCACTACCCCCTGTAATCAGGGCTATTTTTCCCTCCAGTATTTTTTTTTCATAAACAGGTGTTGGAATAGGCACCATTTCTTTTTTCTTAATCAGACGGATTATAAAACGGAGAAAACCCTTAATTTTATTTTTCATTAAAACTCCCCGGAATATCAAAACAAATACATAGTGATTACGAGGGTATTACCAACCACCCGCCATACCAGAAGTGGTTTTCTTCCTGCTTGATAGGTTCATCCCATTAATAGTTCTTTTATATCAGAGAGCTTTGCGCTAAATATTCTGTTTTTAATTTTTGCTCTCCAACGGTTGTCCAAACCGATAAAATACATGCTTGTGCAGGACAATAAGATACATATTAATATGAACAAACCTCTGTAAAACAATCCTTCAGGTAAATACAGATGCAAAGCATATGAAGGTAAAGCAGATAGTAATATTATAATCAATACCGGCAAAATTACTTGTTTTAGATACTTTTCTATATTGAAATCAATAAGTTTTTTAATAATAACCAAGCGAACGATAAACATAATTATATTGGCAATAATACTTACAAAATAAACATAATGTGCCTTTCCACTCATCTTCAAAACCAACCAGGAAATGGCGAATATGGAAATCTGAATAGAGCCAAGGCTTAATTCATAACTTCTCATTCTGCCTGGTGCCCGAGCAGCTGTTGTTATAGGCAAGCTCACTGAAAATATTAATACTTCAACCAAACCTAGACGTGAAAAGAGTACTGATTCTGGTGGAGGTGTACCTAACCAAATACGTAAAACCATTTCCATTTGAAAAATTAACGGCAGTGAAAACACCCAAACCAGAAAAAAGGTTATCTTTGAGCCACCATTTACCAGGGAAAACATTCCTTTCTTGTCATCAGCAGCATATGATTTTATTATTGGTGGGTAAATTCCAACATTGAAATTATTTGAAAATAAACTTATATGAGATGTAATTTTTGATGCCACTGCCCTTGCTGCTACAATTGCAGGATTAAAAGCTTGGTTTAACAGAATGGTTATAGCTTGGCCACGAAACACAGTAGAAGCTTGACCAAATAATGTCCAACCAGTAAAATCCACAATTTTCTTTAATAAATCTTTATCCCAATAAAATTTCCTGAACTGACATTCCTTATATTTTCGAGTACAAATAGTAACATATAGAATTGTTTTTACAATAGACACTAAAAGAAGGAGTGCCCCATACATAAAAAGTTCGTCATAAGGTAGATGTTTTAACGAAAGTGTTATGCCCAATTTCATACATGCTTCAATGATTGAAAGAGCTGCATGGAGCTGCATGTCTTCATGGGCAATAATAATCGCTATAAAGGGGGTTGTAAAAATTGTCCCAATGAATGTTATCGCTGAAAAGTGATACAAATAAACTGCAGTTTCAAATCTTGCTTGGGGTATATTCAATTTTTCATATACAAACCATAATCCCAACGTTTCAAGCAGTGCAAATGAAGCAAGCGCTATCGCAATGTAAATGAGCAAATTAATAGAGAAAACTTTCCTTAATTTTTTATTATCACCCTCTCCTAAGGCATACGAAAAGAAACGCTGAGTACCCGACGCCATTGCGCCACTCAGAAATGACCAAAGTGATACGACCCCTGCCACTACATTGTAAATTCCAAAATCATCGACACCAAGAACGTTTAGAACTATACGTACTGTAATAAGGCTAACAAGCAGATTAATTATCTGCCTGATATAAAGCATGATTGTGTTTTTAGCTATTTGATTACTATTCATAAAAGCTTAGATTCAAGTCTCACATGCAACATCACTTTGTTTGAAAAACACCGTTTCAGGTGTTGTGATATTCAAACATTTTTCGGCCTTTGTTTAGACGTTTACGTAAACTTTTCTCAAAAATATGAGCCGCTTGACGAAGCTTTTGCGCCCAATAGGATTGATCCAAGACTGATCCGTTATCAACACCAGATCGAGTTATCCCTAATCTGTTAATAATCTCTCGATTTCGATATGGTAGAAGTAATCGTCCAAAAACTTGCCAAAATTTATATCTTATTGTTTGAATCCTTTGTTACAACATTTGTTATTTGCCATTATTTCCAACTCCAATAATTTCATGAACAACTTCGGAAAACACATATTTGGATTCAGAAACATAACTATTTGGTAGTGTCAACCAGTTTTGACATTTGATTTCGAATACACCATCTCGGCCTGAACTTTAACAAAGAACTTGAACGAATATTCTTCTTGCGGCTGGTCCCAGACATCCCGCCAACGCTGGTCATCGTATCTACGAGTGAGATCCAGGCTAACCATATTTTTCACACCGGGAATACTCCAGCGGGAACCGTTCCGGTGGACAGCCCTTGGCTAGTATCAGTACGCCGGTTGACCTCTCTCATTTCCCGTTCCAAGGGACTGGTGGCCAACGGAGCCTGAGAGCCTTCAGGCGAAGAACGAGATGAGAAAATCCCCTCCGGATACTTCCGGAATGTAAACACATTTTCCTGCTCTTCTTGGAGATGATTGGCACCACGCTTCAGGCCCTCCAGGCGAAGCTCATCCACCAGTGCCTGGTAAGCCTTTTTCGCTTGATCGAGATCCGGGCTGTCCATGAGGATGTGGCTCAACCGCGATCGGATTGGGTCACTCATGACTTTTCCTAACCCGTCCCGCAGAAGATGGTAATACATCTGATGGGACAGGTGCCAAAGACAGCGCTGCCTTCGGGTTTTTGGCCAGAACGTGTCGAACAGGTTTCTGAACGCCATTCCACCATCGAAGATGGTTCGTTCGGGTTGCGAAGATTTCAAGGGAGCCAGGATGTCTTTCCAATCCTTATCAATACCAAAAGCGACTGGATGCTTGTCCAAGCGGGGTCGACACCCCTCTGTGGAGCGTCCTGTGAGGGCAAAACCAAGCTTGAGGGGCGCGCCCCGCTCTTTTTCCCCAGCCTTACGTTGTACAGCCATGGCTAGTCACCTTGGTGCTGTCCAGGATCACGGTTTGATCCTCAGCTTTTTGGGCTTGGAAAGAGACCCGGTTTCCTGCTTCCTGAACCCAGTTATGGATGGCAGTTGCCGATATGGAAGATGTTAATGTCCCACTGCTGACCATGTTCGCACTTCGTCGATATGAGAGCTGGCAGGCGGTTTCAACGGCCCGAGACTGGAACTCCGGAGTGCTTGTTTGATACGGGTCAAGAGAGAGTTCTTCAGCAAACGGGGCAAAGGTTTTTCCACATGTACAGCACGTCACCTGAAAAAGCTGGAACTCAATTTGCCCCAGGCTGGTTTTTTGCAGCATACGAGGACGGCTGCCCCGGCGATTGAAACCGCGATGGGACCCACATTTAGGGCAAGACCACCCCGCGTCTTTTTGTGGCTCATCTGACCAGCGAGGGCCTAAGCGACGGTCCAGTCTTGCTTCTTGATAGACTTCCAGGCACGCAGTTACCATTTGTGGAACCAGTTGAACCAGAATTTGTTTGACTAGCCCCTGGGCTGTACACCGTAAAATAATGATGAGCACATTGACAGTTACATTTTCTAACGGTATCGTTAATTCTAGGCGAATTTTCGCCTCAGACTTTCTTTGTCAAGCCTTCTGATTCCAAGTGATATACAAATTTTCTATGCAGGGTTTTTCAACCCATGTTGAGCACGGTTTCGCAGATGAACTTTCTCATCGTAAACAACTCTATCTTTCCACAAACGGAAAATAATGGATAGCCAGCGATTCGCAAGAGCTCGGGTAGCTCGGGACATAGAATGTCCTCGTTCCAATTGACTACTCAGATAACCTCTGGCCCAAGAAGAGGCTCCTTTCCCAAGTGTGCTGTTTCGAGCAAATTGCTGCATGGCGTTTCGGAAGGACTTACAACAAGCTGTCCTAAACTCAACATAACGGGTACCGCTGCTCTGTTTTGTGACAGGACATGAACCAGCCAGGGCTTGCATCCCAGAACTTGTTTCGAACTTTGCACGACAGTCTCCAATTTCTCCCAAAATCCATGCAGCGGTGACGTCTGTTGCGTTGGGTAGGCTACGGAAAATAAAGGCATCCTTATGCTTTTCAAGGAGCTCAGTGATCCTCTCTTCGTAGTCTTTGATTTGCCTGATCACTGCAGAAAGCATCTCCACGAGCGAAAGCATGAGCTGTTGCTGGGTCCTTACCTGCCAGTCGGGAATAGGGATACGAGGAGCCTGTAACTGCTCATGAATACAAGGCACCTTGCGCTTCCAAGTGTATCCTTGATTATCGAAAAATTTTTTGAGATCCGCTAATGATGCCTCCTCCGCAACCTTGGCATTAGGGTACTTACGCAGAAAAGCCCTGCTTATGTCTGATTCGAAGCCTGAAAACAGGAATAAAGCAGCTGGAAAGTACTTCTTCAGGCAAGCCGCGAGTTGGTTTTTGATCCGGGTTTGTTCTTTGACCAATCCCTGACGGTTCCGGCTCACTGCCTTGATCTCTTTGGCCAGTGCGCTGTCATCTGGAATGGGATCATGATAATCACGATCCACACAGAGAATATCTGCTAGAACGGCAGCATCATCTGAATCCGTTCTACTTCCAGCAACATGGAGGCGATCACGATAGCGGTCTACGGACTTGGGATTGATTGCATAAACCACATATCCCTGCTGAAGCAGGTAGCCCACCAGTAACCCATCCGGCTTCTCAACGGCCACAGGAATTTCATCTGGAGCATAACCAAATGCCAAGGTGGTTTCCTCAAATTTTGCTATTCCTTCCGCGTTGTTGGTGATTTCAAACACAGCAAAAATGCGCCGGTTTTCCAGATCACGGATGCAAACATCATGCTTCTCATCAGCCCAATCAATACCTACACAAATCATGGTCAATCTCCTTTTGCGACTAGGAACCTGGACCAGAAGGCTGAGATTGTATGTACCCTTATGATGGTGCTCAAAGCACGACTTTCTTTTGACAGTAATCAATCTCTCTGCTACTATCCAAGGGGGACGGTCTGAGGCTGGCCCTCACAGAGCTAGGCATAAGTTGGTCCTCTCCTTGGTGCAGCTCTGGCAGTGGGTTCGGTAGAAGTCTCATTTTTTATAACACACTGTCAGGCTGCATCTTTGAGCTTAACTCATAAGGCATAGGATCACCTCCTCTGGACGGAGATGGTGTATCTTATGCCTGTTTTCATTCAAATGTCAAGACCTGTTTATACTACTAACTATTTACTTTTTCTTGCCTGATTGAATTTAATTTTCCAAAAATCTCTATGGGATCTTTACTCCGCATCCTGAGTGGTAGATATACTTGGTCAGACCCCCCTATGTAAAAGGTCATATATTTTACTTAATCTAGGTGGATGATATCGTCTGCGATAAGTATCTAAACTTATAAATGGTGTATTATTTATTATCGCCGACAACATAGCATGGAATCTCACACCTATATAACCTGCAGCGTATTTTATCCAAGCAAACCAATCTAATGGGGACATAGGAAGCTCAAGTTTCCTATCAACAGGAATATCTACCTCTATCTCGGGATTTGGCAAACTATAAACATACAGATTATTCCTATGTGCATGCTTAACAAATCGGACAATCCAATCATTTGACAACATACCTGGATAAACACTGATTAATATATATTTTCCTTTTTGTGATTTCTGTTCACGTATACACCTTTTCGGTAAAGAGAAAAAGTCATTTAGGATTACTATTGGATCTGGACATAACGTTGAAGAACACCGACCAATGGACAACATAGAAAACATAAATTTAGTCCAATCATCTCTTACAGAAAGGTAATCAAATTTGGATATAGCTTTATTAATACCAAACCAAATCTGAGGAGGGTAAGCAAAGTAAAAAGTTCCCATTGAACTAGCTGCTAATGTTGCTCGAAATACTGTATCTAGATGCATATGGTCTAACCAAGTAAGCCAGAAAGGATTTGGAAAACACGTATCAGATCGATCTAATTTTCTGTTCAAACGAAATACAGCATCACTACCAACAATCACAATATCAAAATTTCGATTAATCGCAACTCTTCTAAGTTCTTCAACCGTATTACATTGATCCGCCTCATTGAAATATTCATGGCAAAATTTTTCGTGCTCATGCAATTGTTATTTGGATACAAGACTAGTGTAGTGTTCTATAAGATCACTGCCCCTATAGTTTATGAGAGATACATCATGACCTAAACTTTCAAAATATTTAAAGTTGGATAAAGCTTGAAGATTCGCACCAAAATTAGGGACCCAATGATGTGTCATTATTCCTATCTTCATTTTTATACTTCCATTATAGAGATTTTTGATGAATCTCACTAAATTAAAAACGACTGATCTTCATGTAAATATAATTCATTAGGACGATATATCAAGATTTTTTACATGTTCATTTTGTACCATAAAATGGTTTTATTTAACCCTCCCAAAAAGGCATTCTCGCTTCAAACCCAAGTCTTTCCTAGGGCTCTCTATACACCTAACGATCTACGCGGTTGTCCATTCGGTTTGTTTGTATCTCACACGATCTCTCCCGAAAATCAGGTCAATTCAGCGATCATCTGTCAGTTTACGGGCTAAAATGTACCACCCATTTCCAGTGGGGAACTCCTTGAAAAAAGGTTATCCTTCTGGGCATGAGACACATGTTCAGGAGGCATCATGTCAAGGAGAACTAACATCATGGATATCAGAATGATTTTGACCCACATCCAGGCAGGATCCAGCAACCGACAGATCGAACGGGATCTTGCCGTGGACCGCAGGACGGTCAAACGGTACCGGGAGTGGGCTGAGAAACACGACATCCTATGTGAAGAGCTGCCGGATATAGAAGAGCTCCAAACGATGATAGAAACGACACTGCCCGGCACATAGCCACCTCAAAACATCTCCACGGTAGAGCCCTACCGGAAGATCGTTGAAAAACTGGTCAAACAAAACGTGAAGGCCAAGGCCATCTATCATCGACTTAAAGAACAGGGCTTTAAAAGGTCCTACTCCGCCGTCTACCGCTTTGTGAAAAAGATCCAAGATCAGACGTCCAACGCCACAGTGCAGGTTTAAGGGCCGCCGGGGAACGAAGCCCAGGTGGACTTTGGCTATGCCGGGATGATTTTCAATCCAGAAAGGGGAAAGAAGCGCCCCACATGGGCTTTTGTGATGACCCTTTCCTGGAACCGCCACCAGTATGTGGAGTTTGTCTTCGACCAGAAGGTGGAAACCTGGCTGCGCTGCCACCGGAATGCGTTCAATTTTGTAGAAGGTGTCCCCAAAAGAGTAGTGATCGATAATCTGAAAGCGGCCATTGTGAAAGCGATCTGGGACGATCCGGAAGTGCAGCGCAGCTATCAGGAATGCGCCCTGCACTACGGCTATTTGATTGCTCCCTGCAAGGTGCGAAAACCGGAACACACACGTCTGTGTCCCTTCGGGAAAGGGAAAGTTGAACAGGGAGGTGTGCATTACGCCAAACGCAACTTCCTGGGCGGGCGTGAGCCCATGACTCAACAAAGCCAACAGGGACGTTTTGGACTGGTGCAATACCACGGCCGGCCTGCGCATCCACGGGACCACCAAGGAACAACCGTTGAAACGCTACCGGGAAGTCGAAAAAGACCGCCTGCAGCCCCTGCCGGACACACCCTATGAACATAGCGGTCTGGAAGCAGCTCAAGCTGGGGCGGGACTGCTACGTGGACTTCGACAAGTGCTACGAGACAATTTCCTCTCCCAACCATAGAAAAACCTCGGCCACAAACGTATCCCACTTAGATGGTGGCACAGCATATGTGGCCTTTGCTTCCCTCACTCCTTCATCCTCTGCAGACGTTCCATAAAGCGCATTCTCTGTATTCAACGTGATCTCCCTCGCCACCTCATCCACTAACTGAGTGTAAATCCCCGTCGTCTCCAGGCTTTCATGGCCCAGCAAATTCTGCACGAATGAGATCGGCGCCCCACCCATTAGATAGTGGACTGCGACTGAGTGGCGTAAAGTGTGCGGTGTTACATCCTCCGGCAACCCGGCTTTCCGAACATATCGTTTGAATCGGACCCGCATGTTGTTGGTCGATATATGACCCTGAAGACCTGGAAAAAGAAAGTCCTTCAAAGCCTGCTCTTCAACGTACTCACGCAAAATGGCCATGGTATAGGACTTCAGGTAGACCCTGCGTTCCTTATCCCCCTTTCCCACCACCCGTAACCGTGCATCTTCCCAGGACACATCCCCTACTCTAAGCTGAACCGCTTCCCCAATCCGCAGCCCGCAGGTATAAACCAATTCAAAAAAGACACGATCCCTACGTTCTTCTACGGTCTTCCCGCGCATCACGCCAAACAGCTCTCTCACCTCAGATAACGATAGAGATTTAGGCAAGCGTTTACTCACCTTCGGGTATGGTAATCCCTCAGCTGGATTGTTTTCCAAGTAACCCTCTTCAGCTAGGAAGCCAAAGAACTGTTTGACCGCCACCACCCGATTCTCGATCGTGCCCGCGGCCAGGTTTCTCTGATAGAGGTGGGCTATATGGCCTCGGAGCTCTTCACCACTAATCCCGCTGGGTGCTTTATCATCCAGATCAACATAGCGAAAGAGCAAACGAAGTGCCTGAAGATAGAGATCAATGGTCCTCTGTGCGAGATTTTTCAGCTTAAGGTAGGCAACAAAATCCGCCACTTGCGGATGATCCATTGGCAAAGCTTCCCGACGTTCTTCCCCCTGGGGCTTACGATCATCCACTCCTCTCTTCCGCTTCCCGCTTCTCCTATCGTTCATCCCACGGGTTCCCTTCCCGATCATCTAACGCCAGTCGGGTACCCAATGCGATCTCCTTGGTTAATCTGTCCGTTAATTTTGTGTAAATCCCCGTTGTCGCTAAGCTTTCATGGCCCAACAGCCGCTGGACAAAGGTAATCGGGGCGCCATTGATCAGGTAGTGCACCGCGATCGAATGCCTCAACGTGTGCGGAGTGATATGGTCAGGAAGTCCAGCCTTTTTGACATAGATCTTAAATCGCATTTCCATATTCCGCACAGTGATTGGAACCTGCCCCCCGCGCCCGGGGAAAAGGTACGTTTCGACACCCAATTGTTCTATGTATTTTTTGAGTTCATCGAGCAATCGAGGTTTCAAATAGATATATCGTTCTTTATCCCCCTTCCCCACCACATGGAGTGTTCCAGACGATGCATCAAGATCCTTAACTCTAAGATTAACAGCCTCACTGATGCGCAACCCGCACGCGTAAAGTAAACGAAAAAAAATTTCATCCCGCTTGGCCACCCCCGAACCGCCATCAAAACAAGCGAACAACCGTTTCGTTTCTGACACCGAAAGCGCCTTTGGAAGCCGTTTGCCTACTTGCGGATTCGGAATGCCCTTACACGGATCCTCCTCTATCCGTCCTTCCGCAAGTAAATATCCAAAGAAACCTTTGATAACGATCACATGGTTGTGTATGGTTTTTGCCGCCAATCCCCTTTCCCTCAAACCTATCACATATTTCCGGAGCTGAGCGGTCGTCACCTGGGAAAGGGGGAACCCTTTTCCAAAGTACACCAAAAGCTGGTTCAAGATTTTATCGTATTCTTCAATCGTTCGAGACGACAGGTTCTTCAAACGAAGGAAGACGATAAAATCGTCCAGTGCGTGTTTAAGTCTCAAATGCCTCCATGTCAATTGCTCCAATCAGTACCCACAAATTTTCCGGCAGCGGATGCAGCAAACATTTATTTATTATTTTCCTGTTTGAAATAGCTCACAAGTCCACTTTACCTATGGAACCATTCAGGAAAACCCAAGGGGCAATGGCACAAGGAAGCATGGAAAAGAAGAGCCAATGAACTAGCTGATTATGAATAGGGAGAATTAAGGGGAAATGGAAAGAAAAATATTGGCCTAGAAATCGATCCCGATAATAATGTGTGGATGTGCTGGGCGCCTATTAAAGAGCAGATGAAAACGGCAGATTATGCACTGATACTAAAATTAAAGCGTCCGCCAGCTCAATCGCGTTAGAACGTTTGCGCGTTAATGCGTTTGAGCGTTTAATCTCCAATGATTTATGGCTCGATTTAAGGGGGAAAGAATCTGAAATTTAGAGTTAACGCATCCGCCGATCCGACAATGGCTTTTGTTTGTCGGAATAGTTTCAGGTGATTTTCACCTGTTCTCATTTTGCTCCCTGCCAGGAGAAACGTTCAAACAAGTGTTTTCCTATACCTCTATCCCTCTTTTCTGATCTGGTTTACATTTAATTCAACCGGCAGTTCGCGTTGATCTTTCAGCATGGATAATAAAACCCGCACCCGTTCTTTCCCGGAGAGGGTGGTGTCAAAGATGGCTCTGTAACCCGCAAAGGGCCCATCTTCGATGATCACTTGATCCCCGGGCTGCAAGCCGTGCAGGGTCTCCCCGCCGGCTTCCTGGATTTGTGCCACGGTGCGCTGGATGCCGTGGACCAAATTATCCGGCACAGGGGCAGGCACGCCGCCAAAGCGCACCAAACCTAACGAGTTGGGCATCCAGCGGAACTTGTAATGGCCCACTTCATCCAAATCGGTGTGGACGAACATGTAGCCCGGGAAATAGGGTCTAATTTCTCTGGCGCGGGGATTGACAGGATTCACGCGTAGGCGAGGATAAAAACATTCCACTTCTTGCGATTGAACATACCGCCATAAAGCTCGTTCTTTTCTGGGTTTACTCCTTAACACATACCAACATTGACTCACGGCACTTCCTCTCCAATAATAAAGCCTTCAATGTACCTACCACGAATAAAGCGATTATTGGGAGCACAAGCGAAGCTCTAGAATTACTCCCATCCTGGAACCAGTCTTCGTACCAATAAACCCAGATTGTCTTGGGAATGCAGTGAGCTCAACCCGTTTTTTGGATTGAACTCTGTAATGTTTTTATAACTTTATGCGCACAAAATAGTATAGCATGAATGAAATTCGTCTTCAACCCCCCTTGATTCCATTTTAATCTTCACCTGGAAGCAAATAGCTTACAGAAACGTTATGAAAAGTTTACCATCTTTATTATTTTTTGATCACAAATATCTCGACATACTTCTACCCATTCACTATATAAGACCCATAGAACGGATAAACGTTACGGTCCTATTGCAATGTGAAGCTTAAAATTTTGGATGTGTTGGGAAAGGGACATCTTATGAACAGACTTACACAGCCCGCACCACTTACAACCGCAGGTCCGCTGTTGATTTTCAGCCCCCCCTTTTTGATGTTTCCGCACTGGTGGGGATGTACCCTTGCCCACAGGCCACTTTCTATGTTTTCTTCTACATGGTGGTGTCGATCACCAGCCCACCCGCAGCTGGTTGTGACTGAATCACTTTGCATAGGAAGATAAGGGCAGAAATGTGAACTTTATTATGAGCCAGCTGCAGCTATCAGACACCGTGAGATTATATTCTATTGACCAGCGGAGGACAAGCCCTAAAATCGTGCAGGGCAATTATCCTGGTCCATTCAGATTCATTTGACTCGATTATGTTCATGGATTGTGATGAGATGAGATAGAATTGGAATTTAAGTCACACCCATCACACTGGCACTCCTCTGTTGGAAAAATGAAATGAGACAAGATCATCTATATCCTGACAAAAATCGCGAGCGGTCAAGACAATTCCCTATCAACGGTGGTATTAATGAATTCTCAAAGTTCATCCGGCGGGCGATCGACTCCATCCTTTTTTCTTCCGTTTGGGCATGGGTCATCCTGAACTATCCAAAACAATATCTGCTTTATCTCAACTTAAGCCGGAAGAAAGGGGCTCTCCCCCTTCCGGTTTTACCCAGAAATGCGAACGATAAGTTCTTCTGGCGCAAAGTCTTTGATCATGACCCCAGGTTTCCAATCATCTCCGATAAATTAGCGGTCAAGGATTGGGTCCGTCAGGAAGGCATCGATGTAAAAACTGCCCGAGTGGTATGGCAGGGCAAAGATGCGCATCAGATTCCCCACAGTCTACTCGATGAACCCATCGTCCTCAAAGCCAATCACGGCTGGAATATGAACATCTTCATCCGCGGCGGTGAACATAACCGTGAGGGGATCATCCAGACAGCAAACTCATTTCTGAACAAAACCCATGGAGAGCAGACGGGCGAATGGGGGTATCGAGATATCCCCAGGTGCTTGTTTGCCGAAGAGATGCTGGGTAAGGGTGACAAGGAAGTGTTCGAGTTGAAATTTTATACATTTGGGGACAAACTCGGGAGACTGATCGTCATTTATGACCGTTATGGGGATGCTGCAGCCGATGTATGGATGCCGGATGAGGATGGCACATTTCGACTCACCGAAGAGACGACAGCGGTCACAGAAAAACGAGCGGGCCGGCCTCTTCCGCGTTCCAGCAAGCACGCTGAAGAAATCGCCCGCGAGATTGGATCGCGGTTTGACCACATGCGAGTCGATCTTTTCACGGACAGCCAGGAAATTTGGTTAAGCGAGTTGACGATTTACAATTTGGGTGGACACATGATGGATTATGGTCATGACCCAGATTCCCCTCTAAACACTGTCTGGGACCTGAGGCGCAGCTGGTTCCTTTCGACACCCCAACGGGGCTGGCGCAGGATGTATGCCAATGCACTGAGAAGAAAAATAAATCACACACATAGGGGATGAGCGATATCACGGCATGGGTAGGCTGAACGTGCGGGTCAGGAAGACGGCCATCTGGGCCCTCGTCACCGGGCTTTCCGGAAGTAGTTCCCGCTCCCGCAGCCGGCGGTGATGCCTTCGGCAGCCAGCTGCTCGATCCAGTCCTCCGCCCAGTGATCGGCTGTGTCGTTGAAGGTCGGCTCTACATCGGGCGGGGTATAGCTCCCACCATGTTTGCTCTTCAGCAGGAAGACGGCCATCTGGGCCCGGGTGGTGCCGGCGTCTGGACAGTAGCGCAGCGGGTCTGCACTGCAGTCGGCCGTGACCCCGTCGCTGTAGAGAGCTTCCATCCAGTCTTCGGCCCAGTGCCCCGCAGTGTCGCCGAAAGAAGGAGACACATCCGGTGGGCTGTAATCATCCGGGTAATGGATCCCGTTCTCCAGGAAGACGGCCATTTCTGCCCTGGTCACGGTCGCATCCGGGCAGTACATCAGCGGTTCCGTGCTGCAGCCGCTGGTCAGCCCAGCGTTGTATATGGCTTCGATAAAATCCAATGCCCAGTGTTTTGTCTGCACATCAGAGAAAAGTAGGGTTTTCTGATGAATTGCCTCACTATATCCTGTCAGTAAATCGTTTTTTTGATCATCATGTGCGGATGTGTACGTGCGTACAGCAAAGTAATAATCTGTGTTGTTATCAAGCTGATCCACTACATATCCCGATGCTGTTTTACCACTCGTCCTGTGCCATGTATGCTGTAGGGCTCATCAGGTGACGTGGCATAGCCAATCTCATAATACCCTCCATCTCCTGTGTAGAGAATCGGCACCCAAGATAATTCAACAGAATCTAGATGAACGTCTTTCACAGAGATTTGTGACGGATATAATGTTTGGGTCTCTGCCCAATCTGGGTCAATTGTATCTAAAAAATTCTGAACAACTTTATCCGAACTGAATAGCATATTGAACCCAAAATCTGCAAACGGAGAAAAATATTGACAAGCCTTGCCAGGATATGGACAATTAAAAAAACCAGTGATGTTGGTAATTGTTCCCGGAACCTCTTTTGATAATGCATTCCGCGACAAGTCTAAATAATACAATTGGCTAAGATTATCAATGTCAGAGGAAATTCTGCCTGATAAACGGTTATGACTTAAATCTAACTCCCATAAATTACTAAGCGCGTAAATTTCTGGTGGGAAAATTGATAGTTGATTATTGGACAGGTCCAAGTGTCTTAAATTTGAAAGATTTCCAATGTCGGGTGGGAGATCTGAAAGCTTATTTTTCTCCAAATATAGTACCCCCAAATCACTTAACATACCAATCTCTGATGGAAGGTAAGAAAGATCATTATCTGATATATCAAAATAATATAAATTTGATAGATCTCCTATTTCTTCTGGAAGATTGGTTAGATGATTAGATCCAAGTTTTAATACCGACAAACTACCCATTTTTCCAATATCATGATGGAGAGAAGATAGTTGATTTCCTGAGAGATACAGGTGTTCCAACTCTGACAAATTATAAAACTCTGCTGGAAGGCTTGATAGGTCATTATTCGTAAAATCCAATTCATCTTCACCTGAATAAGTAAAAGGAATATTACCTATTTCTGGAGGGATTTCAGTCAACCGGTTATTTCTAAAACTTAGTTGTCCAATATTCCTCAAATTACCGATGCCGGCAGGTAAACTGGTTATTGCATTATCGCCAAAATATAAAAAAGAGACTACTGATAAATCACCTATCTCAGAAGGTATTGGACCAACAAGATTGTTCTCATCCAAGTCAATAGTAACTATATGTCCATCACTGCAGAACACACCATACCAATTACAGGGGTCTGGATCCGTCAGCCAGCCTGAATTATTCGTCCAGTTGTCCCCATCCGTGCTATTGTAGAGGGCGATCAAGGCTTCCTTTTCGATGTCCGGTATGGTCTGAGATCTCGCATATGCCTTTTGGAAACATTCTCCCTTCAAAAAGAAAATAAAAATGAGATTATGGAAATCTTCTTCATCGACCCCTTCACTATCATCGTACCCCTCACTTTCCACATTCAGTCTGTTCTCACTGAATAACTGAATAGGTTTCTTAAACTTCCTTTTTGATTCCAGCCATCAAGCCCATAACTAAATTCAGTGTAGCATATCCCTGCGTCTTTTGGCAATTTCAGGATAAAACGACGAAAACGCCTCCGTCATTATGCCTCTCAATTCTTCCCTATCGTTTGGGACTATTTCGGGTTATATAAACGAGAACACCCCCGGTTTGGGAGAAAAACCGGGGGTGCTTTTTGATCGGTGATTCTGGCAGATACTGCTATGCGATGGGATTACTCATTTGGAGAGATTCATTCGTCACCCTCAAGGTGTGTATTGGCTGGTGACTCAAAGTCTTTGTAATCCACTGGTTTTGATGCCCCAATATATGAACAGAGAATGTCCCCATTTCCATCAAAACCGTACATCACCTCACCCTCATCACATGTCTGACCTGCTAAGGCGAGATTGCCTCTCTCTGCCTCCGTCCCCATTTTATTCCAGGTCACTGCGACTTCATCCATCTCACACTGGGTCGGCTGCAAGAAAACCCTTATCGTCCCATCGCTCTCATTCAAGCAACCATAAAAGGTTGTATCTTCTGGTTGAGCTCCAGCGAGTGTGACCCCAATGGCCAGAAACAAGGCCATTAAACCTACGATAAAAAACCATTTGCCTTTCATTTTTGTTACCTCCTTCAAACGTGATATCGCTCACCTTATTTCAATTCGGAATATAAGCTAGTCCCACACCTCCTTGAGTCACCTTAACCATCCATAACCATTCCAGCCAATGTAGTTCAAAGCGTACTTCAATTATTCATAAGTGCCGAAACAAAACATCCTTTTATCCTGCGGATTAACTTGGGGTCGTAAGATACAAGAGTGACGATAATGGTGAGAAGAGGAGAAGAATCCTCTATTGCATGCTTGTTATTAATCTTACAACAAAATGCTTTTTGAATCAATTTTCATTAATGAAAAGAGGTAATTACCGGTACAGCGGCTGAAAAATCATCACCGGCCCTGTCCAGGTATGATAACAGATGTTGCCAAATGGACTGTTTGCACTTTAGAAACCTACGGCATAGGTAAATCAAACGTCCTGGTCAGGAAGACCGCCATCTGGGCTCTCGTCACCGGGCTCTCCGGGCAGTAGTTCCCATTTCCACAGCCGGCGGTGATGCCTTCGGCAGCCAGCTGCTCGATCCAGTCCTCCGCCCAGTGACCGGCGGTGTCGTTGAAGGACGGCTCTACATCGGGCGGGGTATAGTCCCCACCGTGTTTGCTCTTGAGCAGGAAGACGGCCATCTGGGCCCGCGTGGTGCCGCTGTCGGGGCAGTAGAGTAAAGGATCTGCGCTGCAGCCGGCGGTGATCCCATCGCTGTAGAGAGCTTCGATCCAGTCTTCGGCCCAATGCCCCGCAGTGTCGCCGAAAGAAGGATACACATCCGGTGGGCTGTACCAGTCCGGATAATGGATCCCGTTCTCCAGGAAGACGGCCATCTCTGCCCTGGTCACGGTCGCATCCGGGCAGTACATCAGCGGTTCCGTGTTGCAGCCGGCAGTGATGCCAGCTTGATAGATGGCCTCGATAAAGTCGTAAGCCCAGTGATCAAGTGGGACATCCGCGAAGGTTGGAGAAGGTTCCGGAGTTAACGTAGGTGTAGGCATCAGGGTTGTGGATGGAGTAAATATTTGCATTGAAGACGGCGTCGGTGCATATGTCGGTGTGGGTGTATTTGTTGGTGTTTTGCCCAAATCACGAACAAAGATATCCTCTTTTTGATTATTATCCTCACTGATTAGATTGCTGGCATATAAATCATATGCCACATAGTGAAAATCCCCTGAAATGGAAGGGCTGTGTGAGTTACCATTCCCCTGTGAGCCATCACTAGTCACCGATACCAAAACCCTGGTGGCGGCATCGGAATTGGTTATTGGCTCTTGTTGGTAATTTGTCTGTCCGTGGACAATGCCTGAAAACACAATTATTAGGAGGAGTAAAGGAAGAATTTTTAATAATAGATGCTTACGCAGAACTTTCATAGTTTTCTCCTTTCATGTAATGACACCCATGTTCTAATCCTTAATCCTTTATGGTTCAGCAGAGTGTTCAATAAGACTTCCACAAACAAATATATGATTATGGGATATTTACGGAAAGGACAAGCTAAATGACCGTACTAAGAAGACGGCCATCTGAGCCCTCGTCACCGGGCTCTCCGGGCAGTAGTTTCCACCCCCGCAGCCGGCGGTGATGCCTTCGGCAGCCAACTGCTCGATCCAATCCTCCGCCCAGTGGCCGGCGGTGTCGTTGAAGGTCGGCTCTACATCGGGCGGGGTATAGCTCCCACTATGCTTGCTCTTGAGCAGGAAGACGGCCATTTGGGCCCGGGTGGTGCCGCTGTCGGGGCAGTAGAGCAAGGGATCTGCGCTGCAGCCGGCGGTGACTCCGTCGCTGTATAGAGGGCTTCGATCCAGTCTTCGGCCCAGTGGCCGGCGGTGTCGCCAAAGGAGGGATCCACATCGGGGGGACTGTACCAGTCCGGATAATGGATCCCGTTCTCTAAGAAGACGGGGATCTGCGCTCTGGTCACCGTATCATCCGGGCAGTACATCAACGGTTCCGTGCTGCAGCCGCTGGTGAGCCCGGCGTTGTAGATAACACCGACAAAATCATAAGCCCAATGGTCGGTGTGGACATCCAGAAATGCCCGGGGCGTACCCTTGATCTCATCGCTGTACTCAGAAAGCAAATCGTTTTGTTGGTCATCATGGGCCGGTGTAAAGGTGCGGACGGCGAAATAATAATCTTGAGCGGTTTCAAGTCCATCTACCACATAACTTGAAAAGGTCTTATCGCTGGTCTGCCCATGAACAGTGTAGGGACCACCCGGTGTGGTGGCAACACCGATTTCATAATACCCACCATCCCCTGTGTATTGAATGGGTGACCAGGACAGCTTTACAGAATTCGGGTTGACATCCACGACAGACAAACCGGTCGGTGGAATGGTTTGTGTTTCAGACCAACCCCTATCAACTCCATCGTATTTATCAAGATAGGCAATCACATCGCTGTCCGAAGACGACAGCATATTAAAATCGATGAACAGGCTATCATAACAAATCCAGTATTGATGGATACCTCCCAAATATTGACATTCTAAATTTAAGTTGGTAATTGTGGTAGGAATCTCTCCCGAAAGCGCATTATTACTTAAATCTAGAACATCGAAATGAGCGCCACCAATCTCAGGGGGAATTGCTCCTGACAATCTATTTCCACTTAAATTGAAATACGCACAAGCGAAGTCCCCGATTTCCGGAGGGATGGGACCTGAAATTTGATTTTGATGTAAGAATAAATCGTAACAAGGTGAATGATCAAATAATTCAGGCGGTAGTGCTCCGGAAAACTGATTGCGGTTCAGGTGGATGATATAGAGAGACGATAAGTTATTTAATATTGATGCAGGAACTTGCCCGGTTATCTGGTTGTGATCCAACTTCAACTCTTCCAACAACGACAAATTGCCCATTTCAGGCGGTATAGATGAAATTTGGTTATTTGATAAGTTCAAGGTGATCAGATTTGATAGGTTACCAATCTCAGGAGGTAATGATCCTGTTAACCCATTTTCCTTTAGTGCAATCCTAACCACTCTACCCTCCGCACAGCTCACCCCATACCATGTGCAGGGGTCTGCATCCGTCAGCCACCCGGAGTTGTCCGTCCAATTGTCCCCATCCGTGCTGTTGTAAAGGGCGACAAGGGCTTGTTTTTCGATATCAGGTATCATTTAATTTCGAGCTTGAATGGAACGCGTTCCTGATAACCCCCCAATAATCAATATTACTATCAGAGTCACAGTCAGCTTTCTCAATTTGGCTTTATTAATCAGCACGGCTGCATCCTCCTTCGCAGCGTTTCATTAGCTCATAAACGTAACGCTACTCCAAGGGTAAATTAAATGTCCTCACCAAGAAGACGGCCATTTGAGCCCTTGTCACGAATGATTCGGGACAATAATTTCCACCCCCACAACCGGCGGTGATGCCCTCTGAATACAACTGCTCAATCCAGTCCTCCGCCCAGTGGTCAGCCGGCACGTCATTGAACCGGGTCCCCGTGGCCGCAGGGGACGTGTAGCCTGCGCCATGTTTGCCCTTGAGCAGGAATACAGCTATTTGAGCCCGGAACGAAGAGCGTTTTCCCCAGTTTCTTTTTGAGTGCCATACGAACTCCTACGTTTGAAGAACTCCTTCATTAACCAGGGTTTCGAAAAATACACAGAGAATGACCCTCATGCGGACAACTTGATGTCTTATTCGTTCACGCCTCCTAAGGGTATTGACAATGAGCCACCTGACGACAAGAACGATTTCCCCCTGCTTCTTTTCGTAACGAGTACCCGATGGTGCTTGTCACCCTTCATCATAGCTCAAAGGGCACCGTTTTGCAGTGATTTTTATAGGCGTTTACGCGTTGTTGCGTTTCCCCGTTTGAAGGTTTGAAGGTTTGTGGGAACGAAGTGGTAGTAATTAAAGGGGATTGCCGCGCTCCACTTCGTTTTGCTTACAATGACACTTGAACTGGGAGGTTACCGCACCTCTGATACAAGAGCTCGCAACGAAATGGGGTATTGAAGTATTGGAACATTGGAAAGATATTTCACCCCAGAGAGGCAACAATCATCCCCAATATGCCCCGGATGTGGACGAGATAAGGTTGATGACCCAGGCTATATCTCATAGAGCAGCCACCATTACACCAAGGCAGCCTTCACATCCGGGACAATTAAATTGTCTCATGGGCTTTTCATACAAGATCAGTTCGGTTCGAACAATGATCCTGCAGCCCAGTCGTTTTCTCCAGAAACGCTACGGTTGTATCCCCCTCCAACCGTGGATTGGGCACCGCTGGCAGTATTCTCCTTCCCACCACTCACAGAAGAGTAGCTCCCGCTGGCTGTGTTGCCATACCCGCCGCTGACGGAGGCGTAATCCTCCAGGGCCTCGTTACTAAAACCCGCCAAGACAGCGCTCGCTTCTCCCACCCAACGATCCCCACCAGCGAGATCTCCAGCAAGATTGGACCGACCCCCTACGACCACGCTGTAATATGCAAAGGCTTGATTCCCTTCAGAAGCCTCATCACCACCCCCACCCAGTACCGTTGAACTCCCTCCGCTGGCGGTGTTGTAGATGCCACCGCATACAGAAGCATATCCGCCACTGGCTTCGTTATTCCTGCCCCCGTTGACAGATGCTGCGTATCCACTAGCTGTGTTTTCTCGACCTCCACTGATGGAACTGAATTGGCCGCTGGTGACGTTGGATCTACCTCCACTGACCGAAGAACTAGCAGCATCCGCAGTGTTGTACTCCCCACCACTGACCGAGGCATAAGAATCACTGGCTTCGTTGTAACGACCGCCGCTGACAGAAGAATAATGACTGCTAGCTGTGTTCATGTACCCGCCGGTTACCGAAGCATAGCTGCCGCTAATTGTATTCCCATACCCAGCCAATAAGCCCCCATAATCCGTGTAGCTGTGCTCTGGTCCCACGACAAGATTGTGGGAACCCGTGCGGGTGGCGTCATTCCCATTATCTTCGTTATAGCCGATGATCAGGTTGCCCAGGCCATTGACCGTGCCATCTGTGTTCCCGGTCCCATCGCGGACGTGCACATTCACGCCGGTAAAGTACACCTCATCCCCCGACACGGTCACCGCAGCCAGCTTGGCTTCCAGGGCAGCTACTCTGGCTTCCAGCGCGGTGACATCAGGCGCCGAAGCGCACACCCACTGGCTTCCGTCCCATTTGGCGATCTGGTCCATGCTGCAGGATAAGTCCCCCAAAGTGTCATCATCATTGGCTTCCGCCAGGTCATAGTTGTTTTTGGTAATCACCGAGAGCTCAGCCCGGGTGACATTGTTCTCTGGCTTGAAGGTGCCGTCCGGGTAGCCCCCCACGATGCCGTTATCTTTCATCCAGCAGATGAACTCCTCCGCCCAGTGTCCATTGGTGTCCGGGAAACAGCCTGTGGCCGCCGAAGCCCGGGGCACGAATACCACCACCAGGGCGATGGTGATCACCAGGTTGACCGTCAGTAACAAGATCATGACTATTCTTCCAAAGCTTTTGCCGTTCATGGGTTCTCCTTTTTCCGATATAGGGAAGGTAGCGTATGGGTGTAAGACACAGCAAATAACATCAGTGTCATGTCCAAAATGATGTCCAAGAAGTGATTCCGAAAAATGGTTCACGTATAAAGTCGGATTGCTTGGAGGAAAAATAACAGAGAAACGGCTATTACCCCTATCCTACAGTTTCAACCCCCGGTTGTCAAGAACATGTTACGCCCATAACTACGGCTGGCTCTGCGGCATAGAAAAGACCCCACCGCAGCTTCATCGGTGGGGTTTCGAAGGACCGCTAACTGACCTACGGTATGGGTAAATTGAAGGTCCTCACCAGGAAGACTGCCATTTGAGCCCTTGTCACGAATGATTCGGGACAATAATTTCCACCCCCACAGCCAGCGGTAATGCCTTCTGCAGCCAACTGCTCGATCCAATCCTCCGCCCAGTGACCAGACGTATCTCCAAAGGTGGCATCCGCATTCGGGGGGATGTAACTCGCCCCATGCTTGCTTTTGAGTAAGAAAACAGCCATTTGGGCTCGGGTGGTGCTATCGTCAGGACAGTAAAGCAGCGGATCTGAGCTGCAGCCAGCTGTAATCCCATCCCCGTAAAGGGCTTCAATCCAATCTTTCGCCCAGTGGCCAGCGGTGTCATCGAAGGATGGATTCACATCGGGGGGGCTGTAATCATCGGGATAATGGACCCCGTTCTCCAGGAAGACGGCCATTTCCGCTCTGGTCACCGTCGCATCCGGACAATACATCAGCGGATCCTCGCTGCATCCAGCAGTGATGCCGGAATCATAGAGGGCTTCGATGTAATCATACGCCCAATAATCCAAAGGCACATCGCCAAATGTGGGTGTTTTAACATAGCCTGTCCCTTGGACCGCGAAGTTATAGGGGTTTTCATCGCTGTCCGTGTTGGCGATGCTGACCGTCGCTTCCCGCAGACCTTCTGCAGCGGGATAAAATGTGATCTCGAAGGTAGTCGTCCCCCCTCCGCTGCTCACTGGCGAAGCAGGAAAGTCCGTCACACTGAAATCTCCGGCATTCGTGCCGCTGATTTCCACTGCAGGGTTGCCTGTTAATGCGAGATCCATCGTCCCATTATTTTCAATTGTGAAAACCCGAACTGCGGTTGCAGTGGTGAGCGCAACCTGGCCAAAATCCGTCCCATCAGACGTTGACGGGGTGGTATCCCCATCCGTGATAAGGTTTCCCAGGCCGAGGACATCTATTTCCGGAGCCGCACCCAGACCCTGAAGAGAAAAATTATAGGGGTTTTCATCGCTGTCCGTATTGGCGATGCTGACCTCTGCCGTCCGCACACCCGATCCACTGGGGTCGAAGGTGATCTCAAAGGTGGTCGTCCCCCCTCCGCTGGAGATGGGTGTCGTGGGCTGAGCGCTAACCATAAAGTCCGCAGCATGAGATCCGCTGACCTCTACTGCCGGAGTGCCGGTTAAATCCAGAGATGCGCTTCCTTTATTTTCAATGGTGAAGGTATGAGTCACGGAACCGCTATCCACCTCTATCGGTCCAAAGTCTGTATCATCATCCAGGGATGGTGTGTTATCCCCGTCCACTATGGAAAGCCCCTTCCCCTGGATGTCGATCTCCGGTGCGGTCCCCTGACCCTGCACTGTAAAATTGTAGGGGTTTTCATCAGCATCATCGTTGGCGATGCTGACCTCCGCTGTCCTTTGCCCTTCCTCACTGGGGTCAAAGGTGATCTCAAAGGTGGTCGTCCCTCCCCCGCTAGTTACCGGTGTCGTGGGTTGAACGGAGACGCTGAAATCCCCCGCCTGAGCTCCAGATATTTCCACATATGGATCCCCGGTCAGGTTTAATTCCACGCCTCCGGAATTCTCAATGGTAAAGGTATGAGCAATAGCCCCTGACGTCACTTCCACTGCGCCAAAATCGGTATCATCCGTTATGGAGGGGGTGTTGTCCTCATCCGGGATGGAAATCCCCTGCCCCTGGATGTCGATCTCAGGTTCCGAGGACAGACCTTCTCCCTGGATCGTAAAATTGTAAGGGTGTTCAACAACATCATTATTTGCGATATTGACCTCAGCTGTTCGGACCCCAACCCCGCTGGGATCGAAGGTGACTTCGAAAGTGGTCGTCCCTCCCCCGCTGGCTACTGGTGAGGTGGGTTGAGCGGTGACGCTGAAATCTCCAGCATGGGTTCCGGAGATCTCCACTTTAGGCGTGCCCGTCAGGTCCAGTTCCGCCCCTCCACTATTTTCGATGGTAAAGGTATGAATAACCGAGCTGGATTCTACAGTAACTCCTCCAAAATCGGTATCATCGGTTGTGGAGGGTGTGTTGTCCCCGTCCGTGATGGAAATCCCCTGCCCTTGAACATCGATCTCGGGCATGGGTAAGAAAGCGTAATAGACGTATTCTTCGATGTAACACTCCCCATACCCCAGCTTGAAATACCCACCATCGCCCCAACCCGTTCCCCAGCTGTTGCGGACAATCCAATAACCGCCGGCATCGTCATAACCAACGATCATGATGGCATGGTTGGTGGTGTCGTCCGTATCACAGCGGTAGATATCCCCATCCCAATTTCCGGACCCCTCCCATTCCATAGAAGCCATCAAGGGACCATACTCAATGAGCGCATTCTTAATCCCATCCGGATCTGTACCGGCATAGCCGTAGTCATCTACGGTGAGCAATCTAGACGACCAATCGGAACAACGATCGCTGCAAGTCTTATCGCTGCAGCTGCCATCTGTGCGATAGGTACAAGAACTGTAACAGGTCGGTCCAGAATAATCACACTTACACGTGCTCCCGTCATAGTCGCTGGAACCATCTACATAACTCATACAAGCCTCATCCGGGATCCCTTGATCTCGGATGAAAGCTAGGGCGCTGGTTTTATATCCTCCACAGCAGTTCTGGTAGGACCCGCTGGATTGGCAGTCAGATACAAGATACTGCTCCGATAAATTCAGGTCCAAATCAGGATCGTTCTCAGCGATATTGTGAACAGCTTCCGCTGCCCCCACCGCAGAGAAAGCCCAACAGCTGCCGCACTGCCTTTGATTCCTAATCGGTGGCAACCAATTTGACCCCTGGAGTGCGCGCCAATCAAAAGAAGCCGGGGGCGAAGAATCAAGCGTGAGGGATGGGTCTGGGTCAGCCTTGTCCAATAAGGTAGCCCTGCTGGTTTCCTGGGAGACCCCACAGCCCAGGCTTTTTTCATGCAAGTCCATCATCTCAGTCACCGTGCCAACCACATTGTGAGCTGAATCTACACATACTGCATAATCGGTGGAATAAGGATTCTGGCCATCATGTTTAACCGACGTCTCTAATCCTTGTTGGGCGCAGTAGGAAAATTCCGTCCCGCATTCCCCCTTTAAAAAAGACCAGGCATCACATCGCTCTCCACCAGGAAAAACGCACAAACCCCGTTCCCCTTCCTGATCAGAAACGGTGATAAATTCATACCCTAATTCCTGACAGTAAAGCGCTGCCGGGTTTCCCATCCCTGTGAATCCATCTTTGCCGGATATTTGGTTCTCTTCGCTCCCCTGAACTGCAAGCGCCAAAACCAGAAGCGTCAAGAAGAGAAGCAGTTTACGGAACATTGTAGATTTCATCTCTTACCTCAGTGGGAATGATTAACTTGCCAACGAAACCCTGGGAAAGGGAATAAATGAAGAGGGATAGGTTATTCCACCCTCCCCTGATCATAGTTCACTCACAGGGTATTGTAAACCTTGTTCTGATCATACCCTAAGTTTTCCTTTCTAACAATCAAAAATAAACCGTCGCAAGCTCATCTTACAGAATAGTAAAGGATACCTTAATCCGTCTTCGATGTTTTTAAGAAAAACATAAATTCGCCCATGCATCACCACCCCACTAAAACCGGATCCACTTCATCCCTCTGGGACCAGTTTTTCATGTTATTTAAAGGTGGTTTTTTAAGGCATTAATCCATTAAGTTAAAAAATGATAGCCGAGAAATCTCGGCTATCATCAAAATCAACCACATTGATCTTATTGATCCGGGCTGGCTGCTTCACCACCTGATGCGCCCGGCTTGAATACCGTGCCTTCAGGAATTGCGGCATTGACATTTGAGGGTTCAAGAATGAATGTTGTTATTCCAACACCAAATGGAGTATTCGCAACTCCCCAATCAACCGTCAACCACAAATGGATCCCATCATTATAAGAAAGCAAATGAGGGGAGCTCAATGTGTATGTTCTACAGGCACTATCCGTTCGATCTGTAGTGTCTGACAAGAGCTGAACCCAAGAATCTGAACCATATTGGCGATATATTGTTACCCCAGAAAGTGTAGTATCTGATTCAGTATCATAACAAAGTCTTACACCATTGAGATACAACCGCTTACCATACATCGATGATGGAAGACTTGGAGCCACAGACAACCAATTCGATCCTGTTGTCGCCTTCCTGAACCACATTTCATTGGAATAATATTCTAAAGTAATATTATCAGTTGACTTAAACGGATGCCAATTTTGATGACCAACATTGATGTAGATCAGTCCAGTATTGCCAGTGGTGTCCACATCCGCTGCGCAAACCCAGGCACTGCCGTTCCATTTGGCAATCTGATTGGTGGCGCAGGATAATCCGGCAAGGGTGTCGGTGTCGGTGTCGGTGTCATTCTTGCACACCCAGGCGCTGCCGTTCCACTTGGCGACTTGGTTGTTTGAGCAGGATAAGGAACGTAAAACGTCATTGTCATTTCTACATTCCCAATTGCTTCCATTCCATTTGGCAGTTTGCCAATTTGCGCAACCCAACCCAGCCAAGGTATCATCGTCGTTCGCCTCGGCGACGTCATAGACATTTTTGACGAAGACGGACATCTCCGCGCGGGTGACGCTGTTCTCCGGGCGATAGGTCCCATCCGGATAACCGCCGGTGATGCCGTTGTTTTTCAGCCAGCAGATGAAAGTCTCCGCCCAGTGCCCGTTGGTGTCCGGGAAACAACCCGTGGCTGCGGAAACTTTGGGGATGACCAGAAATAACAAAACCCCGATAAGGATCAGGGTAGACACGCTGAGCATTAAATATTTCACAAACTTCCTGCTTTTCATGATCGATATCTCCTCTATGATAAAAGCTGACGTTTTGTCTGATTTATATTTGAAATCTTCCCGTCCACACCTCCTTATCGTGACATCGTCTCTCTATTAAAAATGAATCTTCATTACCACTCTATCTCGTCAGAATCACACCACAGAGTATTTATACTAAACCCAAGGAACTGTCATTTCTTAATCTGGTAAAAATAAAAGGGAAAATAATACTATAATAATCGTACTGGATCATTACTGGATTGTCAATAAGATACCCAGAGCATTTGACCACTTCTCTGGAAAACGTTTAAACAAAAAAACAGGGAATAGACTAGCCGCATGCTCATCCAAAATTTAAAGAGACTGTAAACGTTCCAGATTTAGATGGTGACACAGAGGGAGGAATGACAGAATGTCTGAATCGAACGTCATCATGTTCTGTTGCTTTCACATCCTTCATCAGGTAGTACATTTTTAAAAATATTACTTTCTCCAGGAATTTACTATGCCTTTTTCCCGCGCTTCCGGCGTCCTGCTCCACCCCACCAGCCTGCCCGGCCCCTACGGGATCGGCGACCTCGGTCCCCAGGCCCACGGCTGGGTCGATTTTCTGGCTGAGACCGGGACCGGCTTGTGGCAGATCCTGCCCCTGGGCCCCACCGGGTATGGGGATTCCCCTTACCAGTGCTTCTCCGCCTGCGCGGGCAACCCCTACTTGATCAGCCCGGACGCCCTGCTGCAGGACGGCCTGCTGCAGGACGGCCTGCTGCACGGCGATGACCTGGTGGATGCTCCTGGTTTCCCGGAGGGCGAGGTGGATTACGGGGCGGTCATCCCCTGGAAGCTGGACCTCCTCGATCGTGCCTATACGCAGTTTGACAGCGGGGCGGCGCCGGAGCTGGGCCGGGATTTCGAGGATTTCCAGGAGCGGGAAGCGCAGTGGCTGGACGATTACGCCCTGTTCATGGCCGTTAAAAACAGCCAGGGGGGACGGGCGTGGACGAAATGGCCCAGGGGTTTGAAGTCCGGCCCTTCGTCCCCGGCTTCCACCCTGAAGGGTTTCGCTGAAAAGCACCGTGAAGCCCTGGAGAAAATTAAGTTTCGGCAGTTCCTCTTCCACCGCCAATGGGATCACCTTCGCGACCACGCCCACCGCCGGGGGATCCGGATCATCGGCGATATCCCCCTTTACGTGGCCCATGACAGCGCTGATGTGTGGGCCAACCGGGACATGTTCTACCTCGACGAGCAGGGGCAGCCCACCGTGGTGGCCGGGGTCCCGCCCGACTACTTCTCAGAGACCGGGCAGCTGTGGGGCAACCCCCTCTACCGCTGGGAGCAGCACAGGCAGGACGGCTACGAGTGGTGGATAACCCGCCTGGGGAAAGTGCTTTCCCGGGTGGACATCGTGCGCCTGGACCACTTCCGCGGCTTCGCCGGCTACTGGGAAATCCCCGCTGGAGAGGAGACCGCGGTGAAGGGGGAATGGAAGCCCGGGCCGGGGGCGGATTTCTTCCACACCGTCAGGGAAAGGCTGGGAGAGCTGCCCGTCATCGCCGAGGATCTGGGGGAGATCACCCCGGATGTGATCGAGCTCCGGGACCAGTTTGGGTTGCCGGGGATGAAGGTCCTGGTCTTCGCCTTCGACAAGGGGCCGGAGAATGAGTTCCTGCCCCATCATTACACCCCAAGCTGCGCCGTCTACACCGGGACCCACGATAATGACACCGCGGTGGGCTGGTTCCGCCGCGTGGGGGATGAGGAGCGCTCATTCGCCCTGCGGTATCTGGACAGCGACGGCGAGGACATCGCCTGGGACCTGATCCGCGCCGCCTGGTCCTCGGTGGGCGTCTTCGCCATCGCCCCCCTGCAGGACCTGCTGGGTCTGGGGAATGAAGCGCGGATGAACTACCCCAGCCGTCCCCGCGGCAACTGGACCTGGCGGATGGCGGAGGATGCGCTAAGCGCTGAGCTACGCAAAAGCCTGAAGGAATTAAATAAGATATACAGCAGGATGGACAAAGAATAACCCCGGATCAGGGATACTTGAAACCGATGATCCGATGTGCTTTTTCGAAAAATTTCCGCGATTGTACAGCGCGCTCGGTGCCTGGATCGTGGAAAACCTAATAAAAAACATCCGTTGTGACCAGCGCTCAGTAAATGTAACCAAACTCTTTCAGGAAATTGACCGGCAATTGGTTGAATTCCCCCTCAACCCCAGAGCATCCATCTACGAGCTCGAGGAACAGGAAATTCCCCACTTCTATCAATTCCTGAATTAGCTTATCTTACTTTCAACAGCATTCTCCTGAGAAGAGAATGTCACAACCTTGACCCTAATCATAACCAAGATCTTGCATAAGGGGACCCGCGATTTCTTCGTATTGTTCTTTTTGTTGGCGTGTCCAATTTTTCCAATGTGGAAACCCGCCTGAACTCTGGTGGATTTTTTTGCCCAGCCAGGAAGGGATCTTCTCCAACTTTAGATTTGCTTTGGGAGGAACCAGAAAAGAAATCACCCGCTCCATATTATTCTGTCGATCGTCCGCATCAAACAACTCTTCAAAACGAAACATCCTGGCATCCGGAGTATTAGATACTTTGTCGATAGCAAACTCATTTAAATTGCTCCAGGCCCAGGACAATTTCTGGAACGTAGATAGATCATGCCATCTTTCATGATAAGGATCATCCAGCTTCTTTGAACCAGCTGGGAAGGACGGTGTTATGATCTGATGAAGCCAACTCCTTTCATAGCCCCCTCTCCCAAAATTCATCTTCGATCTCACCCAGTCCCGGCCATCCCTGACAATATAAACAACTTTGTATTTTTCAAAAACATCAGGGAACAAATCAATGATCCCGTAGTATTCTGAACCGGCCTCTAAATATATCTTTCCTCTCGTGCTTTCGATAAAATCTTTTCTACGCTGAATAATTTGTTTGACAGCCTTTTTACGATCAAGCTGGTTGAGAAAATTCTTTTCGGACATCCTGATTAACCCCCACTTTCCGAAGATTTTTCTCAACACAATATTCTCAAATCCAATTTCGCTGATCTGAGAACAAGCTTTGTGATATTTTTCTAACCAACCTTCATATTGACCGAAATTAAAATATCCAACTTCATGAAATGTCGCCGCTTCGGGAACAACATCCCCGAGCATCCTGGAAAAAAACAAGGTCCCGGTTCTACCCAGGGACGTAATAATGCCAACCTGTTTCTTGATCATATTTAGCCCCTTGAAACAATCGAAATAAGAAACAGAATTAATGCGTAAAATGAATCAACATAAATATCAATCCGGGGTTGGAAGGAAACCTGTAGAAAAAGAGTCATTATTGAGCCTGTTGCATAACTAGCAGCTTACGAAAAAGTCGAGAAGGCGGTAAAATAAAGTAACCAGAAAATGAGGAATTATTCCGTTGGACAGACATACCAGTCCTGTGTCAAACGGAGAAGAAAGGGAAAAAATGAGCAGGTACAATTTTCATCCCGTCAATCGAGATCAATCCTATCTATTGCCGCCAGATCTGAAAGAGTGGCTGCCCGAAGAGGATCTGGCCTGGTTTATCGTAGACG
>CAYZTL010000025.1:0-19668 GCA_964481465.1 uncultured Anaerolineales bacterium
GCCTGGAGTGCATGGAAACCTGTGCCAAAGAGGAAACCATGACGCTGCAGCTTGGATAGACCCGTAGCCATTGTCATATTCCTAACCCTCCTAAAAGGCGCTCCCTTCCTCCCCCACAGGAAAGGAGCCCTTTTTTTTTGGATATAATATCCATACCATTATCGGTCGAAATCCAGCGGCACATCCCTGAGGACAAGCACATGAGCGCACCCACCCTGAACTTACTGCAATCCGTCCCCTATTTTTCTGATCTCGGGGAACGGGTTCTGGAGGACATCGCCCAGGCCCTCACCCCCCGGTCCTACACCCAGGGGCAGATCATCCAGATTGAAGGACAACGCACACAGGGGCTATATTTGATTGAATCAGGGTGGGTAAAGGCGATTAAAATCAGCTCGGAGGGGAAAGAGCAGATACTGAACATCCTGGGCCCGGGAGAGATTTTCAACACCATCAGCGTCTTTAACGCCGGGCGGGCGCCGGCCACCATTGAGGCTCTGGAGGAAACCGTCACCTGGTCCCTGCCCAGGGAGTTGTTTCTGGCGCTGGTCGAGCGCCATCCCCCCCTGTCCCGGGCGGTGATCCACATCCTTGCCGACCGTGCCCAGCACCTGTTGGGGTTGGTGGAGGACCTTTCCCTGCGCACCGTGGAATCCCGGCTGGCCCGGAAGCTGCTGGAGGAAGCCGAGGAAGACACCGTCCACCGCAAACGCTGGGCCACCCAAACCGAGATGGCGGCCCATATGGGCACGGTGACCGACGTCCTCAACCGCGCCCTGCGCCATATGGCGGAGGAGGAGCTTATCGAGGTCTCCCGGGAGCAGATCCGGATTTTGGATCCCCAGGCGTTAAAAAAACGGGCCCTGCTGGAATGAGCCCTCAACAGCAAACGCCCCTCAGGATCAGCCCTGAAGGGCGTTATCTTATTCTGCTTATCCTCTCTGAAACTGGTTCAGGAATTCGCTCCCGCTAAGGCCGACGAGCTGTCGGAGGAGGGGACCTCTTTTTCCTGGCGGCCTGCACCCGTCCAATCGTTGACCAGCTTCCGGACGGGTGGACTGACGAGAAGGATGACCAGGAAAAGGCTGATGGCCGGGGCGGGGAGGAACATCGAAAAGCGTTTGACCTCGAGCATATTTGACACTGTCAGCGGCAGCCCGCCGATCAGGCCCATCAACCCCGCAAAGATGCCCGCCGGGGTGGCCCACGATTTCTTTCCCAGCAGGGCATAGATGAAGGCCGCCCAGGCCGCTGTGGACCACCAGTGAACCTGCTGGACCATGATATACATGCCGTTCAGGATCTCGTGGCTTACGGGCAGCTTTCCCATTTCAAACAGCGGCTTGCCCTTCATGGCCAGGGATGTCAATTGGATCTTGTCGATGGTGGCCACGCCGTTCATGAAGGTAAGCACCATGGCCAGGCCGGCGGTGAAGGCGATGGAGACGACCTTCCAGTTGACTTTGCGCAGGAACATCAACCCGATCCACAGGACTAGGCTGGGGGCAAAGAGGGCCATCATCAGCGGGGTTTCCCCCCGGCTCATGGCGGGGATGGTGGGGAAGAATCCCGCCAGGAGGTGCAGGGTGCTGGCTGTCACGCCTGTCATCCAGGCCCACTTTTGGTCGCTGGCAAAGCCAAATAAGGCCACACCCCACAGGGCTGTACCGGCGGTGGCGATGTACCCCAGAAGGGGAAAGACCAGTTTCACGACGTAGGCCTCATCCGGCCTGCCGGCGGCGTTCTCCACCTGAATCATGAAATTGTAGCTGGTAGCAAAGATATACAGAGCCACCAAACCGGCGATGATGCCGACTACCGTAAAGACAATGCCGAATTTGTTCTTTTGCTGCATGGGATTTGCTCCTTTTGATCAATGGGGATATCAACCATTCATCCACCAGTGTACTTATTGAGCCCTGGAATGTATACGACTTATGTCGATTTTTAGATTGAGACCTCATCCATTGCCCCTTCCCAGCACCCTTTCCTTTAATTAAGGCCGGGAAACCACTGGGGGTAACCCCATATCCAAGCCCCGCCAGAATTCGACTAAAGTCGTAGACAAAAATCCTCAGAGGGGTTATTCTGAAAATAACAGAGGATGGCTGGGGGGTACACGCAGAAGATGTTCCTCACCGTCCGCCACGAGGGATTAAAACGCATGACAAGGATTTAGATATGAAAAACGCAACCTCAAAAATTGCCGCCGTCCTGGCCTTTGTGATCGGCGCCATGGCCATTTTCGCCGGGGGGCAAGTGCTCTTGGGGCAACTCCCGGATTACTACGTGATCGATTGGCTTCCCCTTTACAACTTCACCCTCGGCCTCACGTCCGCTTTCTTTGCACCCTACGTGATCTGGAAGGACGGCAAACTCTCCCTGCCCGTTTCCCTGACCACCTTCAGCCTGCACGCCCTGGTCATGCTGACCCTGCAAACAGCGTACCGCGAGGTGGTGGCGCCGGATAGCATCAAAGCCATGACGGTGCGAATACTGGCCTGGATGGTCATCTCGGCTCTCATAATGGTTCGAAAATATTCGGATCAGAAAGCAACAGCCTGACACAGAATCCTTTTTAATGGAGAAAACAGTTATGAATTGGTCCATATCCTTATTTCGCGTCAAGGGGATCGAGATCAAGATCCATCTCACCTTTTTCCTGATCCTCATCTGGGCAGCCTACCGCTGGAGCATAAGCACCGGGGAAGGGCTGCAGGGTGGGATCTTTGGGGTGGTGGCCACGCTGCTGCTCTTCGCCAGCGTCACCCTGCATGAACTCGGCCACAGCCAGCAGGCACTAAAGTTCAACGTCCCCGTTCATGACATCACCCTCATGCCCATGGGCGGACTGGCCCGCATGGAAGAGATCCCCGAAAACCCCCTCCAGGAATTCAAGATCGCCATCGCCGGTCCCATCGTCAACTTCGTCATCGCCGGGCTGCTGTTTGGTGCGGGGCTGCTGCTAAATCAGCAAGCGGTGGTTTCCTTGGGGGGACTGTACCGGTCCATGGGGCAGGTCAGCTGGCAGGGCTTGCTGGCCTACCTGACGATGACCAACCTGCTGCTGGGGGCCTTCAATTTGATCCCTGCCTTCCCCATGGACGGCGGCCGGATCCTCCGCGCCTATTTGGCGGGGAGAATGGAATACGCCAGAGCCACGCAGATTGCCAGCAAAGTCGGCCAAGGCCTGGCTTTCCTGATGGGTCTGGGGGGGTTTATGAGCGGCAGCTACTCCCTAGTCCTGATCGCCGTCTTCGTGTGGATGGGGGCCGGGGGAGAAAACAAAGAGGTGCAAATTAAAAAAACATTGGGCGAGATCACCGTCCAGGAAGCGATGGCCGGTTCCCCGCAAACGCTGCAGGCCAACGACACCCTTTCCAAAGCTGTCGATCTGACCCTGACCAGCTTCCAATCCACCTTTCCGGTGGTGGAATGGGACACCAACAAGATGGTAGGGTTATTGACGGAAACCGACCTGTTGAAAAACCTCACCAAAAAGGGAGGTTCCTCCCCTGTGCGCGACGCCATGCGCACATCTTTCCCTATCGCTCATCTGGGGGAACGTCTAGTTGACATCCAGGGGCGGATGCGTTCCGCCCACATCCAAGCCATCCCGGTGGTGGATAAAGAGGGCCAACTACAGGGGATGCTGCGGAGTGAGGACATCAATGAAGCCTACCGGTTTGCCAATTTAAAGTCCTGGCCCAGTCGGGCCATGGAGTCTACCCATCCCTAAGAGAAATGGCTCAGCCGGGGAGCACCCCATTGGCAAGCAGTGACCAAAGCCATTGGCATTAATCGAAGACAGGGTCCAGATAACCTATTAAAACAGATACAAATGAAAAAATTAACAAGAACCCTGCAAGGAAAGACCCGGCTCCCGCTCCAGACCTTGGCGGGAAAAGGGCCAGGCATGCATGAGCCCCTCCACCAGATCAACCGAAGGAACCTAAAGTGTGATGCTTGATGCTGGCACGGTCCCTCTATGCAGGCAACCCAAACGAACATTCTTTAAGGAGCTTTGACCATGAAGACGATCATTTTTGGATTGATTACCTTTGCCCACGACCTGTTCACCGCGGTGTGGATCGGGGGCATGTTCACCCTGGCGTTGAGCGTGTTCCCTGCCCTGAAAACCTCCCTGGATGCAGGCCCTGAAACTAAACAGGTAACCAAGGCCATTCAAAAAAGGCACAGCCTATGGGTCTATATCAGCATGGGCGGGTTGATCCTGACCGGCTTGTTGATGTCCAACCGCAGCGACGCTTTTGGCGGCCTGTTCACGTTCCAGAATGCATACTCCACCTTCCTTTCCTTGAAACACATTTTCGTCCTGGGGATGATCAGCATCACGCTCTACCGCAGCCTGGTTTTGGGGCGCGGCAGCGGGCCTTCCTCCCCCGCCCAGAAAAAACGCAACGCCCAATTACTGCTCGCCAATCTTATCCTGGGGTTATGTGTCTTATTATTTAGCGGGTTGATGACGGCTTTGGCATGAATGGCTCACTGCTTGCAATCTTCGCACATCCCGATGATGAAAGTTACCGTGCGGGAGGCACGCTGGCCCTCCTGTCCCAGCAGGGGGTTGAGGTCAGGGTTATATGCGCGACTGGTGGCGCATGGGGCCTTCCCCGGCTGCCGCGGAAGGAGGCGATTAAGATCCGAAAGGAGGAACTGCGCTGCGCCTGTCGGGCCTTATCCATTCATCCTCCCTTTTTCATGAACTACCAGGATGGATCTCTGAGCCAGGTCCCGGAGGGGAAAGCTATTTCTCACTTAACTGGAATCATCCGCTCCCTGCAACCTGATGCCCTTTTGACCTGGCCTCCTCATGGAATTTCCGGGCATATTGACCACCAGATGATAAGCGATTGGACCCGGAAATCTTTCCTGCAAGCCGCCAATCCCCGCTATCAATATGACGAGCAGCCAGCTCATACCGTGACCAGCCTCTATCACCTGGCGCTACCCCACAGCACAGCCCAAAGAGTGGGATTTACTCATTTGCATTCCATTCCGGACGACGAGATCACGCTCACCCTGGATATTCACTCTGTTTGGGACCGAAAAATGGCCGCCATCCGCTGCCATCAATCCCAGATCGCCCACTCTCCCATCCTGGCTGAAAGGGAGGATAAAAGAGAAGCCTTTCTGAGATATGAACACTTCAAGAGGATCTATCACAATGCAGAGGGTGAGGATCTTCTCACCCAGCTGCAGGTGATTGAAAATCACGGCGGAAGAAAACGGGGCCGATCCTGAACCATAAAAAGATCCCCTTCAGAGCTTGAGATAAGATAATGCATCCCAATTTGCGTTTTGTTAATGACTTTCCCACTGGTTCATGATAACTTAAAGTAGATTGCACATGTTGGCGGCGGTAAGCTACATGGAAAGCACCCGGAGGTGTACATGAAAGCATTGAAAAAACGGTTCGAGTACCTCTGCCAATCCACGAAAGGGTTGGCACTGGTGGCCATCGCTTTGATTTCTCTGGTCACTGCGGTGTGGGGTATGCTCTCCGGTCCCATGGTGGAATGGGGCGTAAAGGACATCACCGTGCGTTTGCTGGGCATGGATCTTTTGCAGGCTGAACGCGAGGGCCGGATCATCATGCTCTATCACACCATCGCCATGTCTGTGATCGCCATCGAAGTCTATTTCATGACCGATATTCTGCGCGTGAAAAGGCACCACCAGGTGATGATCAACGCCACCATCACCGCCGGATACCTGACGTCCCTGTTTTTTGGATTAGGATTCGCATATTTTGGACATAATTTCGTCTTCCACGGCCTTTTCCTGGTCGGTCAAACGTTGGTATTTTTTGCAGGTATTTTATTGGCCGTCGCCCTCTGGCCGTGGCGTAGAGAACACCGTTTGCCGCAGGACTCTCCCTACGCACAATGGAGAGGAATAGACCTGGAGCGGGCCGCCTTTTTCGTGATGGCTGTGGCCACGTTGGTCTCATCCACCTGGGGCGCGGTGACCGGTTCGTACTGGGGCAACGGGCACGAGACCTTTCTGGCGGAGGATTTAATTCGCAATCCCAATAAGACTTACCTCCAAAAAGCCATCATCGGCCATCTGCATATCATGCTCACCCTGATCGCGGTGGCCATCACCCTCATCGTGGGCCGCTGGCTGGATTTCAAAGGCATTTATCATAAGATCGCCATGCCCTTGATGATCGCCGGCACAATCATCACCACAGCCGGGGCGCTGTCCGTGGTCTGGCTGGAATGGGCGCATACTACCATTTACTTTGGGTCGACATTCATCATGCTGGCAGCCCTGATGTATGTCATCTACTCCTGGGACAAATTGATCAGGGACCGGGTGGCCGAGCTGGGGCTTGAGAAACCTGGCCCCTGGCAGAAGTTCAAAGCCCTGCTGTACGACCCGCTGAAGTTTGGCTCCGGATGGCAGATGGTGTTCATGAACTTCACCGTCAGCGGGGTGGGTATTTTTATGGCCGTCAAGCTGGATGAGATCTTCCGGGTCTGGCCGCATCGTGAGGAACGCATCATCCTCACCGGGCACTGGCACATCCTCTCCGGTCTGATCGCCACCATTATCCTCTTTTATTTCGCTGATCTTTCGGGATTGAAAGGGAAGGTTCGGCAATGGCTGGGGTGGGGCGTCATCATCGGGTCGGATCTGGCCTTCGGGGCTATGACTGTCTTTTCCATGAAGCGTTTGTTTGTCGAGCGGTCTGCCCAGCAGCCTGTGGTCAACTGGACCATGCTGCTGACCGACCTGGGTCTAGCCGGTGTGCTGGTCATCCTGGCCCTCTTCCTGGGTTGGCGTCTGTATGACCTTTTCCTGCAAAACGGTCGTTGGGCAGACGAGCTGCGGCATGAAAGACTAGAGGTTACCCGCTCAGAAATCGAAGAGAAAAAGAGACAACTGGAAGAACTACAATCAACCCTGGAGGAGAAATCAGCATGAAACGTTTCATCCCATTTCTCTTCACGATCATTTTGTTTCTCAGCGCCTGTGGGCCCGCGCCGGACATCGCCGCAGTGAAACCCCCCGAGTATATCGAGACCGGCGTGGACCCGGACAGCTGGGCGCAGGTTCCCGCAGGTGAATTCCCCCAAGGGCAGCACGACCACCTCACCGAGGTCAACGGTGATTACGAGATCATGGTCACCGACGTCACCAACCAGCAATTCGCCCGCTTCCTGAATGAAGCCCTGGCGGATGGCACGATCAACCTGGGTGATGTGGACGTAAAAGAGAGTGAAAATGTCCACACCGAATATGGGATCTACGGCTTCTATCCCGGCGACCCTTTCCAGGGGTACGAGCACGAGGAAAAAATTGAAGCCGGAAATAAACTCTACGTTCCATTGCGGGAAGACGGGCTGCGCCTGATCCGGGAGGATGGAGAGTTTTCCCCCATCCCGGAATACGCCAATCACCCCATGACCATGGTCACCTGGTTCGGGGCCCAGGCTTACTGCCAGTACTATGGCTGGCGGCTGCCGACCGAATTGGAATGGGAAAAAGCGGCCCGGGGTACGGAGATCATCGATGGCCACGGGCTGCCTTTTCCCTGGGGCACCGAGATCGAAAGGAATCACGCCAATTACTATTCATCCTTTGACCTGTTCGAAAAAATCTATGGAAAACTGGGGAATACCACACCCGTCGGTTTATACAACGGTCAAACGTACGATGGCTACCAAACCCGGGATCAAGCCAGCCCCTACGGTCTGTACGACATGGCAGGTAACGTGTGGCAGTGGATGGGGGATGATTATCCAAAACAGCATTACCGCTACCTGCGCGGGGGCAGCTTTTACAGTTATGAGGTCGATCTCCGGATTTGGAAGCGGAACAGCGCCGGGCCTACCTATTACGCGCCCGATGTGGGCTTCCGCTGCGCACGGGATGTAGAAAACTGAGTGCTCACTATAATAGGCAAGAGATAAAAAGGACGAACGAAAAGCGGAGACAACCATGTTTGGAGTATTACAAACAAAAGCTGAACAGCTGAAAAAAAAATATCTCCCGCTCATTAAATCCCTGCAAACAGCCCTGCTGCTGATCACCGGTCTGGCAGGATTTTCCAGCGCGCAGTGCCCAGTAACCCACTGGCGCACCCTGCTCGCCGTGGGCGGCAGCCTCTTCTTGGCCATCAGCGGCAGCACAGTGCTCAATATGTGGTATGACCGGGACCTGGACGCCCGCATGACACGCACCCGAAAGCGCCCGCTCCCCAGCGGCATGGTAACCCCCAGAGAAGCCTTGTGGCTGGGATTGGCCATGTCCACGTTAGGCGTAGGCTGGGCGGTGGCCATCGATATCCTTTATGGAGCCATCGTCTTTGCAGGATTGTTCTTTGACGTGGTTGTGTATACCATCTGGTTGAAACGGCGCAGTGCGTGGTCCATCGTTTGGGGCGGGATGTCGGGCGGAATGCCCATCTTGGCCGGCAGGGTGTTGGGGGTCGGCCAGGTAGACTGGGTGGGCATCGCCCTCGCTCTGGGCATCCTGTTGTGGATCCCCACTCATATTATGACCTTCAACATGCGCTATGCTGATGATTACCGCCAGGCCGGCATCCCTACCTTTCCCTCCACCTACGGCGATCACCTGACTCGCGTCACCATTGCTCTCTCCAGTGTGCTAGCTGCATTGACCATGGGCGTCGCTGCCTACGGCGTGGGGATGAGGGTTGGCTACCTGCGTATCCTGATTATCCTTTCCGCCGGATTACTGTACCTGGCTGTCAACAGCACATCTCGCCCTTCCGACCGTCTCAATTACGGTTTGTTTAAATATGCCAGCCTTTACATGCTCAGCAACATGCTTCTGATGATCGTCGATATGATGTAGTAAGGAGGTTCCGTGAAAGAGATCACCACCCTGGATCGCATTTTGCTTTTGATCACCAGCCTCTTGGCAGCTTACCAGGTTGTGGTGGGCATTGCCGGGAAACCTCCCCTGGCGCTTGTTGCCTACACTGTGGCCTTTGGCGTGCTCCTGGTAGCTGGGTTGCTGATCATCATCATGGGATTCAGCGTTCTGGATGCCCCCCTTGTTGTGGTCATCTCGTCACTCATCCCCCTTGGGTTGTCCCTTGGATTGGTCGGGGAATATCTATCCCGGTTCCGCGAGGTATACCTTGCCTTCTCCATCCTCGGCTTAGGGAGCATCCTCTATACCCGTTACACGTCCTCCAGGATAACCAAGGTGTTGGTCCTCGCCATCGTCCATGGGATCTCTGGATTGTTGATCTTCCTCCTGCCCATTATTCTCAGCCTCCGTGGCATCACGCCAGCCCTCTTTTCACTCGTTGGGCTGGGAGGGGGATTGATCGGGGTAGGAGGCCTGCTACTCTCTTTTCAAAGAGCTGGAAAACCGGTCCTGCCCCGAGAAACCATTTTGTCCTTGCTGCCCGGATTGCTGCTGCTCATGACCGCTTTGTTCGTGATCGGTTTCTCCGGAGCATAACTTCTAACTCCAAACAACCCAATGAACATCTTTGAAAAACGTCCATTTGCAGTCCGTAAGTGCGGCCTCCATCTCCTGGCCGGCTTAATGTGGTCAGGGGTCGGGATCATGCTGGGGGCCTTCGCCTACCACTGGATGAAATCGCTGCCAACCCTACCCCTGCTTCTCCTCACTTTTACAGGGCTTCTGTTGGCATCCCTCATCTACATTTTCGGGTTCTCAAAGCTAGCCGAGAAGAATATCCATCGCATCCGACGTTTGTCAGGTAAAAAACACTCCATACTTTCGTTCCAAAGGTGGACCAGCTACCCTTTAGTGGTCGTCATGGTTTCCCTGGGTATTTACTTGCGGAAGTATTCCCCCATACCTAAACCCGTTCTAGGTGCCATGTACATCGGAATCGGAGGGGGGCTGTTTTCCTCCAGCATGCATTACTACACCCATCTCTGGAAGGATTTCGTCCCAACACGGAAGGATCGCCTTTTCGACAATTAAGGAGCCCATATGAATGTATTCCACGGCCCCCCATTGGCTCTTACAGAAAGCACGCTACCGCATGATCGGATCCCATTGTCAGGAATGTGGTTCTCCTTTATTTCCTCCCCGCCCCTACTGTGAGAGCTGTCGGCATGCGTACAGGACCGCAATTCAAATCACCGCAAACAATATGTTCCCTATTTAGCAGCTGCAAGTAAGGGGATTCCAAGAAATTCACCACGGAGCAGGCCACCATAAGCGACCAGAGCTACCAACGCCGCGCTGGTCTGCCTTATTGTTCGATCACCTCTCGATAATTTTTAGGAGCGGGGTGGGGGTGATCCAAGGTGTAAGAACAGACAGTTTGCGTACCCGGATTCTTGGCAGTAGTATAGAGGTGTGAACCATAAGGAGTTGTATCTATATTGAAGCTCAAGAAATTTATCAGACAAAAGCCCACATTGAGCAGTATCCTGTTGTGGATATTGGCCGCTATCATTACGGTCGGATGTTTTATGTATCAAGATAGAACAGGACCGACCTATCCGTTAGAGGGGAAAATCGATACCGATAGTTAAATTGATCCGGGGAGCTGCATTCGCATTCATTTATAGATGATCTTGGAAAGAGATGTTTTGGCTTGCTAACTTTTAATGGCGATGATTCTGAGCCTCAGATCGAAGTAATGGTACAAAAACACAAGAGCAGAACGGGGAGGATAAACAATTATGATAGATTTAACGATGCTCACTGATCTGGTATATTTATCTTGGAGATGTATTGTGAAAAGGTTGATCCTGTTGCTTTTGCTCATTGTTATCTTCCTCCCTGTTTCAGTATCTGGTCAGAAGGCCATTTCCTTTGACCGCTTGGTGGTGGAGCTGTGGCCGGAATACGATGAACCCAGTGTGTTGGTCATCTACCGGGGAATTTTGTCCTCCCAGGTTCAATTCCCTGTACAAATTACACTGACCATCCCTTCTGCGGCCGGACAACCAAATGCGGTTGCCGTGAGGGGGCCAGAAGGGCGGTTGATGTCCATCCAATATGAGCGGGTTGTGAAGGGAAATTGGGCTGAGGTTACCTTTACAGCCACCTCCCAAGAAATACAATTTGAATACTACGACCCCCGATTGGAAAAGGATGACAGCACCCGCTCCTTTGTTTATGAGTGGCCCGGGGAACATGCTGTGAACTCAGCCGTGTTCCAGATCCAACGGCCTCGGGGGGCGAGTAATTTGGAAATTTCCCCCTCGTTCGGTGAAACTTTTCAAGGCAGTGATGGTTTAACCTATTTCCGCAGTGAAGAAACCAAACTGGCAGTTGGACAGAAAAGGGTCATCCATGTCTCATATAATAAGGATAGCGACATGTTGAGTATCGGGGCTCAACCTGTACAATCAAGCACGGCTGTTGAACCAAAGCCTTCTTATTCTTTGCAGGACATGAATCTGACCCCTTGGGTTTTGGCGGGGGGTGGCGTGATCCTGATTGCGGTTGTCGTCGGTTTGTATTTGCGGTTTGGAACTCAAATTAAACAAGAGAAATCCATCGCTGGTGAAAAGACGGAGGAGGGTACCGTTATCTCTAACCAGCAGGCATATTGCCCAAAGTGTGGCAGCAGAACAGGTGAAAGCGATCTTTTTTGTCGTGTGTGTGGGCAAAAGCTGTGAAATGCAACTTCTGTATTGAGGGTGAAGAAAATCACGCGAAACGCGTGAGACATATCAACAAGTGAAAAAAACTCATCAGGTGTTTCCCCATATTAATCATCCGTTAATGTGGATGCATGAGAACGTATTCAGGTATTTAAGGACATTTTGCACCATCGATTTCATGGAGATTGGAAATGACTGCAACACAAATGCCCGAACATCGGGGGGTAAACAGCAAGATTAAGTTCGTTGTCGGTGGATTGCTGATCGCTGCTGCCATTGTATATCTCATCACAACCTCTATTCAGGAAAACACGCAGTATTACCTAACGGTGGAAGAAACCTTGGAAAAATATGCGAAGGGAGAATTGGAAGATCGGAACCTGCGTGTTTCCGGTGCGGTCATTGGAGAAAGCATCAACTATGATGTGGATGAATTGCGCTTGGAATTTACCGTCGTCCATATCCCGGGATCTAGAGCTGCTGTGGAAGAAGAGGGCGGTTTGGCCGAAGCACTGCATCTCGCTGTAAATGACCCCAGCAGGAAAACCCTGGATGTGGTGTACGAGGGTCCGAAACCCGATTTGTTGCAGGATGAGGCGCAAGCGATCATGACAGGGCAAATCGGCAAAGACGGGGTCTTATACGCGGATGAGCTATTGCTCAAGTGCCCCACCAAATATGAAGAAGCTATTCCCGAACAGGCCGGATAGGATATCGCGGGCTGAATGTCCGGTATCCAATATCCTAGCCAGTTAGCGCTGGAGAGATTACGCATGATAGCAAATATTGGTTTTGGTTTCCTCCTTATAACTTTTATCGTTTCCTTATACGGTATCGGGGGAGCCATCTATGGCGAACGCGAAAAGAATCTCTCATGGATTAACAGCGCCCGCCGCGCCATGTTCTTGACTTTCCCCCTCCTCACCGTATCCACCTTGAGCATCATTTATCTTTTGGTCACCAACCATTATGAAATAGCCTTTACGTACAAAGTGACCAGCCGGAGCATGCCGCTATATCTCAAAGTAACCGCATTGTGGGGCGGGCAATCTGGCTCTCTTGTCTTCTGGTCCTGGTTGTTGTCAGCCTTTACATCAGCCATAACGTTTCGCAAATGGGATCGGGATCGTGAATTCTTGCCCTGGGTGATTGTGATCTGCCTGGTAACACTGACCTTTTTCCTTTTCCTGGCCATTTTCTTTGAAAACCCCTTTGCTCGCTTTTGGCAAACGCCTTCTGGAATTGTCCAGTCCATGGTCCGCCCAGACAATGCGGTTCCCTTCACCCCCCGGGACGGGCAGGGGCTGAACCCGCTTTTACGCCATCCAGGGAATATCCTCCACCCTCCCATGCTTTATTTGGGATTTGTGTCTTTTGTCATTCCTTATGCCTTTGCGATGGCAGCCCTGATCATCGGGCGAACCGATGACCGCTGGATCCGTTTGACTCACCGTTGGATGTTGTGGGCTTGGCTTTTCCTTTCTTTAGGATTAGTCCTGGGCGCTTGGTGGGCATATGACGTGCTGGGTTGGGGGGGATACTGGGGATGGGACCCGGTGGAAATTGCCGCTTTGATGCCCTGGTTGACAGGGACGGCCTTCTTGCACTCTGTCATGATTCAAGAGAAGCGCGGCATGTTCAAGCAGTGGAACATGGTCCTGATTATTCTCACCTTTGACCTGGTCATCTTCGGTACATTCTTGACCCGCTCTGGGGTTCTCTCTTCCGTCCATGCTTTTACAAACAGTGCCATCGGCCTGATGTTTTTTGTCTTTGTCGCCTTGACGTTGGTCTCCTCAGTAGGGTTGCTGCTTTACCGGTGGAATGATTTGCGGTCCAGCAATAAGCTTTATTCTCTTTTTTCCCGTGAGTCCCTCTTCCTCCTCAACAATCTCCTTTTTATGGGTATTTTTATTACCGCGTTTTGGGGTGTTATCTTTCCTTTGATTTCTGAAATTGTCACCGGTCAAAAGGTCACCGTTGGCCCACCATTCTATGAACGGGCCACAGGGCCGCTCTTTGCCGGTTTGATGCTCTTGATGGGGATAGCTCCCCAATCCGCGTGGATATATTCTTCAGCGAAGAAGTGGCGTCACCAGCTATGGAAACCTTTTCTTGCTTCACTGGTCTCGATCCCCATAGTTCTTTATAATGGCATAACACGCTGGGAGGCGATCCTGGGGTTTTGGCTGGTTGGCTTCGTGAGCAGTGTCATAGTCTATGAATTCTGGCGGGCTGTAGTTGCCAGGAGAAAACGAAGCGATGAAAACATTTTCAGCGCGCTCTGGAATCTGGCCCGGAAGAATCAACGCCGCTATGGAGGGTATATCGTCCACATGGGGATGGTGCTGATGGCGGTGGGTATCATTGGCATCGAGGTTTTCCAAAAAGATACCCAAGGCACGATCTCCCAAGGAGAAGGATTATCCCTGGCCAATTACACAATCACCTATGATAATCTGTCTACCTTTGATACCCGAGATGGCCGGAATGTCGCCCGCGCGGAAGTTAGCATCATAAAGGATAGCGAAAAAATTGGAGAGGTCTATCCTCGGCAAGACTTTTTCTACGATTCTAATCAACAGGTGACAGTCCCGGGCGTGAGAAGCACTCTTGCGGGTGACCTGTATGTCATTTTACTTGGTTGGAAAGAAATCAGTTCGAGGGGAGCCACCTTCAAAGTGTATTACAATCCCCTTGTTAAATGGTTGTGGATCGGCGGGTATGTCTTTGTTGGAGGAATATTGATCTCTTCTTGGCCACAAGATAAACGCAGGCTAGTGCCTAAGGCATCAACCGTAAAGTCGAAGGTATAAACGATGAAACAGAAAATATGCTGCTTATTACTCTTGCTCCTTATGGTTACAGCGGGACTGTTCCTCTTACCCGGAACGAGTGTCGCCCAAGAACCCACGCCTTCTGACGATGAAGTAAATGCCATTGCCAAAAAGTTGTACTGCCCGGTATGCGAAAATGTACCGCTGGATGAGTGTGGGACCAAAGCTTGTGAGCAGTGGCGAGGGGTGATCAGGGACAAACTGAGTGAAGGTTGGACGGAGGAAGAGATAAAGGCATATTTCGTGGAACAATACGGTGATCGTGTGCTTGCTGAACCACCAAAGCGGGGTTTTAATTGGTTGGTGTACGCCGTCCCGCCGATCCTTTTTCTCGCGGGGGCATATATGTTGTACCGGGGTATTAAAAATTGGCGAACTAAGGATGATGAGTTACCAGTGGGAGATGGTGATTTGGTCGCTTCAGAGGATCCAGACGATGAATATATCTCCAAAGTCGAGCAGGAACTAAGGAACAGATAACATCCTCTAGGAAAAGGTCATGAAGAAGGTTTTAGTTTGGGCAGGGGTAGCGATTCTACTGGGTATTCTTGCCGTGGGTTTGCTTAAGACACAGCAGGGTCAGCTGGATAAGGGTCAGCAGGCACCTGATTTTGAGTTGACCGCGTTTTCTGGTGAGACGTACCGGTTGAGTGAGCTGAAAGGGAAAGTCGTGGTGGTAAATTTCTGGGCCTCATGGTGTCAAGCCTGCAAACCCGAAGCCGAGGATTTAGAGCAAGCTTGGCGCTACTACCAGTCCCGTGGGGATGTGGTGTTCCTCGGGGTTGACTATGTGGACACAGAATCGGAAGCGATGGCATATCTAGAAAAATTTGACATCACCTATCCAAACGGCCCGGATAAAAGGACGAATATTTCACAGGCATTCCGAATCACAGGGGTGCCGGAGACTTATATCATTAATCAATCCGGAGAGATCACCCATACCCAGATCGGCCCTTTTCGCTCATTGGATGAGATCAAGTCTCATATTGACCCTCTCCTTACCCCATAATGGAAAAGGCAAAAAGGAATGGATATAGGTTCAATTCTAATTCTCTTAGCTGTTTTGCTGCTTGTGGCACTCTTTCTCAGCCAACCCTTTTTTGAACAAGGAAAAATGGCGACGAACACAACGAGCGATTATTTCAATCTGGTAGCTGAACGGGAACGTTTGCTGGATCAGATCCAGGAACTGGATTTCGATTACGACCTCAATAAAATTTCCGATAAAGATTATCGACGCGCTCGCAAGCCTTTGATCCAAAAGGCTGCGAACATAATGCGTGAGATCGATACCATTGAGGCAGAGAAAGGTATCGAAAAAACACCTCCCTCAGAAGAAGTGCTGCGCAGGTCACCCCGCAAAACTGAACAGGACGACATTGAAGCGCTGATCACTTCCCGGAGGCGAAAATTGGGGGAAAAAAAGAAGGGTTTTTGCCCTCACTGTGGCCATACGGTCAACAAAAGCGATCAATATTGTGTGCATTGTGGAGAAAGATTAAAGTCATGAATCGATCTCGAAGAACATACCTTGTCCTCTTTCCACTTTTTGCTTTTTCCATCATCTTTGGGGGCTGCCTATCCACATCGAAGGACATAACACCCCCTCCCGGACCGACCTCTTCCCTTCCAACGCCCACGGTGGATATCCATTCCACATCTATTACTGCTGACGATTCCGACCAGGGTACGCCGAATACTACTCCCGATACGGAATCAAGCCCACAGCCAGAAGAAACGGCAGAGGGTGATCGGGGTACTGTGAACATAACTATCGACAACCAATCGGAAGGGCAAACGCTGGAAGGGGAAATGCAAATCAGCCTGGAAGGATTTGACCACATGAAACGAATTTACAATGAGACCCTTCCCGTTGAAGATGGAGATAGGATCACCTTTGAAAATGTCCCTTTCCAGACAGGTCGCTTATATTTAGCTTCCGTCTCATACCAAGGGGCTGTTTATCGTTCGGACATCGTCGAGGTTGAACCAGAGGCGAAAACCCTGGATTTGACCGTTGAAGTATTTGGGACAACGACCGATCATGATGCCCTGCAAATTGAAAGCTTACACATCATTGTTGATTTTCCTCAATCGAATGTAGCAACCTTTGGAGAGGTATTCATCATCTCCAATTTTGGTCAGCGGACCGTTGTTGCTGAAGAAGAAGGCAAGGGCGTGTTGAATTTTCATCTTCCCTCTGGCGCGGAGAATGTACGCTTTGAATCGGGGGAATTGGGAAATCGTTTTCTGCTCACTAAGGACGGCTTTGGAGATACAATGAGCATTCCTCCAGGTTCTGGTGTGTACCAGATGGTGGTCTTTTATGATCTCCCTTATCGGAATCATAAGCTTCAATTCCAGCAGAAGATGCCTTTGCCCGTGGGCGCTGTGATGGTCATGACCCCGGCAAGCGATGTGCGACTCAAGGGGAGCACTATTCAAGATATGGGCTTGCAAGAAACCCGAAATGGATCCATTCGTGTCTATGTTGCAGAACAGGTGGATCAGGAGGAGAAGCTCAATTTCTCCCTCACTGGAGACCCGGGAAATTTTCCCGGCTCCAGCGAGCAGACATCTTTCGTGGATCAACAGAATGTTATCATCGGGCTGGGCGTTTTTGGGGGTGTGCTGATCGCGGTCGGAGTATGGTTTTATTTTCATTCGCATCATAATGAAATGTCCGAAGTTTCCTTTGACGCGGACGATTTCGATAAAGTGGAGATCATGGATGCCATCATTGCTTTGGACAATCAGTTCGAAGAGGGAGAGATTGCCGAAATCGCCTATCGCCAAAGGCGCGCAGAACTCAAATCGAGATTAGAGGTAGTGGTCCGGGATGAAGAAAGTCTATGATTGAAGCACGTCGGGTGACAAAGCGGTTCGGCCCCAAAATTGTTTTGAACGGTCTGGATTTCGGTGCGGATAAGGGCGAGTTTGTCGCCTTATTGGGACCTAATGGTTCTGGAAAAACGACTTTTCTACGCGTCCTGGCTTCCCTTTCTCGCATAGATTTAGGTGTAGTGAGGATCGCGGACTATCAGCTCCCCAATCAGGCAGCAGCCGTCAGGAGATGCCTTGGCTTTGTTTCCCATCAACCCCTCCTTTACGGTGACCTGACAGCGGAAGAAAATCTTCGCTTCTACGGGCGAATGTATAATCTTGCGGATTTGGACCGCAGGATTGCTGAGATCTTGGATCTCGTTGGACTGTATCCGCGAAGAAAGGATCTGGTTCGTACCTTTTCTCGCGGCATGCAGCAGCGCCTGGCGATCGGCAGGTCAGTGCTGCATCGACCGCAGGTCTTGCTTTTCGATGAACCGCATACCGGATTGGATCAGGATGCCAGCGCCATGTTAGACCATGTGCTGAGGGATGTGGCCCGGGAGGGGCGGACGATAGTCATGACCTCTCACGATTTGGCCCGGGCGGTGGATCTGGCTTCCCGTTTTGATGTGCTTTCAGGTGGAAAAATCGTAGCCTCTGGTACGAAAGGGGAAATCAGCAAGGATAACTTATTGGATTTTTATCGTCACGCAGTCAAAGATAAGGGGGATATCAGATGAAAAGTTATGTGCGGGCTTTAGGGGCAGTGGCTTGGAAAGACCTCGCTGCTGGGTTCCGAAACAAAGAACTGCTGACGTCCATGTTTGTCTTCGCTTTACTGGTGATTCTTATCTTTAATTTTTCCCTGGAGCTGGACGCACAAGCCCGGGAATCAGTCACAGCCGGCGTGCTGTGGGTGACTTTTACGTTTGCAGGCACTTTGGGTTTGAATCGGTCCATGGCAGCGGAAAAAGACCGCGGCTGCCTGGATGGGCTGCTGTTGGCGCCAGTAGACCGGAGTTCAATCTATTTTGGAAAAGTCTTGAGCAACCTGGTGTTTATGCTCATTATAGAAATCGTCGTCCTCCCCTTATACAGCGTGTTATACAACACAAATCTCTTCAAACCTGGCATGCTGGCAGTCATCATTATGGGGTCTTTTGGATACGTGGCGATGGGCACTTTGCTGGCGGCCATGACCGTACAGGTACGAACCCGCGATATCTTGCTACCGATCCTCTTATTTCCCCTTATTCTGCCTGTGTTGATCGCGTCCGTGAAAGCAAGCAACGGGTTTTTGCAGGGATTTCCGATCCATGATATTATGCCTTGGCTGAATGTGCTTATTGTATACGATATCATTTTTACCGCCCTAGCCTTTATGTCTTTTGATTTTGTTGTGAGGGAATAAATTGATGGGTAAAAAAACACTTGGATTAAAGATACTGGATGGCATCACAGCGTCCCTCTTTGTGATTGCCACCTATTTGGTCTTTTTCTTCGCACCGGTGGAACGCACTATGGGGCTCGTCCAGAAAGTATTCTACTTCCATGTCGCCAATGCCTGGGTGGGGATGCTGGGATTTGCTGTCGCAGCTGTTACGGGTGTGTTGTACCTGATCAGAGGAGAGGAGAAGTGGGATATCGCAGGGAACTCTGCTGTGGAGATAAGTTTTGTATTTTTCCTGATCTCAATCATCTCCGGTTCGATCTGGGCCAAACCAATTTGGAACACATGGTGGACATGGGATCCAAGATTGACAACAGCCTCCATTGTGGAACTGATCTATGCAGCATACTTGCTCCTCAGGCAAAGCGTCGATGACCCCCAGCGGCGGGCCCGGTTTTCGGCTGTTTACGCGATCTTCGGGTTCATCAGTGTGCCGATGACCTTCATCTCAATCCGCTTACTACGCACGATCCATCCCATTGTTATTGGAAACACAAACAACTCCGTGGATGGCAGCTTCAGTATGACTCGCGCTATGCAGGTAGCATTTTTCTTCAGCTTATTTGCGTTTTCCGTTTTCTTTGCTGACTTGCTCTGGCACCGCATCAGGCTTGGAAAATTAAAGGCGAAGATCGAAGAGCTCCGGCTGCAGTTAAACTCTTAACTTTCTAAGGAGTTTACCCCATGGCTTTACAAACCGCTGACACACTCAATTATATGATCGCCGGTTACATTGTCATCTTTGGATGTATCTTGGGATACCTGGTGAGTTTGGCTATCCGGTACCGTAAAGCGAAAGACCAGTATGCGTCCTATATAGAACAATTGGACACATAGTGACAGCGTTGTTTAAAGCAATGCAAGGGGCTGTCTAAGAAGCAGCCCTTTTTAGTTGGCTCCTCGCTGTTTTATGTGGGTAATCCAAAATCAAGTTTACCCGCAACAAGAT
>CAYZTL010000026.1:0-15465 GCA_964481465.1 uncultured Anaerolineales bacterium
ATCGCCTTGGTAGGCCATTACCCTACCAACTAGCTGATGGGACGCAGGCCCCTCCCAAAGTGGCGCTGCAGCCTTTCGTCCGCAGAACCTTTACTTCATGAGCCTCTAACCTCATGAAGTGCATAGGGTATTAGCCTCAGTTTCCCGAGGTTATCCCCTTCTTCGGGGCAGGTCACCAACGCGTTACTCACCCGTCCGCCACTAAAAGCTCCGATGCAAGCACCGGAACTTCTTCGTTCGACTTGCATGTATTAGGCACGCCGCCAGCGTTCATCCTGAGCCAGGATCAAACTCTCCGCAAAAAACGATCACACTCGAAAGTGTGATTGAATTACGAAGTTCTATCTCAAAGATTTTCTTTGCTGGTTGGCTTTCTATCACTATTCAGTTGTTAAGGTTCAGGCCCTTCCTCAGCGAAGTACATGATACCATTTCGCCATTCACACGTCAAGGGCTTGAAAGAGAACAAAAAACCCTGCCGACATCCATCTCTTTGACACCGGCTGCGCCCGAACACTTGCGTGTTTTCGCGGGGCCTTTCTTATGTTTTCCTTTTCATGGATTTGCCCATCCGGGCGAAATCCTCTCTCACTCCCAGAATTATAAATTATCTTCATTCCATGTCAAGGGAATTTGCCCGCGATCAAGAAAGTGTTAAGATTCCCCCCCCCACCTTCCAAGTCAATCCATCTCCTGACGACCCAGCAAAGCCCGCAGCAGCGTGTTTTGATCGGCGTATTCCAAATCTCCACCCGTCGGCAAGCCCCGCGCTAAGCGGGTCAGCTTCACCCCCAGGGGTTCCAGCTGCTGCCGGAGATACATACCCGTTGCGTCCCCCTCCATGCTGGGATTGGTGGCAATGATCACCTCTTCTACTTCGCCTTCCCGCACCCGGTCCAGGAGCTCCCCGATCTTCAGATCCTCCGGACCGACCCCTTCCACCGGGGAAAGGGCCCCGTGCAATACATGATAACGACCCTCAAACCCAGACGTCCGTTCCAAGGCAGCGACATCCAAAGGGTCTTCCACGACACAGATCGAGGTCGAATCGCGATCCGGGTCGCTGCACACCCCGCAACGTTCCCGGCCGACCGTCATGATGTTAAAACATTCTGGACAGTACTCGGTCTTGGAACGGAGATCTCGCAAGGCATCCGCCAGGGTGAGGGTCAGCTCGTCATCACTGCCTCGCAGCAGGTAGAACACCAACCGTGAAGCGGTTTTCGGGCCCACCCCGGGCAGCCGGGAAAAGGCGTTGATAAGATTGGTCACCGGTTCAGGGAGCATTTACATCACCTGCGATCTTCTCATTAAAATGGCAGCCCACCCCCAGCCAAGGGCCCCAGCTTCTTCTCCGCTAGATCGTTTGCTTTCTCCAGGCCGTTCTTGATGGCTGCCAGGACCAAATCCTGAAGCATTTCCTGGTCCGCCTCCTCGAGCAATTCAGGGTCAATTTCTACGGACTTACATACCTGATCCCCGCTGAACACTACCTTGACCGCTCCCCCTCCCGCAGAACCCGTCACCTCTTCCGCTGCTAATTCTTCCTGGGCTTTTTTCATCTGCTCCTGAAGCTGCTGCAGCTGCTGGAGCATACCTTTCCCGCCACCAGGTACTCCCCCACCGTACGATCGCTTAGACATGCCATCCTCCGTTCACAACAACGAAATGCTCACCTTCTATTCTTGATCGGATACGTATTTGCCGCCCAATTCCCGGACGGCGGTCGCCACCAAACCATCCGGATCCACATCCCGGGGGATGTCTTTCCCTTTACTCCGCCCCACCACACATTTAACGGGGAGTTCCTCTCCCACCACCTCGGTGATGATCTGTTGACAAATTTGGAGATGATCCCCGTGCTCCATCTTCGATTTGATGATCTCGTTTTTAAAACTGAGGATCAAGCACCCCTTTTCCAGCCCCATGGGGGTACACGAGTTCAACAGCGCCTGCGTTGTGGGATTGTGATCGCGAGCGATCTTGATGATTTGATCCCACATTTTCAAAGCTTGGACGGCTTTCGAGGAGGTGCTGTCCTGGGGCGCTGAACCGGACGGCTCAGTTTTTTTTACTTCAGGCTGTGCTCTCTCGTCGGCTTTGTGGTCCTTCCCCTGTTTTTTGGGTGACTTCCCTTCCTTCACCCCAGTTGGTCGCCGCGGCGTATTCGGGGACTGTTCATCCACATCACCCAAGACTTCAATAAAGGCCATCTCCAGCGGCAGCGATGGCTGCCAGGAACCGCTCTTATGAATGGTCGCTTCGTTGAATGCCCGGATGACACGCAACAGGTGATCGACAGAAAATGCCTGACTGTGTTCCCTCAACCTCTCTTTCGCTTCTGGGGTCACCTCTATCCGCTCCACATTTCCCATTTTCACCAATAACAGATTCCGCAAGTAGCTGATCACCTGGCGTGCAAAATGACGCGGGTTGCTGCCCCGTTCCAGGGCGGCCTGGAGTATATCCAACCCTTCTGCCGCTTTCCTGTCCAGGAGGGCATCGACCAAATCCAGCACGGCTTGATCCGTCGCCGTACCCAAAACCTGGTGGGCCAGCTCAAGGGTGATTTCCGTCTTCGCTGCGGCCAGTTGATCCAACATCGAGATGGCGTCCCGCATACTGCCCGTGGCCTGTTTGGCTACCAATCGCAATACCGCCGGCTCTACATCCAACCCTTCACTCTCTACCAGCCTTTCCAGCTGGGAGATGATATCTTCCACCGGGATCCTGCGAAACTCGTGGCGCTGGCAGCGGGACAGCACTGTGGGGGGGATCTTGTGGACTTCCGTGGTCGCCAAGACGAAAATCGCATGCGCCGGAGGTTCTTCCAGGGTCTTCAATAAGGCATTAAACGCCGCCTGGGACAGCATGTGTACTTCATCGATGATGTAGACTTTGAATCGGCCTTGGTTGGGTGTAAAGTTGATTTTATCCCGCAGATCGCGGACATCCTCCACACTGGTATTGGAAGCGGCATCAATTTCGATCAAATCCAAGAACTCCCCCTGGTTGACAGCCCGGCAATGTCGGCAAGCGTTGCAGGGCCGGTTCGCGATATCCTCATCCAGACAGTTGACCGCTTTTGCCAGTATCCGCGCTGTGCTCGTTTTCCCTGTCCCCCGCGGCCCTGCAAACAAATAAGCATGGGAGACACGTTCTTTGCGAACCGCGTTATGGAGTGTGGTGATGACATGATCCTGACCGACCACTTCTTCCCAATCCAGAGGCCGCCATTTCAAATATAGCACTTGAGACATATGTATTTATCCCAGGGAATGATCCCAGATTCAACGGTCTAAATTCCTTTATTAGTGTATCAGAAGCTCACCTCAGGGTCAATCATCGCTGTGGAGGAAAAAGAGCACCTTTCCAACCCAGTTCCCTACTTTCAAACCTCCGGCCTGGCACCATTCTTGCACCTTCTCTCAGTGCATGTCCAGAAAATCCGTTTTCTTGACGCACTTTTGGAAGTATGCTAGCATCAACATTAATCCTGTTTCCAAGGTGCACTAATCATGTCATTAACCGAAAGGGTAGTGTAGTCCCAAACAAGGAGAGATCGCATCATGAATAAGCCCCGAGTTTTTCTTATCTTGTTTATCCTATTCACGCTCAGCCTATCAGCCTGTCGTCTATCGGCTTCCACACCGCCTCCCGTGACACCCACAACTAATCTCAGTGAAATCGCCAAACAAGCGACCATGACCGCGATAGCGAAAACACCCATATCGGAGGGCGAGGAGACCCCGGTGGCGACAAGCCCCGGAGAAGAAGAGACCGTCTCCCCCGGTGGTACAGAGGGAGCGCCAACCAACACACAGGAACCAACGAGCCCCCCCACATCTGAGCCGAAAACGGTCAGCACGTATGCCGTCCCCAGCTCATACACCCTCCACAAAGGGGAGTTCGTGTATTGTTTGGCCCGCCGTTTTGACATCCATCCCGTGGACCTGCTCAATTTCAACGGCTTGACCCAAGGTGCTGTCCTTTACCCCGGACAAACCCTTCAGATTCCCTCTCAAGCCCGAGCTTTCCCCGGCAAGCGGGCGCTGCAATACCATCCCACCACCTTCACCGTGCAATCAAGCAATGAAACTCCCTACTCCATTGCCTGCGAGTTTGGGGATGTGGATCCCCGGGCGATCGCGGAAGTCAATGATATCGATGTCGATCAGAAGTTAAATGTGGGACAGACGATCCAAATCCCATAACTACCTTTGAAGCTTACACTGTAAAACAAACACAGCCTAATGGAGCGCTCCATTAGGCTGTGTTGTCTTTTGGCAGGCCCACGCATGTTCACCGCGCAACGCCCGGGACATTCACCCTCTGGGAGTCCGCAGCCGATCATCTCCGCTCCACAGGGAATTTTAAGGCTCATTCCCTCTCAAGGCCGGCAGGCGATCTGGCAAAATACGGTATACTTCTACCATCATATGCATATCAAAAACTGATCCCATGAGGACCCATCGAGAGACGCTTCCCAAACCTCCCCGTAAAATTCTCACCTAAAGACAATGGACTTAAAGACAATCAGCACGATTGACAGCAAGTTTTCCCACAAAATCCGCTTACCAGAAAACCACCCCCAGCTGAGACGGGCAGCGGCCCTTTTCGCGCATTCCGCCGACTCCTGGTTTTGGTTGGCAGGATTAATCATCCTCTACCCGCTCGTCTCCTCCAGCACGAAACCCATCGTCCTGAAGCTCATCATCGGCACCGTGATCACCGCCGCGTTCGTCCTCTCGGTTAAGTTCACCATCCGACGACCGCGCCCGGAGGGAGAATGGGGAAAGATCTACCGGGATTCCGATCCCCACTCCTTTCCCTCCGGCCATGCCGCCCGATCCGCCATGTTGACTTTGTTGATCTTCCTCTTCGGACCCGCCTGGCTGGGAGGTGTGATGGCCCTCTGGACTCTCCTCGTCGATTACGCCCGGATCGCGCTAGGTGTCCACTACCTCTCGGACATCCTCGTCGGCACCGTCATCGGGCTCCTCTTCGGATGGGGTGTGTCTCTGATCAATATCTAAGGATCGGGGAAATTCAACCCGGCAATGAAAAAGGACCAAGCCCCTCACGCCATCTTCAGAGGCTTGGTCTATATTAGGACAGGATGGTTTTCGTCTCTGTTAAGAAAAGGCGGGGACTTCCACCCACCGTCCCTGGTCAAGAATCATGTGACAGGGGTACCAAACTACACCAAAAAGCTCAATGAGGATATCCTTTTTATAAGGAGCAACGGTGATCTCCTCGATTTCCTCCAGGATACGATCCCATTTTTCCTCCTCATCCCGGATCTCCGCCTGGCGTTCTTCTTCCAGCTCTTCGATCTCCTCCTGGTATTCGTCGATGAGTTCCAAGGATTCTTTCACATCCGCTTTGGCTTTACTGGTCATCCTCCGCTTGGAAAGGGATGTGGACAGCCTTCTCCTCCGTCCGGCTAACAAACTCAACACGTTCTCCACATGGGTGCCCATTTCCTCCATCTTCCGTTGGGACAGCTCCATTTCATCCTCTTCCAGCTCCCGCTGTTCTTTGATGATCCGGTCCTTGATCCGCTCGATTTTCTTTTTATAGGATTCGTTGATCTCCTCGATCTCTTCCTCTTTCTCCCCCTCCGTAGCTTCCGCGACCATCTCTTGGAAATCCTTCTGGGAGACCTGGGGACCTGCGAAAACTTCCAGTTCCTCGTGCCCCCTCACAGTCACCGTGAAGGTGTGATAGATCCAATCTTTAAAATCTGTCTCCAAAGATTTGAGCGTTTGATCATCAGAGAGAGGGGGTCGAAGGTCAGCAAAGCGGGCTTCGGGTTCGGGTCCCCGTTCCAAAGAGCGCATCTCCAGGGGATCCGTCGCCCACTCCTCCCAATCGATCCTCCCCCGCGGATCGGGGTCCAAGACAAGGGCCGTTTTCTTCTCCTCATAATCCAGATTGTAATTCCTCTTCAAAAACCGGACATTCGCTTGCACTGCCAACGCGGGCCGGTAAAGGAGGACATGCTGGAGGACGCCCTCCCTCTTCATAGACACACTCTCTAAGGCGGATTCGAAAGACACCTCTGCAGGGTAAAAATACTCATCCACATCCTCAGGCACACGGGGAGGTGTGGAAGACCCGGGCAGTTCTCCTTGAGCGCCCAACGCCTCTTTCCCTCCGGTTTCCACCCCCCTTTGGGATACGCGGTCCGCTCCCTCCCCACCGGCGGCGGCTTCCCATGAGCCCTCAGAAATCCCCGCCAGCTGGTTCAAAGCGGGGATCTGAGTCCTCGTCAATGGCCCGGTGAGGTAATTCATGGCCCACCGCGTGTGGAACAAGACGGGATCCTCCTCATGGACGTTGTGAAGGAGGAAGACGCGCTTATCCAAGGTGGAGATTAGGCGGTCATAAGCCTTGCGTTCCACGCCGGGAGCCGCCCCCTCCAAACCATCCAATAAGCGCTCCTTATCTTGCTCTGTCTGCAGCTTCCCGATGAACCAGGTCCCGGCATTGGAAAGCGCTTTGTAGTCCACATCCACAGGATTCTGGGTCACCAGCACCTGTCCCACCCCAAAAGCCCGGGCCTGCTTCAGCATGCGCAGCATCGGCCCCTTGGAAGGAGGGTTTTTCACAGGAGGGAGGTAGCCGTAGATCTCATCGAAGTAGAGGACGGCCCGCAAGGAGGTAGTCCCTTTTTGCGACCGCATCCAGGTTTCCACCGCGGAATACAGCAAGGTGACAAAGAACATCCTCTCCGCGTCGCTGAGGTGCGCGATATAGAAGACGCTGTGGCGGGGGCGTCTCTCGGGCGTGACCAGCAGAGCCCCGATCTCCAAGGGCTGGCCGATGATCCAGGATTGGAACGTCGGAGCAGCGAGGATGTTGTTCATCATCATGGATAAATCCAAGCGCTCTTTTTCGGGCAGGAAGGTCTCCACATCCATCATCCCCAGTTTCTCGAAGGGAGGATTCTGGATCTGGAGGATCAGTTCACCAAGGTCGAGGTCCTCCCCGCGGCTCCAGGCGTATTCGAAGATATTGCTGAGCAGGATGTGTTCCGGGGAGCGGACGGGGTCGATCTCATCCAGGCCGACCAAACCCAGCAACCCCATCACCACGCCGGATATTTTTTCTCGCAGCACCTCCCGGTGATCCTCCCAGGACAGGCCCGGGGCTTCCAAGGAGGACAGGATATTGACGGGTACCCCCGCCTCCGATCCCGGGGTATAAACCGTAAATTGGACTTTATCCCTTAAAGCCTGGATACGCTCTTTGCCAATTCCCCATTTTCCAAGGCCCTTTTCCCATAAAGCAGCGGCATCCGCCCCAGCTTCCTGGATGGTCTTCCCTTCCCGCCGGGCTTCATCCGGATTGACCCAGGGCTGAAAATCCTCCGGAAGCAATTCGGGAAAATGGAGGAGGGTGTTGGTCATGTCCCCTTTGGGATCGATCATTAAGGCAGGGATATCATTCAACGCTGCCTCCTCCAAGAGGTCAATGCACAAACCCGTTTTCCCCGATCCCGTCATCCCCAATGCCACAGCATGGGGGGTCAGGTCATCGGGATCATACAGCAAAAGATCGTCCTTGATCTCTTCCTTTTTAGGATCATATTCTTTCCCCAGATAAAATTTGCCCTTATAGGTATCCATCGCACCCTCTCATCGCATTTTAAATTTTTTCCGTACTAAACCCGGACTTTGCCAATCCCAGAAGGACCTCCACAGCTGGCACTCTGGGCTAAACGCCTTCTCTCCATACTCTCCTGTTTCCATTTTACGCCCATTGGGATTCACCAAGGAAGTGAAAATGTGGCGATGACCAAGTCGTGGTCCGATTTATGCATTGGGGATTCGTCGCCGGGGAGAGGAAGGGGGAAATCCGCGTTGGTGTGCAAGACATCCACGCGGACCATGCATTCCATCAGGCTGGGGGTGACCAAGATATGGTCCAGGAGCTGGGATCGTCCCTCGTAGATATAGTTGTAGCGTTCGTGATCCGGCAGCGTGGACATCACATGCTGCAACCCGGCCTCCCGCAAGGTATCGATGGGCGGGGAAAGATAGTAAGAATTGAGATCCCCGATCACAGCGATATACGCTTGGGGATCCTTCTCTTGGATCCTCTCCACGATCTCCACATTCCAGGCTGCTTGCCCGTTCCGGCGCGGTTCCGTCGCTTTCTCCCCCCCACTCATGGAGGTGAAGTGATTGTTGATCACATAAAGCTCCAGCTCCCCTTCCTCTCCAGAAAGCTGGATCTGGACCAACAACGGTGGGCGGCTCGTCAGGCCTTCTGGGGCGACAAATTGTTCTGCATTCAGGATCTGGGCTCGATCCCCTCTGATCAGATACCCGACATCGATGCCCCGGCTGTCCGTGCCTTCAATCAAGACGGGCTGGTATCCCTGTTCGACCAAAGAATGATAGGCAGCAACATCCTCTAAAATGCCGATATTCTCCACCTCCTGCAAACCGACCACGGTGGGCAGACCTGCGGAGACGATCGTGTTCGCCACTTTGGCGATATCCGTCTTGTATTCCTGCACCGTGGGCATATCCGGGTCCGAAGGATGGGGGACCTGGATATCAAACAGGTTCTCCACATTCCAAGTCGCAATGCTGAACTCATCTAAGGCCGTCTTAGGCAGGGAGGGCAAGCGCTGTTCGATATCCGCGATTTGGGGAGTCTGGATGGGTTCGATCTTATAATTCCCAAAGGTGTAAGCCAGGGGACCGACGATGTTGGAGACCTTATCCCCCACAGCCACGATATAGTTTAAACCCGACCGATCTTCATAGGATTCGTAACTGCCGTCGTCCACCGTGATTCCCACTCCACTGTCTTGGGCAGACCATAAACGTTTGATATGGTGCTCCGGCAAGACCACAGTATACTCGCCGTATTTATTGGTGGGCGCCACCACCAGCGCCTGCTCTGAGACCTGAACCATCATCCCTTCTAAGGCTTCAAAGTAGGTCTCCGCTTCCGCGTTATTCAGGGGAGGATCCAGCTCCACCGGAGAGGGCGTGACACCGCTCGGACTTAGTACCTTGATGTCATTTCTGGAATCGATTTTCAATTGGGTTTGTTGGTACATTTCCCGCACGGTTCCGGACACCTCAACCTTCATACCTGTTTGAAGGTCAAAACCAACGCCTTCTGCATTGACGAATAATCCACTGGAAGTGCGGGGGTCCAAGTCCGTCTCGATCTCCTGGATCCAAAATCCGCCCAGTTCGGGAAACGTCCCGGAGACCACACCGGTCGTCTTCACCTCATCCAGGACGTAATTCGACCGCATCCCCGGCCCTTGAATGGCCCAGATGGGGACCACTTCCCCGCCAAAGACGTAATGGGGCTCGATCGTCGCCGGATCTTCCCACTCCTCAGCTGTGGCTTGGGCATCTTCCAGGACGATGTACTCCCCTCCCAGCGCTTGCAGGCGAAAACGAACCTCCACGCTCTCACCGTTTCCAGCCAGGGTCTCCCTCTGCCATCGCAGTTGATTTTCCTCTACCTCTTCCCCGTCATCCAGGACTTCCTCCACGCGGACATTACCGGGCAGCGTTAAACGGATGTCAAGACCCGTCATCGGCTGCGAAGTGTGATTGTAGGCGGTCAGCTTTCCCGTGAAAACCTCGCCGGATTGGACCGTGTTCGGCGCTTCCAGAGTCAAGCGCAGGATGGGAGGGTAGACCTTTGCGAGGTCCGCTTGGGTCCGAGGGTAGAGCTGCAGCCGGCTGTCCCTCACTTCGAGAATGCCGGTGGCTTGAAAGCGATCCCCCACCTCCACCATTTCCACGGTCATGGAGGTATTTTTGTCCACATAAAGGGTGAGGAGATGGGCTTCCTCATCCATCAAATCCAATTCGTAACTGTAGCTGAACTCCTCCGAGCGGACAACTTTACCCTCTACCTGGATCAGCTTCCCAGCCAAGGATTCATCATTTGCCGCCTGCTCGATACTCACCCGAGTGGGTTCCAAAAGTAGCTCGGCAGCGGATTCCTGCAGGATTTCCACCTTTTCCAGATCATTGACCACAAGCTCCACCGCGCCCCGGTACAGCTGGAGTTCGCCCTGCGCCCAAACCCTGTCGCCCAGCTGGACCTCGACCTTATTTTCTCCTCCAGGAACCCAGACCTGAATTCCCCCTGTATCGTCCTCCAGGTAAAACTTTGTATTCCCGCTGCCTGCATAATACCCGCCGGTGTACATGGTGGCGATCCCTTCCACGGCGACTTCCTTCCCCACCAACGTCCTGGCGGTTTCCACGGGGATCGACCCCCCTGTGATCGCAGTTCGGAGGGGTCCCCCAAAGGCAGGGACTTTCCAATCCTCAGCCTTCACGAAGTAATTGGCGACCTTGGTTGAGATGTACGTCCAGGGCGCCTGGACGGTGAGCTGGGAAGAAAGGGTTTGTTCTGGTTCCAGGATCTCCGCTTCCCAAATGGCTCTCTGCTCTTCCACAGTAAATGAATCCGAGGTTGATATTACCTGCATCTCCTTTGGTAAGAGAATTTCCCCCCTCAGGTCGTGGAGCTCCTGATCGGTATGATTGGTGACCTCCAGCACGTACTGAAACTCAGATCCCGGTTCGACCTCACTCGGTCCCCTCAGCGCGACCTCAAGATATTCCTCCGCCAGCGGCGTGGTTCTGCTCCCTGTCCCTTGCGGCTGGGGTTGGGCATTTAACGTGAAATCTTCCCTGTTGTCCCCGGTGTCTACGGCGTTGCCGTCGTCACCACCTGGCTTCCTTTCCAAAGACACCCCCCGCTCCATGGCCGGGGCTTTGTCCCCTTCCCCATAGCGTTGAGGGTCTTCTCCCCAACTCAGGCTGTCCCCTGGGGCATCATCGGGTTTCCGCAGCAAAAGGCCGCCCCGGCTGGTCGCCAGAGGGGTGTCAAAAAAGGCGTCTATCAGAAGGCCAAAATCTTCACCCGCCCGAGCCAACAGGTAATGGCCCTGGGGAGGGATGACGGCTGTCTCTTTCCAGCGATATAATATGCGCTCATCCTTGCCGTCTTCCAACTGGTACCACAAGGTCCACCCCTCGATATCCACCGGCGCCGTAGGGCTGGAGTTATAGAGCCCAATGAACTCGTGATTGTTGTTGCCCTCCACGCCAGCCAAAACCTCGCTGATCAATACCCGGGGTTCCTCCCCTCCTGCGCGGGTTGGGGTCTCTAGGGGCGGGGTTGGTGATGAAACAGGCACCTCCCCGACACAGGAGACCAAAATTAAGGAAAAAAGCACAAATAAAAAAGACCATTTTCTGAGCCGCATGATTACCCAACTCCTTTCGATTTCATCCCTTCAGCTTGGATCTATTTTACCGTAAGTCTCCCGGTGCAGGCCCCTCAATAATTTATAATAGGAAAGGGCGGCATCCTTATGAAAACCAAGCTCATCGATATTCATTGAAGAGGAACCAGGAGGTATCCTATGAGTTTTACCTTTACCTATTTCGGGCACAGCACTTTTGGATTGACCATTGATGACTATCAGATTCTGGTTGACCCATATTTTTCAGACAACCCTCTCACACAGGCAAGTATTGACGAGGTTGAGGCTGACTTCATCCTCATCACCCATGGCCATGGGGACCACGTTGGCGATACGATCCCCATTGCGAAACGAACCGGCGCCAAGGTCATCGCCAATTTCGAGGTTGCCAACTGGATTGGGGAACAAGGCGTCGAGGTCCATCCCCAGCACATCGGGGGCGGATTTCACCATCCTTTTGGGTACGTAAAGATGACACAAGCCCTCCACGGGTCTTCCCTCCCGGACGGTTCTTATGGGGGGATGCCGGGGGGTTTCTTGATCACCACCCCGAGCGAAGAGAAGATCTACATCTCCGGCGACACCGGACTCTTCTCCGGGATGACCCTTATCGGAGAAGAGGGAATCGACCTGGCCGCGGTCCCTATCGGGGACAACTTCACCATGGGGCCTGAGGACGCCCTCCGGGCCGTGAAAATGCTCAAACCCAAGGTCGTCGTCCCCAGCCACTACAACACCTGGGAATTAATCGCTCAGGATCCTCAAGCTTGGAAAAACCAAGTGGAAGAGGAAACCGAGACCCAGGTCAAAATCCTCGAACCCGATCAAAGTCTGCAATATTGAGAAAGGACATATCCATGAATCGTCCCCACCAGAGAAAAGAAGAGGAAGAACGCATACGGGAGGAGGGTCGACTTCCCCCCGGGCAATCCCTGACCAACAGATTCCCCGTCCTCCATTACGGTAGGGTACCTGCTGTGGATCTCTCCGAGTGGGATTTCCGGGTCTGGGGTGAGGTAGAAAAGGATCTGCGCTGGACTTGGGAAGAATTTTCGGATCTCCCCACGACGGAAGTGAAGATGGACATTCACTGCGTCACCCGCTGGAGCAAATTTGACACCGTATGGAAAGGGGTCTCCATCAAAATCTTGGTGGAGGAAGGCATCATCACCCCCCTCCCCTCTACCAGGTATGTCATCCAGCATGCAGAGGGTGACTACACCACCAACCTCCCCCTGGAAACCATCCTCCAAGACAACTTTTTACTGGCCACCCATCTGAACGGGGAGCCCCTTACCCCAGAACACGGCTATCCCCTGCGCGGGGTCATCGGCCACATCCCAGAGCGGGAGGATATGAAAACGCCTTACTTCTGGAAGGGCGCAAAATGGCTGCGGGGTTTAGAATTCAGGGCAGAGGACAAACCTGGATTCTGGGAAGAAGCAGGGTATCATAATGAAGGGGATGTCTGGAAGGAGCAACGCCGTCAACGATGAGAAGGACTTTTAATAAACGAAAGGGGCTGTCCCAAAAGTCATGGTAGTGTGGGGGAATCGATAAGAATCAATCAATATTATGCTCCAAGTGGGGGAAAAAACGCTTCCATCAGGCAAGATTTGTTTCCTGAGTGGGGGCTGTCTGAAAATATCGGACTTTCCAGACAGCCCCTTTTCATTGTTAATCCTCAATTTGCAAGGGAAGAGGCGGAAGGCAAACCTTTGACCTTTTCTGCTTGGCGGACAGCCCGTAAAATGGCCTTCTCGTACACCTGGGCTGCAAACGCACCCACAATATTGACATCCAGCTCCACCTCGCCAGAGGAAAGGGCAAAGACCGTATCCCCATCCACCATTGTGCTTGCCGGGCGAATGGTCCGCGCTAATCCGTTATGAGCCATCTGGGCTACCTTGGTAACCTCTTCTTTGGTCAGCTTGACATTGGTCGCCACCACGCCGATGACTGTGTTGTTTGCCGAGGCAAATTTCAGGATCATTCTGCCCACCAACGAACCCATGACGCGCATCGTATCCGCAAAGCCGCGAATGCCCCGCGCGCCGGCGATGATCTCATTGGTGGCTGGATCGAGGACATCCCCAAAGGCATTCACAGCCACCGCTGCACCCACCAGGCCCCCTTTGCCAATTTCGTGACTTGCCGTGCCAAAGCCCGCTTTCATGGCCTGCTTCATGCTCAATATCTTCCCTACTGTGGCTCCCGTTCCTGCCCCTACATTCCCCTCTTCCGGTTCCCCTGCCTGCGCATTCTGACAAGCCTCATACCCCATTACCGCATCAGGCCGAATCCCTGCATCTCCCAATCCCAAATCGAACAACACGGCAGCGGGAACGATAGGCACACGGGCAGGGCCGACGTCAAAACCTACCCCATGTTCCTCTAAGTATTTTGTCACCCCAGAAGCTGCATCCAATCCGAATGCAGATCCACCAGTCAACAAAACGGCGTGAACTTCATTGACGAGGTGGACCAGGTGCAGGGCATCCGTCTCCCGCGTGCCCGGCGCGCCACCGCGCTGATCAACGCCTCCCACCGTGCCCGGCGGGCACAGGATCACCGTACACCCCGTCATCGCCTCCTCATCTTGAGCGTGACCGACCTGAAAACCAGACACATCCGTGATGCCACCCATCAGAAACCTTCCTTCCTATAGGATAAAATGAAGACAGCCCTTTACCACCCGCTGGCAGAAAACGTCCGCTGTAGCAATTCCCTTCTCTCCTCCCCCGTCATCGGGCGAGCGCGAGCGTAATCCACAAAAACCATGGTCAGCAGTTCCGTACTGATATGCTTCCCGTCGTAAAAGACATGACGGTCGACAAAGGCTTTCCTGGTTTCAGGCACATTGGGGCTTCCTGTGTATTGATCGAAAAACAAATTACCCAACCCGTGGTGCACAAACGATCCATCTTTGATCTCTATCGCCTGAGGTTGATGGGCCTGGCTGCCGCTGACAATCACCGCCCCCGCCGCTGTTATCCTGGCAGCGTCCTGCACCTGAACGGGCTGCGCCTTATAAGTATAATATTCGAAATGCTGAAAGGTAACGATGGGAATCGCTCCCTCGTTCCTTAAGGACCGAACCTGGTCCGCCATGTAATTAAAATCACAGGCAACCGCCCCCGGATAGTCCGGGGCCGCCCGAGCGTACCCTCCCCCTTTGGCATTGCAACCTATAAATCCGAACCGGTTGCCATGGTGCTCCAGGATCACCGGTTTCCGAGCTTGCTGCCTGTTCTCACCTCCCCCATAATAAGGCCAATCCCTTTGGTCATAAAGCTCCAAAGTATAAAGCATGGCCTGCGGTCCAAAGTCCCCAAAGTGGTCTCCCGTCAATTCCACGACATCCGTTCCCACATATTCCATCAGCTTGATGTACCGTGGATCACTGCAAAATTTGAGGGATTTTTGACTCGGATCGGGAAAGGGGCAGCCTTTCGCAAAGGGGACCTCATTGCTGATGTGGGTGATATCCGCATTCACCAGCCAGGGGCGAATGTCTTTCGCAGGATAGGTCAACCCTTCTGCTTCCATAGTGTAGGCCGTGGCCCGTACCAGCGCAGTTACCCCAGTCATGACCACCGTCGTCATCCTCTCGGGGTCGCGATTGGTGGTCGGAAGCACTCCCTCCCCCAGCTGTCCACCCTGGAGGGAAAAGGGGGCGGTCAGCCGATAATCCTCCTCCTGAAAATCCTTCCTGACCGGAGAAAGGCCATCCACGAGGAGCACCTTCCAATGGGGAGTCAACGCTTCAAAGGGCACCAAGGCCCAGGACGGTCGGGATTCCCAAGCCAGTTGGGTCAGCTGATCATCTGCCACAACGCGAACCGCGCCCGCCGCCGGTTCGCCCCACAGTTTGCTGAACACATGGAGGGTGGATTCCGTCAGCAACAGCGGGGAGTTGTTAAACGTCGGATTCAGCTGACCCGACCAGGCATCTCGCAGCACCTGAAACGACACCTCATCTATCAGCGTGGGAAATGGGGCGACCAGGGCGTAAACCCACTGGCTGACAGGATTCTCGCCCCCAACGGATATGCGGTACGTCGCCTGATCGGGGGAAGAAGCCAATACCAAATCTGAGGGTATCTCCACCCCTGATCGATATCCCTCAGGCAGATCGGGATGCAGCCACAGGGAGGGCGGGGATGGCGTCGGTATGGGAGGGTGGGTGGGAGCTG
>CAYZTL010000027.1:0-12308 GCA_964481465.1 uncultured Anaerolineales bacterium
AAAGAACCAAAGTAACAAAATAACCATTACTTTTGACTCAAGCCTGAGTAGTTACAGTTTAATAAGAATTCCCCCTGTAACATGCCTTAGCCTCCCTTTTTACACTTCTCTATGGTTTAATGGAGAAAACAAGAAGAGGTTGAGACCATCAAATCCTCGCCAAAGGAGAGATGTAGAGCATGAACCAGCGCCAAAGGATTGAGCAGCGCCGGCGGAAACGGGAGCGGAACAAGCGGATATCCTTGCTTGGGATCGGGGCCGGGGTCATCATTCTCGTCGCCGCCCTGATCATCGTCCCAGGGTTGAACGAGCAGGATGTCTCTGCAGAAGGGATCATCCTCCCCGACTTTGAACCAAAGCCCATGGCGGATGGGAGCGCCCTTGGCGATCCCCAGGCTCCGGTGGTCATCGTGGATTATTCTGATTTTGCCTGTTCCCATTGTGCTGATTTCGCTGCGGGAACGGGGGGTCGGATCGTCGATGAATATGTCGCCAGCGGCGACGTCTATTTCATCTATCGCAGCGTGGGAGCCCTCTTGAATTCTCCCGCCTCAACGCAGGCAGCGGAAGCTGCTTATTGTGCCGGTGACGAAAACAAATTCTGGGAATACCACGATTTGCTTTTTGCCAACCAGGGGCTGCTTTTTGCCGATATCCGCGCGGATATTACCTCAAAATTAGCCCAGCTTGCTGAGATCTTGGAGATAGATATGGCTTCCTTCCAAACCTGTTTGGAAAGCGGCAAATACGAAGACCGCGTGGCGGAAGATGAACGTGAAGCCCGTCTGGCCGGTGTGAGTGGTACCCCCTCCTTCCTCATCAATGGTCGTTTGATAAAAGGCAACCTGCCATTTGAGAGTTTCCAGCAGGTCATTGAGGATGAATTGGCGAATGCCGGGGATTGACACATATCGTTAATCGCCCCGCATAACGCATCCGGATCATGATAGTGAGAGGACAATCGGTGTGCGGGTTGATTAAACCTTTACTGGTGGACAGCAAACCCTCCGTTCCCTCGGGGGGTTTGCTGATATAAGCGTTCCTCCGTCCTCCGTCGCGAAGCACTCCCTTTTCTATTACCATAGTCATTCTTTCTGTCTTCCGTCGCCAAGCATCTCCCCCTTCCCAGCCAGTCTTTCCACCTTCAACCTCAAACCCGCCAACGCGTTAACGCACCAACCCGCTAACGCTCAACACAAACACAATCCCCGGGCTGATGACCAGCCCAAGTAGAAAATTCCCCACCCGGATCTTTTTGATTTCCAGCAGATTGCTCACCGCCAGGCCGGCCAGCAGCACCCCGCCGGTGGCCGTCATCTCCGCCGTCATCGCTGTGGTCATCACCCCTTGAATTTGGGCGGCCAGCAGGCTGATCCCGCCCTGGTACACCAATACCACCGGCGCGGAGAAAAGCACCCCGGCGCCCAGGGTGGATGCGAAGGCGAAAGAGGCGAAACCGTCCAGGATGGCTTTGATGGCCAGCAGCTGATAGTCATCCATCAAGCCGTCCTGGATGGCGCCCAGGATGGCCATGGGACCGATGATGAACAGCAGGGACGTGGTCATGAACCCGCGCACAAACCGGACCCGGGCAGCGGCGGAGTCGTCCCCCGCAGCGCCATAACGGGCTTCCAGGCGCGCGCCCAGGTTGTTCAACCCCCGTTCAATCTTGAGCGCTTCGCCGATCAATCCGCCGGCCAACAGCCCACCGAGGACGATCAGCGCGTTTTGGGTTTCCAGAAACATCTGCACGCCGATGAGGATGGTGAACAACCCCAGGCCCGAGATGACGGTTTCTCTCATCCGCTCGGGGATCACTTTTCCAAAGGCCAAACCCAGGAAACTCCCGGCCAATATAGCGACCACGTTGATAAGGGTGCCGGTCATGATTCGTCCTTGGCCAGCGAGGGCGGGGCGTCCAGCTCATAGAGTTCAAGCACAAAGCACAGAGAGGAGAGGCGGTTCATGTACGCCAGGATGTGGGGAGCATCGATCAGGCCTTCCTCCTGGAGCTGCACCACATGGCGTTCCGCGCGCCGGACCGCCGTGCGGGCGGCAGCAAAAGCGGCCGCTCCAGGCGCGTCCCCCGGGAGAATGAACGCTTGGGGAGCCTCCCTCTCACCGCCGTAACGCTCGATTTGCTCCTCCAACCACGCCACCCGCTGGTCGTCCACCCCTTCAAATTTATCCGCGTCTTCTGGATCCACTGTGACCACGGACATGATTTTATAGAGGTCGAATTGGATGGATTTTACGACTTCATTGAGTTCACTTCGCCTGGCGTGGGAGCGGGCCATGCCCAAAGAAGCCGTGGCCTCGTCGACCGCCCCCACCGCCTGGATCCGGGGATGGGTTTTGGAGACCCGTTTCTCCCCCAACAGACCGGTTTTACCGTCATCGCCTTTGCCAGTGTAGTATTTCATCATGCTCGAATTATACTAGACGTTGGAACAATACAATGTTCCAACGCAAATTGACGTCGCGAGGAGGTTGAAAACCTCCCCGGTGTTTCTCATTTCCAGCCTTTGTGTGATATCCGGGACTGATTAAGGATGTGGGTGAATTCTATGTGATAAAATGATGGAGCCCCCAATATGCTGACGAATCGAGAAACATATGAAGAAGACCATTGTATATTTTTATTTAATTTCCACGGTTCTTGAGGGTCTTTTAGTAGCCGGGGTCTTTTATGATCGCAATTTGGGCAGCCGCGGCTTTTTAGGGTTGCCCTATACTGAAGAAAACCTGTCCTTATTAACCTTGGCAGTCTTGGTTTCATTATTCTCGGTTGGCTGTTACCTCCTCTTTCAACGGAGACCCGGGGTTATTGAAAAAATAATCCAGCTTGTAAATACTGATCGGGTGTTTTACCCCTCTGCTGCACTCTTCGTTTTGGTTCTTATCGAGTTTAGTCAAGACATCCTTTTTCTGTTATCGGATATTAAACCTCCCCATTATGTTCTATATATTCAAACGTTTTCTTCCCGTCTTCCGATCCTAATCTGGGGGATTATATTCAGTCTGAAGAGTCTGTTGGGATTGATAATCCTCAGGCAAAAACCGTGGTTGAGAAAACTTGGCGTTTTAAAATTCCAGGGCTGGATCATCCCTTTTATCATTTTCATCAGTTTATGGGGGTGGATGGCTTATGCGGGGCATGGATTTGTGCGTGGTGTGACCGCAGCGATGGAATACACGATGGGGCATTTTCGTCCTGCCACTTCCCCCCTTCCCGGCACTCATGTGTTTTTAGTTTGGATCATAATATTAATTGCATTTGCTGTGGTGGGGAAACTTGGCAAACATTTCCCCTGGTTTCGAAAATTAAAACCCCAGCGTTTATTCATCTATTTTATGATTTGGACGGCGGCGTATTTAATCTGGGTGAATGTGCCGATTGAAAAAAATTACCATATTGAAATCACATCTTTTTCAGAATCCCCACTCATACCAACCTCGGATTCATTTTATTTTGAAAAAGAAGCCTTTCGTCTATTAGCCGGTGCGGGTTTCAGCGATACAAGTACGCATGTCATGTATTCTTTCTTCCTTAGCGTACTTCATCTATTAGGAGGGAACGGGTATGCTGAAATTGTTCCTTATCAAATCGCTGTGATGGCCCTGGTGCCGGTATTCCTTTATAAAATTGGCACATTTTTGCATTCCAGGTTTTCAGGGTATTTGTGTTCTCTTTTATTCATTGTTCGTGAGCGGAATCATCTCCTAATGGCGGATAATATCGCAGGAGTTGTCCCTCACGAGCTGTTCTCAGAAAACTTGGCCCTGGTTTGTGTGGTGGTTTTTCTATATCTAATATTACGCTGGGCAGACGATGGAGAGGCCAATGATTTTCTGCCCTTACTGGCAGGATCGGTGTTAGGAGCGTCGGTATTGATCCGTGCAGAATTACTCGGTTTATTGGGTTTTGTTCTGGTAGGTGCATTTATATACCTCAGAAAGAAAAGGAAAATCTGGATAAGGGGGGCGATCATGATCATCGTCGCTGTTTCGTTGATGATCGCGCCCTGGATGGTCAGAAACTGGCTCAGAACCGGTCAGATCTCTCTTGACAAAGCGGATTTTATCAGCAGGAAGATTCGAGAATATACAGATTCCTTTTTACATCCCGAAGATCGACACCAGCTAATGGAAGTGGACACGGACCATGAATTTGTGAAATCATATAACAAGAGGGATCGATTTCTCAATTTGATGAGCAACAGCTTGCAGCAGTCCATCCTATCTTTGCCCAGCGGTCATCAACCATTTCTCACGTTGGGGAGCATTATTTCCTTTGAATCTGGAAAACCGTCGTCCTCCATTAAAGAGATTTTTTCAGAGAACTACTTAGAACGGTACGTGGGAAGCTTGCCATTTTATCGGCTAACCTGGGATAACTCACTGCCGCACCGGTCGATATTACCGGTCATTCTTATGTTATTGTGGATTTCCTTAGGGATTTGGTTCACATGGAAGATTTGGGAGACTTTGTCACTCATCCCTCTCTTCGCTTTTATGGGTCATATCATGATCTGGTCTATGGCTGGATACTCTGGTGGGCGGTTTATAAAGGCTGTAGACTGGGTCCCGCTGTTGTTTTTGTCAATTGGTATAAGTGGGTTGAGCTTTTTATTATGGAAGTTTAGTATGAAATTGCTGTTGTTTAAAATACAGCCACCTGATAATTATAGAGATATAGATGAGGATCAAAGCAAAGATATCCTTCTGAGAAAACCTATTGTCCTTGGGGCAACGGTTTTCCTTTTCTGTCTCAGCCTTGCTGTACCTTTCAGTGAGGTTATCATCCCTCCAAAATATACGGATGAGAAATTAGCATCAATTGTGAATATTTTTAAAGACAACCTTGAATCCGAGGAAGCTGCATACCTTGAAAAGCTGAAGACGACCCAAAAGACACTAATTTATGGTAAGGCAATATATCCACGCTATTTTCCTGAAGGGGACAAATATGAGGATGATCGCAAGCAGACCCTTCCGGAAGCTGATGTATCGCGGGTTGATTTTTATATTGTTGGTATGGACAACATTTGGGTTTCGCTTCCTACTTCTGATGTTTCAGATGTGTTTCCCCATTACACGGACGTGATCGTTGTGGGGGAGTATGTGCGTAATTCAATGATAGATGTTGAGAATGGATGGAAGCCGTACTTTATAACGGATCGAATTTATTTATTAGATGAAATAGATGGGAAAGTGAATATCTCCCGGATTATTTCCGGGAATTAACCTTTTTAAATTTACTGAAACTGGCACAACATCAACATTTTTCTTAAAAATTTCTTATCACGTGGATATCATGCATTCAGCTATAGGTTATATAATAGAATGGTTATGATTACGCGATTAAGAATTGTTGTAGACAGCCCAAGTTACTCAAGGAGGAAAAATCATGCAGCTCCGTTGTTATAGTTGTCAAACCCCCTTTACTGTCAGCCGCGATGTCGTCGAACAAGCCTTGAACATCATGGAAGAGGACGACCTGGTCCACTTTGACCTGCGCTGCCCCAAGTGCAAGAAAGCCAACCGGGTCTCCAAAGAGCAGCTCCTCCACGCCGCCCCCAACTGGGAGTACGAACCCACGGAGGAGGCGCAGGAGGAAGATCAAAACGGGGCGGATGATGAGTGATCCTTTACTTGTGGAAATGGAACAGATCTGAGCGATCTCTAAGGTGAATGGAACGGGAAAGCGCTGAGGCTCCAGGAGGTGAGGCAATGAATCCGGTCAACGACGGCAGGGATAGTCTCGATCTCTCGGTTGTCATCCCAGCCTACAATGAGGAGCAGGCCATATCTGAGGTGGTATCAAAAGTTCATCAGGTGTTGTCCGAGGGGGATTTGGAATATGAAGTGATCGTGATTGATGATGGATCGAAGGATCAAACGGGGGAAAAGGCCCGGGAAGCCGGTGCGCGTGTCCTATCCCACGCCTACAACATCGGCAACGGCGCGGCGGTGAAAACCGGCATCCGGGCTGCGAGGGGTGAAATCATCCTCATGATGGACGGCGACGGACAGCATGATCCCGAAGATATCCCCAGCATGCTGGAAAAGATGGACACTTATGACATGGTGGTGGGATCACGAACAAAGGATTCAGATACCGATGTCCATCGTGATTTTGGGAATATTTTTTATAATCTTTTTGCCAGCTACATTTGTAATCGTAAAATCAAGGATCTAACTTCGGGGTTCAGGGCCTTTAGAGCTGATATCGGTCGTGAGTTCCTGCATCTGCTGCCAAATACCTTCTCTTATCCGACAACGATCACCCTGGCTGTGGCGCGTTCGGGGTATCCTTTTGTCTACCACCCCATTCAGGTTTCCAGAAGAAAAGGTCAAAGTAAGATAAATCTTGTCAGAGACGGCCTCAGGTTCTTTTTGATCATTTTTAAGGTTGCTACTCTTTTTTCACCATTAAAAGTGTTTATTCCAGCTAGTCTGGGGCTCTTCCTACTTGGTTTTGGATATGGTTTATATAAAGTATTGGTTTTAGGGACCCGCTATGGGCCAACATCAGCCATGTTGATGACCATGGCTGGATTGGTATTTCTGATTGGTCTGGTTTCAGAACAGTTGACCCAATTGAGATACGAAAGGTAATTTATCCCTGATGCCAAACTTACCTCCTGACAGATTGTTATTGATCACCTGGAATTATCCTCCCAAAGTTGGCGGGATGGAAAATTTACTGTACCAGTTAATTCAGAAGATCCGTTCTGAAATCCAGGTTGATGTTATTGCACCTTTCAGTGAGATGAAAATCCCTTCTGTTGAGAATGTAAGCGTAATCCGGCCCCAGCTGAAGTCGTTGATATGGTTTTTCGTATTTTCTCTTTACCAGGGGTTGAAATCAGTGCGCAGCTCCAACCATGATGTAATTTTTGGTGGAAGCGTTTTGGTTTCGCCTATTATTTATCTGGTAGGAAAATTATCCCACAAACCCACTGTGGTCTACGCTCATGGATTGGATCTGATTTTCAAGAATCCCATCTACCAAAGGGTGATACAAACCATCCTCCCCTATCTTGATCTGGTGATCACAAACAGCTCTCAAACAAAACGCATAGCAATCAATAAAGGGGTCCCAGCCGAGGATATAACCATCATTCACCCCGGTATTAATACGAGGGATTATGAACCTTCCCAGGATCCCGGTGCGTTGAAAGGGGCATACGACCTGGAAAACCATAAAGTCCTTTTATACGTAGGAAGGCTGGCAAAAAGAAAAGGGGTTAAGGAGTTTATAAAATATTCTCTCGCCGAGATAATTGAACGGCACGAAAATCTGATATTTTGTGTAGTCGGAGGAGATCCTGAAGACTCTTTAACGCACCAGGGCAGCATGAGTGATGAGATACGACAGGAAGCTGAAAATCAAGGAATTTCTGATCATGTTCGGCTCTTTGGGTGGGTTGACCGGGAAGTCTTATTGGATTTATTTAGCTTGTGTGATGTATTTGTTTTGCCAGCTATCCATGTCCCGGGGGATATGGAGGGTTTCGGTATTGTCCTGGCAGAAGCAAATGCAGCAGGGAAACCAGTTGTATCCTCTAAGATCGGCGGAATTCCGGATGCAGTCCAGGACGGAAAGAGTGCAATTTTAGTTGAGCCTGAAGATTGGAAGGCATTTACACAAGCGGTTTTGCAGTTATTGGGAGATGAGGAATTACGAAATGAAATGGGGACCAAAGGCCGTGAATATGTACGCGAGGAATTAGATTGGCAGGTCATTGAGGAAAAATTTTTAAGTGCAGTCCGGACCATCTAATATTGATATAAATCAGCAATAATCCTCAGCAGGAAGAGGAAATCATCACATCAACATGTCAACTGCGATTGCAGACCGCAAGTCGGGATTGTCTTGGTCAACAAACGACATTTAATTGTTTATTCACTATTCTATGGAAAAAATCGGAAAACCAACTGGCATAATCACATCTCTGGGAAGGACGGGAACTAAGTTTTTTGCAGGTGTTTTGGGCAACCTGTCATCCGATATTACTTCAATTCATGAGCCCGATATCTTCCATCTTTCTTATAGATTAGGCCATACAATACCTGACCTTTTTTCACAACTAAGTACTGTTGGTGTAAATAATCTTATCCTGAAAAAGCTGTTGGGAAAATGGACATTGATTGACCTCTCAGACCGTCGTTTTTATGGCCGGTTGAGTGGAGCAAAGGCTGATCAGTTCCTTTATGAATATCGGCGAAGTTTCGTTGAATCTCGCGCGGGTAAAGTGTACATAGAATCCAACGTAGGATATTATGGCTTAATAGATATCATCAAAGATGTCTTTAAATACCAGCGAGTGGCGTATATTGTCAGAGATGGGCGTGATTGGGTTACCTCAAATATGAATTGGGGAGAGATGTTCAATAAAGGCTTAATTAGAGCAACTTTCGGACATTCTTGGCCTACAGCTGAAAATATTATAGATGATCAGTATTCTCAGCAATGGAAATCCATGGATCGTTTTGAAAAACTTTGTTGGGCATGGGCATCGCTGAATACTTATGCGTTAGACACCCTTTCATCAAATCCAGAGGCGAGGGTATTTAAGTTTGAAGATATTTTTTATTCTCAAAATAGATATGTCTACCTGAGGGAGTTCATAAATTTCTTGCTCGATTTCCGCGACTTGTCGTCAGTGCAAATTAAACCCATCAATGGAGTCCTTGAAGATAAAGTTCACGCTAGTTCAGGAACATTTCCAAACTGGGAAGATTGGGGAGATGAACGAATCCAATCATTTAATGAGATATGTGGGTCGCTGATGGAAAGACTGGATTATTACTAGAAACCAAAGATGTCAGTGAAAAATATCAGGTCTTATATCCCTTTAATAATTGTCCTGCTGGCCTTTGTTATTCTTGGTGTATTTATCACACGTAATGTTGATCGATTGGGGAAATTGTTCCAGCTTTCATATGACAGGTTGTTACTCCTGGCACTTTTAGCGTTGATTACCTCTTTAATTAATGGATGGGTAAACTATCTTTTATATACTTATTTGGGCTTAAATATTTCTTTTTTATCTAGTTACGGGCTGGCAACGGTAAACACTCTTGCCAATCAGCTGCCCCTCTCCGGCGGATTAATTGCCAAAGGGATATACCTAAAGAAAAAGTTTGATTTGCCATACACAAAATATGTTAGTGCGACCATTGCGCTGTTTGTTGTTTTCCTAACAACGAATGGGTCAATTGGATTATCTCTCCTGAATGTGTATTATTGGTCAGCAGGGACGCCTGCGCCCCTTGTTATCAACCTTGGTTTTCTGTTGATGATCAGCAGCATTTCCCTGTTCTGGATGCCCTTGAGGATGGATCTATTTCCTGAGAAGTGGCGCGAATATATAAGAAAAATGAATGAAGGATGGCGTGTTCTCAAAAAAAATATAAATTTATTGATAGGCCTCATTGCTATTCAACTGCTCGCAATATTGATCATGGGATTGAGATTCTGGTTAGCGTTTCAGTTTTTCGCCCAGGATATTTCTTTTCACCTGTGCGTGCTATATGCTTCCGCTACAATCCTTACCCGATTAATCAGTGTCATCCCGGGAGGGATCGGCGTCCGCGAGGGCATTGTGGCAGGTATGGCTGCGATATTCGGGTTTGAGGCTGGGGTAAGTGTTTTAGCTGTTGGATTAGACCGGCTGGTTTCAACAATCTTAATCGCTGTCCTGGGGACGGTGTTTTCATATTTTCTGAGCAAGGACGCACTCGAACGATCCCTGCCGGATGCAGAAGAATGAGGTTGTGTAAAATGATATTCACGGCTATAAAAAACCTGTTGTCATAAGCGTTGATCTTGATCATTGATAGAAGCATCAATAGAGTCTGTTGCACAATGTATCAATAAAACCTAAATTCACTAAATTGGTGAACAAATATTCCTGTAAAATCCGAAAATAAACACCTATTTTTGCTGGTTCAATACGAGCGATAGAAATTTCAGAAGGTGCCTAATTCAACCCCCCGATCGCAGCACACCCCGCCTGGGTTTTCCGCCATAACTTGAGCAGATTATGGGTTGTGGCGATCAATTTCCACTCACTTTTGGAAGCTTTCCGGCCTCGCCGCATGAGACAGTCACAATCTCTGACATGTTTTGTTTGCCCCAGCACGCCTTCCACCATCCACCCTCTCTGGCAGTACAGGTCCCAGCCGCGTTTTGTTCTCAGTTTGCGCTCCATCCGGTCCCGAGGTGAGATGTCCTTCGGGATTCTTCCTCGCGGCGGACCCTTTTCACGGAATGCCTTGCGCTGCTTCCAGTTCTTCTTGGTGGCCACAAGCAGTTCTGGCCCTTCCGGGTCGGCCTCCTGGATGTTTTCCTCACTCCAATAGCCCGCGTCTGCAAGCGCGGTGCCTATCTCCTCTTCCACCCCGACGGCCGAAAGCTCCTTTTGGGCTTGATCTAACATGGGGTGTAATTGATGCACGTCATTCTCTTCCTGCGTAAGATCCGCTGCGATGATGATTTGTTCTTCTGTCACGACTGCCTGGGCATTGTAGCCCTGCACATATCCGCTATACGTCTTCATGATCCGGCTTTCTGGATCCGTGGTGTTTGCTTTTGCCTCTGGAGACACCGTCTTGTCTGGGGGTTTGGGCTTACGCCCCCGCTTCTTGCGGCCCCTTTCCCTCTCTTCCTCCTTGCGCTGCCTGATTTTTTCTTCCTGCTCCGCTGCTGCTTCGGCGGCTTCCTGCTCCAGTCTTTCCTTCGCCTCCCGCAAACGGGCCAGACGCTGCTGGCGATCCTTCAGCTCCTCGGGGAGTTCATCCCCCCTGTTCTCTGGCCCATATAATTCATCTTCCTCCGCATCCTTGGCGGCTGCTTCCTTCAGGATCTGTTTGATTTCCTTTTTGATGGAGCGGTACTTCCGGTTAGCGGCTAAAGAAGCGTTCGCTTTCAGCTTCGTCCCGTCTAACGCCACCAGGCCGACTTTTACCAGTCCTGCTTCCGCACACAGCCTCAATACCTGGGTGAAAATCTCTGCTAATTCTTTCTCATTCGCCTGCCTGAAACGCGCTATCGTGCTGTGGTCGGGGGCCTGGTTCGCTGTGATCACCCGAAAGGCGATATCCCGCGTGCACATCCGTTCGATTTTCCGGCTGGATCGGATCCCCATGCTGTAGGCATACAGCAGCAGACTGACCATCATCGATGGCTCGTACGCTGTGTTTCCCTGTCCATCGGCCCGATACTTCCGGTAGAAGGGCTCCAGGTCCATTTGCTCGGTTGCGTCTACGATAAACCAGGCCAGATCCTCTTCGGGCAGCCACTCTTTCAGATCTGGAGGCAGCAGATATGATTGATCTCGATTGACGGGGTGAAAATTGTACCGGCTCATATTTTCCCTTTCTTCTCCGTTGGCACAGGACTGGTATGTCCGTCCAACGGAATAATTCCTCATTTTCTGGGTTACTTTATTTTACCGCCTTCTTGGCTTTTTCGTAAGCTGCTAGTTATGCAACAGGCTCGATTATGGGCCAAAAAATATAAAACTGCTCTTCAACCGCCAGGGACCACAGGTGCTGCAAAAGAGGAGCACGCCCGAATTGTTCAAAATACGAGATGTCCCGGACCACGTAATACCAGTTGGTTACATAGCCCAGAGCGGGCAGAGTATCCTCCCACAAGCGGGCCAGGGCATCCGGGGCCAGTACGGTGACCACAGGAGGGAGGATCAGCAAGAAGAACCACAGGGCTGGCAGCAGGCGTCGGGCTCTCCGGAGCCAGAAATAGGACAGGTTGATTGCTCCCGTATACCGCCACTCGCGCAGCAAAAGCGAAGTGATCAGGTATCCGGAAAGCACAAAGAACGTTTCCACCCCCAGGAATCCACCCAGGGCCCACGATACATTGGCGTGATAAAAAATTACAGCAATCACAGCCACAGCCCGGATCCCGTCCAGCCCGCTGATATAGGGCAGATGGATGGATGATTGTCGCTGTGCTGTGTTGTTGGTTCTGGGTTCTCTTCCCATAGTTTCAATGTCCGGGTGCTAAAACCAACCTTTAGTATATCGTATATCCTGGCTGCCTCTCCGGATGTTCCAGTCCAGAAGTCCAGCGAGAAGTAAACCGGACGCCATATGGGTGCCCATATGGCGTCAAATGCTTTGTTTTAACCGGAAGGGGGCAGGTAAAAGTTACACGGCATGCCTGCCGATCAGGGATTTCCCGTTTTCCTGAACCCGGGTTGGAGAATGGTTATGTCTGGATTTATTCCATCTTGAAAAAACTGGTCAGTTTCATGGCCAGATTGAGGTCTCCT
>CAYZTL010000028.1:0-1216 GCA_964481465.1 uncultured Anaerolineales bacterium
AAGGAGGTGAACCGGGCACAAACGGAATATGAAGAAAGGACCGCATTGATGTACCGGGCGATTATCGCCCTCATGCTCTATGCGGGACTCCGGGTCAGTGAGGTCTGCGATCTGCGGCCTGAAGATCTGGAGATCAGCGAGCGCAAGGGTTCTGTGCTGATTCGGGACGGGAAAGGCGGGAAACAGGCGGAGCTGCCCCTCAATCTGAAAGCCAGAAGGGCAGTAGAAGCCTGGTTGGATTATCGGACGAAACTGATTACTGGTGGCCACCTTGTGAAACATCTATGGTTTGGCCGTAAGTATGAGCCCCTTTCCCCCCGGTCAGTGCAGAACCACGTGCAGTCAATCGCTGGAGACCTGGATCTGGAGATGACCCCCCACACCTTTCGTCACACGTTCGTTCGGAGGTTACTTGTGGTCAAAAAGCAGCCGGTGAACATTGTCCAGAAGTTTGCCAGGCATTCCCGGGTGGAGATCACTCTTTCCTACGCCGGGGTCAGCTGGGACGATTTAGAACAGGCAGCAGAGGAGCTTTAGCCATGAAGTCACATGATGTGATTGTAAGACGGGATCATTATCAGGAGGGTTTGGCCGCATTGCGGAGGATCGAGCACGCACGGAGGAGAGAGCGGATACTGGCAAGATTTATGGTTTTTATGTCCGCCCTGGGCTGGTTTGGGGTTGGATATGAAATTGAAGGCCTGGGTTTAGGTCTTGCGATGGGCCTGGCCGCAGCGTTTTTGATGTTCTTCTGTCTGCTGCGAATTGAAGGAGAGTTTTGAAATCAGAACCGGCCCGGGTGGGCATGTGTGCGTTTTATTGGTTATTTACTAAGTTTCTGCACACAGAACGAGGGTTCGAGTCCTTTCCGGTTAACTGGTCCTTCCGTATGGCGCCACCTGGTGCGGAAGGGAAAATATTCTAGCGGCTTTGTCGCTGTGGTGATTATCTACAGGTGGCTTTATGGGCGAAGTAGCTCAAATGGTAGAGCGGGTGTCCGGACGGAATAGAAGCCAGGTTGCGGGTTCAAGTCCCGCCTTCGCCCCCTTGATTTAGATCGATCACTAACTATTACAGGAGCAATGATCATGTCTCTATCAAAAGTAGTAGCAGAAGAACGATTTGTGAACGGCGAGAAGCGGACTGACACCTCCGTGGTCAACGAACGTGGCGTTACGGTGGCCAGGTTCTACGAATTAGAGTCGGGTGTGGACAG
>CAYZTL010000028.1:1316-7275 GCA_964481465.1 uncultured Anaerolineales bacterium
GACCGATCTGGTGGCGGAGATCGAAAAGACAACTGGATTCTCTATGCAGGATCGACGCCGTGGGAAGTATGTCTACGGCGTTTCCACCGCTGCGGGAGGACCAGGAGACAGCTTGATGGTCGATCTCTCCAGGCAGACCTACTACTGGTGGGCGAAAGAAGGCCAGGGTCCTGGTGCTGAAAGGGGAGATGTCCTTCACTGGCTCCAGCATTACCGCAAGATGGAATTCATGGAGGCGGTGAAATACCTTTGCCGGGAATACAACCTTGATCTTCCGGAGGACATGCAGCGGGAGCCTACCCAGGAGCAGCTCTCATTCAGAGCCCGGGCGGAGATGTGGGACGTGGTGGCCAAGTGGTTAAGTGGCCAGCTTTTTGATACTCCTGCTGCGCTCGAATATGCCCGGGGCCGAGGATGGACTGATGAGACTATACGTAAGCACCGGCTGGGTTTCTCGCCTGGAGGGCGGGGGAAAGCCCTGGAAGATCACAGGGAGGACCTCCGCGGCGATCTTGTCATGCACGGTTATGATGTCCGCTCTCCCCGCCTGGTGGCGATCCTGGGGCTCAAGGGAAACCAGGCAGAGCTTAGAGAATGGGCGCGGGAATACGAAGTTGATATTGACCAGCACCCCAACTGGCTGAAGAACAGCCGGATCTACGGATTGATTGATTTCCCCCGGTTGGTTTACCCTCACCTCTTCCGCGGTCGGGTCAGCTACTTCTCCTGTCGGAACCTAGAATGGCTGGACGGCCACCTGGTCGGAGCGAGCGGAAAGTATAAAACCTGGAATCTTCCCCGGGTGCTCGCAGGTCCCCGCGTGATTTACCACAACAGCGAGTATTTTCCCCATGCAGAGCAGGTTGTCGTTGTCGAAGGGCCGGCCGATGCAATTACCTGGGCGCAGTGGGGTGTGGCCAGCACGGCATTGCTGGGGCTGGGGGGGAAGGAAGAGTTGATCCAGGACCTCCGGGAGCATGACACGGTGTTCTTGGGAATGGACAACGGAGAGGAAGGCCGCCGCTCGGTTGATCAGCTGGGGCCGGAGGTCGGTCCAGACAGTTGGGTTCTTTATTATCCGACGGGAGGAAAAGGGGAGGACGCCAACGCCTGGCTGCAGGCCATGATCGAGACCGAACTGGTGGAAGATCGGGAGGATGTGGAAGCCCAGGAGGATCATGCCCAGCGTTTGTTGGATGAGGCAGAGCTCTTTGCGCTGCGTTTTGCCAGACAGGCCGGAGAGGAGCGCGGTCCCGATCGGGTCAAGGCCGTAGAGGAAGCTTCTCGGCTTATCAAACTTCTTGACGAAAACACACTCAGCCAATACCACAAGGAACTCCGGTCTGCATTGGGTTTTGGGACCAGGGAATTCAACCGGGTGCTGTCATCAATGATCGAGGACAGCCGGGACAAAAAAGAACCCGACGTGGAGGTTACTTTGGGCGGGGTGATCAGTGACTGGGTGCTGGAATACTGCTACGACTTGGAAAAAGACGAAGCGAGATTAGCTTACAGGAACCCGGATGGAGAAGTGGGGATCGCGGATGATCTTTTGATTGACGGGTTGAAGTACATCCCCAAGCCGCCGAATAAGTTTGTGCAGCGCCAGGCTGTCTTATTTCCCTCCGCTCTGGGGGAAAAAATTCCCACGAAGGAGCTGATCCTTGATGTCGAGGACTATATCAATTCTTATTATTTGATGGACGATCCCTATCTGGTGCGGATCATTGCTTACTACGTGCTGCTGACCTGGATTTACGATGCCTTCGAGGCGCTGCCTTACCTGCGGGCAGTGGGGGATTACGGATCCGGGAAAAGTGAGCTGATGAAAAGGGTGGGTTATATCTGCTACCGGTTGATCACGGCCAGCGGCGCGAATACATCGGCCACTTTTTTCCGGACCAAAGAAATGTACAGGGGGACTGTGTTCATTGATGAAGCCGACCTGCACGACGGCGGCGATATGGCCAATGACATTGTGAAATTCCTGAATCTGGGAGCCATGAAGGGGAACGTGATCACCAGGATGGTGGAAACCGTTGATTACCACGGGAACAAAGTCCTGGAACCGGAACCCTTTGACACATTTGGCCCAAAACTGATCGCCATGCGGGAAGATTTTCGGGACAAAGCCGTGGGGTCACGATCATTGACCATCAGCGTGGTGGGAAAGAGTGCTGAGGAACTTCTCGAGAAAGATGTTCCGATTCAGATTGATGATGAATTCCGGGAACGAGCCACAGTGCTAAGAAACAAACTGCTGCGGTGGAGGCTGGAGCATTATGTGGAGAATATCGAGCTTTCCAATGACCTGGTGGATATTAACCTCAGCGCCAGGCTGAATCAGGTGACCATGGCTGTGAAGGCGCTGGCCAAGATCGCGGATGACCAGAGTCTGCTCGAGGAAATTACCAAGTTCCTCCGGGCTTATGCCAAGGATGAAATCCGGGAGCGCAGCCTCACCATGCAGGCCTATATCGTGGAAGCGATGTGGGAGCTTTGGAGGGACGAGGAAACAAGAGACCTTTACATGACGCATTCTCTTGAAGGTAGACCTTATTTTTATATGCATGATATTCGGGAGCGGGCTAACACGATCCTGGACAGTATCAATGAAGCGGGGTCTGTAAGAGAGGAAGGAGGGGGTGGGGCTGAATTAACGCCACAAGGAGTAGGGCATTATTTGCGGGAGGATCTCCAGTTGGAGGTGGGAAAAAGGCATGGTTCTGGTGTGCCAGTTTACTGGGATACCAAGAAAATGATTAGGTTAGGAAAGAAGTACGGAATATTGGAAATGGACTTTGAATTAAACGAGGAGGAACAATGAGTGTGTGTGGATTCTGTGGATCGGGGAATGATGTAATGAGCTTCAAGTTGAAACAACTTGAAGGAAAGGATAAAGAACCGGAAAAAGGTACTGTCTGTAAGAAATGTTGGAATTTAGTCGTTGAAATTTGTTCTCGAGTTAACGAAACTGCGAAAAAGCAATCAGCGGTGGAAAGCAAAAACGCACGCGATCAGCTTATATCTGATTTGCCCGATGAGACCATCAACGCTGCTGAAGAAATTGTATTGGCCATCCAGAACTTATATGAAAGTTCTGGAGAATTGTCTTGCAGCCTTGACGGTAGGGCCTACTTATTTATGCACCAAATTCGCGAGACGGCCAATGAGTCTTTACATCAAAAGAATCAGAGACTCTTATCTCCTCAGGCTGTAGGCTCAATCATTCGAAACCGGTTACACCTCGAGGTTGGGAAGAGACAAGGAAAAGGTGTTCCTGTCTACGTAAATAATAAAAAGATTGAGTTTTTGTTCGATTACATCAGCACATGATGTGCGCATGTGTTCTGACGGATCGGGTTTTCAGGGCCTTGCAATTGTAATGTAAATATTATACGCAATTTGCGGATAGTCTTGACATTACATATGAACAACCCCCCAAACCCATACACATGCGGCACGTCAGACACGCGAGCGTACCGAAATTATAGAAAACCAATAAGATAATGCTGTTATTGTGTGTATTTATGATAAGAAATCGCTATACATAAGCGACCGCCAGAAAAATTTGCAATGTCATAGTGGCTCAGGTGTTGACCCAAGTGAGGAGTGTTTTTTTAATCACGTGACAGTTCACTTGACTGGAGATAATTAAAAATGAGTGAAATTCCAATTGGCTTTATCGGAATGCTGGCATTGAGGAACCGGAACATGACCCTGGCTGAGGTGATCCAGGAAGCTGTGGATGGATACAACCGGCTATTTTCTGACCCTGCTGACATCTGCTATGTGCTGCAGAAAGATCTGGATCAAGCGATTGATGATGATCGGGAGAACGGCCAGCTGGCCGAGGTCTGCGGCCGGGTTAAGGTTATGCCGATCCAGAAAGGATTACCAGGCCACCATGTGATGGCTGGAAGGAGGAATCAATCATGAGCGCTGAAAATAGAAGGAAAACTGCAAAGTGGATTATATCGAAGATCTCGGCAGGCCACGGTTATTTGAAATTGAAGCACGCGTCCACCGGTGAAGGTGCTTATGCTGCCTTCCTGAGCTATCGAAACTGCAGGTCTCGGGCGTCTTATCGGCTGTTCTCCCGGGCCCAGGAAGCCGCCGATCATCAACGCAAGGTCATGGCCAGGCTGCAGCGCCTGAAAGCGGCTCAGAACAGACAATGATCAGCTGCGGTTGATAAGCAATTATAGGAGTGCGCTTCTATGGCTCATAAACAGATCAGGGCGAAACTAAGGCAGGAATATGAATCTATGGCTGACCAGGGGGGATATAAGGCTGTGGCGGCTTCCTGGGGCCTTTCCAGCGCGATGGTCTGGAGAATCCTCAACGAAGAAGGCTACTGGCCTTCGGATCCGGAAATTCGGGAGCAGCTTCTTGTCCAGGCGCAGCGGCGGGGCGTGCTTGTTAAAAGGCCTGGGCGGAAGCGGGACTTATTTTCTATGGACCCTGAAGAGCTGCGCTGGAGAATAGAAAACAGGCTGGAGGTGTAAGGATGGACAAGAAGAATCAGGTGATTAAGCGGTTGGTAAAGGCTCTGGAATTTTATGCGGATCCACAGTATTGGACCCGGGTCTACGGCCGATATGCGAACGATCGGCGGATGTGGATTGGGCCGGGGGATGGGGACGACCTGGCCCGGAGAGCGCTGCAGGAAGTGGAGGGATTTTTGAATGAAGAGACAAACGCACTTCACGATGCCGGAGATGCCCTGGAGAAAGGAGGGAGCGATGGAAGATAGAGATTATGAATTGGCAAAGAGACAGCGGAGGCTGGCCCGGGTGGTTGTTTCTCGGGAGTGGCTGGTTGGACTGATGAAAGAGGGGTTGAAGTTCGCCGGTGTCAAGGTGAAGGTGGGAGTCCCGGAAGATGCGGTATTTTCCCACGCTTTCACAAATAATTTTCGGGGAGATGTTTCTTTTGTGTTTGCTCATGAAAGTTTCGATCCAGTAGCGATGGGGGAGGAGATCCCAGAAATTACGGTGGTCTTTGAGATTATGGACTATGAGGAGGAGGGTGATTAATATGATGAACTCCTGGAGATGCAGGGATTGCGGATCTCATTTGGGAAAAGTAACACGAAATGGAAGCGGTGTGCATCAGCTTCTTTTGTATCGAGAGGCTGTCGACACAAGTCAGAATGAAGTCGTTGATGTGGATGTGATCGCCGTCGTGGAAGGGTATGTGGCCGATGTGGTGTGCTCGGTCTGCGGTGCCGCCAGAACCTGGGTGCCTGGTCAAGAAGCGATCACCAGGCTGCTGAAAAATGCCGGGGTGGAAGAAGATAAGATTTCACAGATTTTTAGCTCAAAGGAGGAATGACCATGGATTATGACCGCATAATATTCACAGGGAATTTGGGGCGGGATCCGGAGATGAGGTATACGCCCGGCGGATCCAAGGTGACTGCTTTTCCGGTGGCCACCAACCGAGTTTATAAAAACTCGGAGGATAAAGAGATCCAGGAGACCACCTGGAGAAGGGTGGAGGCCTGGGGACGTTTGGCTGAAGTCTGCAGCAAATACCTGAAGAAAGGTTCAAGGGTGTTTGTCGAGGGACGGCTGAAACCAGATCCGGAAACGGGAGGTCCCAAGATTTACGAAAGAAAAGACGGGGAGCCAGGGGCCAGCTTTGAGGTCTCGGCCAGCAGGGTGATTTTCCTGGATTCCCGCAAGGATGAAGATGGGGATGATATCCCGTTCTAGTGTGGAGGTGTTCGATGACAGGTGATGACCCAAAAGTTTACGTGAAAACTGAGCGGGCATTTCACGACGGCCGGAACGCGGAGATCACGCGCTGCGCGGAGATTGCCCTGGAGATATGGAAGAAGCAGCCTGCAAAGTGGCAGCCCTGGTACAAGAAGGTTGGCCAGGAGATCGCAGCTGAGATCCTGGGAGTGGACGAAATCTTTGACCTGATGGGCGTCCAGGTAAGAGTGGATCCT
>CAYZTL010000029.1:0-7049 GCA_964481465.1 uncultured Anaerolineales bacterium
TCCTCTTCGCAAAAACGGCCAGCAGAAGCATCCTGGGATCGATGAATGACCTGGCATTTCACTTCCAGTATTATGCCCATGTGGGGGCTGATGAAAGAGATTACGGCCTTTCAAAAGTGGAACTAAAGCTAAACCACATGCCGCACGGTCCTTTAGATTATGCATTCGCCGCCGATGCCGCCCGGGACCTACTGGCGAACCGGAAGAGCAGCCGCAACTGACACTACCCGCATCCGGGCTCCGGGCTTCATCGATGGCCCACAACCCAGCAGAAAGGAGAACGTTTCAATGTCCCTTTTTACGATCATCGCCCAGGTAGGAGGGGGAACATACATCCTCCAGATTAAAGCCCCAACCGCCCGCAAGGCAGTGGGGAAATGGTCTCACGCGCCTGAGATCGAAGACATCGCTCCCATGGTCGACATCCCCCTGGATGAGATCCGGTCGAAAATCGATGAGGTCAATATTAAAAAGCGCCGCGACCTGACGAACTTTTGGGAGGGGGATCTGCCGCTGAGGAACGAGGTGCTCATCCTTTCCATCGTGGGCACAAAAGCGTGAATGAACCTGCTCGCCGCGCAGGTTTTTCTACCCGCATTCGTTGGGATATTAGTAATGTCGAAGTCCGCGCCACCTCAAAATTCCCTGGTGTCTAGCCGGGATTATCGATATACGTCTCGCTTGCTCCTCGCGATGACAGTAGGTGTGCGTTGGCGCGTTAGCGCGTCAGCGGGTTGAAGGTTGAAAGTTGAAGGTTGAAGGCCGGGCGCCTGCGGCGTGGACGGAGGGGGGATTTGGTGACTCGGGGAGGGGAAGAGGGGGTGATTTTATGGTGGGAGGACCAGGGGAGGGGGAGAAGGAGAGAAATTAGGTCTAATACATCACTCCGATGTTAGATCCACCTGTCTCCAGAATTTTTTGAACATGCTGACGCGCTTCACGTCATCTTTGTCGATCAAAAATGGAGCGACATCCTCTGCAAGATCTTCGAAATCATAATCCCTTACTCTGAAAAGCAGCTCATCCCTTAATTCCTCAGCCGTTTCCACACCCATTTTCTGGCTTAAAAATCCAAAGTCGGGTTTCGTTCTGCTCAATAAGAAGGTGATATCGTAAAAATCCCTCCCTTTGGCTCTCTTTCTATTTATTGCCGTGAAAATTTTCTTTGACAGCAATACATCCAAGGGTGTCACTCTTACTCCAGTAAAGACATCAAATTTATTGAGAATCCTTATCTCGGGTGTGTATCCATACTCCTGGGCCACCGTGTCCACCTGAATGAGTATTTTTTCCTCCTGAAAAGGCGATAAGCCCTGTTCATATAACAACCGTGGAAACTTCAGATAACATCGATATGCCCCTTTTGATACATTATCAATCTCCACCTCAAATCCTTCTAACTCCAAAAACCGCTTCACCTTTTGAATGGTCCCTTCAAAATCCCCCCAGGCTAAATCAAAATTATCCAGATCGATATCTTCTGAAAAGCGATTGTTCCCATGCACGATCCGCAAAGCTGTACCCCCCAGGAATGCTAATTTGTCTGCTTGCCTGCTCTCAAAAATCCCCTCCAGGATCTTGTATTGCAGGTATTCACGAAGCAAAGCTCTTTCGTATATTTTGAGATGATCTGGATATTGCTCTTTGATTTGTCGAATATCAAGCATCGCTGTACTCCCACATTGTTTCCACTCTACGTTTTAAAGCCTTATTACGAAATATTTTCAGGTACTCATCAAAAAGCGCGTTCTTACTCAACGACTTGATGATCTCCTTGTTCCAGCGCTGCCCTTCGAATTCCTCTATGGTCCTCATCTTTGGATTTAAATAAAGGTAATCCAAGACAGCTTTTTCCAAACAGGCCATGCTGTACTTGCTCTTCTGACCCTTCTCAACCACCTGATAGCCAAACATGTAGATAGGCTTCACATGACGATAACTGAATATCCCCCAAGGGCTTTCGTATTCCTTTGTCTTACGCGAGCTGACACCGGTCACCCCCAATACCGTTTCAGGGATAATGTTGAAATAAGCTAAAGCTGATTCCAGGCTGATATAGGAAGGATTGTAGATTTTATTCGCCACCGTGAACAAATACCCCTCATCCACCTCTTGATCCGCCAAGAGATAGTACCCGCCGGCCACAGGTCTGATATACCCCTTGCCAAGCCAATAGGATAACTGCTGCCTATGAAATCCCGGGTCGAGCTTACGCACATCATTTAAATTGAACGCTGGCAACCCTTCCACCCGTTTTTCGAGTTCTCGAAACCTCACACTTTATTTCCTATTGTAAATAATATTATTAACATTCAGAAACATATTATACCTGTTTGCTGAACCTGTCAAGGAATGTATGATGTTAATCGGTGATGGGTGTTGCAGATACTGTGCGGTGGGTATGGCCTGACGGAAGTAACAAGGATCCATTCCGCTATCATCCTGAGGATAACACGTGGGATGACGATGATGTTTGCGTTGGCGCGTTGGCGCGTTAACGTGTCGGCAGGTTGAAGGTGGAAAGTTGAAGGTTGGCCGCCTGTAGCGTCAGGAGACAATCTGTGTGGGACGGGATCCGCGTCCTTAACATACAGCGCCGGTCGAGTAGGTTTTTGTGGGAGCGAAAAGCGTATCGAGACCAGCGGATGTGGATGTAGAAGTTATCCGCGAACGGGTTTCGATACGATTTCTTCTCTGCGTTCAGAAATCACTCAGTCGACGTTCGCTGGAACGATTGTGGAGCATCCGCAGGTCGATGGGTGTCAGATTTTGAGACTTCCAGTGCTGGGACATAGCATGCGGGAGGTGTATGTTTGGGCCATGTGCCAGAAAGCGGGGGAGCCCGAAGGCCCCAGTCAGCGCCCCCGCTCATATCCCATTCCAATACCCCCTTGCTTTAACTTCACAACCTGACATTTCTACAACCCAATGGCTGTCTGACCCCGGTTCCCCATCCTATCCGAGAGCTGGCTGATAGGAAAACTTGACAGCCGTACAAGATGGGGGTATTATGTACGGCAGGTGAAGAGATATGAACAAAAAGAAACTCACGGTCCGTATCCCAAAAGATGTACTGGATAATTTCAGGCGGTATGCTGAAGAGAAGAACACAACCATGACTTCTCTTGTCGAGGCCTATCTCCGCCGGGTCCCCCACCAGGAGATTCCCGAGAATGCTCCCATCGTTCGCCGCTTGAGCGGCATGCTTTCCCAAGCGGTAAGCATCGAGGATCACAAGAAACACCTGGCGGAAAAATATGGCGGCTGAACCCGTTGTTCTGATCGATCTCAACATCATCCTGGATGTGCTTCAGAAGCGAGATCCTTTCTACGATACTTCTGTCCAGGTGCTTGCCGGGGTGGAAACAGGGTTGATGACCGGCTATCTTGCCGCGCACAGCGCCACCACACTCTTCTATCTGATCCAGAAAGATCAATCCTCGGCTGCAGCCCGCGCCGCGATCACAGCATTACTGCAGTTCCTGCAAATTGCCCCCGTAAATCAAAGCACGATCGATCAGGCCCTTAACCTGGATTATCAGGATTTTGAAGATGCGGTGCAGATGATCGCGGCCCTGCAGTGCAAAGCAGATTACTTGATCACCCGCAATATCTCAGATTACGAACCATCCCTTGTCCCTGTATTGAAACCGGCAGACCTGCTTGCTCTCATAGAATAAGGAAACCTGGATCAACAGGCGGTTCACCATGCGTCGTGACCGGCGGGCCATCGGGCTAATGATGGCTGCGGGTCCTCGGCGCGGACGGAGGAGGGACCGGGCGACTCGGGGAGGGGGAGAGGGGGTGAGTACCTTCGGCACGACGGAAGACCGATGACAGAGGACGGAGGACGACACAGACCCGGGGAAGGGAAGAGGGGGAAAGGCGCCCACGGCGCGGCGGAGGACGGAAGACGGACGAGGAGCTGGGGATGGCCGGCATCACCAAACCCAGCGCTGGGGCCAACGGCGGCTGCGAAAAATTTCGCCCGGTGGGGCAGCTTATTCCCGGTTAAACCATTGCGGCTCCCTTAACAGAACATACATTGAATCGCATACATAAAAATGAAGATTTATTCTGTATAATCAAAACCAGGAACCTGATGAGGGCTGGGGTTTTCGCTCATTGGAAGGTTGACATGACACCAACACACCTGAAGGGGGATCTGGGCAACACACAGGGGGGATCCCGTCCAGGCTGCGGCCCGGATTTTATCTCCCCGGGTTTGAAGCACAGCCCCATCAACACGCCACCACTCCAGATCAAAAACCCTTTCCATAAAGAGCAGAGAGAAGCGGTTGATTACTCAGCGCTCAACCGCCTGGAGGACACCGACACTGGCGCCCACTCCCTGAGCGAAAGCGCAACCTTCCAATTGCAGATGCCAGCAGTATTCATCGCGGGGTTCATTTTTTTTTGCTGGTGACGCTCTTTTCGACCCCAACCGCGATCTTGTGACCGGACGGCAGCACGGCAGAAAGACGAATGGAGAACGCTCAAATCAAGAAGTTTTGGGACCAGCAGGCCCGCTCACGAAAAGGAGGGGCAGGGTGGAATATAAATTTGCCGTCATGATCATCGACGGAGCAGGCGAAAAATCTTACCTGCTATCAGACGGCGGCGATTTGATCCGGGCTGAATTCCTGGGCCACGCCACCATTTTCTCAACCCGAGGCGATGCCGGTGATCGAATCCAGGATGTCATCGAAACGTTCAAACCAGCAGCAGTCAAAATTCTATCCCTCGGCGAAGGCTATAAAGTCTATAAAGAAGAGGTTGTCTTCGGGAGCGGCCAGGATATCGAATATGAAGACCCGCTTGAAGAGGTGAAAACGCTTCAGTCGCTGCTCGAAGACCTGGGGATCCGGGACCGGAAGCTCGATCAGTCTTTAGCAGGCATGGGGGCCACCGGCAGCAAACAACCCCCTGCGTCGCAGCCTGCCAAAGGCGACGCTCATCCGGACGGCATTGGAGAGGCTGTGGCTGATATCATCGCTGAGATCATGGAGGTGAGCGAAGGTTGTCTGGGCATCCATCAAATGCTCCTGAAACGCATGACGCTGGCCCTTGACACCCATCGAAACCAACCCCAGAAAAGACAGGAAATCAGCAAGGATCTAAAGAAACTGGCAGCCGATATCCACGCTTCAAAGCGCGAAAAAGCCGCTCACAGGCTGTTCGATATCGCCAACCGGTTGTCGAAATTGTGAGGTTAAGATAAGGAGCCCGGGATGGAGAAAAAGGGAATTAAATACTGGTCCATGGTTGCTGGGGGAGTGGGGGGAGGTGTTTTTTACTTTTTCTTCGCGCTGTTCGATTTTGGCATCGAGGCAGTAGATTGGAAAGATCCTCTCCTCACCGGGATGTTTCTCGGATTATTAGCCCTGGGGGCTACCATTTTCCAATCCTTTCTCGGCGGAGCTCCCCTGAAATCGCTTCCCGCGGGGATCCTGTTCGGCATCCTGGCTTTTCTGGCAGGCGCGTTAATCGCCATCGCTGTGCAATCCCAGGGGATCGCCCTCTTCGCTGCAACTGCAGGCGGGGTGGTGGTTGGAGTGCTCATCCTGGGCTCGATCGGGAGCTGGATTGAAAAGTGGAAAGATCACGGATTCCACCCCGTTAAATTCCGGACCACGATATGCTTCAGCGGCATGGTGATCGGGGTGGTTTTGATGATCATCCTGCCCAACCTGGACCCCTCCACACCGGAAGGGAATTGGGGAATAATCGTCTTTACAGGGATGCTGGGGTTATGGCTTGGTTCTCTCATTGACTGGATGGCCAAACTGAGAGCTGAAAGCAGGTAGATGATTACTATGCAGCTCAGCAGGGAGTAGATCCATCGCCTATCCGGGAAGCGGCGGGTGACAATGCCTGAAAACCGGGGCCAGGGATTCAGGGCCACTGAATCGGGCAGCGCCCACCAGTCAGCTCGCTCAGCGCTCCGGTTTTCCCTCGTTGAACAGCCACCATCCTGCATAGCCCAGTCCAATTCCTGCCGCCCACACCAGCGAGGAAGCCAATAAACTCAAACAGCTGTGATCCGCCGCATGCTGGCTCATGGCTGTCCCGGAAAGGATAACCAGAGGGACGGCAAGCAGCATCAGCGCCAGGCCGGACAGGGCGACACCAAAGCGCTTCAACAATGTCCGGCGATCAGCCCACCTGCCAGCCAGATGGTTGGCTTCGGCAAAGTGAATTCCATACCAGCGATGGGCGATCTTTAATTTCAGGCGCCAATCGTCGTCCGTCTTGGGAAGAACGGACGTGGTGGCAAAGTGGACGGCCCGGGACCGGAGATTGTGCTTTTCGCAAAAGGGCACAGCAAAGTAGTATTGTCCTAAGGTAGACGCGTGGGTGCCTTGGCGCGTTGGCGCGTCAGCAGGTTGAAGGTTGAAAGTTGAAGGTCGGCCGCCTGCGGCGCGGACGGAAGGCCGGAAAAGGTGCGTTAGAAAGTTGATTGATCAGAGGTTTGATGATCCTAACCTCATGATCTTCTTGCGTACCATGCTGCGTCTTACACGCAGCTCATTCTTCCAGCAGCGAGAGCAGATTGTCCCGCGTCAAAAGCTCGATGTTGGCCTGCTTTTCCAGGAAGGGTTCCACGTCTTCCACCACCCTGTCCCAGGCCAGCTGTTTCACTTTAGCGCGCACGACCCGCCGCCAACTGCCCTCCGTCAGCCTCTCCCCCTCCCACCCCGTCTGTCGCAGGGCGTGATTGAGCAAAACCAGATTCGGATCCGGCCAACCGCGGTTGCTCAAGTACCAGAAGAGATCATACATATCCCGCCCCTTGGTGTACTCACGCTGCAGCACGGCATGCAGCTTCCCCGCCAGGAGAGAGGCCCGATCATGATGCTGGATCCGGAGGGTGACATGGCGGCGGGTGATCGTGGTTTCAAGCCCCGCTCCATCGGGTGGATTCGTATCGACTTCCAATTTCACAGCCAAGACCTTATTTTGATGGGGCGACACGCCGAGCTCATACAGCAAGCCCGGGAAACGAATGAACGCGGCATGAACCACGCTTCTGTCCTTGATTTTCAGAC
>CAYZTL010000030.1:0-6161 GCA_964481465.1 uncultured Anaerolineales bacterium
CGCACCCGGGAAATTGGCATCCGGCAGTCTGTGGGGGCGACGCCGGGAGACATCCGCTGGCAGTTCCTGACCGAAGCCTTGCTGCTCAGTCTGGTCGGGGGCTTGATCGGTATCGCGGCCGGGATCGCCGGCTCGTGGGTATTCAGCCAGATGAGCGGGATGCGGACAGTGCTGGTCGTCCGTTCCATGCTGTTGGCCTTCGGGTCGGCAGCAAGCGTGGGGATCTTCTTTGGGTTTTACCCGGCGAATAAAGCCGCGCAGCTGGATCCCATTGAAGCCCTTCGCTACGAATAAGCCGCGGGCCGGGGAGAGAAATTCGCTGGAGGTCGCTGGATTTTTGGAAAAGAAAGTGGCGTGGAAACGGGTTACCCGCGGCACGGCCGCGGGCCTGGACCATGGCCTGGCGGTGAACAAGTGGCAAAGGGTTACAAAGTAGACAAATGGAGAAAGGTAATGGTGCGAAATAAAGGATTGAAAATAATGCTCATCCTGGTGCTGCTCGCGGTGTCTGCGTGTGCTACCGCCCAGCCTGAGCTGACAGAAGAGGTGGTAGAGACCCCGAACGAGCAAAGCGCAGAAGATGGGGAGGACCCGGGAATTACCAACAAAAACCAGGGGAACACCCTTGGGGGCAGCGCTGAAAATGACCTCTCAGCCCCTGTGGAGTTAGTGGTGGGAACGCTCCTTTTGGAAGAGACGGACATGGCTGTCGATCCTGAGCTGGCTGAACGTCTCCTTCCCTACTGGAAGATGTATAAAAGCCTGGCCGAGAGCGACACCGCGGCCCCGGAGGAAATGGATGCTGTGATCAGCGAGATCCTAGAGATCATGGGCAGCGAAAGGTTGTCCGCGATTTCCAGCATGGAAATCACCTCTGCAGCGATGAGCTCGTTGGTCAATGAGCTGGGTATTTCAGAAAAGCGTGGGTCATCAGGGGCAGAAGAAGGGTCGGGAAGCGGAGGGATGGGGGGGAGGCCGGAAGGGATGCCGGAAGGGGTTCAACCCGGAGGGGGGATGGGCGGTTCGGGTAATGTGGATCCTGAGCTGAGGGCCACCCGCCAGGCGGAGATGGGCCAGAGGGCGGTGGGGCGCTTTACCATCCCTTTATTGGAGGAGTTGATTGCGGTCCTGGAAGCGAAGGTTGAGGGGTAGCTGTTGTGTCTCACATGAATATCGTCACCCTCTATCGTCACTGTTGGCCTCACGTGCTTGTGTCCACCGCAAAAATACCGATATGTACGGTAAAGAGACCCTGGTAAAGAAAAGTCGAAAAGGGAGACCTCTTTACTTCGAAAAACATCTCAACATACCCCAGATTGCAAGGAAGCCAGGCGTTGCAAGAGATATTGTACGCAGGTGGACCAGCAATCCCGGCAGGCCAGTGGACACCGATCGGGGCGGTTGGCCACCGGCAAAGAGCGTCCCCGAACGCTTGAAAAATCAACGTCCTATGTTCCCATTTTGAGTGCCAGCGAGATTTCCCACTGGGGTAAGAGGAAATTGTGTGCGCTGACAAACCCTTTTTGGGTTTTCTGTAACCTCATGAAGCGTTTTGGGAAAACGAAAAAGGCGTTGGTGGGCAGACTTCCGAAAGGGGTGTCCTTGTCCGCAGCGGCGTTATGGGATGGCGCACCATGACCTCGTCCTACAACGATAGGGGAAGGTTTAATTGAAACACAGCACCGCGGTGGGGATGATTGCGGGCCTGGATGGTGCCCCCATGGGCCTGGGCTAATTTTAGGGAAATCGACAATCCAAGACCGGTCCCCCGATCCTCCTGATAATGCGTTTTATTCGATTTGTAAAATCGCTCGAAGATGAAAGGGATCTCCTCTTTCGGGATCCCTTCACCGCGGTCGCGTATGGTGAGGGCAAGCTGATCGCCCTGCACATCCAGGCTGACATCAATGCTCTCCCCCTGGGGCGAATGGCGTAAGGCATTGCTGAGGAGATTGGTGATGATTTGTTCCGCCCGTTGGGGATCGATGAGGGCCATGATCGATTTCTCTGGGGGGGAAAATTGAATCTCGACACCCTTCTCTGTGGCTTTTGGATTGTAGTGGTCAATCACCCTCTCCACGAGCTGGGTGAAGTCGGTCCTGGTCCGCTCCAGCGTTAATTCCCCTGAGTCGGCCAGTGCCAAGGTGCGGAGGTCGTCCACCAGGCGCACGAGGGTCCGGTTCTGTTCACGAATGGGGCGTAAGTTCTCGATTGTCAGCCCATAGATGCCGTCCTCCAGGGCTTCGAGGTGAGCTTGTTGAACGGACAGCGGCGTCCTGAGCTCGTGGGCGATGTCCGCGGTGAGGGCTTTCCGGCGCTCTGTCGTTTGTTCGACAGCGCTGGCCATCTGGTTGAAGACCTGTCCCAGCGCAGCGAGCTCTCCTGTCCCGTTAATGTCTACGCGGTGGGACAACTCCCCCCCTTTGATTTTTTCAGCAGCTTCCGTGAGGGACTGGATTGGATTTAGGAGGTGATATCCAAGGACAGACGCCAGGATTAAGGCTGTGACCCCGCTGATCAGGGCCGCTGTCAGGGCGGCGCGATCCAGGCGCTGGAGGAGCAGAGATTCGTTTTGTTTGCTGAAGACAAAGGGAGATTCAGGCAGTAAATAGCCCACAACTTCATTTTGATCGCGGAGAGGGATCGCCCCATCCAGGGGTGTGATCCCCGCCCCGGCTTCGACAGGATTGTCGTCACCCGTATCTTCGATCATTCTGCCCTGGTCATCCAGGAGCTTCAGGCGGGATCGAGCACTGGCATTGGATGAGCCCCTACCCATTTTCCCTTCCAGCATCCTTCCGGACGTATTCTCGGAGTGTTTCTCGTTTTGTAGATACGCCGTGCACGATTCCCAGGATTGGGTTTCCCGATAGCATTGTTCCAGATCATCCACCATAGTGGTCAGGCCCATCATGCCCCCCCGAAACATGTATTCGTGTACTTCCTTGGCCGTGTTCTGGCGGACGATGAGCACCACACTGGTGACTGTGATGAGGATGATCACTGAGAATGATAGGAAGAGTTTTAATCGCATGGTCTTTTAGTCGATCTTCCCGGCGCCTCCTCTTTCCACCGGTTGTGGCCTGGGTCTCCCCGGTAGGCAGACAGCCCATGATACGTATCTTTTTTCCGGTCGGATGGCAGGACCTGGACGAATTCCCGTTTGTCTTCAATCATCAATATGGTTGTCAATTAGCTGTGGTGCTTCTTGGGGTTGACTGTGTCTGCATTATATAGAAAACGGGCAGTGACAAACACTGCCCGTCTTCGGTTCAGAAACTTTTATAGTTAGGCTGCATCTACCAGCGGCCCATTCCGCGTTTCCCCCTACCGCCATACTCAGCCCCAGCATTGCCCTCTCCGTCCAGACAGGATCCGTCTCCAGGCCCATGCGGTCCTTTCCCAGCGCCATTCATTCGTTCCGTCATCCAATCAGCCTGGTCCTGGCTGATCACGCCGTCTTCGGCAGCGTTCTCAAGCGCTGTTTGGCGGGCCTCAGTCATCTTGGCGCGGAACTCTTCAATGGTGAGGTCCAGAGATTGCCACAGGGTGTCTCCACTCGCATGGATCTCATCCAGCTCATCCAGGCTGATCCCGAATACATCGCTGATGGCTTCGGTCATATATTCATGCAGAAGACCGTCGCCGGCACCTGCATGATCTTGACCAAATCTACGGGGTCCCACACCTTCCCCCGCTGGAACGCCAGGTGTCGGTTCTTGAGCGTAGACCTGGGTCACCCCGAACAGCCCGACGGCAAGCAGGGCGATGGCAAGCAATAAAATGTATCGGTTTTTCATAGAACTTCTCCTTTACCTATAACTAAATTGATTTTCATCTTGACTGTTTATATCATAGACGGGAGATGTGAAGAAGTTGTGAAGGTGTTGTGAGGAAAGTATATATTTTCCGAGCTGTTATCCTTCCTGAAGCCTGTTAGTGGTGCTGATGCTCTCGCCGGGCAGCTTGTTTCGCACCAGGCCGCGACCTATAAGGCCACCCGGGGGCACCTCACTGCTGGATTTCCCACCACAGCACCGGCCTTGTACTTCCTTCGGCGCCTACGCAAATCATATCAGTCAGCTTCACACCTGATCCCGGGTTTTGAAAAAGTATGCACATTCCCCATACGCAGCCTGGCAATAATAGGGATTCCCATCGATTTCCGAAAGCTGTCAGAAGGTGGATAAAGCATACCTGGGTGCGCATTCAACCCCATTCCAACCCAGCAGGAGTTCTATCTGGCCCTCAAAAAGAGAACCTTTCAACCTTGATTTATCAGATCCTTTGCATTTAAGAGGGCGCCGTTGCGCAGGGATTCACCGCTGGAAATTGACCCTGGTAATCATCCGCATGAAACAAATTCAAATCCCCCACATTTTCTGCAGATTTTCTACAGGATTGATCTCTACAATAAGATCGGTTATCGAGAGCACCTAATTCCAGTTGTGAAAGGGAAACCAGCCATCAATTCAGCATATGGGGAATACGAACAGGAGAAATTCAATGAAGAAGAGATACATTTTGTTTGGAATGGCAGCAGCCTTGTTGGGCGTTGTAGTTTCTGGATGTGCCACACTCCTGCCAAACAGACAAACATCGTCGTTAAACCTGCAAACCACTGAGATACAAAGGGGTTCGCTGGAGGCAGTGGTAGACGCCACCGGCGTCGTTTACACAAATCAAACCGCCACTATCGCCTGGGAAACCTCAGGGATTGTCGAAGATGTTTTTGTGGTCGTTGGAGATCAGGTTGCAGCTGGCCAGCAGCTGGCCGCCTTGAAGAGATCTTCCCTCCCCCAAAGCATCTTCCAGGCAGAGCAGGAGTTGATCAAGGCCCAGCAAGCGCTGGAAGATCTCTTTGATAGGGCAGAGCTGTCAGCAGCTGAAGCGGAATTAAAACTTGCCGAATCCCGGGAGATCCTGGAAGACGCTGAATACGATTGGACCCTCAACCAGCCTGGAAATCGGGCCACTCCCGAGGAGCTGAAATCCGCCAAAGCGAAAGTAACCGTCGCTGAGAAACGGCTCGAGAACCATCGCAAGCGGTTGGACAAGGCCAGCGGAAAAGTGGCCAGGGCTAAGGCCCAAATAGCCCTGACAAACGCCATCAACCAATATCAATCGGCTGTTTGGTACCTCAATTGGCTGCAAGAAGGAGCAGATGAAACTGAAATGGCCATCTATGAAGGGAAGCTAAGGGTGGCCGAAGCCAAATTCAACCTGGCCCAGGAGGACTATGAGGCGGTCCAGGATGGACCCACCGCGGAAGATATTGCCCTCGCCGAAGCGCGCGTGGCCGCTGCTCAAGCCGCTGTGGACAAAGTTTCCCTGAGCGCCCCCTTTGCGGGTACGGTTACCGACATCGATGTCAAAACGGGGGACCTGGTCTCCCCGGGCAGCAAAGCATTCCGGATCGACGATCTCCAGCGTATGCTGGTCGACGTGGAAGTCTCCGAGGTGGACATCAATCAAGTTTCGGTGGGGCAGGAGGTGAGCGTCCGTTTCGACGCCATACCGGATGTTGTTTATAACGGCCATGTTGTCGAAATCCCCACTGTGGGAATTGAGAATCAAGGCCTGGTTGTTTTCCCGGTCACTGTGGTATTGGAAAACCCTGACCCTAACGTCAAATCAGGCATGACAGCGGCGGCGTCCATTGTGGTCGATCAGGTGGACAATGCACTGCTGGTGCCGAACCGGTCCGTTCGATGGGTCAACGGCAAACAGGTGATTTACCTGGTATCTGGCGATGAGCAGTCTGGCCAAAGCTTGAACTTGGTCCAGGTAGAGCTCGGCGCCTCATCGGATGAATACAGCGAGCTGTTGACTGGGGATGTGGATCCGGGGGATGTGGTGGCTCTCAATCCTCCAGCTGAAAGTGAGCAGACAGGCATTCGTCCCGGGCAAGGGATGGTAAACCCCAATGATCAATAAAACCCAATTTAAAGAAGTGAATACGATGTCTGAATGGGTCGTTGATGCGGAAAATATCACCAAAGTATATAAAATGGGCAAAGTGGAAGTCCACGCCTTACGGGGTGTGGATATCAGGATTGCCCCGGGTGAAATTGTCTCGATCATGGGGCCCTCCGGCTCCGGCAAATCCACATTGATGAACATCCTGGGCTGTCTGGACCGCCCCACCTCAGGTGAATATC
>CAYZTL010000031.1:0-4753 GCA_964481465.1 uncultured Anaerolineales bacterium
GGATGTCTCCCGGCGTCGCCCCCACAGACTGCCGGATGCCAATTTCCCGGGTGCGCTCCGTGACGCTGACCAGCATGATGTTCATGATCCCGATGCCCCCCACGACCAGGGAGACCCCGGCCACCCAGGCCAGTAAAGAGCGGAAGGCCGCTGTCGTCGATTCCTGGGTTTGGATCACGTCCTGCTGGGTGGTAATCACAAAATCCGGTTCTTCCAGGGAAACCTCGTGTCGTTTCGCCAGCAAGAGCTCGATCTGCCGGATGACGTCGTCAAGGCTCCGCTCTCCATCCTCCCCCACGCTGTCATCGACTTCCACAAAAATGGTCCTCACCCGATCCCCCCGAAAACGCGAGAAGCGGTCGTCGGACAGCTTGTCGAAAATGAGGGTAATGGGCACATACAAACGGGAATCGTAATCCACATCCCCCACCATACCTTTGCCCTCAAAGACCCCGATCACGGTCAGGCGGATGGACCCCGCCACGGTGATGGTTTCTCCGAAGGGGTCCCGGCCGCTGAACAACTCTTCCGCCAAGCTCGCTCCCAGCACGGCAACGGGCACCGTACGGTCGATTTCCCGCTGGCTGAAGTACCGCCCGGTGGCGACTTCCATGTCCCTCACGGAGGGAAAATCAGCCGTCGTCCCTTGAATGGTGACGGCATCCAGCGAGATCCCCTGTGCTTTCACCGTCTGGGAAGTGCTTTGCTCCACCACCACCCCTTTCACCCCTTTGACCTGTTCTGCAATGGCAGAGGCGTCTTCAAAAACCAATCCCCCGCCCTGCGAGGCTCCTGGGCTCATCTTGGTCATCGAGCGGCTGACGTAGATCAGGTTGGAACCCAGACCGGTGATCTCGTCCTGAATGGTGGCTTCCGTGCCCGCGCTGATGGCGATCATGATGATCACCGCCGCAACGCCGATAATGATGCCCAGCATGGTCAGCAAGGAGCGGATCTTGTTTTTCATTAAGGCCTGCCAGGCAATTTGTAAAACTTTAAATGGGCTCATCTCAGGCGTGCTCCTTGGCGTTGTGCACTTCCGTCTTGACTTTGCCGTCCAAAAGGTGGATGGTGCGGTCGGAATAGGCAGCCGTTGCCGGATCATGGGTGACCATGACAATCGTCACCCGCTGTTGGTGGAGAGAGACCAGGAGATCCATGATCTCCGCCCCCGATTTGCTGTCCAGGTTGCCGGTGGGTTCATCAGCCAGGATGACAACCGGGTCATTCACCAGCGCGCGGGCGATCGCCACCCGCTGCTGTTCTCCTCCCGACAGTTCCTGGGGCTCGTGGTCCAGACGATCGCCCAACCCCACCGCTTCCAAAAGGGCGGCAGCTTTGCGTTCTTTTTCCGCGACACCCAGGCGATCTTCACGGTCATAAAATAAGGGCAGCATGACATTTTGCAGGGCAGACGCCCGCGGGAGCAAATTGTAGGTCTGGAAAACGAAGCCGATCTTTTTGTTGCGGATGAAGGCCAGATCCACCTTATTCAGGTCGCTGACATCCTCCCCACCCAGAAGATATCTCCCTGAGGTTGGTCTCATCAAACAGCCCAGCACACTCATCAAGGTGCTTTTCCCGGAACCAGAAGGGCCCATAATGGCCACAAATTCTCCCTCCCGGACCTGGATGGAAGTGCCGTTTAAGGCAGGGACCTCGACTTCTCCCATGGTGAAAACTTTGGTGATCTCCTGGGCCTCAATGATAAAGGTATGATTATGGGTCATTATTCCGTCTCCACCTGCCCTGTGGTCACCACGTCCCCTTTTTCCAAGCCCGAAATGATCTCGGCAAAAATCAGGTCCTGAAGGCCAACTTCCACCATCTGCATCCGGGGCGTGCCGTTCACCACCTTAAAGACGGCATATTCTCCCTCCGAGATTTCCCGGACCGCTTCCACAGGAACCAGCACGGCGTCTTCCGCCCTGCCGCCAATCACATCCACACTTGCGGCGGAACCCAAGGGCAGGTCATTCCATCCGGTGTCAGCGGTCTCCAGAGTCACCAACACCCGCACCACAGCGGTATTGCCCTCTTTCGCTAATTCGGGATCGACGTGGGTCACCTCACCGGCAAACGTCTTCTCAGGGAGAGCGTCAAAAACCACCTCCGCCGGATACCCCTCCTGGACACTTTGCCAGTCCGACTCATCAAAGAACGCTTCCAGGGTGGGGGGACTTAATTCCACAATGGTCATCAGGGTTTCGTTGCCAACCTTCTGGGATTCCTCAGCGTAAATAGCGGTCACCGTGCCCCCCCGGGGGGCGGTCAGTGTGGCCGCTTCCAGATCTTGAAGGGCGTCTTCTACAGCTTTCTGGGCGCGGCGCATCGCTGCCAGCCGGCTTCCCGTGGCTTCCTCGGGGATTTCTTCACCACGCATGGCATCCAGCAGCACCTCCAGTTCAGCAATCCGCGCTTCATAGCCGTCGATTTCAGCCCGCAGCGTGTCGATTTCAGCCTCGGTGGGGGCATCAATGTATTCAATCTTCTGTTTATCCTCCCAGTAATAGGCGGTGAAATATTCTGGGAGGTATTCCTTTTCATAGTAGGCCAGCTGGTTGCGGTAATTCATTTCTGCCCACTTCAGATTTTGTTCCGCTTCTTTCACTCGGTTCTCCGTTTCTGCAGAGGGCGATTCTTCCCGGGCGGCTGTGGCATCCGCCAATTCTTGTGCATACTGCTCGAGATACTGCTCCGCCCGGTACACGCTGGGGCTGATCAACCACATCAGGTCACCCACAGCATCCTCGAGATCAATTTTTGCCTGGGTAAGTTCTCTCTCCGCTTGAGCAAAAGCAGCGGGAGAGGTCAGTTCCCGGAGCTCGCGCCGGGCATCAAGGAACACCTCGTTAAGCTCACGGTCATCCATGCGGGCCAGGACCTGCCCGGCTTCTACATGATCCCCCACTTCAACCTCCAGCGTCAGCAGCTCTTCCCGCACCCCGTCCCTGACATCAAATCTGACTTTCACCTTCGCAGCTGGGATTAAATTTCCCGAGCCGCTGGCATAGAGGACTATATCTCCCCGGCGGGCAACTGCCGTTTGCAGGGAGGGACTTTCCTCGTTTTCTTGCTGGTAAGGCATATAGTAATAGCGGTATGTCCCGTAACCCAGCCCCCCTAAAAGAAATACTGCCAGGACAGTGATCCAAATCATTTTGCGGGTCTTCTTCCTCTTCTTCATCTGGCCAGCTCCTTAAGCCTATCTCCTTTTTGCTATCAATAAGCCAGTTTATGAAATACATGTCAAGAAATTGTTGGGAACATATGTGTTTTGTGTGAAGATAAGCGCCGCCCCACTTCCGAGCAGCTGGAGCTCTGCTCTCCCCATCTGTCCAGCGTGCTCTCCCTGATGACTGGCTTGAATCTGAAGCTGATCGTCCCTGTCGGGAGGCTGTCCGTCGACGCCTTTTATGCCTCCTCAAAAACACTGGATGAAATTATCGGGGCCCAAATGGGGTACGCAAGCGCGCAGGTTATCCCCCTGCCCCACCCCAGCGGAATTTCTCGTTGGCATCAAAGGCAGGAACATAGGAAGTTGATTTACCAAGCGTTGGATCGAATTCGCTCGGTTGGTCTAATTACAAGCGAATGAATGAAAATTCTACTCCCCTGCCCTACACTGATGGATCTGTATCATCATGTGGTGCTGTGATTTTGTTTTGGAAAGCAGAAAACTGTGTCTTGTGTGCGGTATTGCCTATACGAAACAGGGCGTCGGTACCCAGGGTCGCTCGTCGACATTTAAATAATTATCGAGCCTTGACTGCGCCGCCGGCCCGCCTAACCCCATCATGGTCAAGGTGTCTAACTTGCAGCGGGCATGCAAACCCTTCCTCAGCCACATCTGTGCAGTTCGCTATGGGTTTGGTCAGCTTAAATGTGGTGTGTGTTTTCCTTCACCGCCACGCCTGGCCTATCCAACGAAATTAAACCTACCGCGAGCCAAGCCTTGAGCCAGCTCAGCACCGCCCCCTGGGGTGAGCCTGATAATAACAGCGTGAACCCTGGCATATGTTTCCTTTATGATCAGGGATCAGCTGGTGTTTCGTTTTTATTTAGCTGCAAGGGTTTTAGAAAGCTCATCAAAGCCATGACAAGTAAACCCAGAGCGAAAAAGCCCAAAGACCCTCCAAGAGCATAATATAGTGGGCGGAAGCTCGGGCCGCCATCCTCTTTCCACATCCAAACGGACCCATCTTCAAGAACTGCAAAATTGCGGTAGAATGATCCAAACTCTAATCTCCCGCATTTTTCGACAGAATCGACAACGCCATCCAAGGGTAGCGGCGTGATATCCTCACAGAATTCCGGCGTGGGTTGACCGGAAGGTTCTGACGGCTCATTCGTAAATACCTCCCAACCATAGGTTTGGTCTTTATATCGGAGCCGGTACATTTCTCCATTTTCTGCGGCGACAACAAGAGGAGAGGTCTGAACAAAACGTTCTGCGGGTGATGGTGGGGTGCCAAATGATTCCCAGGAGGACTTCTGCGCTTCAGGTAATATCGCGGCAATTCCAAATCCTAACAAACAGCCAATAGTTGGAAGGAAAAATAGGAACAACAGCATACGCTTCCACATCATCGTTGCACCAGAATCGGTTGAAGGATCCCCCTGCTGATTTACTTTACTCAAAAACGCTCCCAGAACCCCTCCCTGAATGAGCCCAATGAAAGCGCCAATCAAGGCGACTCTCAGCAGAAGTGGAATAGTTAGCGGATCGTGCAAGGAGAAATGCTGATAAAAA